>NZ_JBHZTA010000002.1:0-543105 GCF_042879215.1 Kocuria arenosa | reverse complement strand
ATGTCTGCCAGCAGGTTCCCGGAGGCGGTCACGTAGGACCCCGACCAGGGGTTGCCCATCGAGTCCACCGGCCGAACTCCGGCCCCGGCCACGACCGGTGTGATAACTACCGCGGTAGTGAGTCGAGGAGGAAATGGGAAGACTGCTGATGATGTGTGGTGTGGTTGGCTACCTGGGCGCCGTCATGATCGAAGATCTGTTCCTGGACGTGCAGGCAGAGGAAGAGCCAGTGAGTTCATGGGCTCCAGCGGATCGGAGTGAGTGACGACTCCTCGAGAGGATTCGTACTAGTCAAGCCCCATTCACAGCTCTGTCACAGGTTGCTGATATTCGGGCCACATCGGTACCTGGTCCAGTGGTGAGTGTCCTGGGCCCGTCGGCCTGGATCGGTGGGCAGGGGCCTTGCCGGCACATCATCTGGGGGAGCCCGCACCTGTTATGACTGTCTCCGACCGCCGTCCGACTCCCGCAAGCCGGGCGCCCATCTCGGATGCCGCACCGTGGCGGAAGATTCCTGCAGGGGCCCCTGGCGACGGGGCCGGCACCGGGCCCGCTACTCCCGTCAAGCGGCGGCTGGTGGGGATCGATGCGGCCCGCGGCCTGGCCCTGATCGGGATGGCCTCCATCCACGTCTTGCCCGCCTGGGACCCAGAGACCTTCGAACCTACCGCGCAGTGGACCCTTTTCGCCGGGCGTTCGGCGGCGCTGTTCGCGCTGCTGGCCGGGGTGAGCCTGGCCTTCACCTCCGGGGGCCGCACCCCGCACACCGGCCGGGCGATGACGGCCACCCGGGCCGGCATCCTGGTGAGAGCTCTGCTCATTACCGGGCTGGGCCTGGCCATCAATCCCCTGATTCCCGGCACCACCGTCGAGGAGATCCCGGCGGTCAACATCCTGATCTACTACGGGGCGTTCTTCGTGCTGACGATCCCGTTCCTGCGCCTGTCCGCCAAGACCCTCTTCGCCTGGGCGGCGGTCTTCGCCATGGCCGGCCCCGTCCTGATGCACCTGCTGCTGGAGATGCTGCCGGTGGCGAAGGATCTCAATCCGGGTTTCGCGGACCTGGCCGCCGCCCCCGGGGCGACTCTCGCCCAGTTGTTGCTGACCGGCACCTATCCGACTTTGCCGTATCTGGCCTATCTGCTGGCCGGTTTGGCGATCGGGCGGCTGAACCTCGCCAGTATCCACGTCCAAATCTATCTGCTGCTGGTGGGTATCGGGGTGGCCGTGGTGGCGTGGTCGGCCTACTGGGTGCTGATCCTCCAGGCCGGTGGCTACGACCAGCTCATGTCCCACACCCCGGCGCTGAGCGAGGACCTGATCGACGACATCATCACCTTTGGACCGGACCAGGTCCTGCCCACCACCACCTGGTGGTGGTTGGCGATCGCCGGCCCGCACACCAACACCCCCCTGGCCCTGGCAGTGGGCCTGGGGTCCGCGGCGGCAGCACTGGGGGGATTCCTTCTGCTGGCTCGCCGCCTGGGCAGCTGGTTGTTGCCGCTGAGCGCGATGGGCACTATGACTCTGACCTTGTACTCGGCTCACCTGCTGGCCCTGTCGACCGAGGTCCACTACGACCAGCCCTACCTGTGGTTCTTCATCCAGATGGTCGTGGCCGCGGTCTTCGCCACGGCCTGGCACCGCGCCCTCGGGCAAGGACTTCTCGAACGCGTCGTGGCCCGTGGCGCCGGCCTCGGCCGCCGACTGGTGCTCACCGGTCCCCGCACACCCTGAGTTCCTGGGGTGCGGGGGTCGGGAGTCGGAGCGGGGGAGCTCGTGTTCTTGTCTGTGCGCGGCAGCTCACGTGCAGCGCCGTGTCGAGGGGGCCGTCCTCAGGGCCGTGTTCCGGGTCTGCCCCAGGACATCGGGCCGAGCATCTCCTCGGTTTGCTCGACGAACTCCACCTCCGTGCGCGCCAGTAACGCCCCGGGTGCGTAGCCGTCGGCCTCGCAGCGCACCGGCACGACCGCCTGATGCGGGGCGTACTCGTAGTCGGTGCACAGCACCAGCTCACCGGCAGTCAGTTTCAGTCCGGGCCGGTTCACGAGCATCCGGTAGCGGCGCAGCCGAGCCGGGGTCTCGTCGATGCACGATCCGGCCAGCGGACCAGGGCTGGTCTGGGTGAAAGTGCTCAAAGTGCTCATGAGTTCGGACCTCCTGGAACGTGGACTTCCCGGAAGGGACCTCCCGGTGCGTGACGGGCTCCATCGGTCGTCTGCCTTCCACGGTAGTAAGTACATGCCGGGTCAGGAAGGGCGCACGAGTGAACATCAAGGGTCCACCGGGGGTAACCGGTGCCGTGCCTGTCACCGTGAACGCTCAGCGCACCCCGAACCGGTCCTGGGCACGGAATGGCTCCCCGGCCCGCCAGCCCCGTATCAGATCGGGGAGGATCTGAGCGAGGCTCGAGTCCAGGTGGCGGTGCGGCATCTGGGCCGCGTCCTGGGCGGCACGGGCGGAGGCAGAGTCTCGCAGCTGTGCTGGCAGCCCCTCATGGGTGCGGCCCGCCATGAAGAAAGCACACTGCTTCACGTAGGGCCGGCTAGGGGCGAGCGGTTTTGTCGGTGAGGTGTCTGTGCGGGCATTGAATCGTCCCTGGTGCGGTGGGGCCAGTTGGTCCAGTTCTGCTGTGGGGGTTGCGGAGGAACACTGATCGCCATGATGTCCGTTGCCCATGGTCGGGCCCGTTCTCCCGGTAGGCACGGAAGGGGCTTGCCGAGGTTGCCGTGGGGCGCGGTGGCGGCCGGTGTCGTCCTCGGGGTGGTGGTGGTCGTCGCGGGTCTGTGGCTGAAGGACCTGGGGCCCGGCAGCCCGGACCGGGGCCTGGTGGATCCCGTGCAGCAGGCGCGTTCTCCGGCCCTGGACGTGTTGGCTCTGGTGCTGCGCTACGGATCGTCGGTGCCGGTGGCCATCGGGTGGTTGGTCTTGGCCGGGACCGTGTTGTGGGTTCGTGACCGGACCCCGCGGCGTGCCGTGGCCTTCGTGTCCCTGGCGGTACCGGGTTGAGCGGTCACCGCTGGGGTGAAGGTGGTGGTGGGACGGCCCCGCCCCCGGGGCGTTGCCTTGTGCGGGCAGTTGCAGGAGGTCGGTCCGCACAGCTTACCCAGTGCCCACGCGGCGATCGGTGCCGGGATCGCGTGCGCTGTGGTCCTGGTGTTCTGCTGGCCCCGAGGGACGGTGGCACGGGGGGCAGGAATTCTTCTGGGCCTGGGCTTCGCCGTGACGGCAGGCTGGAGCCGGGTGTACCTGGGCGTGCATCACCCCGGGGACGTTCTCGGGTCGATCGGACTGACCGTGGCCGCAGCGCTGATCTGGTTGCCGGTGCTGGCCCGGTTGCTGCAGCCACCCGGACACGACAAGTCGGAATCGAGGCAGTGAAGTGACCCCCATCGTCTCGGACTCCTTGCCTCGGACTCGACCCCGGCCGGCCTCAGCGCTGTGGGTCGCTTCACCGGTGAATGCCGGTGATCATTCGGTGGTGAACCGGTGGGTGTCCGGGGCCGGATCGGGCGCCTGGCCGGTGGTGCCGTGACCATGCAGGGAGGTGGCACAGGCGACTCCGGCGGCTACGCCCTGGGCCATGGCGATGGGCACAAGTTGCAGGCCCGGGGCGATGTCCCCGGCCGCATAAACCCCTTCAACACTGCTGAGCTGGCACACGTTGACGACGACGTGCCCCTCGTCGTCGAGCTCGCACCCCAGATGGGCGGCAAGGCTGTTGGTGGGGTGGTGGGCGTAGGAGAAGAACACCGTGGTGCCCTCCACCAGGCTCCCGTCGGCCAGCCGGAGGCCCTCCAACGCCCCTGGAGCCCCGAGCAGAGCTTCGGCCACGCCGTCCACGACCTCGATCCCGTGCTCGTGCAGAGTCGCGCGCTGATCCTCGGCGAAGGCCCGATCGGTGGTGTCGGTGACGACCCGCACGGTGTCGGCCCAGTCCAGCATCTCCGAGGCATAGGCGGGCAGGTGACTTCCGGTGCCCAGCACGATCACCGCCTGACCCCGGACCTCGAATCCATCGCAGGACGGGCAGTGATAGACATCCGTGCCGTAGTGGTCCTCGAAGCCGGCGATCTGCGGGAACTGATCCCGCACCCCGGTGGCCAGCACGATCCGCTGGGCAGTGATCTCCTTGCTGTCGACGGTGGCCAGGAACCGGCCGTCCTCGGTGCGCTCCAGGGCTACCACCGTCCCGTCGTGGAGCATCACGTGGGGGTACTGGTCCAGTCCTGCGCGGGCCTGGGCCAGCAGCGTGTGCGGGCTGATGGGGTCCCGGCCCAGCAGGCCGTGGGTGTGGTCGGTGAACCGGCTGCGGTGCTGCCCGGCGTCGATCACCAGGGTGGAGCGCTGGTACCGGCCCAGCCAGGTTGCCGCAGACAATCCGGCGACACCACCACCGACGACCAGGGCATCAACAGCGGACGGCAGATCACGGCTCATCGGTCCTCCTCGGCCTGCGGCGGGCATGCCCTCGGTTGTCTGAGCCCACCTTATGGGTGACTGGGGCGCCGTGCCGAGGACGGGCACCGACAGGTTGAAGCAATCCATGGGGTACCCGCAGCGATGGCGACTGTCCGGTTCGTGTCAACGTCGCATCTGCTCAGTGTTCGCCCGTCGTCGACAGTTCCCGGTTTGGCGGACAGTTCCGGACATCTGGATCTGCCGTGAACTCGACCACGAATGCCTCACCGGTCGCCCAGACCCAGGGATCGAGCGCCGGGCCCAGTGCCTTACGCAGCTCTCGGTGAGGCCGCTACAGTCGTGGGCATCGCGGCCCCGTGGTCGGCTCCTGGCCCGCACCGGGGGCGGGACGGGCAGAACTCGTGTCCTGTTCCGCAGATGTGGAGGAAAGGAATGGAGCATCGTCGACACCGTGCTGCGCTGTCGGCACACCCCGACGGTGTGCGGGTAGCTGTCCCGGCTGCACCCGGGACGCATCACCTCGCAGTGGAGGCTCAAGGGGATTCCGTGCTGTGTGTGCCGTCCCGGCCCGCGACAGGGCGGTCGGTCCCTCTGCTGGTGGCTCTGCACGGAGCCGGTGGCCTCCCCGAAGGCAGCCTGGCCGTCCTGCAGAAGGTCGCCGATCAGTACGGGGCCGCCGTTCTCGTCCCGGTCTCGCGGAGTTCGACCTGGGACGGCATCCGCAACGACTACGGTCCCGACGTCGATGTCATCAATCGTTCACTGGATCGCGCGTTCAACACCGTGGCAGTGGATCCCGGGCGGATCGGTATCGCCGGATTCTCCGACGGCGCTTCCTACGCCCTGGGCCTGGGGTTGGCCAATGGTGACCTGTTCGGCCACATCCTCGCTTTCTCCCCGGGCTTCATACCCCCCGCTGCCCGGTGGGGAAACCCCCGCATCGTGGTCTCCCACGGGGTGACAGACCCGGTGCTGCCCATCGACCGCACCAGCAGACGCATCGTGCCGGCCCTGGAGCGCACCGGCTACGACGTCACCTACCTCGAATTCGATGGCGGCCACACCATTCCCCTGGACATCGCACTCAAGGCCGCAGACTGGCTCGGCTGGAATGGACCCATCCACGGGGTGAGGAACAGACGAGAGCGTCCACCTGACGGGGATCACTGCAGAGCGAACGGTTGCCGGCCGCGCTGAGGGCAGGGAGCCGAGCGGCTCACCCCTTCTGTTTGACATATGGCCGGTCAGCGGTAGAACTCCTCGCAAGGTCATCGAGATGGTTCCGGTTCTGGAGCTGGATCGACCTCGAACGAGGTGAACTGCGTTGCACAAGAGATTCCCGCGGGAGCTGTGGTGTCCTGGTGCGAGTGACTGGGGGTCATCGATCGGGAGAAGGCTCCCCGCGATCAAATGACCTCTGCCCCATCGGCGTCGCAGCCCGCCCTCGGTGGCGGCGCGGCCACGCCGGCAACTGCCGCTGTGGATGCGGCAGCAGCTGAGGTCATTTTTTCACCGTGAGAAGCGGGGGGTGGACAGCTCCCGGTGATGGCGTCGGCGACACCCGTCATGGTGGTCACTGCTGCCTGCCCGGTGTCGCTGGACGAGCACCGGTCGCGGGGGCCGGCACGCACGGCGGGCTGTGGCATCGTAGGCGCTCAGCGCTGGAGTGGTGACCCGGAGGTCGCCGGCCGCTGATGGTCGATCCGATGGCCAGAAAGGTTCCGTGATGATGGAAAAAATGACGAACCCCCTGGAGACACTGACGCTGGACCAGCTGCGCCGGCGCACCAGCAGCAAGTGGCGGGCCCACCCCGAGGACGTGCTGCCCCTGTGGGTGGCGGAGATGGACGTCTCTCTGGCTCCGGCGGTGGCCCGGGCCGTGCACGAGGCCATCGACCTCGGCGACACCGGATACCCGGCCGGCACCGCCTACGCCGAGGCGCTGAGCGTCTTCGCAGCGCGGCGATGGCAGTGGGACGGGATCGCGGTGGAGCGCACCGCGCTCGTCCCGGACGTCATGCTGGGGGTGATCGAGGTGCTGCGCCTGCTGACCGATCGGGGGGACGCGGTCGTGGTGAACTCCCCGGTCTACGCCCCCTTCTACGCCTTCGTCTCCCACGACGCCCGCCGGGTGGTGGAAGCACCGCTGGGCGAGGATTCGCGGCTCGATCTGGACGTCCTGGAGGCAACGTTCCGGGGTGCGCGGGCGCGCGGGGGCAGGGTCGCCTACCTGCTGAGCAACCCGCACAATCCCACCGGGACCGTCCACACCGCTCGGGAACTGGCCGCGGTGGCCGAGCTGGCCCGCCGGCACGGGGTGCGGGTGGTCGCCGACGAGATCCACGCGCCCCTGGTGCTGCCCGGGGCCCGGTTCACCCCGTATCTGAGCGTGCCCGGTGCCGAAGACGCGTTCGCGCTGATGTCGGCCTCCAAGGGGTGGAATCTAGCCGGGCTCAAGGCCGCCCTGGCCCTCGCCGGACCGGAGGCCGCTGCGGACCTGCAGCGCATGCCCGAGGAGGTCGGTCACGGGCCCAGCCACGTCGGGATCATCGCCCACACCGCCGCCTTCGCCGCAGGGGAGACGTGGCTGGACGCGCTCCTCGAGGGTCTGGACGCCAACCGGGCACTGCTCGCTCGCCTGCTGGCACAGCACCTGCCGGGTGTGCGGTACACCCCGCCGCAAGGCACGTATCTGGCGTGGCTGGACTGCCGCGCGCTGGGCCTGGAGTCCGACGCAGGCCCCGAGGGGCTCGCCGTCGTCTCGGACATGGCCGCAACCGCCCGGATGTTCCTGGACCGCTCCCGGGTCGCCCTGAGCTCCGGGCACGTCTTCGGCACCGGTGGAGCCGGACACGTGCGGTTGAACTTCGCCACCTCGCAGGAGATCCTCACCGAGGCGGTGACCCGCATGGGACGATCGGTGCGGGACCTGCCATAGCCGCACCGACCCCCGTGGTGGACCTGGGACCGGCCGTTCTGGCTCTGCGCCGTCTCCGGGGGCTTCGCCCCGGCCCCGGCCAGCTCCCTGGCCGGGGCCGAGAGGGACAACTGGCTGGGTGTGGCCGGGTTCGTCACCGGTGCCTGCCTGATCGCCGTGCTCGCCGCCCTGACGGCCCAGGAGACCAAGGACAGGACCCCGGGCCAGATCGTCGACCTGCACACCACCCGCACCGAGGCGGTCGAGATGCCCAGCTGGACCGGTCCGTGAAAGCGCCCACCGCTTGACGTCGACACGCCGATCCGGCACGGACTGCCGGCCCGAGCGACGACCGCCCGGCTGTCGGTGTCCGCTGTGTCACCGAGAGCTCCCTGAACCGGCGCCCTGACCCGTCCCGTGGTCAGAGCGCCGGTCTGTGCACGCCGTGCCGCAGGCAGCCGAAGCAGCGCTGCCCGGAGCTCGGTGCACCCGATGCCGGACACAGGGGCGCGAGGGACGTTCCACGATTCTCGGGCAAGATCGCCGAAAGATGTCGCCGTGGGATGTCGAGATCCCGCCGACAGCTCCGTCTCCGGGGTGAGCACGGCCACAATGGGCCGTACCTCAGCAAGGAGAACATGATGGCCAAGTATCTGCTGCTCAAGCACTACCGGGGTGCTCCGGCGCCGGTCAACGACGTGCCGATGGACCGGTGGACCCCGGCGGAGGTGTCGGCGCACCTGCAGTACATGTCGGACTTCGCCGCCCGGCTCGAGGGCACCGGCGAGTTCGTCGACGCGCAGGCGCTGTCCCCGGAGGGCACGTTCGTCCGCTACGAGGGCGAGGGGAAGCCGCCGGTCACCGACGGCCCGTTCGCCGAGACCAAGGACCTGATCGCCGGCTGGATGGTGATCGACGTCGAGTCCTACGACCGGGCGCTCGAACTGGCCGGTGAGCTGTCCGCGGCCCCGGGGGCGGGTGGGAAGCCGATCCACGAGTGGCTCGAGATCCGCCCGTTCCTGACCGCGCCGCCGACCATCACGGAGTGACGCGCGGTGGACGAGACCCTGCTGCGGACCCTCACCCCCACCGTGATCGGGATTCTCGGCCGCCGCGGAGCGGGCTTCGCGGCGGCCGAGGACGCCGTGCAGGACGCCCTGGTCGAAGCGGTGCGCGTGTGGCCGGAGAACCCGCCGCGGGACCCGAAGGCCTGGTTGGTCGCCGTGGCCTGGCGCAAGTTCCTCGACGCCGCCCGCGCCGACACCTCCCGCCGGCGGCGCGAGCTCCGGCTCGAGGACGAGCCCCCGCCCGGCCCGGCGGCGTCCGCGGACGACACCCTTCAGCTGTACTTCCTGTGCGCGCACCCGTCCCTGACACCGGCCTCGGCGGTCGCGCTCACGCTGCGCGCGGTGGGCGGTCTCAGCACGCGCCAGATCGCGCGGGCCTACCTCGTGCCGGAGGCGACCATGGCCCAGCGGATCAGCCGGGCCAAGCGCACCGTCGCGGGCGTGCGGTTCGACCGGCCGGGTGACGTGGCCACGGTCCTGCGCGTGCTCTACCTCGTCTTCAACGAGGGCTACTCGGGCGACGTCGACCTCGCCGCCGAGGCGATCCGGCTCACCCGCCGGCTGGCGGCCGGGATGGAGCACGAGGAGGTGGCGGGGCTGCTCGCGCTCATGCTGCTCCACCACGCCCGGCGCCCGGCCCGGACGCGGCCCGACGGCAGCCTCGTGCCCCTCGCCGAGCAGGACCGAGGCCTGTGGGACGTCTGCCTGATCACCGAGGGCGTCGACCTGCTGCAGGCGGCGCTCTCCCGCGACCGCCTGGGCGAGTACCAGGCCCAGGCGGCCGTCGCCGCGCTCCACGCCGACGCCCGCACGGCCGAGGAGACCGACTGGGCGCAGATCGTCGAGTGGTACGACGAGCTCGTGCGGCTCACCGGCAGTCCTGTGGCCCGCCTCAACCGCGCCGTCGCGCTCGGCGAGGCCGAGGGCCCGCGGGCCGGTCTGGCCGCCCTGGCGGGGCTCGACCCCTCCCTGCCCCGGTACACCGCCGCCACGGCATATCTCCACGAGCGCGACGGCGACCCCGTGACCGCCGCACGGCTCTACGCCGAGGCCGCCCGGTCGGCGCCCAGCCTTCCGGAGCGCGACCACCTCACGCGGCAGGCCGCACGCCTCAACGCCCGGTTCCGAGGGTGAGCGACCGGAGCCCACGCGGCCCGGGGGCAGCCGGGTGTGCGGGCGGGCGCGCTCAGCCCGTGCTCAGGGCGGCGCAGGCGGCTTCGATGGACTCCGGGGACAGGACGTGGTCGATGGCCAGCACCGCCGCCCCCATGACGCCGGCCCGCTCCCCGGCGACCGAGGGGGCCACCCGCAGGTGCTCCGTGGCCAGTGGCAGGGACCGCCGGTAGACGACCTCGCGGATGCCCGCCAGCAGGTGCTCCCCGGCCTGGGCGAGGCTGCCGCCGATCACGATCACGGACGGGTTGATGAGGTTCACGCAGGTGGCCAGAACGTCCCCGATGTCCCGGCCCGCCTGGCGGATCACCTGCACGGCGCGGGGGTCGCCGGAGCGGACGAGGTCGATCACGTCCTGGCTGGTGGCGAGCGTGCCGGGCGCCTGCTCGTTGAGGGTCCGCACGAGCGCCGGGGCGCCGGCCAGCGCCTCGAGGCATCCGGTGTTGCCGCAGCGGCAGAGGAGCTCGTCGCCGCGCGGCACCCGGACGTGGCCGAGGTCCCCGGCGGTGCCCTGGGCTCCGCGCTGGAGGGCGCCGCCGGAGATGATCCCGGCGCCGATGCCGGTGGCCACCTTGACGAAGATCAGCTCGGTGGTCTCGGGCCAGAAGAAGCTGCGCTCGCCGAGGGCCATGATGTTCACGTCGTTGTCCACCAGCACGGGCACGTCGTAGCGGGCCTGCACGAGGGCGGGGACGTCCACGCGGTCCCACCCCGGCATGATGGGCGGGTTGATCGGCCGGCCCGTCTCGTGCTCCACCGGGCCGGGCAGCCCGATGCCGATGGCGGCCAGTTCCGCGGCCGGGCGGTTCCCGCGCTCGAGCAGCGTGGCGACCGTGCGCACGAGCCAGCCCAGGACCGCCTCGGGCCCCTCGCCGATCGCGAGCGCCTCGCGCTCCTCGGCGAGCTCCCGGCCGGAGAGGTCCGCCAGGACCGCCCGGGCGTGCGTCGCCCCGATGTCCGCGCCGACCACCACCCGGGCACCGGGGTGCAGGGCGAAGAGCGAGGGCGGGCGCCCTCCGGTGGAGGCGGCCCCGCCGTAGGGGGCGACGAGGCCCAGTGCCATGAGGGTGTCCACGCGGGACGCCACGGTGGAGCGGGCCAGCCCGGTCAGCTGGGCGAGCTCCGCCCGCGTCCTCGGGCGGCCGTCGCGCAGCAGCTGGAAGACTTCGCTCGCCCCCGGAGCGGGCGAGTCCGAGGAACGCGGCGACGGCGCCGAGGGTGGACTCTGCAGCACTTTGTCAGTAGAGCACGGCCCCTTATGGGGGTCAAGCACGTCACAATCGCACAACCAGAAACCAACTTTTGCCGGATCGTCGACAGAAGTCTGTGGCCCGTGTCACAGTGGCCGCATGAACGAGCGCGCGAGCTCCCCGGTGCTGACCGTCACGGGCCTGTCGAAGTCCTTCTTCGGGGTGCCGGTGCTCGAGGACGTGGACCTCCAGCTGCACGCGGGCGAGGTGCACGGGCTCGTCGGCGAGAACGGCGCTGGGAAGTCCACCCTGATGAAGGTGCTCGCCGGGGTCCACGACCGGGACGCGGGGACCGTGGAGATCGGCGGCACCCCCGTCGAGTTCCACCACCCGACCCAGGCGCACGTGGCCGGGCTGTCGACGGTGTTCCAGGAGTTCAACCTGCTGCCCGACCGCACGGTGGCCGAGAACGTCTTCCTCGGCCGCGAGCCGCGCAGGGGCCTGCTCGTCGACCGGCGGGCCATGAACACGATGACGAGCTCCCTGCTCGAGGACCTGGGCATCACCAGCATCCCGCCGACGACCACCGTGAGCTCCCTGTCCGTGGCCCAGCAGCAGATCGTGGAGATCGCCAAGGCCATCGGCTACGACGCCCGCATCATCTCCATGGACGAGCCGACCGCGGCCCTCGCGGGTCCGGAGGTGGACCTGCTGTACGCGATCATCCGCCGGCTCCGGGAGCGCGGCACCGCCATCCTGTACGTGTCCCACCGGCTGAAGGAGATCTTCGACCTGTGCGACACCATCACGGTCCTCAAGGACGGCCGCGTGGTGGGGACCGAGCCCGCGTCCGCCATGGACGACGCCGCTCTGGTGCGCATGATGGTGGGCCGCCCGATCTCCGCCTACTTCCCGGAGGAGGTGCCCGGCACGGGGGTGGGGCGGGAGCTCCTGAGGATCGACGGCGGGGGCAACGACCAGCTCGACGGCATCGACCTGACGCTGCGCGCGGGGGAGATCGTGGGGGTCGCGGGACTGCAGGGCTCCGGGCGCACGGAACTGGTGGAGGCCGTCTTCGGCGTCCACCCGTTCACCCGCGGGTCCATGGAGCTGGACGGCCGGCCGTACCCGGCCTCCTCGCCCCGGCAGGCCGTCCGGCAGCGCGTCGCCCTGATCACGGAGGACCGCAAGACGCAGGGGCTCAGCCTCGACCAGTCCATCCTGGACAACGCCCTGGGCGTGATCCGCTCCGTCTTCCCGCGGCGGACCGCCGCGGCCCGGAAGGACGTCCCCGGGGTGCTCTCCTCGCTCGAGGTGGTGGCCCGGGACCTGGACCAGGAGGTCCAGTACCTCTCCGGCGGGAACCAGCAGAAGGTGGTCCTCGCCAAGTGGCTGGCCGTGGACCCGCAGGTCGTGCTGCTCGACGAGCCGACCCGCGGGATCGACGTGGGCGCCAAGATCGCGGTCTACAACCTCATGCGCATGCTCGCCGCCGAGGGCAAGGCCATGCTCATGGTCTCCAGCGAGCTGCCGGAGGTCCTGGGCATGTCCAGCCGGATCGTCGTCATGCGGGACGGCCGGATCGCCGGTGAGCTCCCGCCGGACGCCACCGAGGAGCAGGTGCTGCAGCTGGCCACCGGTGCCCGCACGGAAGGGGCGAGACCGTGATGACGTTCTCGAGGCTCACGTCCACCCACATCGTCTACCTCGTGGTCCTGCTGACCTTCGTGGTCGGCATGGTGCTGGTCGGTGCCACCGGGCGCAGTTTCGTCAGCCCCGGGAACATCTCCGCCATCCTCACCGGGACCAGCGTCCTCGGTTTCATCGCGATCGGCCAGACGCTCGTGATCCTGGTGGGGAGCCTCGACCTGTCCGTGCCGTACGTCATCAGTCTCGCGAGCCTGCTCTCGGCGGGTCTCATGGCGAACCGGCCGGGCAACATCCTGGCCGGCGTGGCACTCGCCCTGGTCGTCTCCGCGGGCATCGGCCTGGTCAACGGCCTCGTGGTGTCCGGGCTGAAGGTCCACGGCTTCATCGCCACACTGGGCACCGGTCTGGTCGTCAGCGGCTATCTCGCCACCCACTACAAGGGCAGCTCGGGGCAGACCCCCGTGGCCTTCCGCCTCGTCGGCGCCACGGGCATCGGCCCGGTCCCGGTCTCCACGCTGATCATGCTGGCCTGCGCCGGCGTGGTCCTGCTCATGCTGACCCGCAGCCGACTGGGCCACCACATGTACGCGGTCGGCGGGGACATCCGGGTGGCCCGGATGTCCGGGATCCAGACCGGCACCCCGATCGTCGCCGCCCACGTCATCTGCTCCGTCATGGCCGGTCTCGCGGGCCTGCTGCTCGCTGCGCGGCTCGGGGTGGGCAGCCCCACCATCGGCTCCCAGGGCGGGTACGACCTGCTCTCCATCGCCGCCGTGGTCCTGGGCGGAACGCTGCTGGCGGGCGGCAAGGGGTCGCTGGTGGGGACGCTGGGCGGTGTCCTGATCTTCGCGATGATCGACAACATCATGAGCGTCCTGCAGATCAACCCGTTCCTGAAGGACGTGGTCCGCGGCATCGTGATCGTCGTCGCCGTCGCCGTGTACGCCCGGCGCCGGGTGGTCAGCCGGCCCGCACGCTTCGACCAGCACCGGAGCGGGCGGACCGAGCAGGAGGTCCCGGCATGAGCGCCGCCGTCACGGACCGGGCCGCGGTCCTGCAGCAGAACCGGTCACCCCGGCACGAGCGGGTGCTGCGCGGTCTGCGGACGCCCGGCGGAGC
Organism: Kocuria arenosa; assembly: GCF_042879215.1. Taxonomy (NCBI): domain Bacteria; kingdom Bacillati; phylum Actinomycetota; class Actinomycetes; order Micrococcales; family Micrococcaceae; genus Kocuria; species Kocuria arenosa. The sequence goes on along the minus strand of NZ_JBHZTA010000002.1, from coordinate 529,567 downwards.
CGTCTTCGTGCTCCTCGTGGTGCTGCTGGTCGCGGCGATCGCCGTCAACCCGTCCTTCGGTGAACCGGGCTCGCTGATCCGGTTCGTCGGCCGCACGGCGCCGATCGCCATCGCGGCCATCGGGCAGTACTTCGTGATCGTCTCCGGGGAGTTCGACCTGTCCATGGGCTCGGTGGTCACCGCCCAGGTGTTCGTGGCCGGCAACCTCATCGGCCAGGACGACAGCCGGACCGTGCCCGTCCTGGTGCTGATGCTCGTCCTCGGGGCCCTCGTGGGCCTGGTCAACGGACTGGTCACCACGCTCCTGAAGGTGCCGAGCTTCATCGTGACCCTCGGCACCATGCTCGCCCTGCTCGGGCTGGTGCTCTACTGGACGGGCGGCGCCGCGACGGGGAACCCGGCGGACAGCTTCCGGCAGATCGGCCGCGGCGGCATCCAGGACGTCCCCGTCCTGGGGGTCCTGCCCTATCCGGTCGTCCTGGTGACGGTCGTCGCGGCCGCCGCCTTCTGGCTCATGCGCCGGCCCTACGGCCGCACGCTCATCGCCGTGGGCGACAACCCCCGGGCCGCCGCCCTGACCGGGGCCCGGGTCTGGTGGGTGCGCACCCGGGCGTTCATGCTCTCCTCCCTGGCCGCGACCGTGGCGGGGATCATCCTCGTGGGCTACGCCGGGGTGCACCCCTCCGTGGGGCGCGGCTACGAGTTCACGGCCATCACCGCGGTCGTCCTCGGCGGCGTCGTGCTGGGCGGCGGGCGCGGCTGGGTGCTCTCCGCGGCCGCCGGCGCCTTCGCCCTCGAGACCCTCTTCGCGCTCCTGAACTTCCTGGGCGTCCAGTCGACCTGGCGGGACACCGTGCAGGGCGCGATCATCATCCTCGCCGTCGCCGCCGGCACCCAGACGTGGAAGCGCCGCCGGCGCGGCCGGACCGCAGCGGCGCAGGAGCCGAGACGTGCCATAGCAGCACCGCCCACCCCGGGCACCGACGAGGAAGGAACATGATGCGCCGAAGCATCCAGTCAAAGGTCACCGTGGTGGCAGCGGCAGCGCTGCTGGGACTGACCGCCTGCACCACCGATTCGTCGATGGAGGAGCCGCCGCCCGCCGAGACCGGAGGGGAGTCCGCTGCCGCCACACCGGCTCCGGAGGGCGGTGACGAGTGGTTCGACCAGGCGGAGTACGACCGGCAGCTCGAGCAGCGCTCCGCCTCCTTCGAGGGGGACCCGCAGCAGCCCTGGACCCAGTACATCGACGGGGAGACGACCGCCACGGGGGAGTTCGCCGCCGACGGCCCGCAGAAGGTGTGCTTCTCCAACGCCTCCATCTCCAACCCCTGGCGCCAGACCGGGTGGATCACCATGAACGAGCAGCTCAAGGTGCTCCAGGACTCCGGGGTGATCTCCGAGATGGAGACCCGTGACGCCCAGGACGACGACAACACGCAGATCGCCGACATCGACTACTTCATCGCCGAGGGCGAGTGCGACGGGTTCATCATCTCCCCGAACTCCACCGCCGCCCTGACGCCCGCCGTGGAGCGCGCGTGCGAGACCGGCAAACCGGTGGTGGTCTTCGACCGCGGGGTGGAGACCGACTGCGCGACGACGTTCATCCACCCCATCGGCGGCTTCGCCTGGGGCATCGACTCGGCGAACTTCCTGGTCGACAACCTGCAGGAGGGCGACAAGGTGGTGGCCCTGCGCATCCTCCCGGGCGTCGACGTCCTGGAGCAGCGCTGGGCCGCGGCCGAGCGGATCTTCGAGGAGAACGGGATCGAGGCGACGGACTACTTCACCGGGGCCGACCCCACCGAGATCAAGAAGATCATCTCCGACGAGCTCGCCACCGGGGACGTGCAGGGCGTGTGGATGGACGCCGGTGACGGCGCCGTCGCCGCCATCGAGGCGTTCGAGGACGCCGGCGCGGACTACCCGGTGATGACCGGAGAGGACGAGATGAGCTTCCTGCGCAAGTGGGAGGACACCGGCCTGACCGGCCTCGCCCCGGTGTACTCGAACTTCCAGTGGCGCACCCCGCTGCTGGCGCTCGAGCAGATCTTCGCCGGCGAGGACGTCCCCGCCGAGTGGGTCCTGCCGCAGGAGCCCATCACCGAGGACCAGCGGGCGGACTTCCTCGCCGACAACGAGGGGATGCCGGACGGCCACTACGCCAAGTTCGGCGGCGAGGACCTGCCGGGCTACCCCGACGTCTGGCGGGACCGCGTCATCCCCTGACCCGCACGACCGCGCCCTGCCCGCCACCGGCCCGGCCCCCGGAGCTCCCGGCGGCGGGCAGGGCGCCATCCACGACAGTCCGACGAGAGGAGGCAGGCCCGTGCAGCGCTTGATCGGCGTCAACACCTGGGTGTGGGAGTCCCCGCTCACCGACTCGAACCTGCCCCCGCTGCTGGGAAAGATCGCGGACATGGGCTTCGACGCCGTCGAGCTGCCGCTGGAGAACGTCGGCGACCTCTCCGCCGGGGCAGTGCGGGACGCGCTCGCCGGGCTCAAGCCGTTCATCATCGGCGCCATGGCGCCCGGGCGGGAACTGGTCCTGGCGGACGACGCCGTGATCGCCCGGACCCAGCGCTACCTCAGGGCCTGCATCCAGCTGGCCCACGACGTCGGCGCACCGGCCGTGTGCGGGCCCTTCTACGCGCACACGGGACGGCTGTGGCGGATGGACGCGGCGGAGCGCGCGGACGCGTACGCGCAGCTGCGGCGCAACCTGGCACCGCTGGCCGCCGAGGCCGAGGCCGCCGGGGTCGTCCTGGGCGTCGAACCGCTCAACCGCTACGAGACGTCCCTGATCAACACCACCGCGCAGGCGCTCGACGCTCTCGGGCCGCTGCTCGGCCACGGTGTGGGCCTGGCCCTGGACACCTACCACCTGCACATCGAGGAGCGCTCCTCCGCCGACGCCGTCCGGGCCGCCGGCGAGCACCTCGTGCACGTCCAGGTCTGCGGCAACGACCGGGGAGCCCCCGGCGGGGACCAGACGGACTGGACGGGCATCTTCGACGCCCTGGACGCCGTGGGCTACACCGGCGCCCTCACCATCGAGAGCTTCACCGCCCTCAACGCCAGCATCGCCACCGCCGCCTCGATCTGGCGGCCCCTGGCGGAGACCCAGGACCAGCTCGCGGAGCACGGACTGGCGTTCCTGCGCTCGGCCGGCGCCCGGCCCCCAGGAGGACAGCCATGACCACCACCGTGCCCGACCCCGCCACCGGCCGTGAGCCCGCCGCCCTGGGCGTCGCCGTGCTCGGCTACTCCTTCATGGGCAAGGCCCACTCCAACGCGTGGCGCAACGTCAACGCCTTCTACCCCACGCCCCGCGTGGCGCAGAAGGTGCTGTCGGGCCGGGACGCCGGTCACGTGGCCGAGGCCGCACGGCGGTACGGCTGGGAGGAGAGCGGCACCGACTGGCGGTCGGTGCTGGAACGGGACGACATCCACGTCGTCGACATCTGCACCCCCGGTCACCTGCACGCCGACATGGCCGTGGCCGCCCTCGAGGCCGGCAAGCACGTGCTCGTGGAGAAGCCGCTGGCCAACACGGTGGCCGAGGCCGAGCGGATGGTGGCCGCCGCGGCGGCGGCCCGGGCCCGCGGCGTCCGGTCCATGGTGGGCTTCAACTACCGCCGGGTGCCGGCCCTGGCGCTGGCCCGGGAGCTGATCGCGGACGGCCGCGTGGGCCGGGTCCGGCAGGTCCGGGTCAGCTACCTCCAGGACTGGCTCGCCGACGAGCACGCGCCCATGACGTGGCGCCTGCGCCGGGAGACAGCCGGGTCCGGGGCGCTGGGCGATCTCGCCTCGCACGCCGTCGACCAGGTGCGCTTCCTCCTGGACTCGCCGGTCACGTCCGTCTCCGGGACGGTCACCACGTTCGTCCCGACCCGGGAGGGCGCGGCCGGCCCCGAGCCGGTGACGGTCGACGACGCCGCTTGGGCCACCCTGCGCACCGCCTCCGGGGCGGTGGTCAGCCTGGAGGTCTCCCGCTGCGCCACCGGCCGCAAGAACGCCCTCGAGATCGAGGTCTACGGATCGCTGGGCGGCCTGCGCTTCGACCTCGAGCGGCTGAACGAGCTGCACCTGTTCGACACCGCCGCGGCGCCGGACACCCGGGGCTACAACCGGATCCTCGTCACCGAGGACACCCACCCCTACGTGGGGGCGTGGTGGCCGGCCGGACACGTCCTCGGCTGGGACCACACGTTCACCAGCCAGGCCGCCGACCTCCTGCGGGCCATCGAGACGGGGACCCCGGCCGCCCCCGGGTTCGAGGACGGCCTGGAGGTCCAGCGGGTGCTCGGCGCCGTGACGGACAGCGCGGCGCGGTCCGGCGCCACCGTCCACCTCTGACCCCGGACCAGCGGAGAACCGCTCTCCCCGACCCGAAGGACTCCCATGGGACACCACCGCTACACGCTGTTCACCGGACAGTGGGCCGACCTCCCGCTCGAGGAGGTCGCGGAACTGGCCGCCGGCTGGGGCTACGACGGTCTGGAGATCGCCGTCTCCGGCGAGCACCTCGACGCCTGGCGGTGGGACGACGACGCCTACGTCCGGGACCGGCTCGACATCCTCGAGCGCCATGGTCTCGGGGTGTGGGCCATCTCCAACCACCTGAAGGGACAGGCGGTCTGCGACGACCCGATCGACTTCCGGCACGAGTCCATCGTGGGGCCCCGGGTCTGGGGCGACGGATCGCCCGAGGGAGTGCGCGCCCGTGCCGCCGAGGAGATGCAGCTGACGGCACGGCTCGCGCGGAGGCTGGGCGTGGACACGGTGGTCGGCTTCACCGGGTCCTCCGTCTGGCAGTACGTGGCGATGTTCCCGCCGGTCTCCCAGGACGTGGTCGACGCGGGCTACCAGGACTTCGCGGACCGGTGGAACCCGATCCTGGACGTCTTCGACGAGTGCGGGGTGCGGTTCGCCCACGAGGTCCACCCCTCCGAGATCGCCTACGACTACTGGTCCACGCACCGGGCGCTGGAGGCCATCGGCCACCGCGAGGCCTTCGGGCTGAACTGGGACCCCAGCCACTTCCTGTGGCAGCAGATCGACCCGGTGGCGTTCATCTCGGACTTCGCGGACCGGATCTACCACGTGGACTGCAAGGACACGAAGATGCGGACGGGCGGGGGGCGCAACGGCATCCTGTCCTCCCACCTGCCCTGGGGCGACCCCCGCCGCGGCTGGGACTTCGTCTCGACCGGCCGGGGCGACGTGCCGTGGGAGGACAGCTTCCGGGCCCTCACCGCCATCGGCTACGACGGCCCCGTGTCCGTGGAGTGGGAGGACGCCGGCATGGACCGCCTCCAGGGCGCCCCCGAGGCCCTGGCGTTCCTGAAGCGCTTCGACTTCGCGCCCTCCGGCGCCTCGTTCGACGCCGCCTTCAAGCAGTAGCCGTCGTCCCGGAGCAGCCGGTGTCAGCCGAACGGCGTCGTGGACACCGGCGGTCCACAGGCGCACGATGGAGTTCCGAACCGCAGGAGGAGCCATGGGCGAGGTCGGCCGGCAGGCCACGAGGGCGGCCAACGCCGCGGACGCCGCGACGGACTCACGCGGGTTCATCCTCGCGGCCCGCGCCGGATACGTGGCGGCGGGCCTGCTGCACGTCATGATCGGGGTCATCGCGCTGCGCGTCGCCACCGGCGGCTCGGGCTCCGCGGACCAGTCGGGGGCGGTCGCCGCGCTCGCCGGCAGCCCGGGCGGCACCGTCCTGCTGTGGGCGTGCTTCCTCGGCTGCGCGGCGCTCGCCGTCTTCCTGTTCAGCGAGGTGTTCTTCGGCGCGACGCAGCGCTCGGACCGGGAGCGGCTCAAGCACCGCCTCAAGATGGGCGGCCAGGCGCTCGCCTACGGCGCGATCGGCGCCGTGTTCGGGACCTACGCCCTCGGGGGCTCGAGCGACAGCAGCCAGTCCACCCAGTCGATGAGTGCCCGGCTCATGGCGCACCCGGCCGGCACGGTGCTGCTGATCGCCGTGGGACTGGGCCTCGTCGTCGCCGGTGTCTTCTTCGTCCACCGGGGCGTGACGAGGTCCTTCCGGGAGAACCTGAAGAGCCTGCCGCCGGGCAGGGCCGGCTCGGCCGTGGTGTGGCTGGGCACGGCCGGCTACGCGGCGAAGGGCGTCGCGCTGGCCGTGCTCGGCGTGCTCGTCGTCGTGGCCGCGGTGCAGAGCGACCCCGGGCAGTCGACGGGTCTGGACGGCGCGCTCAAGAGCCTGCAGGAGCAGCCGTTCGGGGCGTGGATCCTCGGGGCCGTGGCCCTGGGCCTCATCTGCTACGGGGTGTTCATGGTGGTCCGGGCCAAGTTCCAGAAGATGTGACGCCGCCCTCGCGGCACACCGCCGGGGGTGTCCCGGAGCCGCTGAGCGACCGGCCTGTGCCGGCCGCGGCACGAGGAATACAATGGTGCCCATCCGCTTCGCGGTCACCGGGGGACGCCATGTCCGAAGAGCAGCACACCGTCAACGAGGACGCGCCGTCGTCGGGCTACCGCCTGCTGGACCGGCTGAACCAGATCGCCCTCAAGATCTACGGCGCGGCCGATCGCGTCCCCCCGGAGACCCACGGCGCCGAGGAGAGCGAACGGGCCCACGCCTGGTACGAGGAGTGCCAGAAGCACTTCGTGATCGAGAAGGACGAGCACGGCAACGAGTACCTCTACCACCGTGACGACTCCCGCGGCGGTCCCCGGGCCGGGACCTCCCGCAACTGACGGGCCGTCTTCCCTCGGCGGACGGGCGCCTCAGCGCATCGCGCGCAGCGCGTCGACCAGCGCAGTGGTGTGCCGGCCGAGCAGCCGCGACAGGTCCCCGGTGACGAGGTCCAGGGCGCCGTCCTCGATGTTGGCGTCCAGGGCCACCAGGAACCGCGCGGTGCTCTCGTCCACGCCGGTCCGCTCGAGCTCCGCCAGGTGCTGCTCGGGCGTGAGGCGCCGGTAGGTCACCTCCCGGTCCAGGACCTCGGTCAGCGCGGCGGCGAGCTCGTCGAAGCTCCACGCCACGTCCCCGGAGAGCTCGTAGGTCTGCCCGGCGTGGCCGTCCTGGGCGAGGACCGCGGCGATCGCCTCCGCGTAGTCCTCGCGGGTGGCGCTGGCCACCCGGCCGTCCCCGGCGCTGGCCAGGACCACGCCGGTGGTCTCCGCGTGCCGCAGGGCCGGCTCGAAGTTCTCGGTGTACCAGCCGTTGCGCACGATCGTGTAGGGGAGCCCCGAGTCGGCGATCCCCTGCTCCGTGGCCAGGTGCTCGTCCGCGAGCAGCAGCTTCCCGCGGTCGGCCCCGAGGGTGCTGGTGTAGACGAGGCGGGAGACCCCGGCCCGGACGGCGGCGTCGACCGCGTTCCGGTGCTGGGGCACGCGCACGCCCGCCGCGCTGCTGGAGATCAGCAGGACCGTGTCCGCCCCCGCGAACGCCTCGTCGAGGGTCGCGGGGTCGGTGTAGTCGACCCGGACCGTGGCCAGACCCAGCTCCCGGAGGGCGCCGAGCTTGTCCTCGTTGCGGCCGGCGGCCACGAGGTCCGGCAGCTGCACGTCCAGGCGCAGGAGGGAGCTGATGACGTGGCGGCCCAGCTGGCCGGTGGCGCCGGTGATGACGATGGACACGGTGTTCCTCTCGATGATGACCCGGCGGCCCGCGGGCTCCGGCGGCGTCCCCCGGGTGAGGCGGTGTGCCCTGTGCAACGGGCCGCACCCGCGGCGTATTTCCGGCGTGCGGTCCCGGTGGCCGCGGGTCCGATCGCCCCCGGAGGAACCCGGGCCCCGTGTCCGGGGCGGCGCGTAGCCTGGTGCCATGAGCCTCGCCCAGAAGATCAACCGTGTCGTCGCCCCCTTCGAGGTCATCTCCGACTACGTGCCCGCCGGCGACCAGTCCAAGGCCATCGAGGAGCTCGCCGCGAGGATCGAGGCCGGGGAGAAGGACGTCGTGCTGCTCGGCGCCACCGGCACCGGCAAGTCCGCGACCGCCGCGTGGCTCATCGAGCGGGTCCAGCGGCCGACCCTCGTCATGGTGCAGAACAAGACGCTCGCCGCGCAGCTCGCGAACGAGCTGCGCGAGCTGCTGCCCAACAACGCCGTCGAGTACTTCGTCTCGTACTACGACTACTACCAGCCCGAGGCCTACGTCCCGCAGACGGACACCTTCATCGAGAAGGACTCGTCCATCAACGAGGAGGTCGAGCGGCTGCGGCACTCCGCGACCAACGCCCTGCTGACCCGGCGCGACGTCATCGTGGTCGCCACCGTGTCCTGCATCTACGGCTTGGGTACCCCCGAGGAGTACGTGGCGCAGATGGTCACGCTGCGCCGGGGGGCGGAGATGGACCGCGACGAGCTGCTGCGCCGGTTCGTGCACATGCAGTACGCGCGCAACGACGTCGACTTCCACCGCGGCACGTTCCGCGTGCGAGGGGACACCGTGGAGATCATCCCGATGTACGAGGAGCACGCGGTCCGCGTGGAGTTCTTCGGCGACGAGATCGAGTCCATCTACACCCTCCACCCGCTCACCGGGGAGATCATCCGGGAGGAGACCGAGATGTACGTCTTCCCCGCCTCCCACTACGTGGCCGGCGCGGACCGGATGGCCACGGCCGTGAAGTCCATCGAGGACGAGCTCGCCGCGCGGCTGCAGGAGCTGGAGTCCCAGAACAAGCTCGTCGAGGCCCAGCGGCTGCGCATGCGCACCACCTACGACCTCGAGATGATGGAGCAGATGGGCTACTGCAACGGCATCGAGAACTACTCCCTGCACATCGACGGCCGTCCCCGCGGGTCCGCCCCGCACTGCCTCATCGACTACTTCCCCGACGACTTCCTGCTGGTGGTCGACGAGTCCCACGTGACCATCCCGCAGATCGGCGGCATGTACGAGGGGGACATGTCCCGCAAGCGCACCCTCGTGGAGCACGGCTTCCGGCTGCCCTCCGCGATGGACAACCGCCCGCTCAAGTGGGACGAGTTCCTGGGGCGCATCGGCCAGACCGTCTACCTCTCGGCCACGCCGGGCAAGTACGAGCTCTCCCAGGCGGACGGCTACGTGGAGCAGATCATCCGGCCCACCGGGCTGATCGACCCCGAGGTGGTCGTCAAGCCCACCAAGGGGCAGATCGACGACCTCCTCGACGAGATCAACGTGCGGGTCGAGCGGGACGAGCGCGTGCTCGTCACCACCCTCACCAAGCGCATGGCCGAGGACCTCACCGAGTACCTCATGGAGCACGGGGTCAAGGTCCAGTACCTGCACTCCGACGTCGACACCCTCCGCCGCGTGGAGCTGCTGCGCGAGCTGCGGATGGGCACGTTCGACGTCCTCGTCGGCATCAACCTGCTCCGGGAGGGCCTGGACCTGCCCGAGGTGTCCCTGGTGGCGATCCTCGACGCCGACAAGGAGGGCTTCCTGCGCTCCACGACCTCCCTGATCCAGACGATCGGCCGCGCCGCCCGCAACGTCTCCGGACAGGTGCACATGTACGCCGACCGGATCACCGACTCGATGGCCACGGCCATCGAGGAGACCAACCGGCGCCGGGAGATCCAGGTCGCCTACAACACGGAGCACGGGATCGACCCGCAGCCGCTGCGGAAGAAGATCGCGGACATCACCGACCAGCTGCAGCGCGAGGAGGAGGACACCCGGGAGCTGCTCGCCCGGCGTGCCGCCGCCGGCAGGAAGACCGCGCCGACCGGGGCGAAGGGCGGGCGGGACGCCGTGGCGGCCGCGGAGGACAAGCTGCGCCAGGACGGGTTCGCGGCCGCGCCGGCGGAGGACCTCGTGGACCTCATCGCGCAGATGACGGAGCAGATGCAGGCCGCGGCCGCCGAGCTGCAGTTCGAGCTCGCCGGGCGGATCCGTGACGAGCTCGCGGATCTCAAGAAGGAGCTGCGGCAGATGCAGCAGGCGGGGCACGCCTGAGCCCCGCCCCCGACGGGAAGGACGACCCGCGGTGACGTCCGGTCCCGGTGTCCACCCGGGCTGGGGTAGAGTCCTCCCCGCGTAGGGGAGTATCCCTCAGCGCTGCGGTCGTCAGCACGCCGGGCAACGGAGCCGGGCCGGTCGCAGCGGCCGCACCTCGGCATCCGGGCCCGGAGCCCGCCGGGGCGGTGGAGAGACTTGCGGCTCATCGTGACGCCCCGGCCCGCCCCGCTCCACGGACGGCGCCGGCCCGCGGGCGCACCCATCTCCAAGCGAAAGAACTCGCGTGCACACACAACTACCGGCGTGGTTCGAGATCGGCTCCTTCGTCGTCCTCGGCTGCATCCTCCTCTTCGACCTGATCATGGTCGCCAAGCGCCCCCACGAGCCGTCCATGAAGGAAGCGGGGATCTGGGTGGGCGTCTACGTGACCCTCGCCCTGGTCTTCGCGGGTCTGATGTTCGTCTTCGCCGGCGCCGAGCAGGGCACCCAGTTCGTGGCGGGCTGGATCACCGAGTACAGCCTGAGCATCGACAACCTGTTCGTGTTCATCGTGATCATGGCCCGGTTCGCGGTGCCCCGGAGGTACCAGCAGGAGGTGCTCATGGTGGGCATCATCATCGCGCTCGTCCTGCGGGGGGTGTTCATCCTGCTGGGCGCCACGATCATCGCCAACTTCTCCTGGGTCTTCTACATCTTCGGCGTGTTCCTCCTGTGGACCGCCTACCAGCAGGCCAAGGACGAGGGTGAGGACGAGACCGAGGAGAACGGGCTCATCCGCCGCCTGCGCACGGTGGTCCCCATGACGGAGGAGTACGACGGCAACAGGCTGCGCACCACGGTGGACGGCAAGCGCGTGTTCACCCCGATGCTCGTCGTCTTCGTGACCATCGGCGTCACCGACCTGATGTTCGCCTTCGACTCCATCCCGGCGATCTTCGGTCTCACCCAGAGTCCGTTCATCGTCTTCACCGCCAACATCTTCGCCCTCATGGGACTGCGCCAGCTCTACTTCCTGCTCGGCGGGCTCATGGAGCGGCTGATCTACCTCAAGCACGGTCTGTCCCTGATCCTGGCGTTCATCGGGGTGAAGCTCATCCTGCACGCCCTGCACGAGAACGAGGTGCCGTTCATCAACGGCGGTGAGCACATCGCGTGGGCCCCCGAGATCCCCACGTTCGTGTCGCTGGGCGTCATCGTGGCCATCATCGTGGGCGCGACCATCGCCTCCCTGGTGAGCCCCCATGGCCGGACCGCCCACGCCGTGGCCGAGCTGCACCGTGCCATCGAGGTCTACCAGGGCATCCCCGAGGGCACTCCGACCACCGAGATCCGGATGGTGCAGGCCGAGCTCGTGAAGAAGCACCGCGCGGCCTCGACCGCCGCCCAGCGCGCGCACGGAGAGCTTCCGGACGTGCTCGAGCACACCGGCAAGTCCGTGGACGCACACCACGTCGAGAGCCAGGACCAGGCGTCCGGGCGCCCGTCCGCGTCGAGACTGACGAGCGGCGGGACCGGCACGCCCGGGCGGTGACGATCCCGGAGCCGGGCTCGACAGGCACCTGACCGGGCCCGACACGCCCCAGGGCCCGCCTCCACCGCGCGGTGGAGGCGGGCCCTGGGCGTGAGGCGGACCCGGGGGCCTGTATAGACTGTGCTCAGCCTAGGGGAGTATCCCTCAGCGCTGTGGACGTCAGCACGTCGGGTGCCTTCTCCCGGCCGGACGCAGCGGTCGAGCCCAGCACGACGGACCGGAACGGTCCGGCGGGATCGGCGGAGAGACTTACGGCTGTCCCGTACTCGACCCCGAAAGCAGAACCATGGAAGTTTCACTCACTGTCTGGATCGTCACGATCGCGGCCATCGCCGGCCTGCTGCTCTTCGACTACGTGTTCCACGTGCGCAAGGCCCACGAACCGCAGCTCAAGGAAGCCGCGATCTGGTCCGCGATCTACGTGGGCATCGCCCTCCTCTTCGGCCTGTTCGTCCTGTTCCGGTGGGGCGGGACCTACGCCGGGGAGTACTACGCCGGGTACATCACCGAGAAGGCGCTGTCGGTGGACAACCTCTTCGTCTTCCTCATCATCATCGCCTCCTTCAAGGTCCCTCGCGAGGACCAGCAGAAGGTCCTGCTGTTCGGCATCACGTTCGCCCTGATCGCCCGCACCGCCCTGATCTTCGTGGGCGCCGGGCTGATCAACCAGTTCGCCTGGATCTTCTACCTGTTCGGCCTCATCCTGCTGCTGACGGCCGGCTCCCTGATCAAGGGCGAGCTGTCCGAGTCCGCGCACGACGAGGCGGACAACTTCATCATCCGCACCGCCAAGCGCTTCATGCACACCTCCGACGAGTACGACGGCGACAAGCTGTTCACCATGGAGAACGGCAAGAAGGTGATGACGCCGATGCTGCTCGTGATGGTGGCGATCGGCGGCACCGACGTCCTCTTCGCCCTGGACTCCATCCCCGCGATCTTCGGTCTGACCCAGCAGACGTACCTGGTGTTCACCGCCGTGGCGTTCTCCCTCATGGGTCTGCGCCAGCTCTACTTCCTCATCGACGGGCTCCTGGACCGGCTCATCTACCTGTCCTGGGGCCTGGCGGTCATCCTCGGCTTCATCGGCGTCAAGCTCATCCTGCACGCCCTGCACGAGAACAACCTGGGCTTCATCAACAACGGCGAGCACGTGGAGGTCGTCGAGGTCGGCATCAGCCTCTCGCTGACCGTCATCGTGGGGGTGCTGGTCCTCACCGTCCTGGCCTCCCTCTACAGCCCCAAGGGCCGGGCCCTGCGCGTGCTCAACGGCCTGCAGACCGTCGCGGAGAAGTACGTCACCCTGCCGCAGGACGCTTCCGCGGAGGATCGCCGGAAGCTGGCCGAGAAGGCCGCGAAGTACCAGCGGCAGATGCCGAAGATCTCCGACAAGCACCGCGAGGAGCTGCTCGAGTCCGAGAAGCAGTTCCACGAGCTGCTGGACCGCGCGCGCGGCAAGCACCGCGAGTTCGAGCGCACCGGTGTGGGTCCCGAGCCGGATCCCGTGCCGGCGCCGGAGGCCGAGGCCCTCTCGGGCGCCCGGGCCGAGACCCAGGAGGCGGCCGGCACCACGACCCCGGACGCACCCCGCGGCGGCGGCAGCTCCGCCGTCTGAGCGACCCGCTCCCGGTGCCCCGCGCACCGGGAGCAGGAGCCCCCGGCCCGCACCGAGCAGGTGCGGGCCGGGGGCTCCGTCGTCGTCGGACCGCCGGGCGGGCGGGCCCGGCTCAGCGGCCGGTCTCGGTGACGGGCCCGACGTTGTCCACGACCACGGCGGGGAAGCCGTCCTCGTCCGAGGTCCGCAGGTCGATGCGGGCGTTGATGCCCCAGTCGTGGTGGCCGTCCGGGTCGTCGAAGACCTGCACCACGGTCCAGTACCCCGGCAGGCCCTCGGGCTGCTCGTCGATCCGGATCAGCCCCGGCCCCCTCGACTGGGGGTCCGTGTAGATGTCCTCGTGCTCCGCGAAGTACGCGTCCATCGCGTCCGCCCACCGGTCCCGGTCCCAGCCGTGCTCGCCGTCGAGAGCGCCCAGGACCTTGTCCTTCTCGTCCGCGAACAGCTCGACGCGCTGGAACAGCGCGTTGCGGACCATGACCCGGAAGGCCCGCGGGTTGGACGTGATCACGGGGGGCTGCTCCTCGATGAGCTCCTCGAGGGAGTCCGCGGAGGTGCCCATGGGGGACTCCTCCCCGGCGGCCAGCTTCTCCCACTCGTCGAGCAGCGAGTTGTCGGTCTGCCGGATGAGCTCGCCCAGCCACTCCACGAGGTCCTCGAGGTCCTCCCGGAGCAGGTCCAGCGGCACGGTCTGGCGCAGCGCCTTGTAGGCGTCGGAGAGGTAGCGCAGCAGGATGCCCTCGGACCGGGCGAGGCCGTAGAACTGCACGTAGTCGCCGAACGTCATGGCGCGCTCGTACATGTCCCGCACCACGGACTTGGGCGTCAGCTCGAACTGCGCCACCCACGGGGCGCCGGTGCGGTAGGTCTCGAACGCCTGGCCCAGCAGCTCCTCGAGCGGCTTGGCGTAGCTGACGTCCTCGAGCTCCTTCATCCGCTCGTCGTAGTCGAGGCCCTCCGCCTTCATCGACGCCACGGCCTCCCCGCGGGCCTTCTTCTCCTGCATGTTCAGGACCTGGCGGGGCTTCTCGAGGGTTGCCTCGATGACGGAGACGACGTCCAGGGCGTAGCCGGGGTCCTCCCGGTCCAGCAGGGTGAGGGCGGCGAGGGCGAAGGGGGACAGAGGCTGGTTGAGCGCGAAGTTCTCCTGGAGCTCCACGGTCAGCCGCCAGGTGCGGCCCTCCGCGTCCGGCTCGTCGAGCCTCTCGACGACGCCGGCGGCGCGCAGCTCCTTGAGGATGCCGATGGCCTGCTTCAGCAGGGCGCGCTGCCGCTGGCGCGTCTCGTGGTTGTGGGTCAGCAGGTGCCACGCCGCCAGCACCGGGTCCCCGGGGCGCTGCAGGATGTTGAGCAGCATCGAGTGGGTCACCGTGAAGGACGAGCTCAGCGGTTCCGGCTCGGAGGCGACCAGCGTCTCGAACGTCGGCTTCCCCCAGGACACGAAGCCCTGCGGCGGCTTCTTCCGCACCACCTGCCGCAGCTTCTTCTGGTCGTCGCCGAACTTGGCGTGGGCCTTCTTCATGGCCTTGGTGTTCTCGATGACGTGCTCGGGGGCCTGGACCACCACGGTGCCCGCGGTGTCGTAGCCCGCCCGCCCGGCCCGGCCGGCGATCTGGTGGAACTCGCGGGCGTTGAGCCGGCGGGTGCGCTCGCCGTCGAACTTGGACAGCGCCGTGATGACCACGGTGCGGATGGGCACGTTGATGCCCACCCCCAGGGTGTCGGTGCCGCAGATGACCTTGAGCAGCCCGGTCTGGGCGAGCTGCTCCACGAGCCGGCGGTACTTGGGGAGCATCCCGGCGTGGTGGACCCCGATGCCGTGGCGGACCAGGCGGTTGAGGGTCTTGCCGAAGCCGGCGGAGAAGCGGAACCCGGCGATCAGCTCGCCGATGCGCTCCTTCTCCTCCTTGGTCAGCACGTTGACGGACATCAGGTTCTGGGCCTGGTCCATGGCCTGCAGCTGGGAGAAGTGCACCACGTAGACCGGGGCCTGGTTGGTGCTCAGCAGCTCCTCGAGGGCCTCGTGGATGGGGTCCTCGGACCAGTAGTGGTGCAGCGGGACGGGCCGCTCCGCGGAGGACACCGTCGTCGTCGGGCGCCCCGTGAGCTCCGTGATCCCCTCCTCGAAGCGGGAGACGTCCCCGAGCGTGGCGCTCATGACCAGGAACTGCGCCTGGGGCAGCTCCAGCAGCGGCACCTGCCACGCCCACCCGCGCTGCGGGTCGGAGTAGAAGTGGAACTCGTCCATCACCACGGGCCCCACGTCCGCGTCCCGGCCCTCGCGCAGGGCGACGTTGGCGAGGATCTCCGCGGTGCAGCAGATGATGGGGGCGGCGGCGTTGACCGCGGAGTCGCCGGTGACCATGCCGACGTTCTCCGCGCCGAAGATCCCCACGAGCGAGAAGAACTTCTCGGACACGAGCGCCTTGATCGGGGCGGTGTAGTAGGAGCGCTGCCCGGCGGCGAGACCCGCGAAGTGCGCCGCGACGGCCACCGTGGACTTCCCGGACCCGGTCGGGGTCGCGAGGATCACGTTGGACCCGCTCGCGAACTCGAGCACGGCCTCGTCCTGGGCGGGGTAGAGCTCCATGTCCCGGGAGGCGATCCAGCCGAGGAACCCCTCGTAGACCTCGTCCCCGGACAGGGCGTTGGTGGCGAAGTCGCCGCGGTAGTACGGGTGGCCCGGGGCGCCGAGCTCGGGGGAGAGGGCTTCGAGGAGTTTCATCGTCCTCCACTGTATCGGGACGGCCCGGCCGGGCCTGTGCCGGTACCGCGCCACGGGGACCCGTGCGTCGTCACCGACGGCGGGGCACTCGCCGGGACGCACCCCGGTCCCGCAGACTGGGCGCATGACGCACGTCACAGCCCCGCTGCCCTCGGACCTGGAGATCGCCCAGGCCGCCCGGCCCCGCCCCGTGACCGAGATCGCGGCCGCCGCCGGGATCGCCGCCGACCGCCTGGAGCCCTACGGGCGTTTCGTGGCGAAGGTCGACCCGCGCCCGGACGAGGTGTCCACCCCCGAGGAGGCCGCCGAGCGCAAGCACGCCCGGGGCGTGCGGTACGTCGTGGTCACGTCGCTGACCCCCACGCCGCTCGGCGAGGGGAAGACGGCCACGGCGGTGGGCCTGGCCCAGGGCATGGCGGCCACCGGCCGCTCCGCGGCCCTGACCCTGCGCCAGCCCTCCATGGGCCCCACGTTCGGCATCAAGGGCGGCGCCGCAGGAGCGGGGTACGCCCAGCTGCTGCCGATGGACAAGCTGAACCTGCACCTGACCGGGGACTTCCACGCCGTCACGGCCGCCCACAACCTGCTGGCGGCGATGATCGACAACCACCTGCACCACGGCAACGCCCTGGGCCTGGACGTCCGCTCGATCACGTGGCGGCGGGTCCTCGACGTCAACGACCGGGCGCTGCGCACCGTGGTGGTGGGCCTCGGCGACCACCAGGACGGCGTGCCGCGCCAGACGGGCTTCGACATCACGGCCGCGTCCGAGGTGATGGTGATCCTCTCGCTCGCCACGTCCTTCGCCGACCTGCGCCGCCGGCTGGGCCGGATCGTGGTCGGCGCCACGCACGACGGCGAGCCCGTCTCCGCGGAGGACCTCAAGGCCGCCGGCTCCATGGCCGTGCTGCTGCAGGACGCCTTCCAGCCGAACCTGCTGCAGACCCTCGAGGCGACCCCGGCGCTGGTCCACGCCGGGCCGTTCGGCAACATCGCGACCGGCAACTCCTCCGTGGTCGCCGACTACGTGGCCATGGCCCACGCCGACTACGTCATCACCGAGGCCGGGTTCGGCGCGGACATGGGTCTCGAGCGACTGGTCAACGTCAAGGCCAGGGCCTCCGGCCTGACCCCGGACGCGGCGGTGCTCGTGACCACGGTGCGGGCGCTGAAGACCCACTCCGGCCACTACACCGTGCGCCCGGGCAAGGCGCTGCCGGCCGAGATGCTCCAGGAGAACCCCGAGGACGTGGAGGCGGGGGCGGCCAACCTGCTGCACCACCTGGCGATCGCCCGCTCCTTCGGGATCTCCCCGGTCGTGGCGATCAACGCGTTCCCCGGGGACCACCCCTCGGAGCACGAGGCGATCCGCCGGATCGCCCGGGCGACCGGGGCGGAGGTGGCCGTGTGCACGGCGGTGTCCCAGGGCGGCGCCGGGGCGGCCGAGCTCGCCGACGCCGTGGCTGCCGCGTGCGAGCACCCGGCCGGGTACACCCCGACCTACGGGCTCACCGAGTCCCTCGAGGACAAGCTCACCGCGGTCGCCACCCGCGTCTACGGCGCGGACGGCCTCGAGATCACGCCGGCCGCGGAGCACCAGCTGGCCCGCTACGAGGAGCTCGGCTACGGGGGACTGCCGGTCGTCATCGCCAAGACCCACCTGTCCACCACCGCGGACCCGGCCCGCAAGGGCGCGCCCACCGGGTGGTCCCTGCCGGTCCGGGAGCTGCGCGCCGCCGTGGGCGCCGGCTACCTCTACGCGATCTGCGGGACGATGCGCACCATGCCCGGCCTGGGCACGTCCCCGGCGGCCGAGCGGATCGGGATCGACGACGACGGGCGCGTCACCGGCCTGTTCTGACGCCAGGCTCGTCCGTGGCAGACGTCCGCCGACGCACGCCACGTCCGGCGCACGGCCCACCGGCTCAGCGGCGGGGCAGCAGCTCCTCGCCGGGTCCGTACCGCCGCAGCATGCGCTCCGAGGGCGCCCACCACAGGACGGCCGCCCACGCGTACCCCGCCCCGGCCACGGCCAGGGGGTCCGCCCAGGAGGACCCGGGGCCGTCCGTCCAGGACCACAGGAACCAGGCCGCGGCGCCCCCGAGGGCCGCCGCGGCCACGACGACGACCAGGGCCCGGACGGATCGCACCCATCCCGCCAGGAGCAGGGCCCCGACCACGAGCAGCGCCAGGGCCAGTGCGGCGGCCCGCGGCCCGGCGCCGTCCGGCACGCGGTCCGGGAGCCCGGCCAGGACGGCACCGGCCCAGACCGCCACCGCCACGAGCACCACGAGAGCCGCACGCCCCACCTCGTCCAGGCCCTCGCGGCCCGGCACCCGCACCGCCACGACCGCGGCGAGGCGCTCCAGGGCGAGCGCGGCGAGCACCAGCAGCAGGGCCGCGGCGGCGCGCCCGGACGGCACGGCGGTCCAGAGCGGGAGCAGCAGGGACAGCGCGGCCGCGCCCACGAGGGCGGCGCGCCGCAGCGCGCCGCGGCGGGCGGCGGCGACCTCGCCGGCCGTGACCGGCGCAACGGTGCGCCGTGCGGCCGGGGACCCCGTGCGCGGGGGCGGCCGGACCCCGGCGGCGTCCCGGACGGCCGCCCACCGCCGCGGCGCGCGCCGCCCCGTGCGCAGGAGGGACAGCACCAGCGCCGCGGAACCGGCCGTGAGCAGCGCGGCGCCGGGCCACGCCCAGGCGCTGCCGTCCCCGGCGACCGGGCCCGCGGCCGACCACAGTCCCGCCGCCAGCGCGACGGCGACCAGGGCGGCGCGCACGGGGGTCACCACCGCGGGCACGAGCACGAGCACGGGCTGGAGCACCAGCAGCACGACCTCCCAGACGGGGCGGGGCAGGTCCGGGGTGCCCGCCAGCGCACGCCCCAGCACGCGCACCCCGCGCGAGGCCAGCGAGAGGCGGTGGCCCGGGGCCAGCCGGTCCAGCCCGTCGGCGCTCGCGCCGACCGCCGTCCGCCCGCGCTCGGCCGAGCCGTGTCCGACGTCCCGCAGCAGGGCCTCCTGGAGGCCGGCGACGACGGGGTCGACCGTCGTGGTGCTCCCGGTGGAGGGAGCTCCGGCCGCGCCGGGCGAGGGCGCCGGGGGCGGTGCCGGGAGCTCGCGCAGGAACCCGGCGACGCCGGCCGCCGCGTCGAGGCGCCCCCACCACCAGTCGTTGGCCCGCCAGTCCCCGGCCAGGAACCCCCGGAAGTTCAGCAGACCGGCCCCGGCCAGCTTGGCGCTCGCCGGCACCTGCCCCTCGCCGTCCGTGAGCAGCCGCGCGAGCTCCGCGGCCCCCGCCCCCGGCGCGTCGAGGGCCTCCTGGAGACGGTGACGGGTGAGCGACGTCCGGAGGGCGGGGAACGTGCCCGCGGCCGCGGGGGCCTGGTCCCCGCGGATCTCGCCGTAGGACACCCGGGACACCGCGGCGGGGATCCCGGCGGCGGCCAGGAGCGGAGGCAGGTCCACGGCGGCCGGCGCCGTGTCCCCGGCGGGGATCCTCGACCAGGGGGACGCCTCCCAGGCCGCCCGCCGCGCCGACCCACCGGGGACGTCGGGGTCCAGGTGCCCGTCCACTGCGGCGTGCAGGCTCCGCAGCCCGTCCACCACCGCGTCGAGCTCGGCCCAGGAGGCGGCCGTCGGCCGGTGCTCCGCGCCGGCCGCGCCCAGCCAGGGGTCGACGACTCCCGTGAGCTCCGCCGCCGGGTCGGCGCCGGCGGCCAGCACGGCGTGGAACCGCCGGTCGCGCTCGTGGCGGGCGACCGCCAGCACCCGGTAGGCGCGCTCTCGGGCGAGGGCCGTGTCGAAGCCCCCGGCGGAACCGGTCAGCCCGTCCAGGCCCAGCTCCTCCAGGACGCGCACCCAGGACAGCGCGCAGGACGCCGCGTCGAACAGCGCCTGCGCTCCCCGCAGCATCGCCGCGGCGGAGGGGTCGTCGAGCGGGCCCTGGGAGAGTGCGTCGTAGCGCCGGAGCAGCTCCGTCCGCAACGGCTCGAGCGCACGGGGCGGCCGGGACCGCAGGGCGTCGCGCCGGGCCAGGGTCGAGGTGAGCTGCCACTCCGCGGGGCGGGTCAGGAGGCGGGACAGCAGGTCGGCATCGGTCCGGGCCCGGTAGCGCAGATAGGCCCGGCGGCGCTCCACGAGCGACGCCTCGTCCCAGCACCCGATCAGGGCCGCGAGGGGGTGCAGGCGACCGCGGGCCACGAGCTGGGCGTCCAGGTAGTCGGACAGGGCCAGCACCTCGTCGTCGTCCGACTCCCGCCGGGGCAGCCGGGCCGCCGTGGCGGCGAGCGTGCCCACGAGGCGAGGGAGGTCGCGCTCGAAGGGCACCTGGCGCTCGCGGTGGGGCGGGTCCGGGTCGAGGTACAGCAGGCCCCGGTCGGCGTGCCGCAGGGACGTCCTGGTGCGAGCGACCTCGAGGGCCCGGTCGATGGGGATGTTGTCGAAGACGCCGCCGTCGACCACGTGGTAGGGCAGCTCGGCGGGGTCGCGGTGCGCGCCGAACGCGTGGCTCAGATCCGGACGCCCGGCCGCCGGGCCCGGAGCGCCCAGCGGTCCCGGGGTCGGGGCGGCCCACACCGAGGCCGGCTCGAAGGCCCCGGGGAAGGAGGCCGTCGCCCGGGCGGCGTAGGCCAGCCGGGACAGCGCGGCCGCGGCCTCCGCGGGGCCGCTGTCCCGCCCCGGGATGCCGTTGTCCGGGGACGGGGCGGGGGAGCCGGGCTCCGGGGAGGAGAAGTGGAAGTCGCCCCGCCCCTCCGCCGACGCGCTGTAGGGGGAGGGGTCGCTGTCCAGGACCGTGGCGGAGAGCTCGACCGAGACGTGCTCCGCCTCCAGGTCCGGGTGGTGCTCCGCACTGCCCCGGAGCGCCTGGAGCGCCTGGAGCAGCTGCGGCCACAGGTAGTCGTCGCCGCGCAGCAGGGAGTCCACGGGGTGCCGGCCGAGCGGGCGCAGCAGCCGGCCGAGGGCGCCGTGCTCCGCCCAGATCCGGCCGAGGGCGTCCAGGTCGGAGCCCGCGCGCTGGGCGACCGCGTGCACCACGCCGTTGAGCCCGCCGGCGCTGGCCCCGGCCAGGAGGTCGAGCTCCACGCGGTCGTAGCCGGCGTCCGCGAGCAGCCGCGCGTACACCGCCGCGCGCTCCTCGAGCCGGGGGTCAGCGGTCGTCGAGGGGTGCAGGAGATAGGCGTGCAGCGCCCCGCCGCCGTCCCGGTAAAGCCGGATCCGGCGCAGGAGGTCCAGCTCCGCCACCGCGCCGCCGATCCACACGGCGAGGCTCACGCCGCCGCGCATGGCGAGGGCGAGCCGGAGCGTGCGGCCGAACGCCGGCGCCTGCCCGGCCGCCGCCTCGGCGAGCCGCCGGGACGGCGGCAGGACCGTCAGCGGCAGGGCCGGGGGCTCATCCGACAAGGGCCGCGAACGCCCGGCCCGGCCCGGGCCGGCGGGTCAGGTCGTGCCGGAGGTCCTCGAGGGCCCCGCGCCGTTCGTGGTCCTCGTCGAGCAGCGCGGCCACGGCGTCCCGCACCTCGGCGGTCGACAGGGCGTGGGGATCGAGCACCGTCCCGAGCCCTGCCGCCTCGAGGGCCGCCGCTCCGGCGAACTGGTCCGTGGACATCGGCAGCAGGAGCAGGGGCACCCCGGCGGTGAGCGCCTCGGTCACGCTGTTGTTCCCGCCGTGGGAGACCGCGACGGCCGCCCGGCGCAGCAGGGTGACCTGCGGCAGGGTGCCCCGCACGAGCCAGGAGCCCGGGACCCGTCCGAGGTCGGACGGCCGGGTCGACCCGGCCGCGAGGGCGACCCGCACGTCCAGGCCGCGGAGGGCCTCGGCGACCCGGGAGAGCACGTCCCCGCGCAAGGACAGGAAGCTGCCCAGGCTAATGTACACGATCGGGCGGTCCGAGCCGGCCAGCCACGCGGCCACTTCGGGGTCCTCGGCCTCCTCCCGGACGGCGGAGCCGAGGAACGTGTGCTCGGGCAGCGCCCGGGTCCGGTGCTCGTCGTGGAGCTCGCCCGGATAGTTGAGCAGGAGGTCGTCGCCGGTCTCCGCGAAGGCGTCGGCGCTCTCCGGGGACCCCGGGGCGATCTGTTGCAGGGCGTCGTTCCACTGCTCGGTGAACTCGTCCCGCACGGACGAGCACAGCCGGTGCAGCGCCTCGAGCTCGGCCGGGGACGGGCGCAGCCGGCCGGGCCACGCGGGCGGGTGCCCGTAGACCTCGTCGGCCACCGTCAGCGCCGAGGGGTGGCCCAGCACCACGTCGGCGTGCCGGATCCCGGCGCTCGTCAGCGCCAGGCGCGCCGCGAAGGCCAGGTGGTCCACGACCACCTGGTCCGGCCGGACGCGGTCCACCACGCCCTGGACGCGCCGGGCCGTGCCCAGTGGGTCCCAGAGCAGGTCGTCGCGCCGGGCCCGCGCCTGGAAGGCCAGGGTCTCGGCGGGGCCGCGGCGGGTGGCGGCGAAGAAGCCGCGCAGCGCGTCGTCCTCCCCGGGCGGCTGCTCCTCCGCCCGGATGACCCCGGGGTTGGAGCCGCGGCCCAGCGGCAGGATCTCGACCTCGAAGCCGACGTCCCGGGCGATGGCCGCCGTCGCGGGGCCGGTGGCCACGACCACCCGCTCCCCGGCGTCCCGCCACGCGGTGGCCAGGGTCGCGAGGGGGAACAGGTGGGACGCGTAGTCGGGGCTGATCACGAGCAGGGTCACGGGGTGGGGCTCCTGTCGGCCGCGTGCGCCACGGGGTGGTCGTAGACGGAGGTGAGGGTGCTCGCCATGACCTCGATGCTGAAGCGTTCGCGGACCATGGCGCGGGCCGACTCGGCGCCGCCCTGCGCGTCGGGGCGTGCCGCCAGGTCGAGGGCGCGGGCCACGGCCCGGGACAGCGCGGCGGGGTCACGGGTGTCGACGAGGACGCCGGTGACGCCGTCCTCCACGAAGGTGGCCGGCCCACCGGCGTCGGGCGCCACGACCGGCAGACCGCTGGCCAGGGCCTCGACGAGCGCCACCCCGAACTCCTCCTTGAGGCTCGCACAGACGTAGGCGCCCGCGGGGGAGGCCAGGCCCGGCCGGCCCGGCCGCACGGCGGCGAGCCAGGCGACCACCGTGGCGTGGGGCCGGTGGCCGGCGAGCAGCAGGCCGGCGGACGCGGCCTCGTCCCGGGGGAGTGCCGCGTCGATGCGGGTGAGCTGCTCGCGCTCCTCGGCGGAGGGGGACGCGAGGTCCCCGCCCACGACGAGGAGGTTGCAGCGGGCGCGCAGCGCGGCGTTCCCGGCCCACGCCTCGACGAGCGCGGCCGTGCCCTTCACCCGGTGCAGGCGGCCCACCGTGACCACGAGCGGCAGCCCGCGCCGCGCGGCGGGCAGGGCCGCCAGGACGGTGTCGAGCTCGTCGAGCTGCGGGCCGGCGCCGGCCCGCACCTGCTCGGCGGCACGGTCCACGGCGCCCAGATCGATGCCCTCCGGCACGACCGTGCACCGCCCGGGTTCGTCCGGGTCGACATCGAGCAGCGCGCGGGCGTCCCGGGCCAGGTCCGGCCGGGGGAACAGCACCACGTACTCGGCCCCCGCCGCGAGGTCGGCGAGCAGGCGCACGCGGAACCACAGGTGCTCCACGGAGTCGGCGGCGCCGAAGCCGGCGCGGTCCAGGGTGCCGGCGGCCTCCCGGGCGGCGACGAGCGCGTGCGGGTCGGGGGCCATCGTGAGCACCCACGGGATGCCGAGCTCCGCGGCCACCGCCCCGGCGGCCATCGAGCCGACGTCCGCCATCCGCAGGTGCAGGACGTCCACGGGGCCGGACCTGCGCAGCACGCGCCGCAGTCCCCGCTCCGCGGCCACCCGCCGGGGCCAGGCGTCCGCCATGTGCACCGGGGGACCGGCGAAGGGGACGACGCCGAAGGCGTGCCCCGGCCCCGTCGGGCGCGGCAGCGCCTGCCGTGCCTCGTCGTGCGTGCCGCGGGACACCGTGAGCACCCGCGCGACGCCGCCGGAGGCGTGCCGGGCGACCAGGGCGGCACCCAGCTGGGCGAGCAGCGTGGCGATCCCGCCGTTGTCCCCCCGCCCGGAGAAGGTGAGGTCCCGGTCGATCTCCGCGTGCAGGAACGGCTGCAGGACGGTGATACCGTCCCGGCCGGTCGCCGGGGCGGGATCCGCGGTGTCGTGAAGCTCTGCCAGGGCGAGCCGGGCCGCGGCGGCCAGCGGCCCGGTCGCGCGGGCGCACGCCCGGGCGAGGTCGCCCAGGCCGGCCACGGTCCCGGAGCCGGCCTGCCACCGGTCCACGAGGGCCTCGTGGGCGGCTCCACGGACGTCCTGGTGCTCGTCGGACCGGCCGGCCAGGGCGCGGAGGTGCGCGGCGGGCCCGCTCCCGGGGACGAGGCCGAGGGTCTCGGCGATCCGCGTGCGGGGGCCGGGGGCGACAGCTCCCGCGAGGGCGTGCTCCAGGGCGGCGCCGACCTCGTCCGGCGCCGCCGGGGCCCAGGCCTGCAGGGTGCGCTGGGCCAGCATGCCGGTGAAGCCGCCGCCGGCGACGAGGTCGGCGAGGGGGGCTGCGGCGCGGGGGAGGGGGGCGCGGTCGGCGAGGGCCCGCGCGGTGTGCTCCCGCAGCCACGGCTCGTCGGCGCCGAGGAGCGCGGTGAGGAGCGTGTCCGCCCGGGGCCCCGGCACGGAGGCGAGGGCGTGGACGGCGGCGATCGCCGCGAGCTGGTCGTCGCGCCGGCGGATCTCCTCCGCCAGCACGGGGAGGGCCCCGGTGGGATCCTGCCGGGCCGCCAGGACCACATGCTCCGTGCGGCGGATGCCGTCGAGGATCGAGGGGGCGCGCCGGACGGCCTCGAGGGCCTCGTGCGTCGCCGCACCCGTGCGCTCCGCGCTCGTGGTCGGGGCGCGGGGCGCGGCGAAGATCATGGGGCTCACGGTAGCCGAGGCCCGATCCCGCGCACAGCGGGTCCCGGGGATTCTCAGGCTCCTGGGAGCCGGCGTGCGGCCCGGGCGTCGGCGCGGCGGCAGAGCACGGCGAACAGGGCGCCCGAGAGGTTGTGCCAGACCGAGAAGACCGCGGCCGGCAGGGCCGCCAGGGGGTTCATGTACTGGGCGGCCAGACCGGCGGCCAGCCCGGAGTTCTGCATGCCCACCTCCACGGCGGTGGTGCGGCGCACGGCGATCGGCTGCCGCGTCACCGCGCCCACCAGATGGCCCAGGGCCAGGCCGAGGACGTTGTGCAGGGCCACGGCCGCGAGCACGAGCAGGCCCGCCTCGACGATCCTGTCGGCGCTGCCCGAGACGACGATGGCCACGATCAGGGCGATCGCCGCGACCGACACCCACGGCAGGACGGGCAGGGCGCGCTCGACCAGGCGGGGCACCAGCAGGCGCACGGCCAGGCCCGCGACGACGGGCAGGAGCACGATCTTGGTGATCGACCACGCCATGGCCCCGCCGTCCACCGGCAGGTACTGCCCGGCCAGCCACAGGGTCAGGAGGGGAGTGAGCAGCGGCGCCAGTAGCGTGGAGATCGAGGTCATCGCGACCGACAGGGCCACGTCACCGCGGGCGAGGTAGGCGACCACGTTCGAAGCCGTGCCGCCGGGTGCGCAGCCCACCAGGATCACGCCCGCGGCGAGCTCCGGCGGCAGCTGCAGCACGAACACCACGAGCAGCGCCACGAGGGGCATGACCACGTACTGCGCCGCGACACCGAGCAGCACCGGCAGCGGCCGCTTCGCCACGAGCGCGAAGTCCACGGGACGCAGGGTCAGGCCCATGCCGAACATGACCACTCCCAGCAGGGGGTTGATCCATCCCGACAGCCCGTTCACGGCACCGGGGGCCAGGAACCCCACGAGCCCGCCCGCGAGGACGAGCACGGGGAAGAGCAGGACGGCGGTGTAGGCGCTGCGGTCGGGGGCCGTGGTCTCGGTCGCGGTGGTGGGGCCGGTGCTCACCACCCGCGGGCCCGCCACTCGTCGAGGTGCGGACGCTCCGCCCCCAGCGTGGTGGGCCCGCCGTGGCCGGGGTGGACCACGGTGTCGTCGTCGAAGCGGTCGAAGACGCGCTCGGTGACGTCGTCGATCAGCTGCCGGAAGTCCTCGGGGCTGTTGGTCTTGCCCACGCCGCCGGGGAAGAGGGAGTCGCCGGAGAAGATGTGCGCCGGTCCCTGCGGGTCGCGGTAGACCAGGGCGATCGAGCCGGGGGTGTGCCCGCGCAGGCCGATGACCTCGAGGTCGAAGCCGTCGAACTCGGCGGTGTCGCCGTCCTCGAAGGTCAGGTCCATGGACACGGCGATGTCGGGCTCGTCGTCGGCACCGCACGCCGTCATGGCCTCGGAGCGGGACTTGACCTCCTCGAGGGCGCGGACGTGGTCCCAGTGCGAGTGCGTGGTGACGATGAGCTGGAGATTGCCGTAGGTCTGCGAGCAGTCGCCGTTGCCGGCGCCCACGAGGCCGGCGATGGCCCGGGCGTCGTCGGCCGCGTCGATGAGGACCTGCGTGCCCTCGTCCTTGGAGGTGAGCAGATAGACGTTGTTGTCCATCTCGCTCACGGAGATCCGGCGAATCGTGACCTCGGCGAGGTCGGTGACCTCCGTCTTCGTTGCGATCATGAGGACGAAGGTACTCCCGTGTCTGGGCACTGGCCAATCGCGGGCACACCGGCGGCCCGGACCGTGGGCGATCGGCGTCCCCGGGCTCACCGCGGGCGCTGTCCCCGGCTCGGAGGATCCGGACGGTGTGTCCGACGGCACGGGCTCCGGGCTTGGCATCTTCAGCCGACGCCGATAAAGTTGCGTGAGGCAACAAATTATCAGGGCATCCGCTGGCACCACGCCCGCGTCGTCGTCGACGCGGTCCCCGCGACGTACGGGGCGTGCCGACCGGGTGCCCCTCCGTCGTTGCCGCCCGACACGTTCCCGACCCCGGAGGAGCCCCCGTTGCCCGTCTCCCACGACACCGCCGTGGAGCTGGTGCGCGACCTGCTGGAGCTGCAGCGCGTCATGAAGCGCGTGACCAAGACCGACGCCGGCCCGCGCCGGCTCAACCCCACGGCGATCGCCCTGCTCTACTACCTCGACAGCAACGGGCCCCGCCGGGCCACCGTGATGGCCTCCGAGACCGGGCTCGGGCCCTCCGGGCTGAGCCGCCAGCTGGCCGTCCTCGAAGAGGAGGGCCACGTGGAGCGCACCCCCGACCCCGACGACGGGCGCGCCGCGCTCGTGGCCATCACGGAGCGGGGCCGGGACCAGGTCCGGACCGCGCTGGAGCAGGACGCCCAGCGTCTCGCCGCGCGGCTCGAGGGCTGGGACGAGGACCAGGCCCGCACCAGCCGAGGAGCCATCAACGAGATCACCACCGTCTTCCTGAGCTCCCTCGGCGTGGAGCGCACCACGTCCTGCCGGGGCCGGCAGGAAGCGGGCCGCGCCGGGGCGACCGCCGGGGAGGGCGGCGCCGACGGGGAGCACACCGGCCGGGAGCGCACCGACCAGGGCCACGCAGACCGAGAGCACGAGGAGCAGACCGCACCATGACGTCACAGCAACCGACCGCCGCACCGGGCGGGGGGACCGGCGCCTCCCACCAGGAGGTCATGCGGGCGCTCACGGGGATCCTCTCGGTGTTCTTCATGGCGATGGTCACCCTCACGATCATCGGCACGGCCCTGCCCGTGATCATGGCCGACCTCGGCGGGGACCAGACGTCGCTGTCCTGGACGGTCACCGGCACCCTGCTCGCCAACGCCGCGACCACGCCCGTGTGGGGCAAGCTCGCCGACCTCTTCGACAAGAAGAAGCTGCTGCAGCTGTCCATCGTGATCTTCGTGCTCGGCTCGGCCATGGCCGGGCTGGCGCCGACCATCGAGTTCCTCATCCTGGCCCGCGTGGTCCAGGGCGTGGCCATGGGCGGGATCATGGCCCTGGCCATGACCATCATGGGCACGATCATCCCGCCCCGGGAGCGCGGCCGCTACGCCGGCTACATGGGCGCGGTCATGGCCGTGGCCACCTCTGCCGGCCCGCTGCTCGGCGGGCTGATCGTGGACCTCTTCGGCTGGCGCTGGGTGTTCCTCATCCCCGCTCCGCTGGCGGTCCTGGCGGCCGTGCTCGTGCACCGCACCCTGCGCATCCCGCCGCAGGCGCCCCGGAAGGTCAGCATCGACTGGCTCGGCATCGCGCTGCTGATCGTCTCGGCCTCCGCGCTGCTGCTGTGGGTGTCCCTGGCCGGCCAGCCGGGGATGTTCGAGTGGGTCTCGCCGACCTCGGCGGCCCTCGTCGCCACCGCGCTCGTGGGCACCGTGCTGTTCGTGCTCGTGGAGCAGCGCGCCGCCGAGCCCGTCCTGCCCATCCGGGTGGTCACCGAGCGCACCACCGCGCTGGCCATCCTCGCGGCCATCGCCACCGGCGGGGCCATGTTCGCCTCGACCACCTACCTGGGCCAGTACTTCCAGCTGGGTCAGGGCTTCAGCCCCACCATGGCCGGGATGCTCATGCTCCCGCAGGTGTTCGGCTCCCTCGTGGGCGCCACGGTCGCCGGGCAGCTGATCACCCGCTACGGGCGGTGGAAGATCATCCTGGTGGTCGCCGCCGTGCTGATGTCCACGGGCCTGTTCCTCGCCGCGACGCTGACGCACGACACCGCGCTGTGGGCCGTGAGCGTCTTCATCTTCCTCGTGGGCCTCGGCATCGGCGCGCTGAACCAGAACCTGGTCCTGGCGGTGCAGAACACCGTGGGCCTGAAGGACATGGGCGCGGCGTCCTCGTCGGTCGCGTTCTTCCGCACCATGGGCGGCGCCGTGGCGGTCGCCGTGTTCGGCGCCCTCATGAGCTCCCACCTCGCCCGGCAGCTCGCCGAGAGCACCCGGGCCCGGGGCGGGGACCCCGCCGCCGTGGACAGCTCCACGATGGACCTGGAGTCGCTGCCCGCCTCCGTGGAGGGCGTGGTGCGCGAGGCCTACGGCACGGGCACCGGTCTCGTGTTCCTGGTCGCCGCGGTCGCGTCCCTGGTGACCCTGCTCGCGGTGCTCCTCATCAAGGAGGTCCCGCTGCGCCGCACCGTGGACATCGTCGAGGTGGACCCCGCCACGGGCCGGCTCAAGGTCGTCACCCGCACCGTCGACGCCCGCGAGGTCCGCCGGCAGCAGCAGGCCGCGGCCGGCCCGGCCCCCGGGGAGGCCGCTCCGCACGCGGACGCCGCCACCCCCGCACCGGAGGGCTCCTCCGCCGGCAGAGCGGCCCGCGAGCTCGTCCGCGAGGACACCTCCACCGGCCCCGTGGACCGGGTGTGAAGCCGCCCACGGACCCGGCCTCGATGTCCGAGCCCGGTACTAGAGTGGAGGGCGTGTCTGATCCGATCCCCGCGTCCACCCTGGTCATGAACCCGTCGACCGAGCCCTCCGAAGCCCTCGACGGGCCGGTGACCGCCACCGGCGCCCGGACCGGCCGCCGGTCCGACCTCACCGAGATCGTGGTGCAGGGGGCGCGCGAGCACAACCTCGACAACGTCTCGCTGACCGTGCCGCGGGACGCCATGGTCGTGTTCACGGGGCTGTCCGGCTCCGGGAAGTCGTCGCTGGCGTTCGACACGATCTTCGCCGAGGGCCAGCGCCGCTACGTCGAGTCCCTGTCCTCCTACGCCCGGATGTTCCTGGGCCGGGTGGACAAGCCGGACGTCGACTTCATCGAGGGCCTGTCCCCGGCGGTGTCCATCGACCAGAAGTCCACCTCCCGCAACCCGCGCTCCACCGTGGGCACGATCACCGAGATCTACGACTACATGCGCCTCCTGTGGGCGCGCGTCGGCCACCCGCACTGCCCCGAGTGCGGCGAGGCGATCCGGAAGCAGACCCCGCAGCAGATCGTGGACCAGCTCCTCGAGATGCCGGAGACGACCCGCTTCCAGGTCCTCGCGCCCGTGGTGCGCGAGCGCAAGGGCGAGTTCGTGGACCTCTTCCAGGAGCTCTCCGCGAAGGGCTTCTCCCGCGCCACCGTGGACGGCGAGACGGTCCAGCTCTCGGACCCGCCCAAGCTCAAGAAGCAGTTCAAGCACACCATCGAGGTGGTCGTGGACCGGCTCGTGGTCAAGGAGGGCATCCGCCAGCGCCTGACCGACTCCGTCGAGACGGCGCTGGGCCTCGCCGAGGGGCGCGTCGTCGTCGAGCTCGTGCCCCGCACGGACGAGGAGATCGCCCACCCGCTGGAGCTGCGCCGCCCGTTCTCCGAGAACCTCGCCTGCCCCAACGAGCACCCCCTGCAGGCCGACGAGATCGAGCCCCGGTCCTTCTCCTTCAACGCCCCGTTCGGCGCCTGCCCGGAGTGCGACGGCATCGGCTCGCGCCTCGAGGTCGACGAGGAGCTCGTGGTCCCCAACCCCGACCTGTCCCTCGTGGAGGGCGCGATCGCCCCGTGGTCGCTCGGCAAGGCCACCAGCGAGTACTGGAACCGCCTGCTCGCCGGGCTGGGCCAGGAGCTCGGCTTCGACCTGGTCACCCCGTGGGGCAAGCTGCCCGCCAAGGCCCGCAGGGCGATCCTCGAGGGCAAGGACTACCAGGTCACCGTGGCCTACCGGAACCGGTTCGGCCGGGAGCGCCGCTACACCCAGGGCTTCGAGGGCGTGATCGGCTACATCAAGCGCAAGCACGCGGAGACCGAGTCGGACAACGCCAAGGACCGCTACGAGCAGTACATGCGCCAGGTGGCCTGCCCGGCCTGCGACGGCGCCCGGCTGAACCCGACCATGCTCGCCGTGACCGTGGGCGGGAAGAACATCGCCGAGACCACCCGGATGCCCATGCGGGACGCCCACGCGTTCTTCCGGGACCTGGAGCTCAGCACCCGGGAGACGAAGATCGGCGAGCAGGTGCTCAAGGAGATCCAGGCGCGCCTGACGTTCCTCGTGGACGTGGGCCTGGACTACCTCAACCTCGAGCGCGCCGCCGCGACGCTGTCCGGCGGCGAGGCCCAGCGCATCCGCCTGGCCACCCAGATCGGGGCCGGGCTCGTGGGCGTGCTCTACGTCCTGGACGAGCCCTCGATCGGGCTGCACCAGCGGGACAATCGCCGGCTCATCGGCACCCTGACCAAGCTGCGGGACATGGGCAACACCCTGATCGTGGTCGAGCACGACGAGGACACCATCCGCGAAGCCGACTGGGTCGTGGACGTCGGCCCCGGCGCCGGCGAGCGCGGCGGGCGCGTGGTGCACTCCGGGACCTACGAGGAGCTCCTGGCCAACGAGGAGTCCATCACGGCGGACTACCTCTCCGGCCGCCGGGTCATCCGGGTGCCCGCGCAGCGGCGCGCGATCGACCGCAGGCGGATGCTCAAGGTCGTCGGCGCGCGGGAGAACAACCTGCGCGGCATCGACGTCTCCTTCCCGCTGGGCGTGCTGACCGCCGTGACGGGGGTGTCCGGGTCCGGGAAGTCCACGCTGGTCAACGACATCCTCTACACGGCACTGGCCAACAAGCTCAACGGGGCCAAGCAGGTCCCCGGCCGGCACAAGCGGATCGACGGCGTGGACCAGCTCGACAAGGTGGTGCACGTGGACCAGAGCCCCATCGGCCGGACCCCGCGCTCCAACCCCGCGACGTACACGGGCGTGTTCGACCACATCCGCAAGCTCTTCGCCGAGACCCCGGAGGCCAAGGTGCGCGGCTACCAGGCCGGCAGGTTCTCCTTCAACGTCAAGGGCGGGCGCTGCGAGGCGTGCTCCGGTGACGGCACCATCAAGATCGAGATGAACTTCCTGCCGGACGTCTACGTCCCGTGCGAGGTGTGCAAGGGGGACCGGTACAACCGGGAGACCCTCGAGGTGCACTACAAGGGGAAGACGATCGCCGAGGTCCTGGCGATGCCGATCGAGGAGGCCGCCGAGTTCTTCAAGGCGTTCGGCCCGATCGCCCGCCACCTCAACACCCTCGTGGACGTCGGCCTCGGCTACGTCCGGCTGGGCCAGCCCGCCACGACCCTGTCCGGCGGCGAGGCCCAGCGCGTGAAGCTGGGCGCGGAGCTGCAGAAGCGCTCCAACGGCCGCTCCATCTACGTGCTGGACGAGCCCACCACCGGCCTGCACTTCGAGGACATCCGCAAGCTGCTGCTCGTGCTGCAGGGGCTCGTGGACAAGGGCAACACCGTGATGACCATCGAGCACAACCTGGACGTCATCAAGTCCGCCGACTGGATCGTGGACCTCGGCCCGGACGGCGGCTCCGGCGGCGGCCGGGTCGTGGCCGAGGGCACCCCGGAGCAGGTGGCCCGGAACGCGGACAGCCACACCGGCCGGTTCCTCGCCGAGGTGCTCGGCGAGCGCCCCGGCCCCGCGGGGGCCGCCCGATGACCGCCCCCGTGGTGCTCTGGGACCTCGACGGCACCCTCCTGGACCCGGCAGGGGCCATCACCGGGGGCATCGCCCGGGCCCTGGCCGAGCACGGCCACGCCGTGCCCGAGGACCTGCGACGGTTCGTGGGCCCGCCCGTGGGCTTCTCCCTGCGGACCTTCACCGACGTCCCGGAGGAGGAGATCCCGCGCGTGGTCGCCACCTACCGGGCCCGCTACCGCACCGAGGGGCTCGCGCAGACCCGCGTCTACCCCGGGGTGGAGGAGCTCCTGGCGCGCCTGCTCGGCGCCGGCGTGCGGATGGCCGTGGCCACCCAGAAGCCCGAGCCCACCGCCGAGCTCGCGGTCGAGAAGCTCGGGCTCGGCCGGTGGTTCGAGACCGTCTCGGGGGCCGCCGACGACGCCGCGACCGCCCCGCGCGACGGCCTGGCCCACGACAAGCCCGCCATCATCGCCGAGGCCCTGCGCCGGCTCGGCGTGGACGCCCCGGACCCCGCGCGCACGGTGATGATCGGGGACCGCCGCTACGACGCCGAGGGCGCGGCCGCGCACGGGATCGACTGCCTGGGCGTCGCCTGGGGCTTCGCCGACGAGGGCGAGCTGGGGACCGGCTTCGCCGCCGTGGCCCGGGACGCCGCCGAGCTCGGGGAGCTGCTGGCCCGGTACACCGCCCCGGCCCCGACCGGCCGCTGAGGGGGACCGGACCGTGGCCGATCCGGAGAGCTACCGCCCCGCCCGCCAGGACATCCCGACCGCCCCCGGGGTCTACCGCTTCCGCGACGAGTACGGGCGCGTGGTCTACGTGGGCAAGGCCAAGAACCTGCGCAACCGCCTGAGCTCCTACTTCGCGCCCCCGCACGCCCTGAGCCCCAAGACCCGCGCCATGGTCACCACCGCGGCCGGCGTCGAGTGGACCGTGGTGGGCAGCGAGCTGGAGTCCCTGCAGCTCGAGTACACGTGGATCAAGGAGTTCAAGCCCCGGTTCAACATCGCCTACCGGGACGACAAGTCCTACCCCTACCTCGCCCTGACGATGGCCGAGTCCGTGCCCCGCGCCCAGGTGGTGCGGGGGGAGAAGAAGAAGGGCAACCGCTACTTCGGCCCCTACTCCCAGGCCTGGGCGATCCGCGAGACCCTCGACGCCCTGCTGCGCGTCTTCCCCGTCCGGACCTGCTCCAAGGGCGTCTACCGGCGCGCCGAGCAGTCCGGGCGCCCGTGCCTGCTGGGCTACATCGACAAGTGCTCCGCCCCGTGCGTCGGGCGGATCTCCGAGGAGGACCACTACGCCCTCGCGGAGGACCTGTGCCGCTTCATGGCCGGGCACGCGACCCCCTTCATCAAGGAGCTGCAGCGGCAGATGCAGGAGGCCGCCGCCGCCATGGACTTCGAGACCGCCGCCGCGCGCCGCGACGACATCGCCGCCCTGGAGAAGGCCTTCGAGCGCAACGCCGTGGTGCTCTCCGACAGCACCGACGCCGACTTCTTCGCGCTCGCCGAGGACGAGCTGGAGGCCGCCGTCCAGGTCTTCCACGTCCGGGGCGGGCGGATCCGCGGCCAGCGCGGCTGGGTCACCGAGAAGGT
The DNA here is from genome assembly GCF_042879215.1 of Kocuria arenosa. Lineage (NCBI taxonomy): Bacteria > Bacillati > Actinomycetota > Actinomycetes > Micrococcales > Micrococcaceae > Kocuria > Kocuria arenosa. Next base: position 495,900 of record NZ_JBHZTA010000002.1, on the reverse strand, counting down.
CGAGGAGGCCGACGGCGGACGGCTGCTCGAGCAGCTGCTCGAGCAGGTCTACGGCGACACCGCCACCGACGCCGCCGAGAGCGCCCAGGCCGCCGCGCCCCCGTCCCCGGGCGGGTCCAAGCACCGGCCCTCCGCGGAGCTCGCCTACCGGGAGGACGCCATCCCGCGCACCGTGCTGCTCTCCGAGCCCGCCGACAGCACCGACCGGCTCGAGGAGTGGCTCTCGGGGCTGCGCGGGTCCCGGGTCACGATCGCCGTCCCGCAGCGCGGGGAGAAGGCCCACCTCATGGAGACGGTGCAGGAGAACGCCCGGCAGGCCCTGAAGCTGCACAAGTCCCGGCGGGCGGGCGACATCACCACCCGATCCGCGTCCCTGCAGGAGCTGCAGGAGGCCCTCGACATCCCCGTGCCGCTGATGCGCATCGAGTGCTACGACATCTCGCACGTGCAGGGGACCAACGTCGTCGCCTCCATGGTCGTCTTCGAGGACGGGCTGCCCAAGAAGTCGGACTACCGGAAGTTCTCGGTCACCGGCGAGGCCGCCCGGGACGACACCGCGTCCATGTACGACGTCATCTCCCGGCGGTTCCGCCGCCACCTCGAGGAGCAGGCCGAGCGGGAGGCCGCCGGGCCGCGCACCGGTCAGGTCGACGCCGGGGCCGAGGCCCCCGAGCGGGCGCGGTTCGCCTATCCGCCCAGCCTCGTGGTGGTCGACGGCGGGCCCCCGCAGGTCGCCGCCGCCGCCCGGGCGCTGAGTGACCTCGGGATCGACGACGTCCACGTGGTGGGCCTCGCCAAGCGGCTCGAGGAGGTCTGGGTGCCGGACGACGAGTTCCCCGTGATCCTGCCGCGCGCGAGCCAGGGCCTGTACCTGCTCCAGCGGATCCGCGACGAGGCCCACCGCTTCGCCATCACCTTCCACCGCAAGAAGCGCTCCTCCGCCATGACGGTCTCCGTGCTCGACGAGCTGCCCGGGGTGGGCCCCGCCAAGCAGAAGGCGCTGCTGAAGCACTTCGGCTCCGTCAAGAAGCTCCGGGCGGCCCGGGTCGAGGAGCTCGAGCAGGTCCCCGGCTTCGGGCGGACCCTCGCCGAGAAGGTGGCCGCGGCGCTGCAGGCCGCCGACGCCGACGCCGCCCCGGCGGTCAACATGACCACCGGCGAGGTGCTCACCTGAGCGAGGGCGCGCCGCCGGGGTCGCGGCGGCACCCCGCCGACTTCGTTAGGCTGGGGCGGGACCGCCGCGAGAGGCCGGCCACGACCGGTGCGCCGGGCGCGGAACGGCGGGCACGGAGCACCAGGCGCAGGGCACCACGACGGGAGACGGAGCGGACATGAGCGAGCACACCGCCGGAGCGGACGTCGGGACGGCGGACGGGACGGACCACGCGAAGCCGACCAGTTCGGAGCTGCTCGTGGTGACGGGCATGTCCGGGGCCGGGCGCAGCACGGCCGCGAACGCCCTCGAGGACCTCGGCTGGTACGTGGTCGACAACCTGCCGCCGCAGATGCTGCACACCCTCGCGGACCTCGTCTCCCGGACCCCGCAGGCCCTGCCCAAGCTCGCGGTGGTCATCGACGTGCGCGGCAAGGCCCTGTTCAGCGACATGAAGGAGACGCTGGCCGCCCTCGAGGCGTCCGACGTCGACTTCTCGGTGCTCTTCCTGGACGCCGCCGACGAGGTCCTGGTCTCCCGCTACGAGCACCAGCGCCGGCCCCACCCGCTGCAGGCCGGCGGACGGATCCTCGACGGCATCCGCGCCGAGCGCGCCCTCCTGACGGACCTGCGGGAGTCGGCCGACGTGGTCCTGGACACCTCCGCGTTCAACGTGCACGCGCTGTCCCGGGCCGTGGCCGACCTGTTCTCCACGAACGGGCCCGTGGTCCTGCGCCTGACCGTGCTCAGCTTCGGCTTCAAGTACGGGGTCCCCGCGGACGCGAACTACGTGGCCGACGTCCGCTTCATCCCCAACCCGCACTGGGTCCCGTCGCTGCGCCCCCGCACCGGCAAGGACGACGAGGTCCGGGACTACGTCTTCCAGGACGAGGGACCCCGGCAGTTCGTGGACCGGTTCGTCGCCATGCTCGAACCCGTGTTCACGGGATACCGTACGGAGAACAAGCACTACGCCACCATCGCGATCGGCTGCACGGGCGGCAAGCACCGCTCCGTGGCCGTGAGCGAGGAGGTGGCCCGCCGGCTCGCCAAGCTGCCGCTCGTGACCGTCAACATCCAGCACCGGGACATGGGCCGGGAGTGACCGGCTCGCCCTCACCGCGATGGGACCCCCGATGACCCTTCCTCCCACCGGCGCCTTCCCCCGACTGCCCCTCAGCAGCGGCGCCGATGTCGACCCCCACCACTCGCCGGACCCCTCCGCCCGGCGCCCCGGCGGCGCCAGCCCGTCCGTGGTCGCCCTCGGCGGCGGGCACGGGCTCTCGGCCAACCTCGCCGCCCTGCGCCGGATCACCCCCGTGCTCACGGCCGTGGTGACGGTCGCCGACGACGGCGGCTCCTCCGGCCGGCTGCGCGACGAGCTCGGCGTCCTGCCCCCGGGGGACCTGCGGATGGCGCTCGCCGCCCTGTGCGACGACTCCGAGTGGGGCCGGACGTGGCGCGACGTCATGCAGCACCGCTTCAGCTCCTCGGAGGGCCGCCCCACCACCCTCGACAACCACGCGCTGGGCAACCTGCTCATCGTCACCCTGTGGGAGCTGCTCGGGGACCCGGTCGCGGGACTCGAGTGGGCGGGCGCCCTGCTGGGCGCCCGCGGCCGGGTGCTGCCGATGTCCACGCAGCCGCTGGTCATCGCCGGCGACGTCCCCGGCGCCCCGTCCGGGGCAGCGGACCGCCCGGGGGAGCACGCCGCGGTGCGCACCATCACCGGGCAGGCGGTCCTGGCCAAGCAGGCCGACGTCTGCAACGTCCGGCTCGTGCCCCCGGACGCCCCGGCCTGTCCGCAGGCGGTCGAGGCGGTCGGGCTCGCCGACTGGGTGATCATGGGGCCGGGCTCGTGGCACACCTCCGTGCTGCCGCACCTGCTGCTGCCCGAGCTGCGCGAGGCGATCTGCGGCTCCCGGGCACGCCGCTGCGTCACCCTGAACCTCTCGCCGGACACCGAGACGCGCGGCAAGACGGCCGCCGACCACCTGCGGGTCCTGCACGCCTACTGCCCCGAGCTGACCCTGGACGTGGTCCTGGCCGACCCCTCGGCCACCGAGGACGGCGCCGACCTCGAGGAGGTCGCCCGCGGCCTGGGCGCCGAGGTCTTCTACGCCGACGTCCGGGCGCACCCGGGCACCGCCGTGCACAACACGCTCCGGCTCGCGGCCGCCTACCAGGAGATCTTCGAGCGCCACCGCTGAGCCCTCCGCCCGCCCCACCCCCACACACCCCAGCATCCCCAGGAAAGGAACCGCGTGGCCCTGACGTCATCGGTGAAGGAAGAACTGTCCCGCCTCGAGATCAAGAGGTCCTCGGAGCGGCGCGCCGAGCTCTCCGCGCTGCTGCGCTTCGCGGGCGGGCTGCACATCGTCTCGGGGCGCATCGTCGTCGAGGCGGAGGTGGACCTCGGCGCCACCGCGCGCCGGGTGCGCCGCGCGGTCCACGAGGTCTTCGGCCACGACAGCGAGATCGTGGTCGTCTCCGGCGGGGGGCTGCGGCGCGGCAGCTCCTACGTGGTGCGCGTCGTCGAGGACGGCGAGGCCCTCGCCCGCCAGACGGGACTGCTCGACTCGCGCGGGCGCCCCGTGCGCGGGCTCCCGCCCGCCGTGGTCAACGGGGCGGTGGCCGACGCCGAGGCGGTGCTGCGCGGGGCCTTCCTCGCCCACGGCTCCCTCACGGAGCCCGGCCGCTCCGCCGCGATGGAGTTCACCTGCCCCGGCCCCGAGGCCGCCCTGGCCCTGGTGGGCGCGGCCCGGCGGCTCGGCGTCCTCGCCAAGGCCCGCGAGGTGCGTGGCGTGGACCGCGTGGTCGTCCGGGACGGGGACGCGATCGCCGCGCTGCTCACCCGGATGGGCGCCCACCAGACGCTCCTCCAGTGGGAGGACCGGCGGATGCGCAAGGAGGTGCGGGCCACCGCCAACCGTCTCGCCAACTTCGACGACGCCAACCTCCGCCGCTCCGCGCAGGCCGCCGTGGCGGCCGGGGCCCGGGTCGAGCGCGCCCTGGAGATCCTCGGCGACGAGGTCCCGGAGCACCTGCGGCAGGCGGGGGAGCTGAGGCTGTCCAACAAGCAGGCCAGCCTCGACGAGCTCGGCCGGCTCGCGGACCCCCCGCTCACCAAGGACGCCGTGGCGGGCCGGATCCGCCGGCTGCTGGCCATGGCGGACCGCCGGGCGGAGGACCTGAACCTGCCCGGCACCGACGCCGGTGTCGCCGCGGAGGCCCTGCCCTCCTGAGCGGGACGCGCCGGCACGGCTCCTCGGAGCCGCGCCGGCGGAGTCGACGGCGTCTGCGTGGGTTTCCGAGGTTCCGCGTCCTCGGATGTGGGTTTATGTTGGTTTGACGATGAATGCAGGGTAAATCTTTCATGACCCCAAGACATCCCAGGGATAACCACGTAGAATGGGATCTGGTTCAACGATCCAGACCCCGACCAACACAGGAGAACCCAGTGACCATTCGAGTGGGCATCAACGGCTTCGGACGCATCGGACGCAACTTCCTCCGCGCGGCGCGCGAGCAGGGCGAGAACATCGAGGTCGTGGCCGTGAACGACCTGACGGACCCGGAGGCCCTGGTCCACCTCTTCAAGTACGACTCCATCATGGGCCGGTTCCCGGGCGAGGTGACCCTCAACGGCGACACCATGAGCGTCGACGGCCACGAGGTCAAGTTCCTCGCCGAGCCCGACCCCGCCAAGCTGCCCTGGGGCGAGCTCGGCGTGGACGTCGTCGTCGAGTCGACCGGCCGCTTCACCAACGGCTCCAAGGCCAAGGCCCACCTGGACGGCGGCGCCAAGAAGGTCGTCCTGTCCGCCCCCGGCAAGGAGATCGACGGCACGTTCGTGCCCGGAGTCAACCTCGACACCTATGACGCCGCGTCGATGAACATCGTCTCCGCGGCCTCCTGCACCACGAACTGCCTCGCCCCCATGGCGAAGGTCCTCAACGACGCGTTCGGCATCGAGCACGGTCTGATGACCACCATCCACGCCTACACCGCGGACCAGAACCTGCAGGACGGTCCGCACAGCGACCTGCGCCGCGCCCGTGCCGCCGCCCTCAACATGGTGCCGACCACCACCGGTGCCGCCGCCGCCGTGGGCCTCGTGCTGCCCGAGCTCAAGGGCAAGCTGGACGGCTTCGCCGTGCGCGTCCCCGTGCCCACCGGCTCCGTCGTGGACCTCACCTTCGACGCTAAGAAGGAGGTCACCGTCGAGTCGGTCAACGCCGCCATGAAGGAGGCCGCCGAGGGGCACATGAAGGGCATCGTCAAGTACACCGAGGACCCCATCGTCTCCTCGGACATCCAGGGCGACAGCATCTCCACGATCTTCGACGCCCCGCTGACGAAGGTCATCGGCAACCAGGTCAAGGTCATCGCCTGGTACGACAACGAGTGGGGCTACACCTCCCGCCTCGTCAACGTCGTCTCCCACGTCGGCGGGCAGCTCTGACACCGCGGCCGCGCGACGTCGCCGGGGTAGGGTGAGTGACATGGCTCATGCACTTGACGAACTGATCGCCGACGGCGTCGCCGGGCGCCGCGTCCTGGTCCGCTCCGACCTGAACGTCCCCCTGGACGGCTCCACCGTGACCGACGACGGGCGCGTCCGCGCGTCCCTGCCGGTCCTGGGAAAGCTGGCCGACGCCGGGGCCCGCGTCATCGTGATGGCGCACCTCGGCCGGCCCAAGGGACAGGTCGACCCGAAGTACTCGATCGCCCCCGCCGCGCGGAAGATGGCCGAGCTGGCCGACTTCCCCGTGGCGGTCGCCTCCGACGTCGTCGGGGAGGACGCCAGGGCCAAGGCCGAGGCCCTCGCCGACGGCGAGGTGCTCGTGATCGAGAACGTGCGCTTCGACCCGCGCGAGACCTCGAAGGACGACGCCGAGCGCGGCGCCTTCGCTGACGAGCTCGCCGCCCTCACGGGCGAGAACGGGGCCTACGTCGACGACGCCTTCGGCGCGGTGCACCGCAAGCACGCCTCCGTGTTCGACATCGCCCACCGGCTCCCGGCCTACCTGGGCGACCTGGTCAAGCGCGAGCTCGACGTCCTCACCAAGGTCGTCTCCGCCCCCGAGCGGCCCTTCGTGGTGGTCATGGGCGGGTCCAAGGTCTCCGACAAGCTCGCGGTGATCGAGAACCTCATCGGCAAGGCCGACTCGCTGCTCATCGGCGGCGGCATGGTCTTCACGTTCCTCGCCGCCCAGGGACACTCCGTGGGCGGGTCCCTGCTGGAGCAGGACCAGATCGGGACGGTCAAGGACTACCTCGAGAAGGCCTCCGCGGCCGGCACCGAGATCGTCCTGCCCGTGGACATCGTCTACGCGGCCGAGTTCGCCGCGGACGCCGCGCACGAGGTGCGCCCGGTCGACGCCATCGAGGACGGCGAGATCGGCTCCACCGGCCTCGGCCTGGACATCGGTCCCGAGTCCGCGAAGCTGTTCGCCGAGCGGATCCGCGGCGCGAAGACCGTGTTCTGGAACGGCCCGGCGGGCGTGTTCGAGATGGAGGCCTTCGCCGGGGGCACCCGGGCGGTCGCCGAGGCCGTCGTCGCCTCGGACGCGATGAGCGTCATCGGCGGCGGCGACTCCGCCTCGGCCGTGCGCAACCTCGGGTTCTCCGACGACCAGTTCGGGCACATCTCCACCGGCGGCGGCGCCTCCCTCGAGTTCATCGAGGGCAAGGAGCTGCCCGGGGTCGTGGCCCTGGGCGCCTGACCCGCACGCTCCACCACCGCGCCAGGGGCGCCCCGGAGCCGCACGCCCCGGGGCGCCCCTGGCGTCCATCGCACCACTGCCGAACCGCACGACGAGCGGCGCACCCGCCGCGGACAGGAGTCCCCGATGACCTCCCAGACCAACGGACAGTACGACCGCACGCCGCTGATCGCCGGCAACTGGAAGATGAACATGGACCACGCCCAGGCGATCACCCTGCTGCAGAAGCTCGCGTGGACCCTGGACGACGCCAAGCACGATTACGCCCGCGCGGAGGTGGCCGTCTTCCCGCCGTTCACCGACCTCCGCTCCGTCCAGAGCCTCGTGGACGGTGACGACCTCCGCGTCGTCTACGGGGCCCAGGACCTCTCCGACAAGGACTCCGGCGCCTACACCGGCGACATCTCCGGCCAGTTCCTGGCCAAGCTCGGCTGCACCTACGTGCTCGTGGGCCACTCCGAGCGCCGCACCGTCCACGGCGAGTCCGACGAGCTGTGCAACGCCAAGATCGCCGCCGCCCACCGCCACGGCCTGGTCCCCGTGCTGTGCGTGGGCGAGGGCCTCGAGGTCCGGCAGGCCGGCGAGCACGTCGCCTTCACGCTCGAGCAGCTGCGCGGCTCCATCGCCGGTCTCGAGGCGGACCGGGTGGCCGAGCTCGTGGTGGCCTACGAGCCCGTCTGGGCGATCGGCACCGGCGAGGTCGCGGGCCCCGAGGACGCCCAGGAGATGGCCGCCGCCATCCGTGCCGAGCTCGCCGGGCTCTACGACGCCGAGACGGCCGCGAAGACCCGCGTCCTCTACGGCGGTTCCGCGAAGGCCGCCAACGCGGGCTCGATCCTCCAGGGCAAGGACGTCGACGGCGTCCTCGTCGGCGGTGCCAGCCTCGACGCCGAGGAGTTTGCTAGCATTGCCAGGTTCGAGCAGCGCCTCGTGACCGACTGATCACGACCCCCTGACCGTCCGCGCCGTCCGGGCGCGGCTGCTCGTCGCACACACCGAGGGAAGGCCCCAGTGGATATTCTGCAGAACGTGCTCCTGGCGATCATCGTGGCCACGAGCCTCCTGGCCGTCCTGCTCGTGCTCCTCAACAAGGGCAAGGGCGGAGGCCTCTCCGACATGTTCGGCGGCGGCATGACGCAGTCCCTCAACACCTCCGGCGTGGCGCAGAAGAACCTGGTCCGGCTGACCACCGCCACAGCCGTGGTGTGGGCCCTGTCGATCGCGGCCTACGCCCTGACCATGCGCTTCGCCGAAGCGGCCGTCTGAGTCGACCGCTCTCCGCACGACCCCGGTCTCCCCGCCGGCCACGGACCATCGTGGTCGGCCGGGGAGCCGGGGTCGTCCGCGCTGCGTTGCGGCGGCCCGCTACCGGCCCCGAGGAGGTCGCCGTCGGGGACACGGCGGCGCCGGTGGATCCGGCCCCGCCTGCGCGATCAGCGCCCGTACTGGACCCGCAACGAGGCGTCGTCGGGCAGCACCACCACGGTGCCCTCCTCGACCGACCATCCTTCGTGGAGGAAGAAGTACCGTTCCCCGCTGACGGACAGCAGGCGCAGCCCGTCGTAGCGGTACAGCGGGGCCTCGTCCGTGCCCAGTTCGTGCGTCCTGACTCCCGGGACGTCGAGGCCCAGTGGCTCCTGGCTGTAGACCTGCGCCCGGGGCAGCCACGAGAGGTTCGCCTCGAGCGCCTCCGCCAGACCCCTTCCGCGGGCCTCGGCGAAGGTGGAGGTTCCCCAGAAGAGCAGCAGCGCCACGAGGACCAGGAGCAGTGTCGCCTCGACGGCCTGCTGCTCGGCGGGCCGCTGAGGACCGTCGCCGGCAGCGGCGTAGCGGCGGATGCGGACAGCCCACGCGGCCACGAGCACGCCGACGGTGATGAGGTACGGGGCGTACAGCGGGCTGTACACGCGTTCGGCGAACAGCAGGACGACCATCAGACCGATCAACGCCACCGCGCCGACCAGGGCCGCCCGTGGCAGCGTGGTCGACAGCCTGCCGGCCGCTCCCCGGTCGACGCGTCTCCGCAGGACCCGGTCCAGCCAGACCCACAGCATGCCCAGCGCGACCAGGAGCAGCAGCGGGAGATACAGGGCACTGATGCTCAGCAGCGCGAAGTCCCGCGTGGTGTAGCCGAACAGGTTGACGTGCAGTCCCATCCACTCGGCCTGCGCCTTCGCGCGGGCCCAGCCGAAGTAGAACACCAGGGCGGTGACCACAGTGGCCGGCGGCCCGATGACGGACACGTATCCCAGGACGTGCGACCACACCGAGCCGGTCGGCGCAGCGGCCTCCGTCATCGTTCCCGCCCGGTGCCGCAGCAGCGGCGGCCCGTCAAAGGCCGGGAGCCGGACATGTCGTCGGACCGGGGGCGTAGTCCAGGGAGACCGTGCTGCGGGCCGGGTCCTCGAGAGCGTAGCCGGACCCTGAGAGTGCCACCGGTACCGGACCACCCGTCTCCGGATCGGGTGCCGGAGGCGCCACGAACAACGGTCCGGTCGGATCCCACTGGATCGGCACGGGAGCCGAGCCCACGACGACGAACTGCACGCTGCCCACGGGCAGAGCTCGGTCCTGCACGTTTCCGCGCAGGTGGACGGGCACACCGCCGCACGTCGGAACGAGCAGTGCGGACTCGCCGGCTTCGTCCGGTGCCGGCGCGAGACCCGTGACGGACAGTGGACAGGCGGTGCCCGGTGTGTCGACGAGCACGGGCACGTCCTCGGGGTGTTCCTGGTGGAACTGCACCAGGCGCTGCAGCATGGCGATCGCAGCCACGTCGTGACAGCTCTCCGGGAGCGGGGCGGCGGCCAGGGCCGCCGCCCCCTGGGACCAGAGCGCCTCGTCGTTGGTGACGGCGGCCTGGCACAGCAGGGAGGCGGCGTCCTGGGCGATCGCCCCGGCCAGGCTGTCGTGGTCGCACGTGCCGGCGCGCAGTGCCACGTACCATTCCGGTTCCCCGGGACCGACGGGTCCGATCGGCAGTCCGCCGATCACGGGAGCGACGCGGGGAGGTGCCGGGGTGCTGCCGGCGCCACCGGTCCCACCGCCGTTGGCCCCACCACCGGTCCCACCGCTGTTGGCCCCACCACCGGTCCCACCGCTGTTGGCCCCACCACCGGTCCCACCGCTGTTGGCCCCACCACCGGTCCCACCGCTGTTGGCCCCACCACCGGTCCCACCGCTGTTGGCCCCACCACCGGTCCCACCGCTGTTGGCCCCACCACCGGTCCCACCGCCGTTGGCCCCACCGCCTGGGTCGGCACCGCCGGGACCGGCACCGCCGGATCCGCCGCCGGGACCGGCACCGCCGGACCCGCCGTCTTCGGAACCGCCACCCGCACGCCCGGTGGTGTCCTCGGGACCGGGCAGGTCGGTGGAGCCGTCCGAGGTCCGCGCGGAACGGTCCGCACCCGGCTCGGTGGTCTGCTCGGCCGCAGGGGATCCGTTCCCCGTCTCGGCGCCGTCGTCGGGTCCTCCCCGACCGCACCCCGCGAGCACGACGAGGGCCCCGGCGGCCAGGGCGGTGCTGACGCGTACGGGACGTGACGAGAACATGCCCTCACCGTCCTTCCGCGCTCGTGCGGATGTCGCGGTCGATGCGCAGGATCTCCATGACCATGGGCCCCGTTCTCTCCACCGGACGCCCGGGTGCCGTGGCGTCGTCAGCGAGCATGACGCCACGGGCGTCACTCCAGCGTGACTACCGTCCGGTCACTCTCGGTGTTTCGCCGCTGCGGCGCGGCGGCTCAGCCGTCGAGGGCGTCCTGGGTCACGAGCAGCAGCGTCTCCTCGGTCCCGCGCACCCCCGCGCCGGGCGTGCGCTCGAGCGGGGCACCGCCGCGGACGGCGGCGACCGCCTCGGCCTTGTCCGCCCCGGCCACGAGTAACCAGACCCGCCGCGCACCGTTGATCATCGGCAGCGTCATGGTCACCCGCTCCGGCGGGGGCTTGGGAGAGCCCTGCACCCCCAGCACGGTGGCGTCCGCCTCGTGCACGTGCGGCATACCGGGGAACAGGGAGGCCACGTGGCCGTCGGGGCCCAGGCCCAGCAGCGAGAGGTCGAACCGGGGGAAGGACTCCGTCCGGTGCTCCGCGTCGGCGGCCGCCGCCAGCTCGCGCCGGTAGTCGAACGCGGCGTCCTCGGCGGTGTCGAAGTCGTCCGAGCTGCCCATGAAGTGCACCCGGTCCGGGTTCAGGGCCAGGGCCCCGTCCACGGACTCGGTGGCCTGGACGCAGTTGCGGTCGGCGCTGTCGCCCGCCACGAAGCGCTCGTCCGACCACCACACGTCGACCCGGGACCAGTCGACCTCGTCCCGGCGGCCGGAGGCGGCGAGCGCCGCGAGCACCGCGGTGCCCATGCTCCCGCCGGTGAGCACGAGGCTCGCCTCCCCGTGCTCCTCCTGCGCCGCCACGACCACGTCGAGAACCCGCTCCGCGGTGTCCGCGGCGAGCGACTCCTTGTCCGGGTGGGCGACGGTCTCCAAGTCGGCGCTCATGCGCGCTCCTCTCCAGGGGTCGGGACGGACGGCTCGGCGGCCGGGGCCTCGGCGGGCTCCGGCAGGCCGGCGACCGGGTCCGCGGCGTCCTCGGGCGTCGCGCGCGCCACGGGGTCCCGGTCCGGGCGGCCTCCGCCGTGCTCGGCCAGGAACCGTGCGGCGCCGGGGGTGAGCTGACCGGTGGTGTCCACGATCTGCGCGATCCGCACGTCCCGCAGACCGGTGGTGACGACCTCGCCGTAGACCTCGTCGGGGTCCAGGCGCCGGAGCTCCTCCGCGATGCAGGCGTTGAGGTCCCGCACGGGCATGGCGATCTGCTGGTCGGGCTGACCCGGCTGCCGCAGCATCGCCACGGACCGGCCCGGGCGCTCGAGCACGATCTCGCCGTCGTCCCGGACGAGGGTCACCCGGTCCAGACGGCGGGGACCGGGGTTGTTGACCAGTGTCACCTCCGCGTCGAGCCGGGTGCCCAGCCACGCGCCCAGCAGCACCACGCTGGGGGAGCGGCCGCACCCCTCGACGACGACCTCGCGCACGGGCGCGGGCTCGGCCTGGTCCAGGACCGCGGCCAGCTGGATGCGCCAGTTGGTCACCCTCGTCCAGGCGAGATCCGTGTCGCCGGGCACGTACCGCGTGCAGAGCTCCGCGAGCGCCTCGTAGGCGTCGTCGCTGCGCGCCGAGTCCGTGATCCGCCGGTGGGCGATCCCGGCGATCGACGACGTGTGGGGCGAGGGCGGCGGCACCGTGTGGGCCCACCAGGCGACGATCGGCGCGTCCGGCAGCAGCAGCGCCGAGAACAGGGTCTCCGTGGGCTCGGCGAGCTCGCCGTAGCCGTGCAGCACGATGACCTCGGAGGCGCCCGCGTCACCGCCCATGCGCAGCTGGGCGTCGAGCCGGGTGCTCTCGGCCTGGGAGTGCGCCACGTGCACGAGGATCCGGCACGGGTGCTCGTGGCTCGCGAAGTTCGCGGCCTCCAGGGCGGCCTCGGAGTGCCCCGCCTGCGCGAGGATCACGAGCGTGAGGACCCGGCCGAGCGTCACGACGCCGTGCTGGTCCCGCAGCTGGCTCAGCTTCTTGTCGATGGCCGAGGTGGTGGTGTTCTCCATCGAAACGATCACGGTCGCCTCCAGACGCGTCCGTCGCGGGCCAGCAGCTCGTCGGCGGCGGCAGGTCCCCAGGACCCCGGCGCGTACGGCTCCGGCATGATCTCCTGCTCCGCCCAGCTCTCCTCGAACGGGTCGAGGATCCGCCAGGACAGCTCGACCTCCTCGTGGTCGGGGAACAACGGTGGTTCCCCGAGCAGCACGTCGAGGATCAGGCGCTCGTAGGCCTCCGGGCTCGACTCGGTGAACGAGTGGCCGTAGCCGAAGTCCATGGTCACGTCCCGGATCTCCGACTGGGTCCCGGGCACTTTGGAGCCCAGCCGGATGGTCACGCCCTCGTCGGGCTGGATCCGGATCACGATGACGTTCTGCCCCAGGTCCTCGTGCCCGTTGTCCCCGAAGAGCAGGTTGGGGGAGTTCTTGAACTGCACCGCGATCTCGGTCACCCGCCGGCCCAGGCGCTTGCCGGCGCGCAGGTAGAACGGCACGCCCGCCCACCGGCGGTTGTTGATGTCCAGGCGCAGCGCCGCGTAGGTCTCGGTCCGGGAGTCGGCGGGGATGTCCTGCTCCTCGAGGAAGGCCCGCACGCGCTCACCGCCCTGCAGCCCGGACTCGTACTGGCCGAGCGCCGAGTGCGCCGCCAGGTCCTCGGGGACGACGACGGAGGCCAGCACCTTCGCCTTCTCCGCGCGCATGTGGTGGGCCTGGAAGGACAGCGGCTCCTCCATGGCGGTGAGGGCCAGCAGCTGCAGCAGGTGGTTCTGGATGACGTCGCGGGCCGCGCCCACGCCGTCGTAGTAGCCGGCGCGGGAGCCGATGCCGATGTCCTCGGCCATGGTGATCTGCACGTGGTCCACGAACTGCGCGTTCCACAGGGGCTCGAACATCTGGTTCGCGAAGCGCAGCGCCAGGATGTTCTGCACCGTCTCCTTGCCCAGGTAGTGGTCGATGCGGAACACCGAGTCCGCCGGGAACACGCGCTCCACGATCGCGTTGAGCTCCTGCGCGGACTCGAGGTCGTGGCCGAAGGGCTTCTCGATGACCACACGGCGCCACCCGGAGGCGTTCTCGTGCTGGGCCAGGCCGTGGTCGGCGAGCTGCTGGCAGACCGTCTCGAACGCCTTGGGCGGGATCGAGAGGTAGAACGCGTGGTTACCGCGCGTCCCGGAGTGCACGTCGAGCTCCTTGAGGGTGGACTTGAGCGCCTCGTAGGCCTTGTCCTCGTCGAACTCCCCGCGCACGAACCGGACGCCGGAGGCGAACTGCCGCCACACGTCCTCCTGGAACGGGGTGCGGGCGTGGGCCTCGACGGACTCGCGCACCACCTCCCGGAACTGCTCGTGGGACCAGTCGCGGCGGCCGAAGCCGACGAGCGCGAAGGACGGCGGCAGCAGCCCCCGGTTCACGAGGTCGTACATCGCCGGCAGCAGCTTCTTCTTCGCGAGGTCTCCCGTCACGCCGAAGAGCACGAGCGCCGACGGGGCGGCGACCCGCACGAGCCGCCTGTCCCTCGGGTCCCGCAGGGGATTGCGGGCGTTGTTGTCTGGCAACGGAACTCCTTCACGTCTTCGCGGGGCCGTGGCGCCCACGGGGGCCTGCACACGCAACGGTCGGCGCGGGGACTCCCGCGCCGACCGTGGCGTGATCCCATTCTAGGTCAGCGGTCCGGTCGCTCCGACCGGGTCAGCCGCCGACGGCGTCGACGGCCTGCCGCAGCCGCGCCACGCCCGCGGCGCGGTCCGCGAGCCGCAGCCGGAGCACGGGCCGCCCGTGGTCGGCGAGGACCTGGGCGTCCCCGTCGGCCTGGGCCGAGATGAGCTCGCCGAAGCTGAACGGGCTGTCGGGGATGTCGAGGTCCGTCTCCGAGGCGGCGGTGATCTGCAGGTACACGCCCTCCGCGGGTCCGCCCTTGTGGTACTGGCCGGTGGAGTGCAGGAACCGCGGGCCCCAGCCGAACGTCACGGGCCGGCCGGTGGCCCGGGCGAGGACCGGGCGGACGCTCTCCAGCTCCGCCCACGCGAGCCGGTCGAAGTACGCCTGCACGGACAGGTAGCCGGTCTCCGGCAGCTGCGCGAGCAGCCTGGCCAGCGCCTCCTCGACGGTCTGCGCCCCGTCGAGCAGCTCCTGCGCGCCGCGGATCTCCACGGGACCGTCCACGACGTCCGCGGCGGTCGGCTGCGGCTTGTCCTCGAGCAGGGCGCGGGTGGCGTTCTTGGCGGACTCCACGTCGGGCTGGTCGTACGGGTTGATGCCGAGCAGCCGTCCGGCCGCCGCGGTGGCGACCTCCCACAGCATGAGCTGGGCGCCGAGGGAGCCGGAGACCCGCACGACGTCGCCCTCGGGGGCCTGCTCGTCGTCCACGCCGACGAGCTCCACCACGAGGACGTCGGCCGCCCCCGAGGAGGCCTCCGGGACGTCACCGGCGCCGGCGACGACGGGCAGCACGCCCTTGCCCTCCTTGCCGGTGGACTCCGCGATCAGCTGCTCCGCCCAGTCGGCGAACCCCGCGATCCCGGAGCCCAGGTCCTGGAACACGAGCTTGTTCCGCAGCGGCTGGGTGCCGCCGAGGGCGGCGCCCAGGTGCAGGCCGGGGTTGTCCTCGGCGTCCTCGCGCAGCACCTCTCCGGCCTCGTCGGCGTCGTCGAGCAGGGCCCCGACGTCCACGCCGGCCAGTCCGGAGGGGACCAGGCCGAAGGCGGTCAGCGCGGAGAAGCGCCCGCCCACGGTCGGGTCGGCGGTGAAGACCCGGCGGTAGCCGGCCTCCCGCGCGGACGCCTCCATGGGCGAGCCGGGATCGGTGACCACCACGATGCGCGAGGCGGCGTCGATGCCCGCGTCCTCGAACGCCCGGGCGAAGACCCGGCGCGCCGAGTCGGTCTCCACGGTGGAGCCGGACTTGGAGGAGACCACGATCGCGGTGCGCTCGAGGCGGTCGGCGAGGGCCGCGCCCACCATCTCCGGGTCCGTGGAGTCGAGCACGAACAGCTCGACCCCGGCGGTCCGGGTGATCACCTCGGGGGCGAGGGAGGACCCGCCCATCCCCGCGAGCACGAACCGGTCCACGCCCTCCGCCGCGAACTCCTCCCGCAGCGCGGTGATCTCGGCGACGAGCGGGCGGGACACCTCGGCGGCCTCCACCCAGCCCAGCCGCTTGGCGGACTCGTCCTCGGCCGCGGCCCCCCACAGGGTGGGGTCCTGGGCGAAGAGCTTCGAGGCGAACCTGTCGCCCACCAGCGCGGGCACGTGCCGGTCGACGGCCTCGCGAGCCGCGCCGGAGGTCTGGACGGACAGGGAGCTCATGGGTTCTCCTTCGGGTGGGGCAGCACGGACGGAACTCGGGTCAGGACGGGACGGGCTCAGCGGGCGTTGTCGAGGGCGGCGCGCACGGTGTCGAGCAGCTCTGTCCAGGAGTCCTCGAACTTGGTGAGCCCCTCCGCCTCGAGCTGGGCGACGACCTCGTCGTAGGAGATCCCCACGCCGGCGATCCGGTCGAGGAGCTCGTTGGACTCCGCGTAGGTGCCGGTGACGGTGTCCCCGGTGACCTCGGCGTGGTCGAACGTGGCCTCCAGGGTCTTCTCGGGCATGGTGTTGACGGTGTTCGGGGCCACCAGCCCGGTCACGTACAGGGTGTCCGGCAGGGAGGGGTCCTTGACCCCGGTGGAGGCCCACAGCGGGCGCTGCAGGTTCGCCCCGGCGGAGGCCAGCCGTTCCCAGCGCTCGGTGGTCAGGGCGTCCTCGTAGATCTGGTAGGCGAGCCGGGCGTTGGCCAGACCGGCCTTGGACTTGAGCGCGGCCGCCTCGTCGGTGCCGATCGCGTCCAGGCGCTTGTCGACCTCGGAGTCCACCCGGGAGACGAAGAAGGACGCCACGGAGTGGATGCCGGCCAGGTCCTTGCCGTTCTCGAGCGCCTGCTCCAGGCCCAGCTGGTAGGCGTTGATGACCGCGCGGTACCGCTCGAGGGAGAAGATCAGCGTCACGTTGACGGAGATCCCCTCGGCGATGGTCGCGGTGATCGAGGGGAGGCCGGCCTCGGTGGCGGGGATCTTGATCAGCGCGTTGGGGCGGTCGATGGTCTGGGACAGCCGCTGGGCCATGGCCGCGGTCGCCTCGGCGTCCTGGGCCAGGCGCGGGTCCACCTCGATGGACACCCGCCCGTCCACGCCCTGGGTGGCCTCGTGGACCGGGGCGAAGAGGTCGCAGGCATCGCGCACGTCGTCGGTGGTGATGGCCAGCACCGCCTCGTCCACGTCCGTGCCGGCGGCGGCGAGCTGCTTGACCTGGTCCTCGTAGGCGTCGTGGGCGGCCAGTGCGGCGGCGAAGATCGTCGGGTTCGTGGTCACGCCCACGACGTCCTTCTCGTCGATCAGCCGCTGCAGCCCCCCGGAGGTCAGGCGTTCGCGGGACAGGTCGTCGAGCCAGATCGAGACGCCGGCGGCGGAGAGCTTCTGGGTGGGGGTGGTCATGTTCGTGTCAGTCCTCGTGCTCGGGGGAAAGGGATCGGTCGGTGCGCGCCGGAACTCAGCGGCCCACGGAGGCGGTGGCCTGCGCGGCGGTGAGGGACTCCTGGGCGGCGGCGGTGACGGCCTCGGCGGTGATGCCGAACTCGCGGTAGAGGGTCTCGTAGTCGGCGGACTCCCCGAAGTGCTCCAGGGACACGGCCCGCCCGGCGTCGCCGAGCAGGTCCCGCCAGGACATGGCGATCCCGGCCTCCACCGACACGCGGGCCTTCACGGCCGCCGGCAGCACGGACTCGCGGTAGTCGGCGTCCTGGGCGTCGAACCACTCCCGGCACGGCATGGACACCACCCGGGCGGCCACCCCCTGCGCCTTGAGCTGCTCGCGGGCTTCCACGGCCAGGGAGACCTCGGAGCCGGTGCCGATGAGGATCACGTCCGGGGTGCCCTCGGTGTCGGCCAGGACGTAGCCGCCGCGGGCGACCCCCTCGGCGGAGGCGAACAACTCGGTCTCGGCCTCGGGGTGGAGGTCCACCCGGGCGAAGGTGGGCACGTTCTGGCGGGTCAGGGCGATCCCGGCCGGGCCGTGCCGGTTCTCCAGCATCGTCCGCCAGGCGATCGCGGTCTCGTTGGCGTCGGCCGGGCGCACCACGTCGAGCCCGGGAATGGCGCGCAGGGCGGAGAGCTGCTCCACGGGCTGGTGGGTGGGCCCGTCCTCACCGAGGCCGATGGAGTCGTGGGTCCACACGTAGATCGAGGGGACCTTCATCAGCGCGCCCAGGCGCACGGCGGGGCGCTGGTAGTCGGAGAAGATGAGGAACGTCCCGGAGAACGCCCGGGTCTGCGAGGACATGGTGATCCCGTTGACGATCGCCGCCGCGGCGTGCTCACGGATCCCGAAGTGCAGCACCCGCCCGTAGGGGTTGCCGGTCCACTTCGCGGTGGAGCGCGCCTCCGGGATGAAGGAGGGCGCGGACTCGATGGTGGTGTTGTTGGAGCCGGCCAGATCCGCGGAGCCGCCCCACAACTCCGGGAAGGTGTCGGCGATCGCGTTGATCACCTTGCCCGAGGCCGAGCGGGTGGCCACGTCCTTGCCGGCCTCGAAGACCGGGAACGCCTCGGCGTGGTTCTCCGGCAGCTCCTCGTTGCGGATCCGGTCGTAGAGCTTCGCCCGCTCGGGGTTGGCCGCCCGCCATGCGTCGAACGCCTGCTCCCACTCCTGACGGTAGGCGCCCATCCGGTCCTGGATGCCCCGGGTGTGGGCCAGGACCTCCTCCTCGACCTGGAAGGACTGCTCGGGGTCGAAGCCGAGGATCTCCTTGGTGGCGGCGACCTCCTCGGCCCCGAGCTTGGAGCCGTGGATGCCGCCGGTGTTCTGCTTCTTGGGCGCCGGGTACCCGATGATGGTCCGCAGCGCGATCAGCGAGGGCTTGGTGGTCTCGGCCCTGGCCGCCCGGATCGCCGCGTAGAGCTCGGCGACGTCCTCGACGTAGTCGCCGGTCTTCGTCCAGTCGACCCGGTTCACGTCCCAGCCGTAGGCCTCGTACCGCTTCAGCACGTCCTCGGTGAACGCCACGTCGGTGTCGTCCTCGATGGAGATGTGGTTCTGGTCGTAGATCACCACCAGGTTGCCCAGCTCCTGCACCCCGGCCAGCGAGGACGCCTCGGAGGTCACGCCCTCCTGGAGGTCCCCGTCGGAGGCGATCACGTAGACCGTGTGGTCGAAGACGGACTCACCGGCCGGGGCCTCGGGGTCGAACAGGCCGCGGGTGTAGCGCTGGGCGTAGGCGAAGCCCACGGCCGAGGCCAGGCCCTGGCCCAGCGGGCCGGTGGTGATCTCCACGCCGGTGGTGTGCCGGTACTCGGGGTGGCCCGGGGTCTTCGAGCCCCAGGTCCGCAGGGACTCGATGTCCTCGAGCTCCATCCCGTACCCGGAGAGGAACAGCTGCAGGTACAGCGTCAGGGAGGTGTGCCCGGGGGAGAGCACGAACCGGTCCCGGCCGGTCCACCGGTCGTCGGTGGGGTCGTGGCGCAT
Organism: Kocuria arenosa; assembly: GCF_042879215.1. Lineage (NCBI taxonomy): Bacteria > Bacillati > Actinomycetota > Actinomycetes > Micrococcales > Micrococcaceae > Kocuria > Kocuria arenosa. Next base: position 476,930 of record NZ_JBHZTA010000002.1, on the reverse strand, counting down.
CACCTTCTGGAAGAGCAGGTACGCCGCGGGGGCCAGGGACATGGCCGTGCCCGGGTGGCCGTTGCCGACCTTCTCCACCGCGTCCGCGGCCAGCACCCGCACCGTGTCCACGGCACGCCGGTCCAGTTCGGTCCAGGTCAGCTTCTGATCGAGTTCGGTCGCCAAGATTCGGGGCCCTTTCCATTGGGGTCCGCTGCCGTGCGCAGCGGGTGCCGGTCACCGACCGGTGGTTTGGGTCCAGCTTAGGTCACGCACATTTCTGTCGTGTGACCGACGGCACCGGTCCGGGGGGCCCCGGAGGCCTTTCCCGTCATGTCCGGAGCGGGGACGGGCGCCGTCACGCGCTATGCTGTATAGGACCTTCTTCCGCGCCCGCGACCACCGGGCCGACCGCTCCTGCGGGTCGGCGACGCACCGTCTCCGGGCCGTCCTCGCGCACGGAGCCGGGGGAACACCACCGCAACCGGGAGCAATGATTCTGTGAACTCACTCGAGACGTCGGGACCCGCAGGACGAGCCGTCCTCGGCACCGGGCACACGGGTGTTGCGGCGGCCCCCCGCCGCGAGGGACGGATGACGGCCTCCCGGAAGCTCCGGGCCTACGTCGCCCTGATGAAGCCGCGGATCATCGAGCTGCTGCTCGTGGCGACCGTGCCGACCATGATCTTCGCCCAGCAGGGCATGCCGAACCTCTGGCTCATCCTCAACACCCTCGTGGGCGGCACGCTCGCGGCGGGCGCGGCCGGTGCCTTCAACTGCTACATCGACCGGGACGAGGACCGGGTGATGAAGCGCACGGCCAAGCGCCCGCTCGTCACCGGGGAGGTCACCGACCGCGAGGCCCTCGTCTTCGCGTGGGCGCTCACGGCCGTGTCGGTCGCCTGGCTCACGATCGGGGTCAACGTGCTCGCCGGCGCCCTGGGCGCGGCGGCCATCTTCCTCTACGCCGTCTTCTACTCGATCGTGCTCAAGCGCCGCACCGCCCAGAACATCGTCTGGGGCGGGGTTGCCGGGTGCATGCCGGTGCTGATCGGGTGGGCCGCGGTGACGGGCGGTCTCGACTGGCCCGCGCTCGTGCTGTTCCTCTTCATCTTCCTGTGGACCCCGCCGCACTACTGGCCGCTGTCCATGAAGTACGCCGACGACTACTCCCGCGCCGGGGTCCCCATGCTGGGCGCCGTGGCCGGGGCCCGCACCGTGGGCAGCCAGGTGGTCCTCTACGCGTGGGCCACGGTGGTGTGCTCGCTGCTGCTCGTCCCCGTGGGCGGCGCCGGCTGGGTCTACGCGGTGACCGCGCTGGCCTCGGGCGCCTGGTTCGTGGGCCACAGCCACAAGCTGCACGCCCTCGCGGTGGCCGGCCGGCCCACGGACAAGCAGGCGATGCACGTCTTCCACGGCTCCATCGCCTACATCACGTTCGTGTTCCTCGCCCTCGCCGTGGACCCGTTCGTGGGCGGCCCCGTCCTCTGAGCCCGCCGGGGCCGGTGGCCCCCGTGGTGACCGGTCCGGCCGGGGATCCGCCGGACCTAGGATGGTCGCATGCTCAGCATGACCTTCACCGGGCTCGTCGCCTACCCGATCACCCCGTTCCAGCAGGGCGGCCGCCTGGACCTGGAGTCCTTCGAGCGCTATGTCGGCCGGCTGGCCCGCTCAGGAGTGGACGCCCTGGTGGTCCTGGGCAGCTCGGGCAGCTTCGCGTACCTCTCCGGGGAGGAGCGGGCCGAGGTCGTGCGCGTCGCCGTGGAGGCCGCCCGCGGCTCCGGGGTGCCGGTGGGCGCGGGGATCTCCGCGATGACCACCCGCGAGGTCCTCGAGATGGCCTACGCCGCGGAGAACGGCGGGGCGGACGGGCTCGTCCTCAACCCGCTGTCCTACATCCCCCTCGTCTCCCAGGAGATCGCGGACCAGGTGGAGACGGTCTCGGCGGCCGTGTCCCTGCCGCTGTGCATCTACAACAACCCGACGACGACGGGCTTCACGTACCCGGTGGAGCTCGCCGCCGAGCTGTCCTGGCTGGAGAACGTCAGCGCGTTCAAGGACACCGCGGAGTCCCCGGAGGACCTCGCCGCACGGCGGAGCCGGTTCGGAGAGCTCGCGGAGCCCGGGACGGCCCACGGCGTGAGCGGGGAGCGGCTGCTCCACGAGGCGGCGCCGGACGCGGCGGCCTGGCACTCCGGGATCGCGGCGGTGCTCCCGCGCCAGTACGTCGCCTTCCGCGCCGCGGTCGTCGCGGGCGACGACTGCGTGGTGCGCACGTGGCAGGCGGCGCTGACCCCTCTGATGGAGATCCTGCGCCAGGAGCGGCCCCTGAGCTCCCTGTACGCCCTCGCCGAGGTGTGCGGTGTGAGCACGGCGCCGCCGCGGCGGCCGCTGCTGCCGATCCCCTCGGCCAGCCGGCAGCGACTGGCCCAGGCGGTCGAGGAGCTGCTCGACGAGGCGCCCGACGAGCGGGCCTGACGGCCTCAGCCGCGGGCAGGGGCCTCGGCAGGCTGCGCACGGTCGGTGCTCCGCAGCACCGGGTCCGGGGTGCGGGTGATCGCGAAGCCCTTCTCCACGGTGCGGGCGGTGGCCCAGATCAGCAGCGCGGAGCCCACCAGGTGCAGGGCCACGGCGACGATCGGCACGCCGTTGAAGTACTGGTAGTAGCCGATGAGCGCCTGCAGGACCAGCACGGCGAGCATGACGTTGAGGCTCGAGGCGAGCGGCACGGGCCACCGGTGCCGGCGCGCGAGCACCAGGCCGAGGACCACGGTCGCGACGATCAGGTACACCGGGACCGCGTGGGCGCGGGTGATGAGGTAGGCGTCGAAGGCGTGCCGGGCGGTGGAGTCGTCCCCGGCGTGCGGGCCCGTGCCCGTGACCAGGGTGCCCAGGTAGAGGATCAGCGCGGTGAGCACCGCCAGGGCCACCATGAGCAGCCGGACGGTGCGGCGCTGCCCATAGGCCTGGCCGGGACGCTCCGCGTCCCGCACGGCCGGCAGGGAGCGCCGCCGGGTGCGGTTCACCAGCACGGTGGCCAGGGCGATCATCGCCCCGGAGATGAGGTAGTGGATCCCCACGATCCAGGGGTTGAGCCCGGTGAGCACGGTGATCCCTCCGACCACGGCCTGCAGCGGGATGCCGAGACCCAGCAGCAGGGCGATCCGGAACAGGTCGCGGTGCTCGTGGCGCAGCCGGAGCACGGCCAGGAACGTCAGCACCGCCACGGCGGCCAGCAGGAACGTCAGCAGCCGGTTGCCGAACTCGATGAGCCCGTGCAGGCCCATCTCGGGGGTGTTGGTCCAGGACTCGTCCGTGCACCGCGGCCAGGTGGGGCAGCCCAGCCCCGAGCCGGTCAGCCGGACGAGCCCGCCGGTGAGGATGAGCACGGAGTTGGCCAGCAGCGACGCGACCGCGAGCCACCGCACCCACCGGGTGATCCGGGTCGGCAGCAGGACGCTGCCGTTCTCGCGGAGGTCGACGTCGCTGGGGTCGCTGGCGCGGTTCATGAGTTCACTTCCGGACGGGGTCGGTGCGGTGGGGTCTCCGCCCCCAGTTTATCCGGCTCCGCGGCCCCCGGTCCCCGCCGGCCGGGACGGTCCCGCGGCCCCGCGGCCACGGGCACGGGTCCTGAGCCGGCGGTTCAGCTCCAGCGGAACCAGCGCACGGCCCCGGCCCACGCGGCGGCGGCCCAGGCGGCGAGCACCAGCACCGGCAGCAGCGTGGGCGCCCCGGTGAGGAACGTCCCGCGCAGGGCGGTGCCCAGCGCGCCGGAGGGCAGCAGCTCCACCAGCCAGGTGAATCCCGCCGGCAGCGTGGTCGAGGGGAACAGGGTGCCGCCGACGGCGGCGAGCAGCACCCACACGAGGTTGGTCACGGCGAGGGTCGCCTCGGCGCGCACCGTCCCGGCGAGCAGCAGCCCCAGCCCGGTGAACGCCGCGGCGCCGAGCAGCAGCACCGGCACGGAGACGAGCACCGCCACCGCGTCCGGGCGCCAGCCCAGGGCCGCGCCGAGCGCGGCCACCAGCACGTACTGCACCACGAGCACCGCGACGATCGCCAGCAGCTTGCCGGCGATCAGCCCGCCGCGGCCCAGGGGAGTCGTGGAGAGGAAGCGGAGGACCCCGTAGCGGCGGTCGAAGCCGGTCTGGATGCCCTGCCCCGAGAAGGCGTTGGAGAGCACGCACAGCGCCAGCACGCCCGGCACGGCGACGTCCACGCGGGAGGCGCCGGCCGGCACGGCGGCGTCCAGCAGGTCGGTGAGGGTGAGGGCCACGAGGGCCATGAGCGGCAGGATCAGCAGCAGCAGCAGCTGCTCCCCGTTGCGCAGCATGGTGAGCGCCTCGTAGCGCGCCTGCCCGGCGACCCGGTGGATCAGGGGGGCGGGGGCCGAGCGCGGGGGCACGGGGTGCGGCTGGGCGGGGGCGGTCATCGGATCTCCCGTCCGGAGATGTCGAGGAAGACGTCCTCGAGGGTGCGCGGCTGGAGGGACAGGGACTCGGGCATCGTGCCGGTCACGGTGAACCACCGGGTCACGGCCTCGAGCATCGGAGGAGTGAGGGCGCCGGTGAGCGTCACGGTGCGGTCGGCGCAGTGCGTGCGGACGTCCTCGAACCCGGGTCCGTCCCAGGGGAACGGCCCCGCGCGCAGCTGCTCGGGGGCCAGCGTCAGCACGAGCACGGCGGGGGCGTCGGCGCCGGGGGCCACCAGCTCCGCCACGGACCCCTGGGCCATCACCCGGCCGTGGTCCACGATGTAGACCTGGTCGGCGAGGCGCTGGGCGTCGTCGAGCAGGTGCGTGGTGAGGATGATGCACACGCCCTCGCGGCGCAGCTGCTGGACGAGGTCGAACACGATGTTGCGGGACTGCGGGTCCATCCCGGCCGAGGGCTCGTCGAGGAAGAGCACCTCCGGACTGCCGGCCAGGGCCGCCGCCAGGGCCACGCGCTGGCGCTGGCCGCCGGAGAGCCGGCGGACCACGGTGCGGTCGAAGCTGCTGATGCCGAGCCGCTCCACGAGCTCGTCCATGTCCCGGGGGCTGCGGTAGAGGGACGCCACGTGCCGCAGCAGCTCCAGCGGGCGCACGGCCTGGGGGAGCCCGCCGTCCTGGAGCATCACGCCCACGCGGGCGCGCAGGGCGGGACTGGCCCGCCACGGGTCCTGGCCCAGCAGCCGCACCGTGCCCGCCGAGGGCCGCTGGAGACCCTGGGCGCACTCCAGGGTGGTCGTCTTGCCGGCACCGTTGGGTCCCAGCAGCGCCGTGATCTCGCCGTGCCGCGCGGTGAGGGACAGGCTGTTGACGGCGTGCACCACGTCGGCTCGCGTGGCGCCCGGTCCGGCCGGACGCCGGGAGCGGCGCCGGCGGACGGGGAACTCCTTCACGAGGCGCTCGATCGACAGTGCGGGCGAGGGCGCGGGGGGACTCTGGGCGGGCACCGGACCAGTGTAGTGCGGCGCGCCCGCCGACCGACCCCCCTTGGCCCCACCGCGCCGGGCGGTTATTATGAGTAAGTCGTGATTCGAGGACGGCGGCCGGGTAAGGCTCCACTTACTGGTCAGACCGGAATGAATTACGACATACTCCGGTTGTGTATTAAAGGCGCCCCAGCAGGTCGCACGCTGCACCACGAGAACCTCCACCCCGACCAGGAAGCGATCGGTTCACCCATGACTCAGACCACGGACGCCAGGAGCAGGTCCCGCTCCGGCCCGCGGGCGGAGCAGGAGGAGAACACCCGCTCGCGCGTGCTCGGCGCCGTCCTCGAGCACGGTCCCGTCTCCGCCGCCGACCTCGGCGAGATGCTCGAGCTGACCCCGGCCGCCGTGCGCCGCCACCTGGACGCCCTCGAGCAGCAGCACTTCATCGAGGTCACCATGGTCCGCCGCCGCAGCGGGGGTGCCGGCCGGCCGGCGCGGCGCTACGTCGTCGCCCCCGAGGGCCACGCCAAGCTCGGCGACGACTACCTCGAGATCGCGACCGACGCGCTCGAGTCCATCCGGCGCATCGCCGGGCCGGACGCCGTGCAGTCCTTCATCCAGGAGCGCGTGGACCGCCTGGAGGCGTCCTACCGCCCCGAGGTCGAGGCCGCCGGGGACGACGTCGCCGACCGCCTGCCCGTCCTGGTGCGGCTGCTCAGCCGAGACGGGTTCGCCGCCTCCACCAACGAGGTGGCCGTCGGCCGCGGGGAGTCCCGCACCATCGTGTCGGCGCAGATGTGCCAGGGGCACTGCCCCGTGCGCGACCTGGCCGCCCGCTACCCGCAGTTCTGCGAGCTGGAGACCGAGCTCATCGCCCGGCTGCTCGGCACCGACGTCCGCCGGCTCTCCACGCAGGCCGCCGGCGCGCACGTGTGCACCACGCACGTGCCCCTCACGCGGCCGGGACCCGCCGCGGCACCGACTTCCGTAGACCACACCGCGGACCACATCACAGACCAGACAACAGAGGAAGGCCGTCATGACTGACCAGATCGCCAGCGGCAACGACACTGTCATCGCCGACATCCTGGAGAAGAACCCCGAGCTCGAGGGCATCGGCACCTACGAGTACGGCTGGGCCGACTCCGACGTCGCCGGCGCCTCCGCGCGCCGCGGTGTCGACGAGGACGTCGTCCGGGACATCTCCGCGAAGAAGAGCGAGCCGCAGTGGATGACCGACCTGCGGCTGAAGGGCCTGAAGTTCTTCGACCGCAAGCCCATGCCCACGTGGGGCGCGGACCTGTCCGGGATCGACTTCGACAACATCAAGTACTTCGTGCGCTCCACGGAGAAGCAGGCCGCCACCTGGGAGGACCTGCCCGAGGACATCCGCAACACCTACGAGAAGCTCGGCATCCCCGAGGCCGAGCGCGGACGGCTCGTCTCCGGCGTGGCCGCCCAGTACGAGTCCGAGGTCGTCTACCACCAGATCCGCGAGGACCTGGAGGAGCAGGGCGTCATCTTCCTCGACACCGACACCGCGCTCAAGGAGCACCCGGAGCTCTTCGCGGAGTACTTCGGCACCGTCATCCCCGTGGGCGACAACAAGTTCGCGTCCCTGAACACGGCCGTGTGGTCCGGCGGCTCGTTCGTCTACGTCCCCAAGGGCGTGCACGTCGAGATCCCGCTGCAGGCCTACTTCCGCATCAACACGGAGAACATGGGCCAGTTCGAGCGGACGCTCATCATCGCGGACGAGGACTCCTACGTCCACTACATCGAGGGCTGCACCGCGCCGATCTACAAGACCGACTCGCTGCACTCCGCCGTCGTGGAGATCATCGTCAAGAAGAACGCCCGCGTGCGCTACACGACCATCCAGAACTGGTCGAACAACGTGTATAACCTCGTGACCAAGCGCGCGATCGCCCACGAGGGCGCCACCATGGAGTGGATCGACGGCAACATCGGCTCGAAGGTCACCCAGAAGTACCCGGCGGTCTACATGACCGGGGAGCACGCCCGCGGCGAGACCCTCTCGATCGCGTTCGCCGGCGAGGGACAGCACCAGGACACCGGTTCCAAGATGGTGCACATCGCCCCGAACACGTCGTCGTCGATCGTCTCGAAGTCCGTGGCCCGCAACGGCGGCCGCGCCGCCTACCGCGGTCTCGTGCAGGTCCGCGAGGGCGCCCACGGCTCGCGGTCCAACGTGGTCTGCGACGCCCTGCTGGTGGACACGATCTCCCGCTCCGACACGTACCCGTACGTCGACATCCGCGAGGACGACGTCACCATGGGCCACGAGGCAACCGTCTCGCGCGTCTCCGAGGAGCAGCTGTTCTACCTCATGCAGCGCGGGATGGCCGAGGACGAGGCCATGGCGATGATCGTGCGCGGCTTCGTGGAGCCGATCGCCCGCGAACTGCCCATGGAGTACGCGCTCGAACTCAACCGCCTCATCGAACTGCAGATGGAAGGATCCGTTGGCTGACATGTCCAAACTGAACGAAACGATTCGCAACGCCACGGAGGCCGCCGCCTCTGCCGCCACCGCGGTGGCCGAGAAGGCCGCCGGCGCGGCCAAGGGCGTCTACGACAACCTGGGCGAGAAGGTCGACGGGGTCCGCACCGGTGACGGGCGCGTCGCCATCCCGGGCATGGACCTCGAGGGGGAGCGGCTGGCCCGCGACAAGGTCGAGAACGACACCCTGGTGCGGCACACCTCCCACGGCGACATCTCGGGCGTGCCCGACTCCTCCCGTGCCGGGCGGCGCACGTCCTACGACGTCGCCGACTTCCCGAAGCTCACGGGCCGGGAGGAGGACTTCCGGTTCACCCCGCTCAAGCGCCTCAAGGGCCTGCACGCCGACGCCCTCACCGGCCCGGCACCCGCGGTGACCGTCGACTCGGACGCGGTCCGCGTGGAGACCGTGGGCCGCGACGACGCCCGCATCGGCAGCGCCGGCACCCCCGAGGACCGGGTCTCCGCCAACGCGTGGAGCAGCGTCACCGGGGCCACCGTGATCACGGTGCCGCAGGAGGCCGAGGTGACCCAGCCGGTCGTCGTCGACATCCACGGCACCGACGCGACCCCGGCGGCCCAGCACCTGGTCATCGACGCCCAGCCCTTCTCCAAGGCCCTTGTCGTCCTGCGCCACCACGGCAGCGCCGTGCTCTCGCAGAACGTCGAGTTCCGGGTCGGCGACTCCGCGAACCTGACCGTGGTGACCCTCCAGGAGTGGGACGACGACGCCGTGCACGCCTCCTCCCAGCAGGCGCGCCTCGGCAGGGCGGCCACGTTCAAGCACGTGCTCGTCTCCCTCGGCGGCGACCTGGTGCGCGTCACCCCGTCCACCCGCTTCGACGCCCCGGGCGGCTCCGTGGAGCTGTACGGGCTGACGTTCGTGGACGCCGGCCAGCACCTGGAGTCCCGGCTGTTCGTGGACCACTCCCAGCCGAAGTGCACGTCGCGGGTGACCTACAAGTCCGCGCTGCAGGGCGAGAACGCGCACGGCGTGTGGGTCGGCGACGTCCTGATCCGCTCCGTCGCGGAGGGCACCGACACCTACGAGCTCAACCGGAACCTGATCCTCAACGACGGCCCGCGGATGGACTCCGTGCCGAACCTGGAGATCGAGACCGGCCTCATCGCCGGTGCCGGCCACGCCTCCACCACGGGCCAGCTGGACGACGAGCACCTGTACTACCTCATGTCCCGGGGCATCCCCGAGGACGAGGCGCGCCGACTCGTGGTCCGCGGGTTCCTCTTCGAGATCATCCAGCAGATCGGTGTCCCGGACATCGAGGAGCGGCTGCGCGAGGCCGTCCAGGACGAGCTCACCTCCGCGAACTACTGAGCCTCTTCCCGCTCGCACCCTTTTCGACCATAGACTTTTTCGACCACAGGAGAACCATCCATGGCAACTCTCGAGATCAAGGACCTGCACGCGTCCGTCGTGCTCGACGACGAGACCACCAAGCCGATCCTCAAGGGCGTGAACCTGACCATCACGTCCGGTGAGGTCCACGCGATCATGGGCCCCAACGGCTCCGGCAAGTCCACGCTGGCCTCCACCATCGCCGGGCACCCCAAGTACGTCGTCGACTCCGGCGAGGTCCTCCTGGACGGCCAGAACGTCCTGGAGATGTCCGTGGACGAGCGCGCCCGCGCCGGGCTGTTCCTGGCCATGCAGTACCCGGTGGAGATCCCCGGCGTGACGACCTCCAACTTCCTGCGCACCGCGAAGACCGCGATCGACGGCGAGGCTCCTTCCCTGCGCACGTGGACGAAGGACGTCAAGGCCGCCATGGAGCAGCTGAAGATCAGCCCCGACATGATCCAGCGCAACGTCAACGAGGGCTTCTCCGGCGGCGAGAAGAAGCGCCACGAGATCCTCCAGCTCGAGCTGCTCAAGCCGAAGATCGCCCTGCTGGACGAGACCGACTCCGGCCTCGACGTGGACGCGCTCAAGGTCGTCTCCGAGGGCGTCAACCGCGCCCTCGAGACCAACGACATGGGCGTCATGCTCATCACCCACTACACCCGCATCCTGCGCTACATCAAGCCGCAGTTCGTGCACGTGTTCCACGACGGCCGCGTGGTCGACGAGGGCGGGCCCGAGCTCGCCGACCGGCTCGAGAACGAGGGCTACGACCGCTACCTGGCCGCGGCCAAGTAAGCGACCCGACCCCACCAGTCCCGAAAGGAGGCCAGCGATGGCCGACACCCCTGCTGAGACCACCGCCGACCCCGCGACCGCGGGCCGGCCCTCCGCCGAGGAGGTCGAGGAGGCGCTCAAGAACGTCATCGACCCCGAGCTCGGCGTCAACATCGTGGACCTGGGCCTGCTCTACGGCTCCAAGTGGGCCGAGGACGGTGCCCTGGTCCTCGACATGACGCTGACCACGGCCGCGTGCCCGCTGCAGGACGTCATCGAGGACCAGTGCGCGGCGAACCTCGACCCCATGGTCGACGAGTGGCGCGTCAACTGGGTCTGGATGCCGCCGTGGGGTCCCGACCGGATCACCGAGGACGGCCGCGACCAGATGCGGGCCTTGGGCTTCAACATCTGATCCTCCCCTCCTGCATCACCGCGGCGGCCCGCCCCCTCTGACCGAGGTGGGCGGGCCGCCGTCGTCGTGCGCTGCCGGTACCCGCTGCGGCGCCGCGGCACCTCCATAAGTAACCTTGCGGATTGTGGGTGCAAAGCCGCGGCCCCCTCCTACACTGCCCTCATGGGTCAGACCTTGCTCTTCGGGATCATCGCCTCGAGCGCTCTCATCATCGGGGCGCTGGTCGGCGTGCGCTTCGAGCTCCCGAAGCGCGTGCTCGCCATCCTGCTGTCCTTCGCCGCCGGCGCCCTCATCACCGCGCTGGCCTTCGAGCTGTTCGAGGACGCCTACGAGCGCGGTGGCCTGCCACTGGCCGTGATCGGCCTGTTCGCCGGCGCGGTGGTCTTCACCGCCCTGAGCGCCGCCCTGGACCGCTGGGCGCAGCCCGGACCCCGTGGCGAGGACGCCGAGAAGCAGCAGGGCAGCGCCAAGCTGGACACCGACGCCGCCGCGGACGAGAAGGCGCCGACGTCCGCCTCCACCGGTGGCGCCGCCGGTCTCGCCCTGCTGGCCGCCGTCACCCTCGACGGCGTGCCCGAGAACGTGGCGCTCGGTGTCTCGCTCACGGAGGGCACCGGCGGGCTGGCGCTGCTCGCGGCGATCTTCGTGTCCAACCTGCCCGAGTCCCTGGTCGGCGCGGCCTCGATGCGCGAGCAGGGCATGCCGAGGGGCAAGGCCGTCCTGCTCTGGACGGTCTGTGGCGTGCTCCTGGTGGTGGCCGTCCTGATCGGCGCCGGACCGCTGGCCGGCAGCAATCCCGAGACCATCTCGCTGCCCCTGGCCTTCGCCGCCGGCGCGGTGATCGCATCCCTGGCCGACACCCTGATGCCGGAGGCCTACGAGCACGGCGGTCCGGCGGTCGCGCTGAGCACCACGGCAGGCTTCGCGCTGTCCTTCGCCCTGTCCCTGGCCTGAGGGACCCTCGCCGCCGTGGCGTTAGCACCCTGCCGTGCGGTACGTCCGATCCAGCAGTTCGCCTACAGCACCGGCAAGAACGCCTCCGACATGGCCATGGTGATCAATGCGATGGACCTGCTCCACGCCGGGTCCGTCGACGGCTTCGCGATCGTCTCGAGCGATGCCGACTTCACCCCCCCTCGTGATGCGGATCCTCACCGAGGGGGCCAAGGTGTACGGCTTCGGGCAGCGGCAGACCCCCGAGCCGTTCATCAACGCCTGCTCCCAGTTCACCTACGTGGAAGGACTCGGGGACTCGGTGCCGGAGAGCCCCGGGAGTCCGGGCACGGCCCTCACCCGGGTGCCGCAGCAAAAGCTGCGCGGCGACGCGCGCCTCGTGCAGATGCTCCGCAGCGCCGTCGACGCCGCGGGCGGGGAGGACGGGTGGGCCAATCTTGCGGCGGTGGGTCACCAGATCGGCGATCAGGCGTCCTTCGACTCCCGCAACTACGGCTATGCCAAGCTGAGCGGCATGGTCGAGGCCACGGGACTCTTCGAAGTCCGCCGACAGAGCCAGGGCGTGTTCGTCCGCGACAACCGCCGCAAGTGAGCTCCCACGGGGTGCACCCAGGTCGCCAACCCGAGATGTGTGCACTGTCGTCCCCCTCCTGCGCCGAGTCCCCCATGTGCTCGCAAATCCCCATGCCGAATCCGGGGGACTTGCGAGCATGCTGGGGACTCGGCGCAGGAGGGTGCTGTGGGTTGGGGACTCGGCGGGCCCGCGCGGGGGCGAGGGTCAGAGGGCCGGCGGGGCGTTCAGGTCGCGTGCGCTGAAGGTGTCGCAGGCGTTGAGGTCGCCGGTGCGGTAGCCGGCGTAGAACCACAGCTGCCGCTGGGCGGAGGCGCCGTGGGTGAAGTTCTCGGGGCTGACCCGGCCCTGGGTGGTCTCCTGGATCCGGTCGTCACCGATGGCCGAAGCGGCGTCGAGGGCCTGGTCGAGCTCCTCCTGGGAGATGTCGCCCAGGTCCACGGCCCCGGAGGCGTCCCCGGCGGCGCCGCCGGCCCACAGCCCGGCCAGGCAGTCGGCCTGCAGCTCGACGCGCACGGCGCCGGACTCCGGGCCCTGCGGGTCCTGCTGGGCGTAGCCGAGGGTGCCGATCTGGTTCTGGATGTGGTGGCCGAACTCGTGGGCGAGCACGTACTCCTCGGCCAGGGGACCGCCCTCGGCGCCGAACTGGGTCTGCAGCTCGTCGAAGAACGCGATGTCGAGGTAGGCGGTCTCGTCGGCGGGGCAGTAGAACGGGCCCACGGCCGAGGACGCCGCGCCGCACCCGGTGTCGGTCTGTCCCTCGAACAGCTCCACGCCGGGCATCACGTACTGCTCGCCCGTGGCCTGCGGCAGATAGTCCTCCCAGAACTGGTCGAGGCTCTGCGCGGTGGCGATCATCCGGCAGTCGGTGTACCGGTTCGCGTCCTCGCCCGTCCGGCAGCGCTCCGCCCGCTCCTGCTCCACGGAGGACTGCGACCCGGTGTCCTGCCCGCCCCCGCCGGTGATCGCGTCGATGCCGTCCTGGCCGAAGAGCAGCCCCACGACGAGCAGCAGCAGCCCGCCGCCCAGTCCTCCGCCCACGGCGATCCCGCGTCCCCGCCCGCCGCCGCTGCCGACGCGCGAGGCGTCCAGCTGGGAGCTGTTGTCGAAACTCATGACCGAAGTGTAAGCCGTCTGATGGTGGTGCGGAGGTCGGCGCTCAGTCGAAACCGCGGGCGGCGAGGGCCTCACCGGTCCGCTCGGCGTAGGCGACGGTGGAGATCACCGCCGGGGTCACGAGCCGCACCGGGTCGGGGCGCAGGCCGCGGGCGCGCATGGCGTCCCGGAGCTCGCCCACGGCGCCCACGATGAAGGGGATCGAGCGCAGCATCAGGGAGATCGCCAGGCCGATGCGCTCGGGGTCCGCCCCGACCAGCCGCACCGGCGAGCACAGCCACACCACGCCGTCGAGCAGCTCCGGCAGGGGCGTGGTGTGCATCAGGACCCGCGTGAGCACGAGGAGGACGACGATCGTCAGCACCACGTCGGCGGCCATGGCCGGCCCCGAGGTCAGCACGTGGTAGACGGCCAGCAGGACCAGCACGGGCAGGGCGGGCGCGATGCCCTGCCACCACTCGCGGGCGCCGATGCCCGCGGCGGAGCCTGCGACCACCAGAAGTGTAGCCAGCGCGGTCGGCACCGGCCACGAGGGCGAGAGCACCACGGCCAGGGTCACGGCGACGACGCCGAGCCCCTTCGCCCAGAGCGGGGCGCGGTGCAGAGGACCGGTGCCGGGGGAGTAGCTGCCGAAGAGGTCCGGGCCCCGGCTCACGGGCGGGCCTCCTGCGGGAAGCCGTGCGCGCACCACCGCTCGTAGGCGGGGACGACCTCCTCCGGGGGGCCGTCCGCGACCAGGGCCCCCTCGTGCAGGACCAGGACACGGGGCGCGGTCGCGGCCAGGCCGAGGTCGTGCGTGGAGATCAGCAGCTGGTGCGGCAGTCCGTCGAGCAGCCCCAGGAGCCGCCCCCGGTTGCGCAGGTCGAGCAGGGTCGTGGGCTCGTCGAGGACCAGCACCTCGGGCTCCACGGCCAGGACGGCCGCGAACGCCGCCAGTTGGCGCTCCCCGCCGGAGAGGTCGTAGATGCTGTGCTCGGCCCGGTGGCCGAGGCCCACGCGCTCGAGCAGCTCGAGCGCGGCGCGCCGTCGTCGTCCCCGGGGCACGCCGGTCCCGCGGAGGGACAGCTCGACGTCCTCGACGGGGGTCGGCATCACCAGCTGGGAGAGGGGGTCGGTGAACACGAAGCCCACCCGCCGCCGGACCGCCCGCACGTCCCGGGCCACGTCCGTGCCGTGCACGGTGACCGTGCCCGACGACGGGCGGACGAGACCGTTGAACAGGCGCAGGAGGGTCGACTTGCCGGACCCGTTGAGCCCGACCACGGCCACCCGCTGCTCGCCCAGGCGCACGTCCAGGTCCCGCAGCAGGGTCAGCTCACCCGAGGAGGTGGGCGCCGTGACGGTGACGCGGGAGCACACGAGGGCCGCGGCCCCGGGGGTTCCGGGCACGGGTCAGCGCGTGCCCGCGATCCGGGGGAACGCCTTGTGCACGCCCACGGCGATGACCGCGGCGAGCACCACCTTGATCAGGTCGCCGGGCCAGAAGACGAGGTCGGCGAGGAACGCGTCCTGGAAGGGCAGGCGAGCGTTGACCACCAGGCCGAGGACGCCGCCGATCCGGATGACCACGAACCCGGCCAGGGCCGCGGCCCCCAGCCGCAGGGTGTAGGTGCCGGTGCGCTCGTAGCGGGCGTTCGTGGCGCCGCCGTCGTTGGCCCGGCGGGCCGGGATCAGCCACTGGGCCACGTAGCCGGCCGCGGCCGCGGCGAACGGGAAGGCCAGGATGTAGCCCGCCGAGGGGCCGGCGAGCACGCCGAGCCCGCCGCGGAAGCCCGCGAAGACCGGGACGCCGATCAGTCCGACCAGGACGTACAGCGCCACCGCCAGCAGCCCGCGGGTGCCGCCCAGGACCAGGCCGGTCAGGAACACGGCAAGGGTCTGCAGGGTCAGCGGCACCCCCGCCGCACCCAGGGGGATCCCGGGCAGCACGGACAGGGCGGCGGTGAGGGCGGCGAACACGGCGATGTTCGCGAGGTCCTCGGCGGTGATGGCGCGGCGGCGTTCGACGTTGGTCATGGCTCCCAGACTAGGGCTTGCGGGCCCCGGCGGCGGAACCGGTGCTCTCGTCCTCCGCGGTTCCCGCCTCGGCGTCGTCGTCCTGCCGGACGGCGTCGCGCTCCGTGGCCCCGAAGCGCCCGCCCAGGGCCTGCTGGTAGCGCATCCGCTGGTACTTCCAGCGCTCGGCCATCGTGGCCTTGGCCTCGACACGGTCCTTCTGGTTCACCGGGTCCGGGCCGAGCACCGGGTCGTCGCCGACCTGGTAGCGGCTGGACCAGACCTGGATGACGGCCCAGGCGACGGCGGTGTACGGGACGGCCAGGATGGCGCCGAAGATGCCGCCGACCAGGGTGCCGACGGTCAGGGCGAGCAGCACCATGAGCGCGTGCAGGCTCAGGGTCCGGCCCATGATGATCGGCTGCAGGATGTTGCCCTCGATCTGGTTGACGATCACGACGACGACCACCACGGCCAGCGCCACGCCGACCCCGTTGGTGACCAGGGCCACGAGCGCGGCGATGATGCCCGCGACGGTCGCCCCGACCACCGGGATGAAGGCGGTGACGAACACGATCACGGCCAGCGGGACGGCCAGGGGCACGCCGAGGACCACCAGCGCCACCCCGATGAGCACGGCGTCCACCGCCGCCACGAAGGCCGTTCCCCGGACGTAGCCGCCGAGCACCTGCGCGCTGCGGTCCACGGACTCCGCGAGCTTGGCGCGGCGCTCGCCGCGGAACCAGCGCAGCGTGAAGTTCCACATCTTCTCGCCGTCCTTGAGGCAGAAGAAGAGCACGACGATCATCAGCACCAGCCCGGTCACGAACTCCGTGGCCGCGCCCAGGCCGCTGAGGGCGCCGCCCGCGAACGAGCCGCTGGTGACGAAGTCCCCGGCCTGCTGGACGGCCGAGTCGATGGCGGCCGTGTCGACGGGGATCGGCCCGGACTGCACGAGGCGCTGCAGCTCGTTCCAGCCCTCCTGCGCCGAGGCCCTGAGCGTGTCCCACTCGCTGCGCACGGCGAACACGATGCCGGTGAGCACGCCACCGACCAGGGCCAGGATCCCGAGGAAGGCCGCCAGGGTGGCCAGCAGGTTGGACCAGCCCCTGCGCTCGAGCCACTTCACGGCCGGGCCCACGGCGGAGGCGAGGATGAGCGCCACGAGCACGGCGATCAGCACGACCTTGACCTGCAGCAGGACCCAGATCACCCCGACCACCACGAAGGCGACGAGCAGGGTCTGGGCGGCGCGGGAACCGGCCCGGCCGAGCGAGTCCGCCCAGGGGCCGACCGCGGGGGCCAGCGCCTGGGTGGCCTCCTCCAAGCCGGCGGGCTCGACCCCGGGGCCCATGGCGGGGGCCGCGCTGCTGCCGGGGTCGACCTGTCCGCCGAGGAGGCTCTCGGCGTGCAGCGGTGCGCTGGAAGAGCCCCCGCCGGGGCGGCGAGGCGGTTGTTCCGGTCGGGACGACGTGGCCATGCGGGACTCCTCGGGGAAGGCTGTGGTCGGGGGTGCGGTCGTGCGACGACGACGGCGCTCGCCCCAACCCTAAGGCGGCTGTCGGAAGGGTGTCCACCGGCCGGTGCCGCGCAGGAGCCGCATCGGCCCCGGTCAGGCGCGGCCGTCCACCTCGAACACGGCGGTCAGGACGTGCCGGCGGCGGGCCGCGACGTCGTGCATCAGCGCGGGTGCGTCGTCGAAGGGGACGACGTCACTGACCAGGTGCTCGCGGATCGCACCGGAGTGGGCCGCCAGCAGCCGGGTCGTCTCCGCGGAGAGCCGCTGCCGGTCCCAGGTGTGGGCGAGACCCCGGGGGACCCGCCCGATCTGCGCGCACCGCAGGCTGAGCCCGTTGTGGTGGAACTCCTCGCCCAGCCGCACCGCGTCCGCGCCCGCCGTGTAGAACGCCAGGTCGATGACGCTGCCCTGCGGACGCACGGCGCGCAGCGCGGCGTGCAGGGCCTCGGGCTTGCCGCGGCACTGGAACACGACGTCCGCGCCGTGGTCGCCGGCCCCGTGCCGCCAGCGGGTCTTGAGCACCCGGCCGGGGTCGTCGTCGAGGTCCAGGGGGAAGAACCCCATCTGCTCGGCGAGCGCCCGGCGGCGCGGGTCGGCGTCGGCCACGGCCACCTCGCGCGCGCCGAGGAGGCGGGCGAACAGGGCGGTCATCAGCCCCACCGGGCCGGCGCCGGTGACCAGCACGAGGCGCCCGGAGACCCCGTCGCCGAGCTCGCGGACCGGTCCGGCGTCCGCCGCGGCGTGGAGCAGGCCGTTGGCGCAGATCGGGCCGAAGTGGGCCACGAAGACGCCGAGCAGTGGGTCCAGCTCCGCGGGGAGCGGCACGAGGTGCTCCGTGAGCGGATCGGCGACGTGGGCGGTGGCGTGGCCGTAGGCCGTGGCCAGCACGTCACCGGTCCGGAACGCCGGCGTGCGGGACTCGGCGACCCGGGCGACCTCCATGTAGCCCAGGCGGCGGACCGGGTAGCCCTGCTCCGCGGCGCCGGGGCGGAACAGCCCGAGCTCGGTGTCGTGCCGGGAGTGCAGCCCCGGGTGGTCGCCCTTGACGAAGGCCAGCTCCGTGCCCGCGGACAGCCCGGTGACCAGCGTCTCCAGGAGCAGCCCGCCCTCCGGGACCTCCGGCAGCTCCTCCTCGACGATCTCGATCCGGTTCCGCGCGGGGACGACGAGGTTGCGGCGCGCGCTCACCGCTCGCCCGCCCGTTCCCGGCCGTCCGGACTCCGCAGCTCGTGGCCGGGGCCCTGTTCCGCCAGGGCCTCCTCCAGGGCCACGGGCAGGCCGGTGCGGGCCGACTCGGCGATCGCGCACGCGAGCCGGTGGGTGCGCAGGGCCTCGCCGTAGGGCGCGCGGGTGGACTCGCGCTCGCCGCGCACCGCCTCGAGGAACTCCCGGTCCACGGTCACCCTGGGGTCCTCGGCGGGGGTGTGCTCGGTGCGGTCCTGCGCGCCGAAGGCGGTGAGGCCCTGCTCGGACAGCTCCAGGTACAGCCCCCGGCTCACGGTGTGCAGGGCGGCCCGGTGCTTGGCCGCGAGCGCCGACGTCGCGGCGAGCGTGGCGACGGCCCCGGAGCGGAAGCGCACGGTGGCGGCGGTGGCGTCGTCGACGTCCCCGTAGTCCTGCGGGGCCCCGTCCGGGGCCTTGCGCACCCCGGCGGCGTACACCTCGACGGCCTCGCCCAGCAGGAACCGGGCGGTGTCCAGCACGTGGGTGAGCTGCTCGACGACCTGGCCGCCCGAGCGGTCCATCCGCCCCCACCAGGGCACGGGCGGGCGCTTGTCCAGCCAGTAGCCGTTGGCCAGCAGCGGGGGAGCGTCCGCGAGCAGCGCCCGGGCCAGGGCGGCCGTGTCGAGGCAGCGCCAGTGGTAGCCGGTCCCCGTGACTACCCCGCTCTCCTGGACCCGCCGGCCGATCTGCTCGGCGACCTCCAGGCCGAGGCCCACGGGCTTCTCCACGAACAGCGCCTTGCCGCGGTCGAGGGCCGCGAGCTCGGCGGGTCCGTGGGCGAACGGCGGCACGCAGACGTAGACGGCGTCGGCCTCCACGGTGTCGAGGGCCTGACCGGGGTCGGTGAACGCCGAGACGTCGAGCTCGGCGGCCAGGGCGGTGGCGGCGGGCAGGTGCGCGTCCGTCACGCTGACCACGCGCGCCCCGCTGAGCCCGTGCAGCACGTCGACGTGGCGCCGGGCCACGGAGCCGGCCCCGACGAGGGCGATCTTCAGCGTCATGCGGGATTCTCCTCGAGCAGCCGGTCGTACAGGTCCAGGTAGCGCCGGGCCATGCCGGCCGGCGTCCACTGCTCGGCGGCGTCCCGGCAGGCCTGGGGATCGATCGCGTCCAGCTCCTGCAGGTGCCGGGCGAGCTCGTCCTCCGCGGCGGCCAGGAAGCCGGTGCGCCCGTGCTCCACCAGGGAGGGCAGCACCCCCCGGGGCGTCCCGACGACGGGCACCCCCCGGGACAGCGCCTCGACGACGCCGGTGGCGCCCGGTTCGGCCCAGCGGATGGGCGTCAGCAGGGCCCGGGCCGAGCGCAGCAGCCGCTCCTTGTCCTCGCCCGCCACCCCGCCCACCCAGGTCACCGACGTCCCGTCCACCAGGGGCCGGACCTCGTCGAGCCAGTACCGGACGTCGGGGTGGGTGCGCAGCGCCTCGTCGCCGTCGGCGAGCCGCCGCTCCAGCTCCTCGGGGTCGTCGATGCCTGCCACGGGGCCGGCCAGCACCAGCGGGAGCCCCGCCCGCCGGCAGACCCGGGCGGCCACGTCCTGTCCCTTGTCGGCGGTGATCCGGGCCAGCACCAGGGCGTGCTCGCCCGGCGCGACGTCGACCTCGAGCCCCGGCGGCGCGGCCAGCGGGACCACGCCCAGCGTCTGCCGCCGCAGGTTGGCCGGCGCCCGCTCGAGCTGGGACGCGGAGACCGCGGCGAACCGCACCCGCCCCCGGCCGTCGAACGCCTCGTAGAACTCGGCGTGCTTGCGCAGGTCCCAGTGCAGGGTCTGCAGCACCGGCGGGGCCGCGGCGCCCATCGCGCCCAGCACGGACGGGCCCACGACCTCCAGGTGGTCGTGGACGAGGTCCCACCGCCCCCGCTCCTGCAGGGCGTCCACGAGGCCCTGCATGTGGGCGTGCGCGATGCCCGAGACCCGGTTGTAGGGCATGGCGATGGAGCGGAAGGCGGGCTCCTCGAGGGGGCGGAGGTAGTCGTCGGCCTCCAGGGTGCTGGGGCCGACGGTCGCGAGCGTGACGTGGGCTCCCGCCCGGCGCAGCTCAGGGACCAGGGTGGCGACCACCGTCTCGATCCCGCCGTACCCGGACGGGGGAACCGGCAACCAGGGACCCGCGTTGACCAGCACCCGCAGGCGGCTCATGCGGCGCGGCCCGCCGGGACCGCCGTGTACTCGGGGATCTCGGCCATGGGCGGGCGCTCGCGGACGCTGATCTCGTGGGTCTCGTCGAGGAAGCGGTCGCCCTGGCGCAGGAACTGCGTCAGGGACCCGCCGCTCTGGCCCAGGGGTCCCTCGCAGCGCAGCCGCGCCTGGACGGTCAGCTGGATTTGGGCCGCCATCCGGGCCAGCGCGGCGTCCGAGGAGTTGCGGTGCGAGCGCACCCCCAGGTCCACCTGCGCCATCGCGTCGAGACCGACCGTCTCCAGGACGTCGATCAGCATCGCGATCTCCACGCCGTAGCCGGAGACGAAGGGCACCCGCTCCAGCAGCTCCCGGCGTCCGGCGTACTCCCCGGCCAGGGGCTGGACCAGGCCGGCCAGCTGCGGCCAGAACAGGTTCAGCAGCGGGCGCGCCACGAGCTCGGTGACCCGCCCGCCGCCCGCGGGCAGGACGGTGACGCCGTCGTGCAGGGGACGGTCGTAGCAGCTCTTCACGAACTGCACGTCGGGCTCCGTCAGCAGGGGCCCGAGCAGGCCCACGGCGAACCGGGCGTCGAACTCGCGCAGGTCCGCGTCGATGAACGCCAGCACGTCGCCGGAGGTCACGGCCAGCGACTTCCACAGGGCCTCGCCCTTGCCGGGGATGTTGCCGTGGGCGGGCAGGATCTCGTCCTGGCGGTGGACCCGGGCCCCGGCGGCCGCGGCGACCGCCGCCGTGCCGTCGGTCGAGTCCGAGTCGATGACGACGAGCTCGTCGATCAGCGGGACGCCGTCCATCAGCTCCCGCCGGAGCGCGGAGACGATGGTCCCCACGGTGCTCGCCTCGTCGCGGGCGGGCAGGACCACGCTGACCGTGGTGGTGCCCTTGCGCTCCACCAGCTGCTCGGGTGACCACTGTCGGCCGTTGTAGGTGCGGGTGGCGAACCACTCCCGGACGTCCTGTCGCATCGCACTCGCTTCCGCCGGTGGTGGGCAGTCGTGGATCACTTGCTCATCCGAGCCGGACACTACAGAGCGATTCCCCGCGGTGGAAGACGCAGGGAGTGGACGTGGGCCAATGTGTCGCGACGGTCGCCCCGCACGGCGCGCCCGTGGTTCCGGGCCTCGGGCGCGGGCCTGCGCCATCATGGGAACGAGCCGGGTCCCGTCCCGGAGCCCGTGACGAGAGGTGCCGATGAACCCGCCGAGGACGAGCCCGGGACCGGAGACGCGCCGCCTGGTGCTGTGGCGCCACGGTCGGACGTCCTGGAACGTCCAGGACCGGGCCCAGGGCCAGGCCGACATCCCCCTCGACCCCGTGGGACGGCGCCAGGCCCGGCGGGCCGCCCCCGCACTGGCCTCCTTCGAGCCGGAGTTCGTCTGGTCCAGCGACCTGAACCGGGCCCGCTCCACGGCCCGGGAACTGGCCGTGCTGACGGGGCTCGAGGTGCGCCTCGACGCCCGGTTGCGCGAGTACGACGTGGGCATCCGCCAGGGGACCACTTTCGCCGAGTTCCGCCGCAGCCACCCCGAGGTCTACGAGCGCTTCTTCGCCGAGGAGAACTACCGGGTGCCGGGCGCCGAGCTGCCCTCGGAGGTCGACGAGCGGATGACCGCGGTGCTGGGCGACGCGGCCGCGGCCCTCGGGGAGGGTCGCACGGGCGTGCTCGTCGGCCACGGCGCGGCGCTGCGCAGCGGTCTGCTCGCCTTCTTCGACGCCCCGCCCCGGATGCGCGAGATGTTCGCCGGGATGGCCAACTGCGCGTGGACGGTCCTGGCGGAGCACCCGCAGCGCGGCTGGCAGATCGTCGACTACAACGCCCGCACCCTGCCGGGCGCCTCCTCGGCGCTCGCCGACGAGATGCCACCGCACCACGTGAGCAAGGACGCGCCCGCGCGTCCCTGATCGGGGTGCCGTCGGCGGAGGCGAACCGGTAGAATGGTGCGGTTGCCCGTTCGGGCGCACGCCTCCTCGCACTCCCTCCGAAAGGTCTCCTCCGTGATCACTGTCCAGAACCTCGAACTGCGTGCCGGTGCGCGGCTGCTCATGGACGAGGTCAACTTCCGGGTGGACAGGGGGGACAAGATCGGCCTGGTCGGGCGCAACGGCGCCGGCAAGACGACGATGACCAAGGTCCTCGCGGGGGAGACCCTGCCCGCGGGCGGGACGGTCACGCGCACCGGGGCCATCGGCTACCTCCCGCAGGACCCGAAGGTCGAGGACATGGAGCAGCTGGCCCGCGACCGCATCCTCTCGGCCCGCAACCTCGCGGGCGTCGTCGCCCGCCTGCGCCAGGCCGAGCAGGACATGGCCTCCGACGAGGACGCCGTGCGCACCAAGGCCATGCGCGGCTACGACCGGCTCGAGTCGGAGTTCCTCGCCGGCGGCGGCTACGCCGCGGAGTCCGAGGCCGCGACGATCACGTCCAACCTGGATCTGCCCGAACGCATCCTCGACCAGCCGCTGCGCACCCTCTCCGGCGGTCAGCGCCGCCGCGTGGAGCTGGCCCGCATCCTGTTCTCGGACGCCGACATCATGCTCCTCGACGAGCCCACGAACCACCTGGACGCCGACTCCGTGGTGTGGCTGCGGGACTTCCTGAAGAACTTCCAGGGCGGGCTGCTGGTGATCAGCCACGACGTGGAGCTGATGGAGATGGTGGTCAACAAGGTCCTGTACCTGGACGCCAACCGCTGCGTCATCGACCTGTACAACATGGGCTGGAAGAACTACCTGCTGCAGCGCGAGCAGGACGCCCACCGCCGGAAGCGCGAGTACGCCAACGCGGAGAAGAAGGCGACCGCGCTGATGGACCAGGCCAACAAGATGCGCGCCAAGGCCAGCAAGGCCGTGGCCGCCCAGCAGATGATCAAGCGCGCCGAGCGGCTCATGAACGGCCTCGAGGGCGAGCGGCAGGCGGACAAGGTCGCGAACATCCGCTTCCCGAAGCCCGCCGACTGCGGCAAGACCCCGCTGACCGCCCGGGACCTGTCCAAGTCCTACGGCTCCCTGGAGATCTTCAACGACGTGGACCTGGCCATCGACCGGGGCTCACGGGTGGTCATCCTGGGCTTCAACGGCGCCGGCAAGACCACGCTGCTGCGGATGCTGGCGGGCGAGGCCCAGCCGGACACCGGTGAGGTGGTCCCGGGGCACGGCCTCAAGCTCGGCTACTTCGCCCAGGAGCACGACACCCTGGACCCGGACCGGACGGTGCTGGAGAACATGCGCTCCGCCGCCCCCGACCTCGCCGACACGGAGGTCCGCAACGTCCTGGGCTCGTTCCTGTTCCAGGGCGACGACGTGTCCAAGCCCGCCGGGGTCCTCTCCGGCGGCGAGAAGACCCGCCTGGCGCTGGCAACCCTTGTGGCCTCCTCCGCCAACGTGCTGCTGCTCGACGAGCCGACCAACAACCTGGACCCCGCCTCCCGCCGGGAGATCCTCAACGCGCTGCGCACCTACGAGGGCGCGGTCGTGCTCGTCTCCCACGACGAGGGCGCGGTCGAGGCCCTGGACCCCGAGCGCGTGGTGATCCTGCCCGACGGCACCGAGGACCTGTGGAGTCAGGAGTACCAGGACCTCATCTCCCTCGCCTGAGCAACCCGCCCCCGTGCGGTCGGCGGGCTACCGGCCCTGGCGCTCGAGGGCGTCGAGCATCGCGTCCTCCTCGTCCTCCCACGTGGGGCGGGAGCGCCGGCGCTGCGGCCGGGGCCGCATGAGCGACTTGAGGTGGGCGGGCATGTCGTCGGCCATCTCCAGCTGGCGGACGACGAGTTCCTCGTCGCCCTCGCCGGTGTAGTTGCCGTCCTCGTCGTAGAACCTGGCGAGCCGCCGCTCCATCTCCTCGGCGAACTGGCGGTCCCACGCGTCGTTGCGCGCCTGCTGGCGGGCCGCGTAGCCGTAGGCCACGAAGAACAGGGCCGCGAACGCGTACCACTGCAGCGAGTAGGACAGGTGCGGCCCGGAGTCGGTCTCCGGCTCCGGGGACGGCGCGGGAGCGACCGCGGGCGCCGGGTCCTCGGCGAAGACCTCGCCGTAGGCCGCCGTCCCGATCGGCCGGTCCCAGCGCTCGCGCAGCTCCTCGAGGTCGATCGAGGCGATCTGCCCCTCGGGGGCGCCGCGGCCGACGGCCGGCTCCCCGGGCTGGAGCCGGGCGGTGACCGTCACCTGCCCGGGGGGCGGGGCGGGCACCTCGTCCGGCATCCCGTTGGCGGCCTCCCCCGTGGGGATCCAGCCGCGGTCGAGGACCACGATGTCCCCGCCCTGCGTGCGGAACGGGACGAGGACCTCGTAGCCGACGCGCCCGTTCTGCGGCCGGTTGCGGACCAGCACCTGGTCCTCCGGCAGGTATCGGCCGGTCAGCTCCACAGGGTGCCAGGTGAGGCGTTCGTCGTGGGCGGCGAACTGCTCGGCGGCCTGCGCACCGGTCAGGGGCTCGGCGCGGTAGTTCTGCGTGATCTTGGCGTTCTCGCCGACGAGGTGGTCGTTGCGGTCCATCTGCCAGCCGCCCAGGTACACCGAGACCACGGCGGCGGCGCAGGCCAGGAGGAAGAAGCCGAGCCACTTGCCGCTGAGCAGGAAGCGGTAGGCGGTCATCCCCGGTGCTCCTGCGCCGGACCGGCGTCGGCGAGCGGGACGGTGTCCTTCCAGAAGCCGCGCGCGCCGAGGAACTGCTCGAGGTCGCTGCGGTGCTCCGGGCACGCGAGCCACGTCTTGCGCCGCTCCGGCGCGTGGATGCGCGGGTTGTTCCAGCGGATCTGCCACGCGGCGTCCGCGCGGCACCCCTTGCGGGAGCACTGCGGGGTGTCGGGCCCGGCCGGGGGAGCGTTGGCGCCTCGCGGGGACAGCGATCCGAGCAGGTCGAACTCCACGGCGGTCGTGCTCCTCAGGGTCTGCGGTCGGGTCCCGGGACGGCCCGCGGCGGGCTCAGGCCGCTCCGCGGCGCCGGGCGGTGTCGTCCTCGACAGTAGCGGAGGAAGCCGGGTCCCCGCTGGGAGCGGCCGTGCCCCCGGCGCCCGGAGGAGCGGTGGCGTCCTCCCCGTGGCCGGCGACGAACTCGCCCTCGAGCACGAAGCCGATCGCCGGCGGCTCGGCCTTCGGTGCCGGCTCGGGCGCGGCGGCCAGCGCCGGCGCGGCGGGCGGCTCGTAGTAGTGGCTCGTCCGAGTGGAGCGGTCGTTGCTGTTGGCCAGCAGCACCGCCATCCACGGCAGGACGGCCACGCCCAGGATCGCGACGCTCCGGACCCAGATGTTGTCGACCGCGACGAACACGACGAGGCACACGATGCGCAGGCCCATTTGGATGCTGTAGACCTTCATCCGGTGGCCCATGTCCTGGGTGTGCGGCTCCGCGGTGGCGGTGATGGAGTGGACGTCGTCCTGTCCGGCGGTCTCGCCGGTCGTGAGATAGCGCTTGGTCATGGTCCTCCCAACAGACGTTCAATTGTCTCACCGGGGTCTGACATCGAGAAGGCGGTCTCCGCGGGCTACCGGCCGGTCGCCCGCCCCGACCGGTACCATTGGGGGGATTTCTCCGCGGGCCCGCCCCACTCCCTGTCGCGGGCCCGCGACCCACGACCGAAAGGCTCCCTTCCCATGGCAGACGAGCAGCGCAGCCCGGCCCCCCGCACCGTCCTCGTGACCGGTGGCAACCGCGGGATCGGGCAGGCCATCGCGCAGGCGTTCCAGGACGCCGGGGACAACGTGGCCGTCACCTACCGCTCCGGCGAGGCGCCCGAGGGCTTCTTCGCGGTGCAGGCCGACGTCACCGACTCCGCCTCGATCGACGCCGCGTACAAGGCCGTCGAGGCCGAGTTCGGTCCGGTCGAGGTGGTCGTGGCCAACGCCGGGATCACCCGCGACACCCTGCTGCTGCGGATGAAGGAGCAGGACTTCCAGGACGTCGTGGACACCAACCTCACCGGCGCGTTCCGCGTGGTGCAGCGCGCCGCCAAGGGGTTCATGCGCCTCAAGCGCGGGCGCGTGGTCCTCATCTCCTCGGTGGTCGGGCTCTACGGCTCGCCCGGGCAGGTCAACTACGCCGCGTCCAAGGCCGGCCTGGTCGGCATCGCCCGTTCCATCACCCGTGAGCTGGGCGGGCGCAACGTGACCGCCAACGTCGTGGCCCCCGGGTTCATCAACACGGAGATGACCGCGGCGCTGCCCGAGGACACCCAGAAGAACTACCTCGCCTCCATCCCGGCCGGCCGGTTCGCCGAGCCGGAGGAGGTCGCCGCCGTCGTGCGCTGGATCGCCTCCGACGAGGCGAAGTACATCTCCGGCGCCGTCATCCCCGTGGACGGCGGCCTCGGCATGGGCCACTGAGCCCTGCCGCCCCACGATCCCCGCACGTTCCACCGAAGGAGCACCATGAGTTCACTTGCAGGCAAGACCGCGGTCGTCACCGGGTCCTCGCGCGGCGTCGGCGCCGACACCGCCAAGCTGCTGGCCGGGGAGGGCGCCAACGTCGTCGTCAACTACCGGCAGAAGGCGCCCCGTGCCAACAAGGTCGTCAAGGAGATCGAGGCGGCCGGCGGCAAGGCCATCGCCGTCCAGGCCGACATGACCGAGCCCGAGGACGTCCGCGGCCTGTTCGCCCGTGCCGTGGAGGCCTTCGGCGGGGTGGACGTGCTCGTGCTCAACGCCTCCGGCGGCATGGAGACGGACCTCGGCGAGGACTACGCGCTCAAGCTCAACCGGGACGCGCAGAACGACACCCTCA
This sequence comes from Kocuria arenosa, assembly GCF_042879215.1. Lineage (NCBI taxonomy): Bacteria > Bacillati > Actinomycetota > Actinomycetes > Micrococcales > Micrococcaceae > Kocuria > Kocuria arenosa. The sequence continues at coordinate 450,223 of NZ_JBHZTA010000002.1, read as the reverse complement.
CCGCGGCGCTCGAGCACCTGCCCGAGGGCGGGCGCGTGGTCTTCGTGACCAGCCACCAGGCGCACTTCATCGACGACGTCGAAACCATGCCGGAGTACGTGGAGGTCGCGAAGTCCAAGCGCGCCGGTGAGGACGCCCTCACCGCACGCATCCCGGAGCTGACCGAGAAGGGCATCACGTTCGTGGTGGTCTCCGGCGACATGATCGAGGGCACCGTGACCGCGACCCTGCTGAACCGGGCCCGCCCGGGGGCGCTCGAGGAGCGCCGCGAGGCCGCCGGCAAGCTCTACTCCGTGCAGGAGTTCGCCGAGGAGATCGCCCGGATGGTCACCGCGGACGTCCCCACCGGGCACGTCGAGCTCGTCGGCGGCGCCGACGACTTCCTGGCGAAGGCCGGGCGCAAGTAGGCCCACGGCTCCCGACGACGAGAGCGGGGCGGTCACCTTCCGGGTGACCGCCCCGCCGTCGTCCGTGCCGTCGATCCTGCCGGGAGTGGCGGCGGGTCCGCGGGAGACGGACGATGGAGGGGACCACCACGGGAAGGACCGGACCATGGGCGCACGGATTGTCGCCGAGCGCCACCGGTGGGCGGTGGAGCAGCTCGGCCTCCACCCGGCGTCCCGGGTGCTCGAGTTCGGCTGCGGTGGCGGCGTGGCGGCGCAGCTCGTCCTCGGCCGGCTCTCCGGCGGATCGATGCTGGCGATCGACCGCTCGGCCACGGCCGTGGCGCGTGCCGTGGACCGCAACCGCATGGCCGTGGACGCCGGGGTGCTGACGGTCCGGCGCGTCGCGCTCGCCGACCTCGACGCTCCCGCGGAGTCCTTCGACGTCGCGTTCGGCGTGGACGTCAACCTCTTCTGGACGACCTCCGCGGAGCCCGAGCTGTCCGTGCTGCGCCAGGTGCTGGTCCCGGGGGGCACGCTGCTCGTCGCGTACGGACCCGGGCCGCGCCCGGACCGCCGGGCCGCCCTCCTGGAGCCGGTGCGCGGAGCCGTGGCCGCCCACGGGTTCGCCGACGCCGTGGTGCTCGAAGAGGACCGGGGCGGCGGGGTGCGGGCGCGCGCGGGAGCCCCGCGGCGCGCAGCCGCCGCCGGCGGCGCGAAACCGGCCGCAATGTGACGCCGTCCGCCCGCGGCCGGGCTCATCATGGACTCCACGGCGCGAGGCCGTCCGCGCCTCGACCAGGAGCACCTCCGCGCGGTGCGGAGCCGAGCGAGGAGCCACCATGACCCCACAGCCCACCGGACGCCTCGACCCCAGCGGTCACCTCGTCCTCACGCGCACGTTCCGCGCCCCGGTCGAGGAGATCTGGTCCGCGGTGACGGACGCCGGCCGGCTCGCCCGGTGGTACGGGACGTGGAGCGGTGACCCGGCCTCCGGGCGCGTCGAGGTCCTGATGACCGCCGAGGACTGGGACCAGCGCGAGCCCCTGCTGATCCGCCGGTGCGACCCGCCGCGGCACCTGGCGCTCACCCTGGGCACGGCGGCCGACGCCTGGCGCGTGGACCTCGACCTCCGGGACGAGGACGGCACGACCCTCCTGCAGCTCACCCACCGGTACCCGGACCCCGACGAGGTGGAGTCGGTCGGGCCCGGCTGGGAGTACTACCTGGATCGGCTCGTGGCCGCCGAGACCGGCGGGGAGCCGGACGCCGTCGACTTCGCCCGGGACTACCACCCCGCGATGTCCGGGCACTACCGGCCCCTCGCCGAGCAGCTCCGCGCCCGGGACTGACCCGCCCGCGCGGGTCTCACCCGGGACCGGCCCCGGCCGGGCGCGCCTCACTCGGGGTTCGGGCTCGCGATCTGGATGAGGTTGCCGCACGTGTCGTCGAGCACCGCGGTGGTGTACGGGCCCGAGACCGTGGGCTCCTGGACGAAGTGCACCCCGCGCTCGCGGAGCCGTTCGTACTCCGCGCGCACGTCCTTGACCCCGAAGCTCGTGAACGGGATGCCGTCGGCGACGAGTGCGGCCTTGAACGGTCCCACGGCGGGGTGCTCGGAGGGCTCGAGCAAGAGCTCGACGCCCTCGGGCGCCTGGGGCGAGACCACGGTGAGCCAGCGGGCGCCGCCGGCGGGGACGTCGTGCTTGACCATGAAGCCGAGCTTGCCGGTGTAGAACAGCAGGGCCTGCTGCTGGTCGTCGACGAAGACGCTGGTGTGGGTGATTCTCATGGGACGCTCCTTCTCGGGTCAGGTGGCGCGGGGCGCATCAGGAGCCGGCGTCGCCGACGCTGAACATCCAGTGGATGCCGAACCGGTCGGTGCACATCCCGAACAGGCCGCCCCAGGGCGCCTCCTCGAGTTGCATCGTGACGGTCCCGCCCGCACCCAGTGCCTCCCACCAGCCGCGCATCACGGTCTCGTCGTCGCCGCTCACGGAGACGGAGATGTTGTCCCCGACGGTCAGGTCCATGCTGTTCGGGGTGTCGGAGGCCATCAGGACCATGCCGGTGCCGGTGGTGAGCATCGCGTGCATGACCTTGTCCTGCTCCGCGGGGTCGTCGCTGGCCCCGTACTCGCTGAAGCGGCTGATCGACAGCTCCCCGCCGAACACGGAACGGTAGAACGTCATCGCCTCCTCGGCCGTGTCCCGGAACGAGAAGTAGGGATTGAGCAGCATGGGCATGGTGGGGCCTCCGCGTCGATCGGTCGATGCCCCCATCATGACGCCGTCGGCGGCGCGGGGGAAGCAGCCCTGGGAAGCCGCCGGCGGGGTGCGTAACCTGGTGCGCATGAGCAGAACGCAGTACTACGTGGCGGCCAGCGCCGACGGGTACATCGCCGACCGGGAGAACCACCTCGACTGGTTGCTGCAGTACGGCTTCGAGGCCTACCAGGAGCACTACGACGCCTTCCTGGCCGACGTCGGGGCGCTCGCGATGGGGGCGAGCACCTACGAGTTCGTCCTCGACCAGGGGGACTGGGCCTACGGCGACCTGCCGGTGTGGGTGTTCACCCACCGCGAGCTGCCGCGGCTGGCGGGGGCGAACCTGCAGTTCGTCAGCGGTTCCGTCACCCTGCACGCCGACGCCCTGGTGGCGTCCGCGGGCGGGCGGAACCTGTGGGTGGTGGGCGGCGGGCAGCTCGCGGCCCAGTTCGCGGACGCCGGTCTGCTCGACGAGCTGTGGCTGACCTACATGCCGATCGTCCTGGGCGGAGGGCATCCCGTCCTGCCGACCGCGGCGGCGCTCGACCTGCGGCTCCAGCGGACCACGCACTTCGAGGGCGGCGCCGTGGAGCTGCGCTACGTCCTGCAGGGCCCGGACCGGCAGGTGTGGCCGGAGTAGCCGCCCGCCGTTGTCGGGCGGGGGACCGAGGACTACACTTCCTGCCACGCCCTCGGCGGCCGCTCCGCCGCTCCACCGGGGCCCGAGCGCCCCTCGTCGCAGGACCTCGCCATGAGCACCCACCGTCCGGTCACCGCTGAGCGCGCGACCGATCGGGCCCTGCGGGACCTCGCGGGGCACCTCACCGGCGTCCTGATCGGCCCGCAGGACCCCGACTACGACGACGCACGACGGGTCTGGAACGGCATGGTCGACGTCCGTCCGCGAGCCCTCGCCCGGGCCGGGTCCGTGGCCGACGTCGACCTCGTCCTGGCGACCGCCCGGCGCACCGGGCTGCCGCTGGCCGTGCGGGGCGGCGGCCACAACATCGCCGGGCACAGCACGGTCGCGGACGGCCTCGTCCTGGACCTCGGCGGTCTGACCGGAGTCGTCGTCGACCCGGCGGCGCGCCTCGTGACCGCCCAGCCGGGGGCCACTCTCGCCCACGTGGACCGGGCGACGGCTCCGCACGGTCTCGCCGTTCCGCTCGGGGTGGTCGGCGGCACCGGCGTCGCCGGGCTCACCCTCGGCGGGGGCATCGGCTGGCTGACCCGCACCCACGGCCTGACCGTCGACAACCTGGTCTCCGCGGAGGTCGTGACCGCCGCGGGAGAGCACCTGCACGTCGACGGGACCGAGCAGCCCGAGCTCTTCTGGGGACTGCGCGGCGGGGGCGGGAACTTCGGCGTGGTCACCTCCTTCCGGTACCGCGCCCACCCGCTGGCATCGCCCGTGCTGGTGGGCGGCCTCGTCTACCGCCGCCCGCGGTGGGAGCACGCGCTGGCGGCCTTCGAGGTCTGGGCGCGGGAGCTCCCGGACGAGATGAACACCATCGTGTCCTTCGTGGTCCTCCCGCCGGAGTACGGGCTCGGGCCGGAGGTGCTCATGACCGTCGGCTTCGCCTGGGCCTCGCCGCGGCACGGGGCCGGTCTCGAGCTCGTCGACCGGTTGCGCGCGGCGGCCCCACCCGACCTCGAGACCGTGGGCCCGGTGCCGTGGACCGTGTGGCAGACCGCGAAGGACCCGGTCTTCCCGACCGGCTCCCGGGGCTACTGGAAGAACGTGGCGTTCAGCCGCCTGGACGAGGTGGTCGTCTCCGCGCTCGTGGCCGCGGCCTCCGAGATCACCTGGGTGGGCAGCGGCATCAACCTGCACTGTCTGCGGGGCGCCTTCGGCCGGGTGCCCGAGGACGCCACGGCGTGGCCGAGCCGCTCCGCGCGGTTCTGGCTGAACATCTTCGGCTTCTGGCGCGACCCGGCCGACGACGCCCGGCTCACGGCGTACGCCCGGACGGTGCACGCCGCCCTGGAGCCCTTCGCCGAGCCGGGCCAGTACGTCAACTTCCTGGGGGCGGAGACCGGCGTCGACCCGGTGGTGGCGGCGCGGCAGGCCTACGGGCGAGCCAAGCACGAGCGGCTGGTCGAGCTGAAGAACCGCTTCGATCCGGAGAACATGTTCCGCGGCAACCACAACATCGTCCCGACGGCGTCCCGCTGACGCCCGTCGGGGCCCCGGAGCCGGGCGAGGGCCGACCCCTCAGAGCGCGGGGGCCGGGCGCGGCAGCCCGTACCAGGCCGCGGCGCTGTCGTGCAGCACGGCCGACGCGGCGTCGGTGCCCAGGGTCTCGACGACCAGCGCGACGTCCGCGTCCCGGAACGGGCGCTCCGCCCGGGTGCTCGGCAGGTCGGTGCCGAACAGCAGCGCGGTCGGGTCCACGGCGTGGATCCGGCGCAGCGCGTCCGGCACGTCGAGGTCGACGCGGCCGAAGCCCGTCGCCTTGACCTTCACGCCGTGCCCGACGAGCTCGAGCAGCCGTGGCAGCCCCGCCGCGCTCATGCCGAGGTGGTCGACGCCGGCCCGCGGCAGCCGCCGCAGCATGGGGGCGAGGTGCTCCAGCGCGGCGGCGTCCAGGTAGAACTCGGCGTGCCACCCGGCGAGGTCGTGCACCCGCCGGGCCAGCCGCTCGATGCCGGCGGGGTCCGCGTCCGCGCCGCGGCGGAGGTTGAAGCGCACCGCCCGCACCCCCGCCGCGTGCAGCTCGCGCACCTGCTCGTCCGCGACGGTGGGCGGCAGCTGGGTCACGCCGACGAAGCCCGGGCCGAGCTCCGCCAGAGCCGCGCGCAGGTAGCTCTGGTCGTGGCCCTGGAAGGAGCCGCTCACCACCGCCCCGCCCACCACCGCCCCGCCCACCACGCCCAGCCCCCGGACCCGCCGCCGGTAGTCCCCGACCGTGAAGCTCGGCGGCACGTACCCCCGGTTCGGCACCAGCGGGAACCGGGGGTCGACCAAGTGCAGGTGGGCGTCGATCATGGCGTCATTCTGCCCGATGCCGCTGTTCCCCGTGCCGCTGTTCCGCGTGCCGCTGCTCTTGGCGCCGTCGTCGATGCCGGGGGCCCGGTGGCCGGTGGCCCGCTGGCTCTGCGCAGCGGTCCGCTTCGCGCGGCATCCCTCGGGGGAGGGCCCGACGGCGACACGGGGGCGGCACCCGGCACCAGCCCATCCACACACATATGCTTTTCGTCGATGACCACCCCCGCCCGGACCCCCGCCCACGAGCTGCAGACCGCCGAGGAAGCGCTCGACCGTGCCCGGCGCAGCTACGCCCGGAAGCTGCTGCGCCTGGTCGCCGCCGAGCTGACCCGCCGGCACCCCGACGCGGCACGCCTGGACGTGCTCACCCGCGACGGCGACGAGGAGTTCTTCGTCGACGCCCTGCGCGACGCCGACGGCGAGTACGTCTGGGGCGATCCGGGCCGGGTCGTGGTGGTGCGGGAGACAGCCGACGACGAGCTCGGCGGCACCGTCACCGTCGCCGCACGGGACGTGCGCGAGCTCGTGAGCCGTGCCTTGGACGCCTACGACGGGCCGCTGGAGACGCTGCTGCACCACGACCAGAAGCACGACACCTTCTGGCTGGACCTCGCCCGCCCCTGACCACCCCGGCCCGCCCGGCGGGTGGTGCGGCTCACTCCTCGAACGGCGGCCACAGGCTGGTCCCCAGCCGGACCTCCAGGCGGGCGATCGTGTACCCGTCCGGCCAGACGTGTCCGTCCAGGATCCGGGACAGCGCGGTGTGGTCGACACCGGCGAGCGCCCCGACCTCCCGTAGGGGCCGGGACCCCACGGCCGCCCGCAGGTTCACGGCGAACAGCCGCGCCCGCTCCGCCACCGGGTCGCCGCAGATCTCGTCCGGCCAGGAAAGGCAGTGGTCCTGTGGTTCCGGTCGCACTCTGCTGGTCATGGCGCGCAGTCTAGGGACCGGCCCTGAGCATGAACCGAGGATCAGGAGGCCGCGGGCCCGTAGCGGTGCTCCGGGCGGCCGGTGCTCCCGTAGCGGAGCTGGATCTCGACCGACCCGTCCTCCGCCAGCGCGGAGAGGTAGCGCTGGGCCGTGGCCCGGGAGATGCCGACCTTGCGGGCGATCTCCGCGGCCGAGAGCGGTGCCCCGGCCTCCAGGGCCGCGAGGACCGAGGCCTCCGTCGCGGACCGGGTGCGCTCGCCGGGGGAGGCGGTCTCGCCCGGGTGCAGGGCGTGCAGGGCGCGGTCCACGGTCTCCTGCGTCAGCCCGTCCCGGTCGGTGAGCAGCCGGCGGTACCGGGCGTAGGCCCGCAGGGTGCGCGCCAGCCGCTCGTTCGGGAACGGTTTGATGAGGTAGGCGAGGGCTCCGCGGCGGACGGCCGTCCGCACGGAGGCCGGGTCGGCCGCCGCGGTGAGCATGATGACGTCGACGTCCAGGGCCCGCAGCAGGTCCAGGCCGAGCGCGTCGGGCAGATAGACGTCCAGCAGCACGAGGTCGGGCTGGTGGGCGTGGACGGTGCGCATCGCCTGCTCGGCGGTGCCCACGGGGGTCAGCGCCGTGAAGCCCGGCACGGCGTTCACGAAGCCCGCGTGCAGCCGTCCCACGTGGAAGTCGTCGTCGACCACGAGGACCACCAGGTCGTCGCTCATCCTGCACCTCCTGATCTGCCGGCGGACCGTTCCCCGCGGACGTCGGCCCCGGGGTCGCGGACCACGGTACCGGGCAGGCGCGCGCAGAAGACGGCTCCCGGCCCGCCGTGGCGCCCGGGATCGGCCACCCAGACGTCCCCACCGCGCCGACGGGCCAGTTCACGGCTGAGGGACAGCCCGAAGCCCTGGCCGTGGACGTCGGGCAGCGCGTCGAACGCCGTACCGCCGCTCGTCCCGGACGCGCCGGCCGGGGCGGCACCGGACGGGACGGCAGTGGACCAGCCCTGGGCGAAGATCGGCTCAGGCTCCTCCACCGGGAGCCCGTCGCCGGAGTCGGCCACGACGAGGTGCAGGGTGCCCTCCCCGCCGGTCCAGTCGTCGAGCAGCTCGACCTCGACCCAGTGCTCCTCCGCCGCGCCCTGGACGGCGGCGCGGACGGCGTTGTCCACGAGGCTTCCGATCACCGTGGTGACGTCCTGCGGGTCCGTGATCCGGCCGCGGACCAGGGTGTCCGCGCCGATGCGCAGGCTCACGCCGCGCTCGGCGGCCTCGACGCTCTTGGCCCCGACGAACGCCTGCAGGTAGGGGTCCCGCAACAGTTCGGCCCGTTCGGCCGGGTAGCTCAGGGGCCCGGTCTCGGTCACCTCGGACACGTACCGGCGGGCCTCCTCGGCGTCGCCGATGGCGAGCAGCCCCGAGATGGTGTGCAGGCGGTTGGCGAACTCGTGGCGCTGGGCGCGCAGGGCGGTGCTGAGGGCGCCGACAGCGTCGAGCTGCCGGGTCAGGGACTGCAGCTCGGTGCGGTCCCGGACCAGCACCACCCAGCCCAGCTCGGGGGCGTCCGTGCCGAGCGCCGGTACCCCCCGCCGGGGGCCTCGCAGGCGCCGTTGCGGCGCCCGGGTGGGGCGCACCGCCCGGGCGGAGAGGATCAGCACGCGTGGGCCGATGACCTGTTCGACCGCCGGGGACTCCGGGGTGGCCGCGGCCAGCAGCGCAGCGAAGGAGGCCGGCAGACCGGTGTCTCCCAGGCGCTCGCCCACGAGCCGGTCCGGGTCGTCGATGCCCAGCAGCCGTCCCGCCTCGGCGTTGACCACCGTGATGCGGTGCTCGGGCGAGACGCCGATGACGCCTTCGTCGACGCCGCGCAGCACCGCCTCCTGGTCCTGGGCGAGCGCGACGATCTCCTCGGGCTCCAGCCCGAGGGTGAGGCGCTTGAGCCGGCGCGCGATCGCCGCGGAGGCGGCCGCGCCGAGGCCCAGGGCTCCGACGGCGGTGGCCGCCACGGGGGTGATGTCCTGCCGGAGACTGGCCAGCACGTCCTCGCGGGAGATCCCCACGCTCACCGCGCCCACCACCGCGGCGTCCGTTCCCGGGGCGTACACCGGGACCTTGGCCCGGGCCGAGTGCCCCAGGGTGCCGCGCTCCTGGCTCGTGACCTCCCGCCCGGCCAGGGCCTCGGTGGGATCCGTGCTGACGGGCCGGCCCAGCTGCTCGGGATTGGGGTGGGAGAGCCGGAGCCCCGTGTCGTCGGTGATCACCACGAAGAGGGAGTCCGTGCGGCGGCGGACCTCCTCGGCCGAGGACTGCAGGGAGCCCCGGGCCAGCACCTCCGGGTCGAGGGCCTCGGGACCGGTCCCGACCAGCTCCGCCACGCCCGCTCGGACGTCGTCGGTGGCGGCCACGGCGCGGGCGATGGACAGGGCCTGGTGCTCGGCGTCCCGTCCCAGGCGCTCATAGGTCAGCCAGCCGTAGACGCCCCCGCACAGGGCGACGACGAGGATCACCACGGCGAGGTGCAGCAGCATCATCCGGGCCAGGAAGCCGGGGCGCTGCCGGGGCGCACCGGGTGCCGTCACTGTCTCTCCTCGTGGCCTGGCGCGGTCTCCTGCACGACCACCGCGCGTGATGCACCCCACTCTACGACCCGGGGCGTCAGGCCGGAGCGGCGGCCCCGGCGGGGGCGCACGGGCTCAGAGGTCGGCGAAGAAGCGGACCGCGTCCAGGTTCGGCAGGTTGATCTGGGCGTCGGCGGCCGCACGCGGGGCGGGCTTGGCGTTGTAGGCCACGCCGAGCCCGGCGGCCGTGAGCATGTCGATGTCGTTGGCACCGTCGCCCACGGCGATGACGTCCTGGGAGGCGACGCCCAGCTCCTCGGCCCAGGTCCGCAGGCACCGTTCCTTGACGGTGCTGTCCACGACCTCGCCGAGCACCTTGCCGGTGAGCCTCCCGTCGACGACCTCGAGGGTGTTGGCGGCGTGCCGGGTGAGCCGCAGCTGCTCGGCGAGCGGCGTGAGGATGCCCAGGAAGCCCCCGGAGACCGCGGCCACGGCGTGCCCCTCCCGCAGGAAGGCCTTGATGAGCACGTCCGCGCCGGGGGAGAGCCGCACCGCGGCGCGGACCTCGTCGAGCACGGACACGGGCAGCCCCGCGAGGGACTCGACCCGCGCGTGCAGGGACTGGGCGAAGTCCAGCTCCCCGCGCATGGCCGCCTCGGTCACGGCGGCGACCTCGGCCTCGCGTCCCGCGTGGGCGGCGAGCATGTCCACGACCTCCTGCCGGATGAGCGTGGAGTCGACGTCCATGATGAGCAGCTTCTTGCGCTCCGGGTCGAGCAGGGTGGACGGCACCACGTTGACGTCCACGCCGGGCAGCATCTGCACCAGGGGGTCGGGCCGCAGGGCCGCGAGCAGGGCGGTCGCGTCGGAGCCGTGCACGAGCGCGGTGAAGGCGTTGTAGCCGGGGACCTCCGAGTCCGGGCCGGCCGAACCGGGTCCGGTCACCCGCACGGTGGAGAAGCGCTCGACCTCGGCGCCGGCGTCCTGCACCAGGGAGAGGATGCGCTCACGGGCCTCCGGGTCCGGATTCTGGGCGAACGCGATCACGGCGAGGTCGGTGGTCATGCGGCCAGTGTATCCGTGCCACCGGACGCACCCGCCCGGAGCCGGGCGCCGGCGCGGGGAGCGCCGCCGCCGGTGCCCTACAGTGGCCCGTATGAGTGCTGTGGTGGAGATGGTGGACGTCAGCGTGGTCCGCGGGCAGAAGACCCTGCTGGAGTCCGTGGACTGGGTCGTCAACGAGGGCGAGCGATGGGTCGTGCTGGGCCCCAACGGCGCCGGCAAGACCACGCTGCTGTCCATCGCCGCGGCCCGGCTGCACCCCACGCGCGGGATGGTGGACATCCTCGACGAGATCCTCGGCGCGGTGGACGTCTTCGAGCTGCGTCCCCGGATCGGCCTGAGCTCCACGGTGCTCGCCGCCCAGATCCCGGAGGCGGAGACCGTGCGCAACTGCGTGGTCACGGCCGCCTACGGCGTGACCGGGCGGTGGATCGAGAACTACGACGACGCCGACGAGTCCCAGGCGCGGGAGCTCCTGGACGCGTGGGGCATCGGCCACCTGGCCGAGCGCCGCTTCGGTTCCCTCTCCGAGGGGGAGCGCAAGCGCGTGCTCGTCGCCCGGGCGCTGATGACCGACCCCGAGCTGCTGCTGCTGGACGAGCCGGCGGCCGGCCTCGACGTGGGCGGCCGCGAGGACCTGGTGGCGCGGCTGGACGAGCTGGCCCGGGACGAGACCGCGCCGGCCGTCGTCATGGTCACCCACCACCTGGAGGAGGTGCCCGACGCCTTCACCCACGCGCTGCTGCTGCGCGAGGGACGGGTCGTCGCCTCCGGGCCCGTCCAGCAGGTCATGACGCAGCAGAACCTCTCCGAGACCTTCGGCCTGCCGCTCAAGCTCGTGAAGGTCGGCAACCGCTACGCGGCGTTCGCCCGGTCCTGACCCGGCGTCCGTGTCCGTGCAGAACGTCCTCGACGTCGTCGCCGACCTCGCCGCCACCCTGCCCTTCGAGGGCTGGCAGGTCGTGCTCATCCTCCTCGCGGGGGTGTGGGCGGGGCTGATCAACACGATCGTGGGCTCCGGCACCCTGGTGACCTTCCCCGTGCTGGTCACGATGGGCGTGCCGCCGGTGACCGCCTCCATGTCCAACGCGATGGGCCTGATCGCCGGCAACCTCACGGGCGCCTGGCACTACCGCCACGAGCTCAAGGGCGTCGAGCGGACCCTCCTGAAGCTCATCCCGTTCTCGGTGGCCGGCGGCGTCATCGGGGCGGCCCTGCTGCTGCACCTGCCGGAGACCGTGTTCGGCTACGCCGCGCCGGCGCTGATCGTCGTCGCCCTCCTGTTCGTGATCTTCCAGCCGCGCCTCCAGGCGCTGGTGCGCCGCCGCAAGGACGAGCAGGCCGAGGCGGCCGCCGCGGCGGCGCGGGCCCGCGGGGAGACCCCCCGGCCGCTGGACCCGGACCGCGCCCCGCAGCCCGTGTCCCTGTACGCCCTGACCTTCCTGGCCGGCGTCTACGGCGGCTACTTCGTGGCCGCCCAGGGGGTGCTCCTGCTGGGCATCCTGGGCGTGTTCCTGCTCGCCTCGCTGCAGGCGGCGAACGCCGTCAAGGTGGTGCTCGTGGCCCTGGTCAACATCGTGGCCGCGGTCTCCTACGTCCTGTTCGCCCTCGACCGGATCAACTGGTGGGTGGTGCTCCTCATCGCCGTCAGCTCCACCGCGGGGTCCTGGGCCGGGGCCAAGATCGGCCGCCGGCTCTCACCCGTCGTGCTGCGCACCGTGATCGTGGTGCTGGGCGTCGTGGCCCTCGTCAACCTGGTGGCCCGGCTGTTCTGAGACCGGCCACGAAGCCGGCCGGCGAACCGCTCCTCCTGCCCCAACGGGAGCCCCGACCGGTCCTCCGGCGCGACGACGAGACTCCGGAGATCCTCCGTGACGACCACGCTTCCCCACTCCCGGGGCGAGCGGAGGCCCGCCCCGGCGCCGGGGCAACGGTTCCCGTCCCCGGGCGGGAACAGGTCCGGCGGACGGCACCGGCTACCATCGGGGCGACCCCGTCCGCCACCGAAACCCCCGACCACGAAGAGACCCCGTGACCGACTTCCCCCGCCTGATCCGCCTCGACAGCCCCGACGACCCCCGGGTGGCCGACTACGCCCGGCTGACCGACGTCCGGCTGCGGCGCAAGCTCGAGCCCGAGCGCGGCATGTACATCGCCGAGTCCTCCAAGGTCCTGCGCCGGGCGCTCGCGGCCGGGCACACGCCCCGGTCCTTCTTCATGGCGGACAAGTGGCTGGAGGACCTCGCGGACGTCCTGGCGGAGCACCCGGACGTGCCCCTGTACGTCGGCCCGGACGAGGTGCTCGAGCAGATCACGGGCTTCCACCTGCACCGCGGGGCGATCGCGGCCATGCAGCGCCCGGAGCCGGTGGACCTGGAGCGGCTCCTGGCGTCGTCGCACCGGGTGGCGATCCTCGAGGACATCGTCGACCACACCAACGTGGGGGCCATCTTCCGCTCCGCGGCCGCGCTCGACGTCGACGCCGTGCTCGTCACCCCGCGCTGCGCCGACCCCCTGTACCGGCGGTCCATCCGGGTCTCCATGGGCACCGTGTTCCAGGTCCCGTGGACCCGGCTGCAGCACTGGACCGGCGACCTGCAGCGGATCAAGGACGCGGGCTTCACCACGGCGGCGCTCGCCCTCAGCGACGACTCGATCACCCTCCAGGAGCTGTCCGCGCGCCGGGACGAGCGGCTCGCCCTCGTCCTCGGCACCGAGGGGGACGGGCTGAGCGCCGCTGCCGTCCACCACGCGGACCTCACCGTGCGGATCCCGATGTCCCACGGCGTGGACTCCCTCAACGTCGCCGCCGCCTCGGCCGTGGCCTTCTGGGAGACCCGGCCCGGCCGGCAGGAGCCCGGACTCTCCGCCCCGTAACGGTTCGACCTCCAATCACCGCCCGACCGGTGCTGTTGGCGATAGCGAAGTCTACGCTTTAAGGGTCTGCACGGCCCGGTCCCTCAAACCTCGGCACCAGCCGGCGGCCGGGCGCAGACGGGGGAAGCGAGAAGGAACGTCATGAAAAAGTTGATCTCATGGCTGGCGGCACTGGTGCTGGCCATGGGGCTGGGGCTGATCGTCCCCAGCAGCGCGGGCGCAGCGGAGCCGTACTGCGGCATCCGGTGGGGGTCCACCCCGAAGTACTCGCGGGTGTACACGAGCGACGTGATCACCAACGTTCGCGCCGGTCGGCACGCGTGCTTCGACCGTCTGGTCGTCGACCTCCGCGGAGGCCGCGTCCCGGGTTACAACGTGAAGTACACCTCCGTCACCGAGGAGGGTTCGGGCAAGGCGGTGCCCCTGCGGGGCGGGGCGGATCTGCGGATCATCGTCCACGCACCCGCCTACAAGGACGGCAAGGCCACCTATCTCCCGAAGAACCGGAAGGAAGTGGTCGACGTCACCGGGTACCGCACGTTCCGCCAGGTCGCCTGGGCGGGCAGCTTCGAGGGGCAGACCACCATCGGCCTCGGCGTCCGCGCCAGGCTCCCGTACCGGGTCTTCGTGCTCGACGGTCCGGGGAACCGCACGCGGCTCGTGGTCGACGTCGCACACCGCTGGTGAGCCCGTCCCACCACCGGCCACCGCTGCACGAGGGGCCCGGCGCGCGCCGGGCCCCTCGTGCCGCCGGACCGCGGGTGAATTCCCGCGGGTGATCCGGTACGCTGGACCGCTGGTGCCCGATGCCCCCGCCCTTCTCGGACCGCGCGGACGGACGACGACGGCGCACCGCCCACCGAGCGAAACCGTGGCTGGCAAAATCCAGGCACCGACGAAAAGGTACGAACCCCATGAAGACTGACATCCACCCGGACTACCACCCGGTCCTCTTCCGCGACCTGGCCTCCGGCAAGACGATCCTCACCCGTTCCACCGCCACCTCGAAGAAGACCGAGACGTGGGAGGACGGCAACGAGTACCCGATCATCGAGGTCGAGATCTCCTCGGAGTCCCACCCGTTCTACACCGGCAAGCAGCGCATCATGGACTCCGCCGGTCGCGTGGAGCGCTTCAACGCCCGCTTCAAGAACTTCGGCAAGTCCAACGGCTGACGTTCGTCCCGCTCGCGGGGCCCCGCACGAGCGCACGCAGGCCCGGACCGCATCGGTCCGGGCCTGCGCCGTCCCCACGGACCCCGGCGTAGGCTGACCCGGGACCACCGGCACGGACGACGGAAGGACGCGGATGGCACAGGAGCGGCGGCACGGGGAGTTCAAGGTGTCGGGCGGAAAGCTCGTGGTCGCGGACCTGGGCGTGGTCGACGGGCGGCTGGCCGACGTCTCCGTCAACGGGGACTTCTTCCTCGAGCCCGACGAGGCCCTCGAGGACATCAACGCGGCGCTGACGGGGCTCAGCGAGCACGCCTCCCAGCAGGAGATCGTCGGGGCCGTCGAGGCGGCCCTCGCGCACGACGTCGTGCTGTTCGGCTTCTCCCCGCAGGCGATCGCCACCGCTGTCCGCCGGGCCCTGGCCCACGCCACGACCTGGGACGACCACGCGTGGGAGGTGATCCCGCCCGTGGTGCGGCCCACCCTGGAGAACCTGGCCCTCGACGAGGTCCTCGCCCGCGAGGTGGGCGCGGGCCGGCGCCCGCCGGCGCTGCGGCTGTGGGACTGGGAAGAGCCGTCCGTGGTGATCGGGTCCTTCCAGTCCCTGCGCAACGAGGTGGACGCGGAGGGCGCCCGGCGGCACGGCGTCTCCGTGGTGCGCCGCGTCTCCGGGGGCGGGGCCATGTTCATGGAGGCGGGCAACTGCATCACGTACTCGCTGTACCTGCCGCAGACTCTCGTGGACGGACTCAGCTTCTCGGAGTCCTATCCGTTCCTCGACCGGTGGGTCATGCAGGCGTTCCAGGAGATGGGCCTGGAGGCGTTCTACGTCCCTCTCAACGACATCGCCACCGAGCACGGCAAGATCGGCGGGGCCGCGCAGAAGCGCTTCGCGGGCGGCGGCATGGTCCACCACGTGACCATGAGCTACGACATCGACGGCCAGAAGATGACCGAGGTCCTGCGGATCGGCAAGGAGAAGCTCTCGGACAAGGGGCACCGCTCGGCCAAGAAGCGCGTGGACCCGCTGCGCCGCCAGACCGGGATGGCCCGTGCCGACGTCGTGGACAAGCTCATGGAGGTCTTCACGGGACGCTACGGTGCCGCCGAGGGCGCCGTGCGCGACGCCGAGCTCGCCACCGCCCGCGAGCTCGTGGCCACGAAGTTCGCCACCCCGGAGTGGATCGCCCGGGTGCCCTGACCCACCCCGTGGTGCTGCCCCGCCCCGCGGTGCCGCCCCGCCCCCGGCTCTCCCAGCGACCTCCGAGCGAGCTCCGAGCCACGGCGGCCTAGCATGAGCGCACCGGCGCGGACAGGCGCCGCGACCGGCGTCCGCCCGACCCACCGACCGGGGAGCCTCCCATGTCCGTCCACGACCGCGAAGCCGACCGCGGAACCGACCGCGGAACCGGCCATGGTGCCGAGCCCACGAGGGCCGCACCGCGCCGCCGGCACCCGTTCCGGCGCGTGCTGCTGGTGCTGCTGGGGCTCGTGCTGGTCCTCGCCCTGGCTGCCGGGGTGTTCGTCTGGAACCTGGGACGGATCTTCGACGCCCGCAGGCAGGTCGCCGAGGACGCGTTCCCGGCCGAGAGCGGGCGGCCCGCCGCGGGCGCGGCCCAGGACCGGGGCACCACCGTCCTGCTGCTCGGGGCGGACAGCCGGCCCGGTGGGCGGGCGGACGTGGGCGTCGAGGGGGTGCGGGCGGACACCATCATGCTGGTGCACGTCCCCGAGGACGGCGGCGAGGCCCACGTCGTCTCCGTCCTGCGGGACACGTGGGTGCCGATCCCCGGGGTCGGGGAGGCCAAGATCAACGCGGCGCTCGACCTCGGCGGCGTCCCGCTGATGGTCGCGACGGTCGAGGACCTCGTCGGCACCCGCGTCGACCAGGTCGCCGAGGTGGACTTCGCCGGTTTCCAGGCCCTCACCGACGCCCTGGGCGGGGTCACCATCGACGTGCCCCAGGACTTCGTGTCCAACGAGGGCATGACCTTCGAGCAGGGCCCCGAGCACATGGACGGGGAGCGGGCGCTCGAGTTCATCCGGGAGCGCAAGGCCTTCGAGGACGGGGACTTCCAGCGGGTGGAGAACCAGCGCAGCTACGTCCGGGCCGTGCTCGAACGGCTGCTCGGCCCGCAGACGCTGCTCAACCCCGTCCGGCTGCACACCGTGGTCAGCGACTTCACGCCCTACCTGACGGTGAGCGAAGGACTCGACTCGGCGTGGATCGCCGGACGGGCCCCCGACCTGGTCGGCCTCTCCGCCGGGGACCTGCGGATGTCCACGGCCCCCGACCGCGGCCTCGGCGTGTCCCCGGACGGGCAGTCCGTCGTGCTGCCAGACCTCGAGGCGATGGCGGGGATCGGCACGGCCATCACGGCGGGCGATCTGGGCCGATATCTTGCTACGCTGAGCCCTGACGATCAGTAGTTCCCCGCCGGCCCCGACCCGGCGAGGAGCGTCTTCCCCCGCCCGCAGCACGCCCCGTGATCGACCGGGACGGCCCCTCTTGACCCCCCGCGAGAAGGCCATGCCGCACACCCCCCGCCCCTTCAGTCCGGACGACGAGCCCGACGCCTTCGGGCTGCCCGCGGCCCGGATCCTCCCCACCCGCCCGGCGCGACCCGCCGCACGCGCCCTGCTGCGCAGTCCCTGGCCCGAGGCCGGGGCCGCCGTGACCCGCACGCTGGGCCGGGACGTGCGCGCGGAGCGGCGGCTCGAGAACCGGCTCCGCCGTGCCCGCCGCGGGCGCCCCGCGCCGACGGCGGCGCGCCGGCTCGCCGAGGCCGCGCTGGCCGCGGGCCGCGTGGCCGAGGCGGACCGGCTCCTGGCGCAGGTGCCGCCCGGCACGAGGGACCTCGCCGGCACGAGGGCCCGCCGGCACCGCCACGTCGGCCGGATCACGGAGGCCGTGGTCGAGCTGCGGCGCGCCGTGGCCGCCGGCCTCGCCACGCCGGGGGAGCGGCGCCGGCTGCTCCGCTACGAGGACGACCTGCGCCTGCTCGCGGGCTGGCGGCCCGCCCTCACCCCGGTGGTGGGCTACCGCCCGGAGCCCGCGTCCGTGCTGCACGTGCTCGCCGAGGCCCCGCCGCGCGCCCGGGGTCGCCGCGCCCCGCGCCACCACTCCCTGCTCTCCGCGACCGTGGCCCAGGGCTGGACCGTGACCGCCGTGACGCGCCCCGGTCCCGTGCCCTCCGACGCGGGGGCGCACGGGCCGGCCGCCGAGGTCCTCGACGGCGTCTCCTACCACCGGATCCTGCCGATCCGCCGCGCGCTCCTCCCCACGGCACGGCTGCAGCAGGAGGCGCAGGCCCTGCTCGAACTGGCGCTGCGCGCCCGGCCCGCGGTGCTGCACACGTCGAGCCGGCCCGGCAACGCCCTCGTGACCCGCGCGGCGGCGGAGGCCCTGGGCATCCCGTGGGTCTACGAGGTGCGCGAGCTGCCGGCCGACCGGTGGGCGGCCTCCCGGCCCGCCGAGGCCGCCACGAGCGAGCGCCACCGGCTCGACTGCGCCCGCGAGGCCGAGGACCTGGCCGCCGCGGCCGACGTGGTGACTACGAGCCGGGCCATGCGCGAGCGGGTGCGGGCGCTGACGCGGACCCTGCCGACCGGCCCGGTGCCGGTCCGCGTGGCGCCCCCTGCCGTGGACGGCCCCTACCTGGCGGATCCCCGCCCCCTGCGGGAGGCGCGCCGGGTCCTCGGGCTGCCGGAGACGGCCCGGGTGGTGGGCGCGGTCGCGGACCTGGTGGAGCACGAGGGCCTCGACGACCTCCTGCGCGCCGCCGCCCTCGTGGCCGTCGACGTGCCGGAACTGCTCGTGGTGGTCGTGGGCGAGGGACCGGCGAGACGAGAGCTCGAGGGACTGGCCGCGGAGCTCGGCGTGGGCGGCCGGGTCCGCTTCGCGGGGCGTGTCCCGGACGAGCAGGTCGTGCAGTACCACCAGGCGTTCGACGTGTTCGTGGTCGCCCGCAAGGACCGCCCGGTCACCCGGGCCGCGGCCCCGACCGAGTCCGTGGAGGCCCTGGCCACCGGGACGCCCGTGGTCGCCTCCCGGCTGCCCGTGCTCGCCGAGACCGTGGCCGACGGCATCACCGGGATGCTCACCCCGCCGGAGGAGCCCGAGACCCTCGCCACGGTCCTGCGGATGATGCTCGAGTGCCCCGCCGTGCGCCGGTGCCTGGGCGGCGAGGGCCGGCGCCGGGTCGTGCCGGGACGGACCTGGCACGGCGTGGCCTCGGCCGCCGCGGAGGCCTACGACCACCTCACCGGGCGCACCGGGTCCGCGGAGGCCTCGGCCTGAGCGCGGTGCGGTCTCAGAGCAGACCGAGACGAGCGAGACGTCGGCGTGCGGCCGCCTCGCTCGGCCCGGTCTCGCCGAGGGCCCTGCCGACGACCGCCAGGGTGAGCCCGGCGGCGCCCCGCACGGGCAGCGGCACGGGTCCCAGCCGGGGACGCTCGAGACGGAGCAGGCCCAGCCGGTCCTCGGGCAGCGAGTCCACGACGGCGGCGAACAGGGCGCGGTAGCCCGGCAGCAGGACCGGGTCCAGGGGAGGGCGGCGCAGGAACGCCACGACGTCGTCCACCCGGGGGCCCCCGGCGAGACGGGGTCCGAAGCTCCGGAGGCGCGCGTCCAGCTCGGCCTCGGAGCGCGGCGGCCGCTCGACGCCCATCAGCCGGCCGGCCACGGCCCACTCCCGCACGTAGGCGTCGGGTCCGCCCGGGATCGGTCCGCCCCAGCGCTGGTGGGAGCGCAGGAAGGCGTCCGTGAACGCCAGGTGGACCCAGTCGGCGAGGTCGGGATCGTTCGCGCAGTACGGGTGCCGCACGCCGTCGGCCCCGGTGTAGGTGCCGCGCACGCTGTCGTGGACCCGGCGGACGTGCGCCGAGGCCCGCCGCGCGGCGGTCGTGTCCCCGTACGTGACGGTGAAGATCCACCGGATGGTCCCGGCCAGGCGCCCCAGCGGGTCGCTCCGGTAGTCCGAGTGCTCGACGACGCCGGCCAGCGCCCCCGGGTGCAGGGCCTGGGTGAGCAGGGCGCGCACGCCCGCCGGGATGGTCGCCATCGAGCCGTGCACCGCCCACACCGCCGAACCGGGCCGGAAGTGCCCGGCGTCCTGGCCGTCGGCCAGCGCCAGCTCCCACTCCGGCACGCGCTCCGCCTGTCCGGCGAAGGTCGTGCGCAGCCTGTCCTGCAGCGGCGCCATCAGTCCCACGTCGAGCCCCTCCCGTCCCCGGTCATCGGTCGGGTCCATGATGGTCGACGCCTCCGACATCCGCGGCGCCGCGCGGCCCCCGGAGAGGGCGGCACCACGGTTCCCGGGACCGGAGCGGACCGACGACGGGCCGGCCGGCCCGGTCAGGACGGCTCCGGCCCCGTCCCGGTCAGCGACGCCAGGGACCCGCCCTCGAGGAAGCGCACGAGGGCGGGCGAGCGGGTCACCACCGTCTCCTGGTAGCGGCCCGGCAGCTCGGGATCCTTGCCGATGACCAACTGCTCGACCTGGTCGTCGTGGAACATGGCCAGCGTCCCCCGCAGCAGATCCAGCGCGGTCCCGTCGCAGAGCATGTCGCGGACGGCGCCGGGCACCCGGAGGGTGCGTGCGCCGTCCAGGACCACGTTGACGAAGTCGGGGGTGTCGCTCTCCGACCAGTGGGCCGTGGACGCGGCCGCGACCGCCCCGACGGCCTCGACGGCGAGGGTGACGACGATGGTCGCCTCGCTCAGCGCGGCCTGGATGTCCACCGCGCGGCACCGGTCGCGGGACCTGCGCCAGCGGCGCGGGCGCGTGCGGTCGACCACCAGGTACTCCAGCTGCAGCCTGCCCCGGCAGTCCTCCAGGAAGGCGACGGTGACGGTCTCGGCGGGGCAGTCCCCCCGGACGGCGGCGTAGGCCCGCCGCAGCAGGTCCTGGAGGTCGGTGGAGCCCCGGCCGAGCGTGCGCGCCGAGAGACTCACGGGCCGGCCGTGGTCGTCGAGGCAGCGCACCGTGATCGGGACGCGTGCCACCGTGGTGTCGGGGAGGGGGTCCACGCTGACGTCGGGCCTTCCTGCTGGGTCGGGGAGTGACCCCAGTCTAGATGCGCACTCATGGTCCACTGCTGTTCGACGCGTGGCCCGTTGTGGGGACAACGACACTCCCACCTGCGGCGACGGCCGGGCCCGGCGGTGCTTCCACCGTCCGGCCCGGCCGCTCCTCGGGGCGGGTGCCGATCAGGGCCAGGAGCCCTCCTCGGCGTGGGCGATGAACAGTTCGCGGATCTCGCAGCCGCGGGGCTGGGCGAGGGCGAACAGGACGGCGTTCGCGACGTTCTCCGGCTCGTTGAGCTGGGAGTCGTCCTGGGGCTTGTACTGCTCGTCCCGGTCGTCGAAGAAGCGCGTCTTCATGCCGCCGGGGATGAGCTGGGTGACGCCGACCTCGCCCTTGAGCTCCGCGGCGAGGGCCTGGCTGAAGCCCAGCACCCCGAACTTGGACGCGCAGTACGCCGTCGCGTCCGAGACGCCCTTCAGGGCCAGGGTGGAGGCCACCGTGATGACCCGGCCCTGCGACTCCCGCAGGGCGGGCAGCGCCGCGCGCACCGTGGACACGGTGCCGAACAGGTTGACCTGCACGACCTTCTCCCACTCGGTGCTCGCCACGTCCTCGAGCCGTCCGCAGCGGTCGATGCCGGCGGCGGTGACCACCGCGTCCAGCCCGCCGGCGGCCTCCACGGCCCGGCGCACCGTCTCGGTCACCGCGGCGGTGTCCGCCACGTCGACCTCGTAGGCGGTGACGCCGCCGAGCGCGCTGATGTCCCGGTCCAGGACGATGGGGGTGCCGCCGTTGTCGCGGACCGCCTCCGCCACGGCGGCGCCGAGCCCGGAGGCACCGCCGGTGATCAGCACCCGGCCGGGATTGGTGGACTGGAAACTCATGCAACTTCCTCTCTGCTGGGCACGGCCGCGCCCGCGGCCGGTGCCGCGGGCGGGCGTGCTGCTCCTGGTCGGAACAGGGGCAGGCCCCGCGGGTGCGGCGGCCTGGTCACTGCTACCGTAACCGGTCCCGGGCCGTTCGTAAGTATGCTCATCAGGACTGCCCCGGGGTGTCCGCACGCGCAGGACCGGAGGACGCCCGCCCGAACGGAGAAGGAGTTCCATGACCACCGCAGCACCCGCCACCGCCCCGACGACCGAGCTGACCGTGCTGGATCCCCGGGACGGGTCCACGGTCGGCACCGTGGCCGCCGCCACGGAGGAGGAGGTCCGTGCCGCGGTCGCCACCGCCCGCGGCGCCGCCCGGGACTGGGCGCGGACCGCCCCCGAGGAGCGGGGGAAGGCCCTGCGCGCCGCCGCCGACCGCCTGGCCGAGCACGCCCAGGAGCTCGCCGAGCTCAACGCCCGCGAGACCGGCAAGCCCGTCGAGGAGTCCCTGGGCGGGGTCATGGCCGGGGTCGGCACGCTCCACCAGTACGCGGAGCTCGGCCCGGTGCACCGGGGCCACAGCCTGCGCGGCAGCGTGCTGGCGGCCGACTACACCGTCGCGGAGCCGCGCGGCGTCGTCGTCGCCCTCACGCCCTGGAACGACCCCGTGGCCGTGGCGGCGGGCCTGCTCGGCGCCGCGGTCGTCACCGGCAACACCGTGCTGCACAAGCCCAGCGAGCGCTGCCCGCACGTCGGGGCCCGCCTCGGGGAGATCCTCGCCGAGGCCCTGCCCGCCGGTGTGCTCGGCACCGTCACCGGCGGCGCCGCCGTGGGGGAGCTGCTCACTGCGCTGTCCGACGTCGACGTCGTCGCCCACGTCGGCTCCACCGCCACCGGGGAGGCCATCGCCCGAGCCGCGGTCGGCACCGGCGCCCACGTGCTCCGGGAGAACGGCGGCAACGACGCCCTCGTGGTCGACGACGACGTGGACCCCGTCTGGGCCGCCGGGCAGGCCGCCCTCGGCGCGTTCGCCAACTCGGGCCAGATCTGCGTGGCGGTCGAGCGGATCTACGTCCACCGCGGCGTCGCCGAGCCGTTCCTCGCGGCGCTGGTCGAGGAGGCGCGCCGGCGCAACACCGACGGCACGCTCGCGCCGCTGGTCGACGAGCGGCTGCGCGAGGAGGTCCACCGCCAGGTCGCCGACGGTCTCGCCCAGGGGGCGGTCGCGCTCGAGGGCGCGCGGGTCCCCGAGGGTCCCGGTGCGTTCTACCCGGCCACGGTCCTGCGCGGGTGCACCCCGGGGATGACCGTGATGACCGAGGAGACGTTCGGGCCCGTGGCCCCGGTCCAGGTCGTCGACAGCTTCGACGAAGGGCTCCGGCTGGCCGCCGCCGACCGCTACGGGCTGGCCGCGACCGTGCTCACCGGGCGGATCGCCCACGCCCAGCGCGCCGTGGCCGAGCTGCCGGTGGGCACGCTGAAGGTCAACAACGTCTTCGGCGGCGCCCCGGGCGGTGCCGCGCAGCCGCGCCGGGCGTCCGGCGCGGGCTTCGGCTACGGGCCGGAGCTCCTCGACGAGATGACCCAGGTGAAGGTCGTGCACCTGGAGATGCCGCCCGTCGCCGGGTGAGCGTCGGGTGAGCGCCGGCTGAACGCTGAAGGGCGCCGACCGGGTCCCGGGTCGTGGCGGCTGCTGCCGGTCCGCAGGACCGCGGTGGCGGGGACGTCACCGCCGGCGCAGGGGCTCGAGCAGCCCCCGGACCCTGTCCGAGGGCTGCTCGCCCAGGTCCCGCGCGAGGTCCGAGCGGTGGTCCTGGAACACCCGCCACGCCTCGGTCTCGTTGCCGAGAGCCAGGTGCGCGCGGATCAGCAGGCTCACGGAGCTCTCGCGCAGGGGGGCGCCGTCACGGACGGTCCGGGCCAGCGCGAGGGCGTGGTGGACGTCGCCGCGGAGGAGGCAGAGCTCGGCCCGCTCCTCGACCGCGTTGACGTAGAGCTCCTGCAGCCGCGCCTGCTCGTCGACCACCCAGTCGTCGTACCAGCCCGGCAGCAGCACCACGCCGGGGCGGTCCAGCACCCGGGCGTCGTCCCGCTCGGCGGACCAGGACGCCACCGGGCGCACGACCAGCTCGAGCAGGCGGTGCAGGTCCACGTCCACCGCCTCGGAGAGCGCGAGGGTGCCGCCCCGGCACACGAGGGCCCCCGGCACGCGCCGGGACAGGGTGAAGACGGCCGCGCGCAGGCTGCCGAGGGCGTGGTCCTCCGGGCACTCGGGCCACAGGAGCCCGGCGAGGTAGTGCCGGGACCGGGGGCCGTGGATCGCCAGGGCCGCCAGGAGCCGCTGCTGCCGCGTCCCGGTGTGCACCCTGGTCCCCTGCACGGAGGCGTCCCAGCTCCCCAGCAGTCGCAGCGAGATCGTTCCCCGGTCGCCCATGACCTTGCTCCCCCCCGGCTGACCGGGCACAACGTCCGTGCCTGCGCGTCACCGCCATGCTGGGCCGCGGCCTGGGGGAAGTCAACGACATGTCATGACCCGCGGCGATTGCGACCGTCCCGGGCCGTGCCGGAGGGGACCGGGACGGTTGGCGGCCGGGTCGTGGCGCGGGGGCTCAGAAGCGGCGGCGGACCCGGATGGTGTTGGCCAGGCGCCGGACCTTGGGCACGTTCGTGGAGAGCACGAGGTAGCCGGTGAGGGTGCCCACGGTGGTCGCGCCGCCGGCGATGAGGGGGGTGTGGAACTTCCCCCACCGCTCCGGGTCGGACGCGAGGATGTGGGCCATGCCGTTGATGGACGCGGCGATCACCGCGCCGGCCACCACCTGGTGGCCGATCTTCTCGCCGCGCTTGAGCAGCGGCTCGAACTCGTCGGCGCGCAGGTGCACGTCGAAGCCGCCGCGCTCCAGCACCACGATGAGCCGCCGGAGGTACTCGGGGGCCTCGATGCCCATCTGCACGGCGTCCTGCAGGACGTCGCGCACCCGCTTGGCGAGGATCTCGGGGGAGAGCCGGTGCAGCACGAACCGCTGGGCGTACGGGGAGAGGACCGAGACGAGGTCGAACTCCGGGTCCAGGCCGGTGCCCACGGACTCCGCCGTGACGAGCATCCGCAGGAACAGGGCGGACTCGCGCGGCAGGTGCATCCGGTAGCGGCGCAGCATCCCGATGAGGTCGCCCATCAGGTGGCCCACCCGCACCTCGTGCAGGGGTTTGTTCGAGTAGCGGCGCAGCAGGACCGCCACGTCCCGCTCGAGCTCCTTCTTGTTGACGTCCAGTTCCTGCGAGGTCAGCCCGAGCAGCCCCGCGGCGACCCGCCGGGGGTTCTCCTGCACCACGCCGAGCATGAGGGTCACCAGGTGGTCCCGGAACTCGTCGGTGAGGGTGCCCATCATCCCGAAGTCGATGATGCCGATCCGTCCGCCGGTCTCCACGAAGAGGTTGCCGGGGTGGGGATCCGCGTGGAAGAAGCCGTGCTCGAAGATCATCCGGCAGATGGCCTCGGTCGAGTCCACGGCCAGCAGGTGCCGGTCGAGCCCCGCGTCCTCGAGCGCGGGGTAGTCGTTGATCTTGATGCCCCGGACCCGCTCCATCGTGAGGATCCGGGAGGTGGAGGCCTCCCAGAAGATCTCCGGGATGTGCACCCGGGGGTCGCCCATGAAGTTCTCGGCCATCCGCTGGGCGTTGCGCGCCTCCGTGAGGTAGTCCAGCTCGTCCCGCAGGGACTGGGCGAACTCGTCGGCGAGGCCCACGAGGTCGAAGTGCTGCACGGCCGGCCAGTAGGTGGACAGCAGCTTGGCCAGCTCCGCGAGGATCTCGAGGTCGCGGTTGACCTCCTCGACGACGCCGGGGCGGCGCACCTTCACGATGACGTCCACCCCCTTGTAGACGGCCGAGTGCGCCTGGCCGATCGAGCCCGTGGCCAGGGGCACGGGGTCGATCTCGGCGAGGATGTCCTCCGCCGCGGAGTCGGGCTCCGACTCGATCATCGCCCGGATCTGCTCCGGCGGCACCGCGGGCGAGTTGTCCTGCAGCCGGGTCAGCTCCTGCACGTACCGCGGCGGCAGCAGGTCCGGCCGGGTCGAGACGACCTGGCCGAGCTTCACGAACGTGGGACCGAGCTCCTCGAGCGCCTGCCGCAGGTGGACGGGTTGGCTGTAGAGCTTGTCGGGGTCGATGAGCCGGACCCGGGCCAGCGGTGCGCGCCACTCCTCCTTGATCCCGCCGAGGGCGAAGCCGAAGCCGTGCTTCGAGAGGACCTCGAGGATCTGGAGGAAGCGTTCCCGGCGGCTGATCATCGGCGGGCCACTCCGGTGCTCATCCGGGCCAGGTAGAAGGACATGAACCCGGTCGCGACGGCCACGATGAAGCACAGCGCGCTCACCAGCGGCTCGATGCCGAGGAAGACCACGCCCACCCCGCCCAGCAGCACGGTCATGGCCAGCAGCACCCACACGGCCACGTGGACCCGGCCGAGCACGCCGGTCCCCGGGCCGGCGGAGGAGCGCTGGGCCGTCACCTCGTCGTCGTGCGGGGCGCGCTCGGCGCCCCCCGCGGCGGACACGGCCAGGCCCTTGCGCCACTTCTTCGCGTTGCGCGAGCGGTCGGCCTCGGCCGGGACGTAGGCGTCCGGGACGGGGTGGCTGCCGCCGGGCGGCAGGAGCTCGGGGACGTCGTTGGGCAGCTGCTCGAACCACTCCGCGGGGATGTCCTCCGGGCGGGCGGCCTGGAGGGTCATCGAGACCTCGAAGGCCGAGCCGCGGATGGTGCCCCACACCGCGGTCAGCTTCTCCTGCTGGAAGGCGTGGTCGATGATCGGGATGAACTGCTGGGACATCTGCGTGGAGAGCCGGCCCACCTGGCGGCGCTCGTAGAGCACGTCGACGATGTCCAGGGTCTGCCCGTGGTGGTTGCGGACCTTGTTGGTCTCCAGGGTCAGCATCACGCGGCCCTCCCCGGACGGGGGGATGACGCTGTGCAGGTACTCGGCGAACTCCTGCTCGTCCAGGACCTTGATCGACGGGCCCTGCGGCAGCACCGCGGCCTGCGCCGGGGGCGTGTTGAGCGGGAACAGCAGGTCCGGGGCCGCGATCGACAGCCGCGCCGTGGCGTCGACCTCCGCCTGCCCGTCCTGGCGCAGGACCGTGGCCTCCAGCTTCAGCGGCGCCACCGGCGTGTACCCGGACGCGATGACGCGCGCGAGATAGGGCCAGTACCGCTGTGCGTCCTGCTGGGCGAGGTGCCCGATCTTGTTGGGCCCGATCCGCACCGAGACGGTGTGGGGGTCGAAGGGGTTGTCCGGCTCCGGGACCAGCGCCGCGTTGCCCGTCCAGGTGCGCAGCTTGCCGAAGGACAGACCGCCGAACACCCGCATGATCTCGGTGTCGTAGAAGTTCTCCGTGACGATCTCCAGAGAGCCGCGGTCGTTGAGCGCGTAGTCGGTCATGGTCTCCCTCGATGGAGCTGGGGCATCAAGTCGTCAATAGCTTCTCACGATTCCCGGGACGCCCGGTCCATCGCCCGGCCCGTACGGTGTCCGCGCTGACTGGTGCAATGATGACCGATCAGGACACCGGGCGGGCCCCGGTGACCGCCCCGGGACGAGAGCCGGACCGGGGTCCGGAGAGGAGGCGCGCGGATGTCCCAGGGCCAGGTCCCCCCGCCCGAGCCCGGCCGCCCGGCGGTGGACGTCGACGTGCTGCGCACGCTGTTCCTCAGCCCCGCCGACTGGATCCACCGCCGCGTGGAGTCCGTGCTGATGAGCCCCGACGGCGTCACCCGCCGGAAGGTCTCCCTCGACGTCGACCTCGCCGCGCGCGCCCCGTGGCCGGCCGACGCCGCCGGCCGGCTGCTGGTGCCCGTGACCATCCAGGCCAAGCAGCCCCTGCGCAACTTCGACGCCGTCTGTCAGGGCGACCCCGTCCCGGTCCTCAGCACGGAGGACAACGGGGCGCTCGCCGAGCTGCTCCTGCGCGGGCTGATCCCGGAGCAGCTGCCGCCGGCCGAGGCGGCCGTCCTGGCGGACGACCACGTCCCCGCCATCGTGCACGCCCCCGAGCTGCTCGTGGAGGACGCCCTGGACGGGTTCTGGGCCTACTGCGAGCACCTGCGCGCCGTCGTGCAGGAGCTCGTCGACCGGGGGAGGCTGCCGGCGGAGGACGCCGAGCACTGGGACGCCGACCTCGCGCTGTTCACCACGGTGGCCGACCAGCTGGCCCGCGGCTTCCTGCTGACCTTCGCGCTGCCCGCGGAGTTCGCGGGGCGCCGGCTCGTGCTCAAGTACTCGATGGACGAGCAGTACGCCGCCGGCCGGAGACCGCGCGCCCGGGACCGGCTGCGGCACTGCTGGATGCCCTGGGTGGGCCGGGTGGGTCTCCACGACCTCGCGTCCTGCCGCAGCTTCCACCTGGAGCTGACGGTGCCCGCGGAGGTCCGGCTGCACGAGTTCACGGTCCTCTCGCACGAGGGCGGCCGCCCCGGGGGGCCGGGGGGATCGCACCGGGCGGTGGACCGGGTGCTCGCCGAGGACCGCGCCGTGCGGCGGTGGCCCGGGGCCGTGCGCGGCCACCTGGCGCTGCGGCCCACGTCCCGGTTCGACGACGCCTTCTGCGAGATGGTGATCCTGCCGGCGCGGCAGGGGATCACGGCGTTCGCGTCCGTGGCGGTCAGCCTCATCACGGCGGTCCTGCTGCTCGTGGGGCTCGTGGCGACCGTGCGGGAGCACATCCTGGGGCCGGACTGGCAGGTGCCCTCCGCGGCGGCGTCGGTGGTGATGTCCGTGGTGGCGGTGCTGCTGTCCTGGATCAACCGGCAGCCGGAGCACGACCTCTCCGTGCGCGTGATGCGGCCCCTGCGCTACGCGCTGAGCCTGGAGGCCCTGGTCGTGCTGATGCTGGCCGGTGCGGCCTCGGTCCCCTTCACCCCGGGGGCCACCGCGGCGTACTGGTCGGTGCTCGTGCTGCTGCACGTGCTGTCCCTCGTGCTCGTGGCGCGCACCTGGTGGGTGCGGCGGTCCGTGGACCGGGGCCGGTACACGTCCCGGGCGCGGCGGCACGGCCGATGACCGGCGGCGCTCTGTTCAGTGGGGCGGCGGCCTCCTACACTGGAGGTGTCACGGAAAGGATCCACCATGGCCTATGACGCCCGGACCGGTCCGCAGGCGCCCCAGCCGCGCCGCGAGCACCGCAACGACTCCAAGGTGAACCTGCTGCAGCTGGGCAACTCGTCGATGTCGCTCGGCCAGAGCCTCGACCGGCGGGTCTTCAAGTCCAACGAGGACGCCCAGCGCGCTGTCGACCGCGTGCTGCGCCGCTCGGGGCGCCCCGCCACCTGACGCCGCCTCGGCCCCGCCCGGAGCACGGGCAGGTGCCCGCCATCGGCCGGTCCCGCGGACGGCCACCATGCCCCCGGTGCGCACCGGGGGCATCGTCATGGTCCGGAGGGCACGGCGTGCGGGTGGGGGATCAGGGGCGCGCCGCCGCCTGCGCCCGCAGCGCCCGCAGCAGGTGGTCGCGCTCCTCGACCAGGATCCGGCGCAGGGCGGCGGGCGCCCCGCTGTGGTTGCTCAGCCACAGCTCCGTGCGGGCGAGCACCGGGTGGTGCTCGGGGTTGTGGCCCGGCTCGAGGTCGGCGCCGGCGGGGTAGAGCCCCTGCACGATGCGGGTGGCCATCCCGATGGACCGCCGCGCCCACACCTCCTCCAGCATGACGAAGTACTGCTCCCGGTACGGCTCCACCAGCTCCGCCGGCCCCAGCCGGAAGCCCTCGATCGTGGCGGTCAGCAGGTCGTTGGACAGCTCGTCACCGGTGATCGCCTCCCACGCCTTCGCCTTGGCACGGGGGAGCGGGCGGGCGGCGCGGGCCCGGGCCCAGCCGACCTGCCCGGTGCGGGTCCGGTCCGCGGCGCGCTCCTGCTCCAGGGCGGCGTCCAGCCCGGGGTCCTCGCCGTGGCCCGTGGCCGCGAGCGCCGTCCACAGCGCCCAGCGCAGGTCCGAGCCCAGCCGCAGCCCGGGCAGCGCGTCCCGCCCGCCGAGCAGGTCGCGCAGCCAGCCGGCGTGGCTCCCGTCGCGGCGGGCCGTGCGGGCGGTGAGCCGGGCGAGGGCCAGCTGCCGGTCGCTGCCGGGATCGGCCCGGCGCAGCTCCCGCACGGCGGCGTCGAGCAGCCGCCCCCGCAGCCGGTCCCGCCGGGCGGTCGGGGTGAACCGCTCGACGGCCTCCACGGCGTGGTCCACGGCGGTGGAGAACATCCCGGTCTGCGGCTCGGCGAAGCCGTGGTCCAGGACGGCGCCCACCCAGTCCCCGGGATCGAGCTCGGCGTCCCGGGCGGCGTTCCACAGCCCCGACCACAGCTGGGCGCGGGCCATGTCGTCCTCCACGGAGGACAGGGAGCTCAGGGCCGTGGTGAGCGAGATCGGGTCCAGGCGGGTCTTGGCGTAGGTGAGGTCCTCGTCGTTGACCACCAGCAGGGGCGCGGTCGAGCCCACGAGCTCGGGGACCTCCACGGAGGACTCGGCCGGCAGGTCCACGCTGACCGTGCCGGTGCGCACCAGGACGTCCCCGGGGCCGCGCTCGTAGCCGCCGAGCAGCAGCCGGTGCGGGCGCAGCACTCCGGCCCCGGGGTCCTGGAGCAGCGCCGCGAAGGTCACCGTGCCGTCGTCGTCCCGGGCGAGGTCCAGGGCCAGCGAGGTGACGCCGGAGGTGCCCAGCCAGGACTCCGCCCAGCCGCGCACGTCCCGCCCGGAGGCCTCCTCGAGCACGGCCAGGAAGTCCTCCAGGGTGGTGGACCCGTAGGCGTGGCGGCGGAAGTAGGCGCGGCACGCGTCGACGAACGGGTCGTAGCCCACGAACGCCACCAGCTGCTTGAGCACCGCGGCGCCCTTGGCGTAGGTGATGCCGTCGAAGTTCTGCCGGGCGGCCTCGAGGTCCTGGATGTCGGCGACCACCGGGTGCGTGGTGGGCAGCTGGTCCTGCCGGTAGGCCCAGGCCTTCCGGCGGTCCGCGAACGCGATCCACGCCTCCTCGAAGTCCGTGGCCTGCACGGACGCGTGCGCCCCCATGAACTCCGCGAAGGACTCCTTGAGCCACAGGTCGTCCCACCACGTCATGGTGACGAGGTCCCCGAACCACATGTGGGACATCTCGTGCATGAGGGTGTTGGCCCGCCCCTGGTACTGGGCGCGGGTGGCCCCGTCCGGGAACAGGTACTCCTCGGTGAAGGTCACCAGCCCGGGGTTCTCCATGGCGCCGAGGTTGTACTCGGGCACGAACGCCTGCTCATACTTCCCGAACGGGTACGGGTAGCCGAACAGCTCGGTGAAGAACGTCAGGCCCTGCCGGGTGAGGTCGAACAGCTCCCGGGCGCCGGTGCCCGCGTCCAGGTGCTCCGCGAGCGAGGCGCGGCAGTACAGGGCCAGCGGCACGGACATGCGGCTGCCGTCCTCGAAGGAGTGCCGCCACTCGCCCGCGACCCGGTGGTACGGGCCCGCCAGCACCGTGGTGATGTACGTGGAGATCCGCTCCGTGGGGGCGAACTCGTGGCGCACCGCGCCGGGCCGCTCCGCCTCCGGGGTGGCGGACACCGCCATGCGCACCCCGTTGGAGGAGACCTGCCAGCCGTCCGGGGCCAGGACCGTGAAACGGAACGACGCCTTGAGGTCCGGCTGCTCGAAGTTCGCGAAGACCCGGCGGGCGTCCGCCGGCTCGTACTGGGTGTACAGGTAGACCCGGCCGTCGGCCGGGTCCACGAACCGGTGCATGCCCTCACCCGAGCGGGAGTACAGCCCCCGCCCGGCCACCGTCACCTCGTTGGTCGCCTCGAGGGAGGGCAGGCGTACCCGCGCGCCCTCGACGACGTCGTCCGGGTCCAGCTCCCGGCCGTTGACCGTCACCGACTCCACGGAGTGCCCGATGAAGTCCAGGAACGTCTGGGCGCCCTCCTCGGCGCCGAAGCGCACCGTGGTCACGGACCGGAACGAGTCCGCCTCCGGGTCGGGTGCGGTGGACAGGTCCAGCAGGACGTCGTAGCTCTCCACGGCGACGAGCTCGGAACGGTCGGAGGTCTCGCGGCGGGTCAGGTTGTCGTTGCGCACCGTGCCATTGAACCACCCGGGGCGGTCCGCCCGCCGGGCCCCGGGCAGCCGGGCCCTGGACAGCCGACGGGGCCACCGTAGGCTGGACCGCGACCCCGCCCGTCCGCACCAGGAGGACCCCATGGCCGACCAGGACCGCCGGACCCTGCTCGCCGGAGCGCTGCTGGGGGCGGGCATCGCCGCCTCCGTGGTGGACCTCGCCGTCTTCCACCTGCTCCTGCACTGGCACCACTTCTACGACCTGTCCACCACCGGAGTCGCCCTCGCCTCGGACGGGCTCTTCCACGCCTTCGGCTGGTTCGTCACGGTGGGCTCCCTCTTCCTGCTCGCCGACGTCCGACGCCGGGGTGCCCCGGCCTGGGGCCGCTGGACCGGGGCGCTGCTCGCGGGCCTCGGCGCGTTCCAGCTCTTCGACGGCGTGGTCCTGCACAAGGTGCTCAGGATCCACCAGATCCGCTACGACGTGGACCTCCTGGTCTACGACGCCACCTGGATCGGCACGGCCGTGCTCGCGCTCGCGGCGGGACTGGTGCTGCTGCGCCGGACCCGCCCGGCCCGCCCCGTCCGCCCGGGGCGATGACCCACGCCCACGGTGCCACCGGCTGGACCCTCCTCGACGGGACCGTGCTCGTCCTGCTCGCCCTGGGCGCTGCCGGCTGGGCCGCGGGGCTGTGGGCGGCACGGCACCGCGGCCCGTGGCCGGTGCACCGCACGGTGCTGTGGTTCGCGGGGCTGCTCTGCGCCGGAACGGCCCTGGTCGGCCCCCTGGCGGAGGCCGCCCGCACCGGCTTCACCGCCCACATGGCCGGGCACCTGCTGCTGGGGATGGCCGCCCCGTTCCTGCTGGTGCTCGCCGCCCCCGTGACCCTGGCGCTGCGCGCGCTGCCCGTGGCCCGCGCCCGGGTCGTGACCCGTCTCCTGCGCACCCCGGCCGTCCGGGCGGTGACCCATCCGGTGGTGGCCGGCACGCTCAACGCGGGGGGCCTGTGGGTGCTCTACACCACCGGGCTGTACGGCCTCATGCACGCCTCGGTGCCGGTGCACGCGGCGGTGCACCTCCACGTCCTCCTGGCGGGCTGCGTCTTCACCGCCGCCGTGGTCGGGGTGGACCCGGACCCGCACCGGGGCTCGTTCCCGCTGCGCGCGGCGGTGCTGGTCGGCTTCGTGGCGGCCCACTCGGCGCTCGCCAAGCACCTGTACGGACATCCTCCGGACGGGGTCGGGACGTCGGACGCCCGCACGGGCGCGCAGCTCATGTACTACGGCGGGGACGTCGTGGACGTGGCGCTGATCGTCGTGCTCTTCGCCCAGTGGTACGCCCGACCCCGCGGCGGGGCCTTTCGGTCGGTCGTCCGAGGGAGCCGGGTCACGCCCCGGGGGCCGCGTCCCGGCGGGCCTCCAGCGCCGCCACGAGCTCCTCGTGGCGGTCCTGGGTGACCGGGTGGGGGCCGTCGGGGTTCACCAGGTACTCGTGCTCGAGCTGGCACACGACCCTGCTGTGCAGGACCTGCAGCTCCACGAGGGACAGCGCGGAGAGCTCCGCGGGGAAGTCGTCGTCCGGGCTCAGGCACGTGTCGCAGTCCCCGTGCCCCTCCGCACCGGTGCCCGACGGGAACGGGACGACGTCGACGCCGCTCACGCCGCCACCCCGCCCTGCTCGGTGCCGTTCCAGCGCGCGGGTGCCGGGGGTTGCGGACGGGCCGGCCCGGGGAGGCCGAACGGCTCCGGCCGGGTGAGCACCTGGACGTCACCTCCCGGCTCCGGGGCGGGGCCGTGGTCGAGGGACCACCGCAACAGGTCGAGGCCGCCCGGGTCCACGTGCTGGGCGCCCGTGAGGTCCACGGTGACGGTCGCGCCCGGGAACAGGTCGCGGGCGCGGCCGACGAGCGGGGTCAGGGTCCGGTGGTTGCGCTCGGTGAGATCGCCGGTGACCACCAGGTGCACGCACCGGGTGTCCAGCTCGATCTGCACGACGACGGACAGGGGGTCATCCATGGAGGGGTCCTTCCACGACAGGACGTCACGGCCGGATGCTCGACTCGTGCCATCGAGCCTAGACGCCTGTGACCTGGGTCACCAGTCGCTGTGCCGACTCGTTACCGGACGTGACGGTGCCCACAGTCCGACCGCGGGGTGGTTCCCGGCCCCGGTCCGGCCGGTAGCGTCGACGCCATGCGCACACTCGTGGTCGGTTGGTCCAGCGTCCTGCACGGCGAGGCGACGGCAGGTGACGTCCTCGCCATGGACGCCGTCGCCGACTCCCTCGGCACGGCGGGCGTCCCGCACGACACCGCCTGGAGCGCGGTCATGTGCCCGCCCGGCGGGCTGCGGCTGGACGACGTCGAGCCCGCGCGCTACACCCACCTGCTGTTCGTGTGCGGGCCCGCGACGGGACGGTCGGTCGCCGAGCTGCACGAGCAGTTCGCGCACTGCCGCCGGATCGCGGTCGGGGTCAGCGTCCTGGACCCCGAGGACCCGGTGACCGCCGGGTTCCACCGCGTGATCGCGCGCGACCGCCCCGGTGCCGGCGCCCGCCGGGACCTCGCCGCGCGGGCCGTGCCCCAGCTCGTGCCCGTCCTGGGCGTCTACCTCACCGGCGGGCAGCACGAGTACGGTGCCCGCCGCCGGCACGACGCCGTCCGGTCCGGGCTGGAGGAGTGGCTGGGCCGGGTCGACGCCGCCCGGCTGACGCTGGACACCCGCCTGGACCCGCGGGACTGGCGGCTGCCCGCCACCGCGGCCCAGGCCGGGTCGGTCATCGCCCGCCTCGACACCGTGGTGAGCATGCGCCTGCACGGTCTGGTCCTGGCGCTGCGGGCCGGGGTGCCCGTGCTCGCCGTCGACCCCGTCGCGGGCGGCGGGAAGGTCACGGCCCAGGCGCGGGCCTGGGACTGGCCGGCCGTGGTCGGCGCGGACGAGCTCGACCCCGGCCGGCTCGACGAGCAGCTGCGCTGGTGCCTGTCCCCGGCCGGGCGTGCGGCGGCCGAGGAGAGGGCGGCGATGGTCCCGAGCGGCTTCGAGCAGCTCGACGAGCTCGTCGGGGAACTCCTCGGGGACCTGTCCGGCGAGCCGGGCCGCGACGCCGACGACGAGTTCGACCGGGAGCTCGGCCCGGAGCTGCTCGAGGCGGCGGAGACCGGGCCGCACCGGGGCTGACACGGCCCCTAGATCAGCCGCCTGATCATTCTGTGCCATACTCCGATCCATGAACTACCTGGGCATCAACGCGATTTTTCACGACCCCGCGGCGGCTCTCGTCGTGGACGGCAGAGTGGTGGCCGCGGCCGAGGAGGAGCGCTTCTCCCGCCGCAAGCACGGCAAGCGCCCCGTGCCGTTCTCGGCGTGGGAGCTGCCCGAGCAGGCGATGCGCTGGTGCCTCGCCGAGGCGGGACTGACGCCCGCGGACCTGGACGCCGTCGGCTACTCCTTCGATCCTGCCATCGCCGCCGAGATGCCGGACGACCCGTACGACCCGGTGCGCGTGGACTACGCCCGGCGGGCCGCCGGGTTCCTCGCCGAGGCCCTGCCGGGCCTGGACCGCGGAAGGGTCCGCTTCGTGGAGCACCACGTGGCCCACGCCGCCTCCGCCGGCCTCGCCGCCCCCACCCGCACGAGCAGCGTCCTGGTGGTCGACGGCCGCGGCGAGGCGCACTCGCACCTGGCCGGCCGCTACCGGGACGGGGAGCTGGAGATCCTGCACCGCCAGGCCCTGCCCGAGTCCCTCGGCCTGCTCTACGAGTCCCTGACCGACCACCTGGGCTTCCTGCGCTCGAGCGACGAGTTCAAGGTCATGGCCCTGGCCTCCTACGGCGAGCCCCG
Source organism: Kocuria arenosa (assembly GCF_042879215.1). Taxonomy (NCBI): domain Bacteria; kingdom Bacillati; phylum Actinomycetota; class Actinomycetes; order Micrococcales; family Micrococcaceae; genus Kocuria; species Kocuria arenosa. The sequence continues at coordinate 415,201 of NZ_JBHZTA010000002.1, read as the reverse complement.
CTTCCTGCCCGAGCTGCGCGAGACCGTCCGCGCCACGGGCGACGGCGGCTTCCGCGCGCAGGCGCCCGACTGGACCCGCTTCGCGCCCCGCCGGATCGACGACGGCACCTGGGGCGGCGACCACGCCGACCTCGCCGCCTCGGTGCAGGCCGTGGTCGAGGAGGTCCTCGTGGACCTCGCCACCTGGCTGCACGAGCAGACCGGGGACACGGTGCTCACCATGGCCGGCGGCACAGCCCTGAACTGCGTGGCCAACTCCCGGATCTGGCGCGAGACGCCCTTCGAGGAGGTCTGGGTCCAACCCGCCTCCGGGGACTCCGGGACCGCGCTCGGCGCCGCCCTGCACCTGGCCCAGGAGGCCGGTGACCTCGGCGCGCCCCAGCCCACCGCGGCTCTCGGGCGCAGCTGGTCGGGCGAGGAGCTCGCGCAGTGGCTGAGCACCGCGCAGGTGCCCTTCACCACCCCGGACGACCTCGCGGGCGAGGTCGCCGACATCCTGGCGGACAACGGCGTGATCGCCTGGTTCGACGGTCGCAGCGAGTTCGGCCCCCGGGCGCTGGGCCGCCGCTCCCTCCTGGCGAACCCCATGCACTCCGACAACCTCGAGCGGCTCAACGACGTCAAGGGCCGGGAGCAGTTCCGGCCCGTGGCGCCCATGGTCCTCGAGGAGCGGGCCGCGGAGATCTTCGGCGGTGGGCCGATGCCCAGCCCCTTCATGCTCTTCGTGCACGACGTGGCCCCCGAGTGGCGCGACCGGATCCCCACGGTCACCCACGTGGACGGCACCGCCCGGATCCAGACGGTCAACGACGAGGACAACGCCGGGATCGCGGCCCTGCTGCGGGCCTTCGACGAGCGCACGGGCGTGCCCGTCGTCGTCAACACCTCGCTCAACACGGCCGGCCGGCCCATGGTCGACGACCCGCGCGACGCCCTCGAGCTCTTCGGCTCCGCCCCGGTGGCCGCGCTCGTGCTCGGCCCGCACCTGGTCCGCCGCGCCTCCCTCTTCCAGGAGGCCAAGTGACGGCCGCGCCCGCGACCTACGCCGTCGTCGTCCCCTCCGTGGGGCGGCCCACCCTCCAGTGGCTGCTGGACACCCTCGCCGCCCAGGACGTCGACGCGGACCACCCCGGACCGCTCGAGGTCGTCGTGGTGGACGACCGGCGCGGGGACGTGGAGCCGCTGCGGCTGAGCGTGCCCGGCACCGTGGCCTGGACCGTGCGCACGGTGCGCGGCTACGGGCGCGGCCCGGCCGCCGCCCGCAACCGCGGCTGGCGCGCCGCCCGGCGCTCCGGCGCCGAGTGGATCGCGTTCCTCGACGACGACGTCGAGCTGCCCGCCGGCTGGGCCCAGCGCCTCGCCGAGGACCTCGCCGCCTGTGGGCCGGAGGTCGGCGCGACCCAAGGCCGCATCGACGTCCCGCTCCCCGACTCCCGGCGGCCCACGGACTGGGAGCGCAACACCGCCTCCCTGCAGGACGCCGACTGGGCGACCGCGGACATGGCCTACCGCACGGCCGCGCTCGAGGCCGTCTCCGGCTTCGACGAGCGCTTCCCCCGGGCCTACCGGGAGGACGCCGACCTCGCGCTGCGCGTGCGCCGGGCCGGGTGGCAGCTGGTGCGCGGCCGGCGCCGCATCACCCACCCCGTGCGTCCCGCCGACGACCTCATGAGCCTGCGTGTGCAGGCCGGCAACGCCGACGACGCCCTGATGCGCCGCCTGCACGGACCCGACTGGCGCCGTGCGGCCGAGGCCCCTCCCGGCGGCTTCCGCTGGCACGCCGCGACGGTCGCCGCCCTGGTTGCCGCGGGCGCGGGCGCCGGCGCGGCGCTCACCGCCACCGCCCTGGGCCACCGGCCCGCCCGGCGCTCCGCCCTGACCGCGGCCGGCACCGGCGCCGCGGCGTGGGGCTGGCTGACCGGTCGGTTCGTGCTGCTGCGCACGGTCCCGGGCCCCCGTCCGGGCGACCCCGAGTTCCTGCCCGAGCTCAGCCGCATGGTCCGCACCAGCGTCACGATCCCCGTGGCCGCCGTGCGGCACAAGACCCGTGGCTGGTGGCGGCACCGGGGGACCGGGCCCTGGCCCGTCCCGGTGCGCGCCGTGCTCTTCGACCGGGACGGCACCCTGGTCCACGACGTGCCCTACAACGGCGACCCGGACGCGGTCGAGCTCGTCCCCGGGGCCCGGGAGGCGGTCGACGCCGTGCGCGCGGCCGGGCTGCGGGTGGGCGTGGTGTCCAACCAGTCCGGCATCGGCCGCGGCCTGCTGACCCGCGATCAGGTCGACGCCGTCAACGCCCGCGTGAGCGAGCTGCTCGGCCCCTTCGACACCTGGCAGCTGTGCCCGCACGCCCCGGAGCAGGACTGCGCGTGCCGCAAGCCCCGGCCCGGCATGGTGCTCGCGGCCGCCGCGGAGCTCGGCGTGGACGCCTCCGAGTGCGTGCTGATCGGCGACATCGGCGCCGACGTCGAGGCCGCCCAGGCGGCCGGCGCCCGCAGCGTCCTGGTCCCCACCCCGGTGACCCGTGAGGAGGAGGTGGCGGCCGCCCCGGCCGTGGCCCGCACCCTGCGCGAGGCCGTTGCCGCCGCCCTCGCCCCGGCGGCGGACGAGGGGACGCCCGACCGGCCCGACGCCCGCCCGGCCGGGACCCGGGGCTGAGCATGGCCCGCACCCTCGCCGTCCGCCTCGACTCGGACGGGGACGTCCTGCTGACCGGGCCCGCGGTCCGGGCCCTGGCCCGGTTGGGGAACCCGGTGGACCTGCTGGCCTCCCCGTCCGGTGCCGCCGCCGCCCGGCTGCTGCCGGACGTGGCCGAGGTCCTCGAGTTCTCCGCGCCGTGGTCGGGCTTCCGGCCCCCGCCGGTGGACCCGGAGGCGACCACGGCCCTGGTGGAGGACCTCGCCTCCCGCGGCTATGACCTCGCCGTGGTCTTCACGTCCTTCCACCAGAGCCCCCTGCCCATGGCGCTGCTGGCCCGGCTCGCCGGGATCGACCGCGTGGTCGCGACGAGCGGGGACTACCCGGGATCGCTGCTGGACGTCCGGCACCGCCGCGCGGACCCGCCCGGCGGCGGCCACGAGGTCGAGGCGGGGATGGAGCTCGCCGTCGCGGCCGGGGCCCCCGAGCCCACGACCGCCGACCTGCGCCTGGCCGTCCGCCGCCCGCTCCCGGAGCTGCCGGCGGAGCTGTCCGCGCTGCCGGACGGCTTCGTGGTGCTGCACCCCGGCGCCTCCGTCCCGTCCCGCGGGCTCACCGCCGAGCACGCCGGGGCCCTCGCGGCGGGACTCGCCGCGGCCGGGCGCGCGGTCGTGCTCACGGGCGGGCCGGCGGAGCGCGAGCTCACCGCCGCCGCCCGCGCCGCCGCCCGTGCCGCCGCGCCCCGCGGCACGGTGCTGGACCTCGCCGGGCGCACCGACCTGCCGGGCCTGGCCTCCGTGCTGGACGCCGCCGCGTGCGTCGTCGTGGGCAACACCGGTCCCGCGCACCTCGCCGCGGCCGTGGGCACCCCGGTCGTCTCCCTCTTCTCCCCGGTGGTGCCGCCCGAGCGGTGGGCGCCCTACGGCGTGCCCGTCGTGCTGCTCGGGGACCAGGGGGCGGACTGCCGCGGCTCCCGCGCCCGCGACTGTCCCGTGCCCGGCCACCCGTGCCTGTCCTCCGTGTCCCCGGCCGCCGTGCTCGCGGCCGTCGAGGAGCTGACGGACGGCGGCCCGGGGGCCCCCGCCACTGTTCCCGAACCGGAAGGAGGACCCCGGTGCGCATCCTGACCTGGCACGTCCACGGATCGTGGACGACATCGTTCGTGCACGGTTCCCACACCTACCTGCTGCCCGTCGTCGCCGACCGGGGCCCGGACGGCCGCGGCCGCGCCGAGACCTGGGACTGGCCGGCCGCCGCCGTCGAGCACACGCCCGAGGAGCTGGCCGACGCCGATTTCGACGTGGTCCTCCTGCAGCGCCCCCACGAGCTGGAGCTGCTCGAGCGGTGGACCGGGCGCCGGGCGGGGACCGACGTCCCGGCGGTCTACGTGGAGCACGACACCCCGCGGGGGCCCGCCGTGGCCACCCGCCACCCCCTGGCCGAGCGCTCCGACGTCCCGGTGGTCCACGTGACGCACTTCAACCGGCTGATGTGGGACAACGGGGACGCGCCCACCGAGGTCGTGGAGCACGGCGTCCTGGACCCCGGCCCGCTCTACACCGGCCGCACGGCCAGCCTGGCCGCCGTGGTCAACGAGCCCGTCCGGCGCGGGCGGATCGCGGGCACCGACCTGCTGACCGCGCTGGCCGAGGAGCTGCCCGTGGACGTCTACGGCATGGGGATGGACCGGCTGGCGGAGCACGCGCCCCACATGGCCGGGCGGCTGCACGAGAACTATCCTCAGGAGAAGCTGCACGCGGCGCTCGGCGAGCACCGGGCCTACTTCCACCCCTACCGGTGGACGAGCCTGGGACTCGCGCTGCTGGAGGCCATGACCATCGGGATGCCGGTGCTCGGGCTCTCGACCACCGAGGCGCCCCGGGCGGTGCCGCCCGGGGCGGGGCTGCTCTCCAACGATCCGGAGGCCCTCGCCGCGCAGGCGCGGCAGTGGCTGAACGACCCCGACGCGGCGGCCGCCGCGGGCACCGCCGCCCGCGAGCACGCCCTGAGACACTACGGCGCGGACCGCTTCCTCGCGGAGTGGGACCGCATCCTGGAGAAGGTGACAGCATGAGAATCGCAATGGTCTCCGAGCACGCCAGCCCGCTGGCCGCGCTGGGCGGGGTCGACGCCGGGGGGCAGAACGTCTACGTGGCCGCCCTCGCGGAGGGTCTCGCCCGGCTGGGCCACGACGTCGTCGTGTACACGCGCCGCGACGCCGCCGGCCTGCCCGACGAGGTCGAGCTCGCCCCCGGGGCCCGGGTGGTCCACGTCCCCGCGGGGCCCCCGAGCCTCCTGCCCAAGGACGACCTCGCCCCCTACATGGACGAGTTCGGCCGCTGGCTCGCCCGCGACTGGGCCCGCCGCGGCGTCCCCGACCTCGTGCACGCCCACTTCTGGATGTCCGGGATCGCGGCCCGGCGCGCCGCGGAGACCCTGCGGATCCCCGTGGTGCAGACCTTCCACGCGCTCGGGGCCGTCAAGCGCCGGCACCAGGGCGCGGCCGACACCAGCCCCACCGGCCGGCTCGCGGCCGAGAACGAGATCGTCGCGGCGGCCGACCTCGTCCTGGCCACCTGCCGCGACGAGCGGGCCGAGCTCCTGGCCCTCGGCGGGGACCTCTCCCGGATCGACGTGGTCCCCTGCGGCGTGGACCTCGACGCCTTCGCCCCCGCGCCCGCGCCCACCGGCGACCGGCGGCCCCGGATCGTGGCGCTCGGCCGGCTCGTGGAGCGCAAGGGCGTGGACGTCGTCGTGCGCGCCCTCGCCGAGCTGCCGGACGCGGAGCTCGTCGTGGCCGGCGGTCCCGACCGCGCCGAGCTGGACCGCGACCCCGAGGCCCTGCGGCTGCGGGCGCTGGCCCGGGAGCTCGGCGTGGCGGAGCGCGTGGAGCTCCTCGGCCGCGTGGACCACGATGCCGCCGCCGCGCTGCTCGCCACCGCGGACGTCGTGGCCTGCACCCCCTGGTACGAGCCGTTCGGCATGGTCCCGCTCGAGGCCATGGCGTGCGCCCGCCCCGTGGTGGGCACCGCCGTCGGCGGCCTGCTCGACAGCATCGAGGACGGCACGACCGGCCTGCACGTCCCCCCGCGGGACGTCGCCGGGACCGCGGCCGCCCTGCGCACCCTGCTGGAGGACCCCGAGCTGGCCGCCCGCATGGGCCGCGCCGGACGGGAGCGCGTGGAGCGGCTCTTCGGCTGGCGGCAGGTGGCCCAGGAGACCGAGCGCGCCTACGCCCGCGTGGTCGCCCGGCACCGCCGGGAGCACCCGCCGCTGCTCGGGCAGACGGAGCGCTGGCTCGGCGCCCACCTGGACGAGCTGGCGGTCGCCGCCCGCGACGCCGCCCAGCACGCCGACGTGGTGGACCGGTGGGGCGCCCGCCTGGCCGGGATGCTCACGGACGGCGGGCGCGTGCTCGCCGTGGGCAACGGCGGCAGCGCCGCGGAGGCCCAGCACTTCACCGCGGAGCTCGTCGGCCGCTTCGTCGACGACCGGCGGCCGCTGTCCGCCGTGTGCCTGTCCGCGGAGACCTCGAGCCTGACCGCCATCGTCAACGACTACGGCGTGGAGGAGGTGTTCGCCCGCCAGGTCCAGGCGCACGGGCGGGCGGGCGACGTGCTCGTCGTGCTGTCCACCAGCGGGCGCAGCCCCAACGTGCTGGCCGCGGCCGAGCGGGCGCGGGAGCACGGACTGCACGTCTGGGCGCTCACCGGCCCCGGTCCCAATCCGCTGACCGAGCGGGCGGACGAGTCCCTGACCGTCGCCGCGCCCAGCACCTCGGTGATCCAGGAGGTCCACCTCATGCTGCTGCACGCCGTCTGCGCCGCCGTCGACGCCCGGCTGGCACCGGCCGCCGGGACCGCGGAGCCCGCCGGGACCGGGACGCCGACCCGGACGGCCGTCCGGGCGGGGGCCGCATGAGCGCCGCGCGCATCGTCGTGGTGGGCGACGCCCTGCTGGACCGGGACGTCTCCGGCTCCTCCACCCGCCTGAGCCCCGACGCCCCGGTCCCCGTGGTCGACGTCGACGACGTGTTCGCCAGCCCCGGCGGCGCCGGCCTCGCCGCGCTGCTGTGCGCGGAGCCCCCGTCCGTCGGCGCCGTCCCGGCGGCGGTCGACGTGACCCTCCTGGCCCCGGCCGCGGACGACGCCGCCGGCCGGGAGCTGGCCGGGGCGCTCGGCGACGTCGCCCTGGAACGGCTGGGGCACGAGGGCGGGACGCGCACCAAGACCCGGATCCGCAGCTCGGGGCAGACCCTCGTGCGCATCGACGAGGGCGGGCCCGGCACGCCGGTCGGCGTCACCGCCGCGCGCGTGGCCGCCGTCCTGGCCGGGGCGGACGCCGTCCTGGTCTCCGACTACGGGGGAGGCGTCACGCGCGACCCCGCCGTGCGCTCCGCGCTCGAGGAGCACGCCCGCACCGGCGTGGTCGTCTGGGACCCCCACCCGCGCGGCGGCGCCCCGGTGCCCGGGTGCACGCTCGTCACCCCGAACGCCGCCGAGGCGGCGGCCGCCCTCCAGGGCGCCGCGCCCGGGTCCGCCCGGGACCTCGCCGGCGCGCTGCGCCGGCACTGGGCCGCCCGCGCCGTGGCCGTCACGGCCGGCGCGGACGGCGCGTACCTGGCCACGGCCACCGGCACCGAGCTGGTGCCCGCGGCGCCCGTGCAGAACACCGACCCCTGCGGGGCGGGGGACCGGTTCGCCTCCGCGGCGGCCCTCGCCCTGGGCGGCGGGACGCACGTGACGGCCGCCGTGGAGACCGCCGTCGAGGCCGCGGGCCAGTGGGTCGCGGCCGGTGGCGCCGCCACCTACCGCACCCGCCGCGCCGCCGGCGTCCACGCCAGGCCGGTCCTGCACCCCGGCGCCGAGCGGCTGCCCCGCGAGGTGCAGGAGCTGCTGAGCGAGGTGCGCGGCCGGGGCGGGACCGTGGTGGCCACCGGCGGCTGCTTCGACGTCCTGCACGCCGGCCACATCGCCTCCCTCGACGCCGCCCGCCGGCTCGGCGACGCCCTCGTCGTGCTGCTGAACTCGGACGACTCCGTGCGCCGGCTCAAGGGCCACGGCCGGCCCGTGGTCGGCGAGGCCGACCGCGCCCGCGTGCTGGGCGCCCTGCGCAGCGTCGACGCGGTCGTCCTCTTCGACGAGGACGACCCCCGCGCGGCCCTCAACCTGCTCCGCCCCGACGTGTGGGTCAAGGGCGGGGACTACACGCCCGAGCAGCTGCCCGAGGCCGTCGACGTCCGCGGCTGGGGCGGCCGCGTCACCGTGCTGCCCTACCTGTCGGGGCGTTCGACCACCGCGATCCTGCAGAAGGCCGGCCGTGAGCGCTGAGCCCGCCACCGCGGCCGGGGCCGTGGCCGGGACGGCACCGGGCCGGTGGGCCGTGGACCCCGCGACGATCGGCCCGGGGGACGTGCTCGTGCTGCGGGCGCTCGGGCTCGGGGACGCCCTGACGGCCGTGGCCCCACTGCGGGGCGTGCGCCGGATGCTGCCCGACCACCGGATCGTGCTCGCCGCGCCCGCGGGCGTGGGCGCCTGGCTGGCCGGGCTCGGCGTCGTCGACGGCGTGCTCCCGGTCCCCGGGCTCGTCCCGCTGCCACCGACCCCCGGCGGGCACGTGGCCGTGAACCTGCACGGGCGCGGGCCGCTCAGCCACGAGCTGCTGCTCGCCTCCCGCCCCGAGCGGCTCGTCGGCTTCGCCGCCCCGGAGGCCGGCCACGATGGTCCGCCGTGGCACCCGGACGAGCACGAGGTGCGGCGCTGGTGCCGCCTGGTGGCCGGCGCCGGAGGGCCGTGCGGCCCCGGGGACCTGCGCCTGCGCGACCACCGTCCCGCGCCCGGGGACGCCCCCGTGCTGATCCACCCGGGCGCCGCCTCCGCCGCGCGGCGCTGGCCCGCGGAGCGCTGGCGGGAGGTCGCCGCGGACCTGGCCGCGGACGGGCACCGGATCGTGGTGACCGGCTCCCCGGCCGAGGCCGATCTCGCCGCCGCCGTGGTGGCGGGGATCGACGCCGCGGAGAACCGGTGCGGGGCACTGGACCTGGACGGTCTGACCCGCACCGTCGGGGCGGCCGCCGCGGTGCTCAGCGCCGACACCGGCGTGGCCCACGTGGCCACCGCCCTGGCCGTGCGCTCCGTGGTGCTCTTCGGCCCCACGCCGCCGGCCTGGTGGGGGCCTGCCGTGGACCCCGACCTGCACACCGTGCTGTGGCACGGCGACCCGGCCGCGCGGGCGTGGGGCGACCCCCACGCCGACCGGCTCGACGAGCGGCTGGCCGCCGTCAGCCCGACGGAGGTCCTGGCCGCGGCCCGGGCTCAGCTGGGCGCCTCCCGCACCTGACCCCGGCGGACTCCCGGCCCCGAGCCGTCGGGGCCCGCCCACCGATCTCCGACCTGCGACCCCTGACCTTCGATCCCCGTCCTTCGATCCCGAGGAGCACCGTGAACCCCACGACCGACGCGACCACCACCGCGGGCACCACCCGTCCGATCCGCCGCGCCGTCGTGACCGGCGGGACCGGCTTCCTGGGCAGCCACCTCTGCACCGAGCTGCGCCGCCGGGAGGTGGAGGTGGTGTGCCTCGACAACTTCCTCACCGGCTCCGCGGCCAACATCGAGCACCTCGTGGGCGACCCCGGCTTCCGGCTCGTCCAGTGCGACGTCACCGACTACGTGCACGTGCCCGGGGACGTGGACCTCGTCCTGCACTTCGCGTCCCCGGCGTCCCCGATCGACTACCTCAAGCTGCCCATCCACACCCTGAAGGTCGGCTCGATCGGCACCCACCACGCCCTGGGCCTGGCCAAGGACAAGGGCGCACGGTTCGTGCTGGCCTCCACCTCCGAGGTGTACGGCGACCCGCAGGTCCACCCGCAGCCCGAGAGCTACTGGGGTCACGTCAACCCGGTGGGCCCGCGGGGGGTCTACGACGAGGCCAAGCGCTTCGCCGAGGCCCTGACGGTCGCCTACCGCGCCGAGCACGGGGTGGACACGGCGATCGTCCGGATCTTCAACACCTTCGGCCCCCGGATGCGGCCCTTCGACGGCCGCGCGATCCCCACGTTCATCCGCCAGGCCCTCGCCGGGGAACCCCTCACGGTGGCCGGGGACGGCGCCCAGACGCGCTCCGTCTGCTACGTCTCCGACCTCGTCCGCGGCATCCTCGCCCTGGCCGACAGCGGGCACAGCGGTCCCATGAACATCGGCAACCCGCACGAGCTGTCCGTGCTGCAGATCGCCCGCGACGTCATCGCCGCGACGGGCTCCTCCTCCTCGGGGCTGGAGTTCGTGGAGCGTCCCGTCGACGACCCCATGGTGCGCCGCCCCGACACCACGCTCGCGACGGAGGTCCTCGGCTGGGCCCCGGAGGTCCCGTGGACGGAGGGGCTGGAGCGCACGGTCGAGTGGTTCCGGGAGGGGGCCGGTCTCCCGCAGGCCGCCGTGCGCGCCCGCTGACCGGCCCGCCCCGGGCAGCGCCGCTCCGCGCCCGGGCCGGGGCGGCCGCTCGGTCCACCCGGCGCACCGTCCACCGGGCGCTCGGTGGACCGGGCGCTCAGCTGACGTAGCGGCGCGCGGCGCTGCTGCGCTGCGACTCCTCCAGCGCCAGGAACCGCCGCTCGACGTGCTCGGGCAGGGGCCGCCGCTCGCGCAGCACCCACGGCGCCCCGCGCAGGGCGTCGAGCAGGGCCAGGGCCGTGACACGGTCCCGCGGGGCGCCGCCGACCACGTCCCGGGTCCGGCGCAGGGCCGCGCGGAGCGGGCGGCGCAGCCAGATGAACCACAGCGTGTTGCGCAGCCCGTGGCGGCGGCGCAGGTGCGGGTCCCGGACCGTGGAGGCCTGGTGGTGGACCACGACGTCGGGCAGGTGCACGAGCTCCCAGCCCGCGGTCGCGAGGTCCGCGGCCAGCAGCTCCTCCTCGCCGCCGAGCCACAGCCGCTCGCTGAACCCGCCCACTTCGCGGAACGCCGTCCGGCGGACCACGGACGCCCCTGCCAGGAAGCTGCCGAGGGCGGGCCCGGGCATCCACTCGGGGCCCTCGACGGGCGAGTGCAGCAGCTCCGCGTTGATCGGGTCCTCCCGGGAGCCGGGCTCCACGAGGATCCTGCCGGTGACCACCCCCAGCCGCGGGTGGGCCTCCAGCGTATCGGCCGCCCGGCGCAGGGACCCGGGCTCCCACCAGGTGTCGTCGTCGCAGAAGGCCACGAACGGCGTGTCCACGCGCTCCAGGGCGACGTTGCGGCCCACGGCGCCGAGGTTGACGGGGCTCGCGACGAGCTCCGCCCAGGGGTGCCGCTCCCGGATCGCGTCCGCGGTGCCGTCCTCGGAGCCGTTGTCGACGACCACCACGTGCGGTCGTTCCGGGAGCTCCCGCAGCCGGGCCAGGGCCAGCACGGCCTCGTCCCGGCGGTTGTAGGTGATCATCACGACCGCCACGCGCCCGTCGGGGCCCGTCGCGGGCGTGGGGGTGGGGGCGGTCTCGGTCACGGGCTCTCCTCCGGTGCGGCGGGGTCGGTCGGGTCGGGGCCGTGCAGCAGCGCGAGCGCGGCCTCCGTGGTCGGGGACACCCGGTGCCGGGCGCGCAGACCGGCCGGGACGCGGGGGAGGGCGCCGAGCAGACCGCGGCTCCCCGTGCGGCCGCCGCGCAGGGCCCCCAGCAGCTCGTGCGCCACGACCCGCCACGGCCGGCGCAGGAGCGCGGTGAGCAGACGGCTGCGGACGAGCTCGGCCTGCCGGCGCCCGTCCGTGCCGCGCCGCGGCGAGGGGTGGTGGTGGGCGCGGATCTGCGGCACGTAGGACAGCCGCCACCCGGCGTCGAACAGGTCGAGGGCGAGGCGCTCCTCCTCGCCGGGGAAGCGCACGACGTCGTCGAAGCCGCCGGCCGCCAGGAACGCCGAGCGGCGCACGATCGCCCCGCAGCCCACGAAGCCGAGCAGGGCCGGGCCGGGGCACCCGGTCGGGATGCCCAGCGGGGACGCGGCCAGCACGGCGTTGAGCGGATCCGGGCGCTCCTCGGGGCCCACGGCGATGGACCCGGCGATCAGGCCCAGCCGGGAATGGGCGTCGAAGACGGCCGCGGCGCGGGCGAGCGACCCGGGGGCCCACCACGAGTCGTCGTCGGCGAAGGCCACGTAGGGGGTGCGGGCGAGTCGGACGCCCACGGTCCGGGCCACGGCCCCGACGTTGCGGGGCAGCTCCACCACCTGCACGTGGGGGTGGGCGGCGCGCACCGCCTCGGCGGAGCCGTCCGTGGAGGCGTTGTCCACGACGACGACGGGCCCCTCGTGCCGGCCCAGGTGCGCCACGAGCTCCTCCCGGCGGTTGCGGGTGGCCACGACCACCGTGACGCGGCGCTGGGGGTCCCGGGCGTCCATCGTGTCCTTCCGTCGTGTCCCTCCGCGCCCCGGGGCGGACGCGGCCGCGTGCCCGCCACCGGCGGACACGCCCTCCCATCGTAGGGGCACGTCCTCCCGCCGTCCGGCGCACGGTGCGTGACACAATCGGGAGGAGCCTCGGCCGCCGGGTTACCGCTGCGAAATACAGCCCGTCCATACTGCACGTACTGCCCGCCCCGACCCCGAAAGGCATGTGATCTCCCGACATGTCCGACCTGTTCGAGAACTACGCCGCCGACATGGCCGTGGCGGCGGCCTACGACGAGATGTACACGGCGGACCGGCAGATCCGTCCCGGCTACGACCGCATCGGCGGGGTCCTCGACGACCTGTCGCTCAGCGACGTCAACACCCGCGCCGACTCCATGGCCCGCTCCTTCCTGGACCGGGGCGTGACCTTCGACTTCGCGGGGGAGGAGCGTCCCTTCCCGCTCGACATCGTGCCCCGGGTGATCACCGCCGGCGAGTGGGACGTCATCGAGCGCGGCGTGAAGCAGCGGGTCCGGGCCCTGGAGTGCTTCCTGGACGACGTCTACGGCGAGCAACGGGTCGTGGCCGACGGGATCGTGCCGAAGGCGCTGATCACCTCCTCCGCCCACTTCCACCGGGGCGTGTGGGGCTTCCGGCCCGCGGGCGGCGTCCGGATCCACGTGGCGGGCATCGACGTGGTCCGGGATCAGCAGGGCGTGTTCCGGGTCCTCGAGGACAACGTGCGCGTGCCCTCCGGGGTCTCCTACGTCATCGAGAACCGGCGGGCCATGACCAAGGGCCTGCCGGAGGCCTTCATGTCGCAGCCGATCCGCGCCGTGGAGGCCTATCCCCGGCACCTCTACAAGGCGCTGCGCGCCACGGCCCCGGAGACGGCCGAGGACCCCACGGTGGTCGTCCTCACCCCGGGCGTGTTCAACTCCGCCTACTTCGAGCACACCCTGCTGGCCGGGCTCATGGGCGTGGAGCTCGTGGAGGGCCGGGACCTCGTGGTCCGCGGCGACAAGGTCTACATGCGGACCACCGACGGCGAGCAGCGCGTGGACGTGATCTACAAGCGGATCGACGACGAGTTCATCGACCCCCTGCACTTCCGCTCCGACTCCGCACTGGGCTGCTCCGGGCTGGTCAACGCGGCCCGGGCCGGGAACGTGACCATCGCCAACGCGATCGGCAACGGCGTGGCCGACGACAAGCTCACCTACTCCTACGTCCCCGACCTGATCCGGTACTACCTCGACGAGGAGCCGGTGCTGCCCAACGTGGACACCTACCGGCTGGAGGAGGACGGGGCCCGCGCCTGGGTCCTGGAGCACCTGGACGAGGTGGTGGTCAAGCCCGTGGACGGGTCCGGCGGCAAGGGCCTGGTCATCGGCCCGCAGGCCACCGCGGCGGAGCTCCAGGAGCTGCGGGCGAAGGTGCTCGCCGACCCGCGCGGGTGGATCGCCCAGCCGGTGCTCCAGCTGTCCACCGTGCCGACGTTCGCGGACGGGGAGTTCAGCCCCCGGCACGTGGACCTGCGGCCCTTCGCGGTCAACAGCGGCGACGACGTCTACGTCCTGCCCGGCGGACTGACCCGCGTGGCCATGCAGAAGGGCTCGCTGATCGTCAACTCGTCCCAGGGCGGCGGCTCGAAGGACACCTGGGTGCTCGGCCAGCCGCAGACCCAGGACCTGGACCCCGGGCAGGCCCCGCCCCCGGACGTCGACTCCTCGGTGCACACGTGGCCGGTCTCCGCGTCCTGGCAGGACGAGGGCGACAGCGGCCAGCAGCAGCAGCAGCAGCAGGCCGTGTCCGGCCCGGGCGCCGCGCCCACCACGGCCTCCACCGCCGTGACCACCACCGCGGACACCACCGCGACGACCCGCACCGGAGAGGGGCCCACATGCTGAGCCGCATTGCCGAGTCCCTGTTCTGGATCGGCCGCTACGTCGAGCGGGCCGACGGGGTGGCGCGGATCCTCGACGTCCACCTGGAGCGCATCACCCAGCTGCCCGTGGGCGAGCAGGAGGCCGAGGTGCGCCGCATCATGGCGGTGATGGGCGTGGAGCCCGGGGACGGCGACTACAGCGTCCGGTCGATGATCCAGGAGCTCGCGTGGAACAGGGACTGCCTGACCTCCATCTCGGGCTCCCTGCACGCCGCCCGGGAGAACGCCCGTCGCGCCCGGGAGACCGTGTCCTCGGCCATGTGGGAGTCGCTCAACTCCACCTACTACGGTCTGGGCCAGCACCGCCGCGACGTCGTCGGCACCTTCCGCGTCTGCCACTGGACCATCGAGCGGATGGCGACCGTGCGCGGGCAGACCCAGATGACCATGTCCCACGACGAGTCCTGGATGTTCCTGTCCCTGGGCGCGGCGATCGAGCGGGCGGACATGACGTCCCGGCTGCTGTGGACCCGGTCCACGTCCACGTCCGGCATGTCGTGGGTGTCGATCCTGCACTGCGCCGGCGGCTACGAGGCGTTCCTGCGCACCCGGTACGGCACGTTCAGCGACGAGTCCGCGACCGAGTTCCTGCTCCTGGACCGGCTCTTCCCGCGCTCGATCCTGCACGCGCTCACCACGGCGGAGGAGATCCTCGTGGGCCTGGAGCCCGGTCTGCAGCGGGTCGGGTTCAAGGACGACGCCCGCCGCATCGTCGGCGAGGCGCGCACGGCCTTGGAGTTCCACCACGCGGAGGACCTCATCGCGGTGCTGCCCGAGCACCTGAACAACGTCCAGGCCGCGTGCGCGAAGGCGTCGGAGGCCGTGAGCACCAAGTACTTCTCGCACGCCGTCGAGGCGTCCTGGTTCGGAGGCATGCTGTGACCCGGCTCAAGATCGACCACGTCACCCGCTACGACTACAACGACAACGTCTCGAAGTCCTACAACGAGGCCCGGATGACGCCCCTGTCCGACGACGAGCAGATCGTGCTCGAGGCGGAGCTGACGCTGAGCCCGGGGACCGCCACGGTCAGCAACTACCGGGACTACTGGGGCACCCGCGTGGCGGCCTTCGACATCCAGGGCCGGCACCGGCACCTGGAGGTCCGCTCCTCGGCCACGGTGGAGGTGCACCGGCGGCCCGGCGACGAGGTCGCGGACGGGCTGAGCTGGGAGGAGCTGGCGACCCCCGAGGTCCTCGACGCGGTCTCCGACTTCGTGGCCCAGACCCCGCTCACCCGGCTCGGGCCCGAGCTGGAGAAGGTCGCCGAGGAGATCAGCAAGGAGGCGGCCGACCCGGCCGCCGCGGCCGCCGCGGTCTTCCAGGGCATCGCCTCGCACATGCAGTACGTGCCGGGGGTCACCGGGGTGCACACGGACGCGGAGGCCGCCTGGCGGGAGGCCAAGGGTGTGTGCCAGGACCTCGCGCACGTGGCCATCGGCATGATGCGGCACATCGGGATCCCCGCCCGCTACGTCTCCGGCTACCTGCACCCGGACTACGAGGCGGGCATCGGGGCGACCGTGCCGGGGGAGTCCCACGCGTGGGTGGAGTGGTGGAACGACCACTGGTACGCCTACGACCCCACCAACCACACGCGGCTCACCGACTTCCACGTCACGGTGGCCCGCGGCCGCGACTACACCGACGTCACGCCGCTGAAGGGCATGGTCACCGGCGGCGGCGGCACCTCGGGGCTCCAGGTCCAGGTGGAGGTCACGCAGACCGCATGACGACGGCGGGGCCGCCCACCGTCTCCGGGTGGGCGGCCCCGCCGTGACGGGTGGGATGCCTAGCTCTCGAAGCGGAAGTTCTTCGGGGCGACCGTCAGCCCGGAGGGGGTCACCGTCAGGCCCCGGGCGCGGTCCTGCTCCGCGTCCACGCCGACCTTCACGCCCGGGGGCACCACCACGTTCTTGTCGAGGATGCACCGGTCGACCACGGCACCCTCGCCGACCCGGACGTTGGGCAGCAGGATCGACTGGTTGACGGTGGCGTCGTTGTTGACCAGCACCTTGGGGGAGAGGACCGACTCGGTCACACGCCCGCCGGTGACCAGGACGCCACGCGAGAGGATCGAGTCCGTCGCGATGCCGCCCTCCCCGTGCGGACCGCGCACGAGCTTCGCCGGCGGAGCCTGCATCTCGTTGGTGTAGAGCGGCCAGGCGTAGTTGTACAGGTTGAACACCGGCAGCGGGCGGATCAGGTCCATGTGGGAGTCGTAGTACGAGTCCAGGGTGCCGACGTCGCGCCAGTACTGCCGGTCACGGTCCGTGGAGCCCGGGACGTCGTTGTTCGTGAAGTCGTAGACGGCGGCCTCGCCGCGGTCCGCGAACCACGGCATGATGTCCCCGCCCATGTCGTGGCTCGTGTCCTCCTTCGTCTCGTCGGCTCGCAGGGCCTCGACGAGCGCGTCGGTGTCGAAGACGTAGTTGCCCATCGAGGCGAAGAAGGCGTTGGGGTCGTCCGGCAGGGGAGCCGTGCTCTCGGGCTTCTCCACGAAGCGGGTGATCTTCGTGACGTCCTGCGGGTCCGTCTCGATCACGCCGAAGGACGTCACCATCTCCATCGGCTGGCGCACGCCCGCCACGGTGGCGCGGGCCCCGGACCGCACGTGGAAGTCCACCATGTCGGAGAAGTCCATCCGGTACACGTGGTCCGCGCCGACCACGACCACGATGTCCGGCTTCTCGTCCTCGATGAGGTTCATCGACTGGAAGATGGCGTTGGCGGAGCCCAGGAACCACTCCTTGCCGCGCCGCTGCTGGGCCGGCACGGTGACCACGTAGTTGCCCAGCTGGGCGGACAGGCGCCAGGTCTGGGTGACGTGCTGGTCCAGGGAGTGCGACTTGTACTGCGTGAGCACCACGACCTGGAGATAGCCGGAGTTCACGATGTTGGACAGCGCGAAGTCGATCAGCCGGTAGCCGCCCGCGAAGGGCACCGCGGGCTTGGCACGGTCCTCGGTGAGCGGCATCAGGCGCTTGCCCTCGCCTCCGGCCAGGACGATCGCGAGAACCTTCTTACGGTGGGGCATGGGAACCTCTCTGACATCTTCGGCAATCGGGCGCAACATCTCCGCCTCGCGGTGCGGAACCACTCGACAGGCGCCTTCATTCTGTCTTAACAGCCGCTAAGGCGAGTGACCGACCGCACAGGAGTCCGGATGTGTCTCCCGGAGCGGCGCGCACGGCCCCCGGCGGGCGTCATCCCGTGGCGGCGTGCCGATCCTGCAGTACGCTCGGAACCGTGCGAGTAGATATCTTGTCCAAGGAGTTCCCGCCCGAGATCTACGGCGGCGCCGGAGTCCACGTGTCCGAGCTCTCGCGGGTCCTGGCCCCGCTCGTCGACCTGAGGGTGCGGTGCTTCGGTGCTCCGCGAGAACCCCGGGTCAACGGGGTCGAGGTGCAGGCCTACCCCGTGCCCGCGGACCTGGCCGGCGCCAACGCCGCGATCCAGACCCTGGGGGTGGACCTGGCCATGATCGGGGACATCGCCGGTGCCGACCTGGTGCACTCCCACACCTGGTACGCCAACATGGGCGGGCACCTCGCGTCGCTGATGTACGGCATCCCGCACGTCCTCTCCGCGCACTCCCTCGAGCCCCTGCGCCCGTGGAAGGCCGAGCAGCTCGGTGGCGGGTACGCCGTCTCCTCCTTCGTGGAGAAGACCGCCTACGAGGCGGCCGCGGCGATCGTCGCCGTCTCCGACGGGATGCGCCAGGACATCCTCCGGTCCTATCCGGACGTCGATCCCGACCGGGTCCGGACGGTGCACAACGGCATCGACGTCAGCCAGTGGGTGCCCGACGAGGGCACCGACGTGCTCGAGTCCTACGGCATCGACCCGGCCAAGCCCTCCGTGGCGTTCGTGGGCCGCGTCACCCGGCAGAAGGGCGTGCCGTTCCTGCTGCGCGCCGCGGCCCGTCTGCCCGAGGACGTCCAGCTCGTGCTGTGCGCCGGCGCCGCCGACACCCCGGAACTCGGCGCCGAGGTCAACGCGCTCATCGACGAGCTGAAGGCCACCCGGTCCGGGGTGGTGCTCATCGAGAAGATGCTGCCGCGCCGTGAGATCGTCCAGATCCTCTCCGGCGCCACGGCCTTCGCCTGCCCGTCCGTGTACGAGCCGCTCGGGATCGTCAACCTCGAGGCCATGGCCTGCGGCACCGCCGTGGTGGCCTCCGCCACGGGCGGTATTCCCGAGGTCGTCGTGGACGGGGAGACCGGCCGGCTGGTCGCCATCGAGCAGGCCCAGGACGGCACCGGCACGCCGCTCGACCCCGAGAAGTTCGTGGCCGACTTCGCCGCCGCCCTGACCGAGGTGGTCTCCGATCCGGTGCGCGCCCGGGAGATGGGTGCCGCCGGTCGGCGGCGCGCCGAGGAGCACTTCGCCTGGGAGTCCATCGCCGAGCGGACCCTGGAGGTCTACCGCTCCGTCCTGTGAGTCCCGGCGGCGCCGGCGGCCCGAGGTCGTCGGCGCAGCGCGGGAGGGGCGGCGGCCACCGTGGGCCCGTGGGAGCACGGGTCGGCGGCGGCCGCCGCCGGCGCAGGTGAGGGGGGTCCCCGGCCACCTCGAAAGCTCATGGCGACGGTGGGGACGGGGGCACCCCGGTAGCGCCAACGCGGCTCTCGAAGGAGCATCGTCCCAGGTCAGCTGGGGAATCCAGGAGATGCTCGGCTCCTATTGAACCGCATTCCGAAGTCCCGTGGAAGTGGTAAGGGACCTTACCGACGAGTTTTCATCCAATCTTTGGTCGGCGCCCCAACGACCTCCGGGGCAGCGGCGCTGATGTGAACGGCGGGCGCGCATGTGGTACCTTATTTTCTGTTGCGTTCAGGAGGAGCGGCCGGAAACGGCACGATGTTCTCCTTGGATCCACTCGCGCGGGTGGCGGAATAGGCAGACGCGCTAGCTTGAGGTGCTAGTCCTCGTATTAGAGGGTGGGGGTTCAAGTCCCCCCTCGCGCACAGAGAACGGCCTGATCAGGCCAAGGACGGGAGCCCCGTCGTCGACAGGAGAACGATTCCTGTCGACGACGGGGCTCTTGTCGTGTGCATGGCCGGCGTCAGAGGGCGTGCGCACAACTATGGCGCGTTGACCTGGGCGGTGCTGTGGCGCGATCCGGACATCACGCACCGTCACGCCACGGAGATGCCGTAGGCGCCCAGCACCTCGGTGAAGTGCCCTGACGCCTGCACGCAGGCCGGGTCGTCCGTCGCGGCGACCGCCGCCGGCCCGCCCAGCATCAGTCCGCCGGCCAGTACCGCGGCCAGGGACCCGGCCGTCACCCGCTGCTTCACAGCAACCATGTCCGTGCTTCTCCGGGAGTCCTGTCGGGGCCTGGGCTTGTCCCGGGGCCACCGGTACTCGGCACGGGCGTGCTGGCTCTTCTTCTGATCCGCGCTCGGTGGCGGATTCCCCAGGGGTGCTCGTGCTGACGATCGTCCGACGCGGACCCGAGTCCTGGTCAGAGAATCGATGTGCGCTCAAGGTAGATCCTCGCCAGCCGAGTTGGCATTGGCAAAACTCTGCCTCACTTGCGGCGATGCCCGAGAAACTCGTCGTGGTGCCGACATGCCGCGTCTTTGTGAAGCAGAAAGATCAAGGGAGCGCGTCGATCTCCACGGCCAAGGCCATCGGGATCCGATCGAGTGTCACCCCGGGCAGGGACGCCGGATGGCGTCCGCGGATGGTGCCGAGCACTCGGGCGGTGGTCCGGTCGTCCAGCAACGACCCGCGCGTGCCCAGCGCGTGGCCGGCACCGTCGATGGTCGCTGAGGACGCGATGTCCGTGGCCGGTCCGGTGGACATGCGGCACCCCGGGTCGATCGTCGTCGAGCACACCGACTCGGCCCTGACCACCGACGAGCGGGAGCAGATCCTTGAGAACGTGGCTGCCGACCATGACTCCGGATGCTGAGCCGCCGCATGATGGACACGGCGCCGCCCCCCGGTTCACAGTCCGAGGAACCGGAGCAGCAGCGGCAGCGTCACGGCGCAGACGGCCACACCCAGCACCGCGGCCACAGCGACCAGTCGCCACCTGCGAAGCACCACGCAGGACGTCACGGTCGGGGCGACGACGCCGGCGAGCATCCCAGCGACCGTCACCGAGATCCAGACCGGATCGACCGGACCGCGCCGGGTCCCGAACAGCCCCACGTACTCCAGCTGGAACAGGAAGTAGCAGATCAGCACGACGTACAGGCACACCACCCACAGCCCCGTCATCGCGGCGACCGCCGGCACCGGGGTCTCCGGTCTGGGCGGCAGGCTCTCGTCAGAGCTCATCGCGCGACACTTCCGGTGGGCGCGTCGATCTCCACGGCGAAGGTCATCTCGAGCCGGTCATGCTCGACACCGGGCAGGGACGCGAGATCCGGCCCGTGGAGGTTGCCGAGCATCTGGGCCGCGGTCCGGTCGTCCAGCAGCGGCCCGTCGGCGCCCAACGAGCGGCCGGCGCCGTCGGTGATCTCGGCCAGGGAGATCTCGTCCTCGACGTCGTCGCAGAAGAACACCAGCCGGGCGGCGTCCGGATGCCTGATGCGGACCCGGAGCACCAGTTCCTCCAGCGCGGCGGCGGTGAGCTCGTGGCGGGCGTACTGGAAGTTGCGGCGGGCGGACTCGAACCGTGGGGTGGAGGTGGTCGGGCCCTGCAGGTCTGGGGGAGAGGCGGGGGGAATCCTCATGGTGTCGAGGCTACCGCCGGGGCCCGACAGTCCCTTCTCAGGGCACCCGGTCGAAGGACGGCGCATCGGAGAGATCCATCCCCGGGGCGAGCATCTGCGCGACCTCCAGGGTGGTGGCGTGGTGGTCGGGGCCCTGGATGCCCGTCCTGGTCGCCGCAACTCCCGCCATCGGGGCGGCCGTCACCGCCGTGGAGCGCTCGTCGACGAACGCCGCCACGGCCGGCACCGCAGGCGCCCCGGCGTCCCGGGCCGAGCACAGGGCGGTGATCTCGTCGTAGGTCGCAACGACATCCACGCCCACCAGCTTCCGGTCACCGACGGTGGCGGTGGAGAAGGTGACCCGGTCGCCTCCTACGGTCTGTGCAGCTCGGAGGGAGGGGTCTTCACGACGTCGTAGCCGAGCAGGGTGGCACCGCTGCGGTACTCGATCGGATCCCACTTCCAAGGGGAGCCGGAGCGCGGACCGTGGGCCTGGGCGCGATAGTGGTAGACGTTGCGGGTCGACGTCGCCGCGGCCAGCAGCAGCACGGTGGCCACTGCTTCGTCGCGGTCCGGGTGCGTTGCAGCACCGGGTCGGGCGGCGTCGCGGAAGATGTGGGAGACCGAGCGGTCGTAGGTGAGCGTGTCGGCCGGGTCCAAGTGGGACAGGTCCATCGCGCGCAGGACGCCGTCGGCCACCGGCGTGGCCATTTCGACGCTCAGCGGCGCCCTGTCGTTGGACGAGGAGCTCATGGCCCCCAGGTGTGCGGCAGAGCCGACTGGAACAGAGCCTTGACACATAGGATGTGTGCTGAAGCGAACCACTTGCGAAAGGGACCACTTGAGCACCAACGATCCGCACGGCAGCGCGCAGTACCGGTCGGCCGGCAGCCGGCCGACCGGACCCGAGCAGCAGTCGGCCTACGGGGGCGAGCAGAGCTACGCCGGCGGGCCGAACGGCTACGGCTACCAGCAGCAGGGCTACCCGCAGCCGGGGTACCACCAGCCCGGCCCCTACGGATACCAGCAGAACATGCAGCGCGCCGGTACCCAGCCCGGGGTTCACGTCGGCTTCGGCGAGGCGATCAAGCGTTTCTTCGCGAAGTACGCCCAGTTCTCGGGGCGCGCCAGCCGCTCCGAGTACTGGTGGGTCGCTCTGTTCTTCTTCCTGGTCTCCTTCGTGCTGAACACGCTCGTCACCGCGGTCGGCACCGAATCCTTCGGCGAGCTCAACGGCCTCGGCGTCGTGCTGTCGCTGGTGCTCTTCGTCTTCGCGCTCGGAACTCTGGTCCCGTCGCTGGCGGTCGCGGTCCGGCGCCTGCACGACGTGAACCTCTCCGGGTGGATGCTGCTGATCGGTCTGATCCCGTTCGTCGGATGGATCGTCCTCATCGTCCTCACAGTCCTGCCGCCGAAGCCTGAAGGTGCTCGGTTCGACCGGTGACGTGAACGCGACACGGGCTCTGCGGGCCGCTGATCCTTGACGGGCCGGCGGCCCGCAGTCGTCTCGGGGACGGGGTGAGACGGAGTCTCTGCGTCCAGCGGCGATCTGAGTGCTGCAGCGCGTCCATCGGCGAGCTCAGCGCCACCCTCGTCGAGGGGTGCTCGAAAGGGGATGCCCTACGGGTTGCCCATCACCTCGTTCTTTCCTCTCACCAACACCTCCTTCATCGCGCCCCGCCCGCGCCCAAGCTCCGCCTCCCCTCGACGTCACCACCACGCCTCGACACTCCTCCACCTCGTCCGTCTCACCTCCGCTACCGCGGCGACCCGCACGACCTGAAGACCGCGCGCAGGGGAGCACTTCGTGCTCCAACACCGGGGTGTGACACCTGCCCTACCGGGCACCGGGTCTTCTCCCTGGCGTTGCGATCGGCAATCATGAGTCATGGTTGATCGCGCGGAGCAGGGGACACCGGAGTTCGTCCGGTTCATGCCGTGGCGCATCCGTATCCCGATCGCCGTCGTGATCTTCGCGGTGATGCCCGTGGCGCTGGCGTCCGTGCCGCAGGAATCAGTTCTTCTGTGGCGGTTACTCGTCGTTGCGGTCGGCGTCGTTGCCTTCAACCTGCTGGTGAACCGGTCGGTCGTCCTCCGGTTGGAGGAGCAGGCCGTGTGCATCCGGC
This sequence comes from Kocuria arenosa, assembly GCF_042879215.1. Taxonomy (NCBI): domain Bacteria; kingdom Bacillati; phylum Actinomycetota; class Actinomycetes; order Micrococcales; family Micrococcaceae; genus Kocuria; species Kocuria arenosa. Next base: position 392,460 of record NZ_JBHZTA010000002.1, on the reverse strand, counting down.
TGGGTCGGCGCATCGTCGAGATCCCGTACGAGCAGATCACCGCGGTGGCCGTCGGGCTGCGTACACCGTGGTGGCGCATCGGTCGGCGCCGCCTGGACGACGGGTCCACCGGTTACCTGATGGGCGGGCCCAGCGTGCGCATCAGTACCGGGGTGGAGCCGGTGGTGGTCTCGGCCGCGGAGTCCTACCGCGTGGTGGGTGCGATCCAGCGACACTGCGCGCGCGTCGCCGAGGAATCGAGTGCAGGCGCTGGATGAGCCTCAACTCATCAGAGGCAGCTGCTGGGTTCGCGTCATGATGATCGAGGTGGAGCTCAGCGCGTAGGAGCAGCAGTGCTGCGGTGACCCGCTGCGGATCGGCCCGACCGTCACCTGGAAGCTGGTGGCCCGCGACCCGGGCGAGGACAGCGGCCGGCCGGTTCCCAGGTTCCGCGAGGAGCACCACGACCAGACTCCCGAGCACGTGCCGCACCTGCCGGTGACCGGCGCCGTGCGCTCCGCCCAGGCGTTGCACTACGCCTTCGACGAGGGACCGATCCCGGGCGAGCTCACCGTGCGACAGAGCCGTGAAGTGGCCGTGGAGCTCGACGCCGTTCCCGGGGCCGGGACGCAGCTGCCGGAGTGCACGCGGGAGCACGAGCTGCTGGCCTACCGGGTGCAGATGGAGGTCACCGAGGACGCGGTGCTCCCGGCCTGCGTCGGCGACGAGTAGGACTGGCTCATGCCGATCATCGGGTCGTCGACCGGGGCGGCCGGCCAGGCACCGCGTGGCGACGCACGGAGCTATTCGGGTGCGGTCGTCGGGGAGGCGGACACACCCCAGAAGACCTCGTGACCATCCGCTTCAGCCGCCACGGTGACCGTCTCCGGCGGGTCGTCCTCGGAGGTGCCGAAGCGCAGCGTCGTGGTCACCGGTGAGCCCGCGCAGTCCCCTTCGCCGTAGGTTCCACGCTCGCCGCTCACGCTGATCTGACCGGAGGAGTGTCCGGGGTCCGCCCCCGGGTCGGTGGCTGCGCACGCCATGGTGACCGCGTACCACCCGGGCTCCACGTCGGAGGTCGAACCGGTGGAGCGACCGCCGTCGGCGCCGGTGCTGCCGGCCATGGAGAACCCTCCCTCGGCAGGAAGGGGAAGCGTGTCGGCGGCCCAACCTGCGAGACCGTCGGCCGGGGCCGATGGGGACTCCGGTGACTGGCCGCAGGCGGTGACCACCAGCAGCACGGCGGTGGCAACCCGGGCTGCGGGCGTACGGCTCGTCATGTCCGCCACCCTAGTGCGCGTGCCGGCGGATCAGCCCGGTGTCTCGCTCAGCGCTCGACATCGATGCCCAGTCGCGCGGCCATCGCCGGCGCCAGCTGCTGGAACTGGTTGATCGTCGCTCCGCGCAGGCTCACGTACCCGATCTTGGCGTTGCGGATGTGGACGCAGTTCCAGGAGCCTTCGATGCACTGCAGCACCCCGAGCCGGGAGTCCTCGAGCACCACGCCGCGCAGCTCGATGTAGGCGGCCGAGACGGTGGGGATGTCGAGGTGGTGCAGGCGTGAGTCGGTGATGCGGGCGCTGCTGAGCTCCAGCTCGTGGACGTTGAGTGCGGAGTGGGAGCAGTCGGTGAAGCCGACGTCCGTCAGCCCCATCCCGGTGAGGTCGTCGTCGGTGAAGGTGAGTGCTCCGTAGGTGCCGTGGGCACGGAGCACTCACCTTCACCGACGACGACCCGCACATCGGGATGCTCGGGCACGGACCCTGTCTTAGCAGCCTCCGCGAACGCCGGCTTCCACTGCGCGTCACCGATCCGCTTGTCGTATCGAGGGCGAGGAACCTTGGTGTAGCGGTGGACCAGCATGGCCAGACCGAACAGCGCGAGAAGCGGCACCGGCCACCAGGCGGTGCGCGTCTCACCGGACTCGTCCAGCACCCACCGGATGACCAGTGGCAGCCCGATGATCGTCACCGCCGCCACGGGCAGAGTGTGCACCAGAACCCGGCCGGCAGTGGGAACGTGCACCTCTGTGGTCCGCGGGGCGGCTTGGCGCATGGCACTGATGCCACCGGATGGCGCCGGCCAGCCTGTGGAGTGCACGGCCTGCAGGTAGGCCCAGCCATGGCGGGCTTGGTGTCCCGCGACCACAGTGGCCGCAGCGCAGAGGGCAGCGAGCACCAACCACAGCCACACCGCACGAGTCGTCCAGGTGATCGTCGCGCCGACGGCGGCGGCGCCGACCAGCACGGTCTTCTCGACCTGCCAACAGGCCAGGGCCGCGGCTGCTCGGGCAGGAGATCTCAGTGGAAGTCGACCGCTCTCAGCGGCAACTGCCAGGTCCCACTTCAGCGGTTCCAGCTCGGTGGCCGGTGACAGATCGGGCCGAGGCGCCTTCGTGAGTCGATGGAGAAGGAGGCCTGCCAGGATGCGAGCACAGCAGTACCGGGGAGAGGAGCCTGCCGTGCCGAAGCGGATCGAATGGCTGCTCGTCGTGCTGGCAGCGGTCACGCCGCTCGGCGGCAACGTGTTTCCCCTCCGAGGCAGCTGGGGCGGCTGGGTGATGCTGACCGGATCGGTGTCACTCGTGGTGATGCTGGCGTTGGTCGTCCGGCAGAGACGAAGGGACAACCGGTGAGCACGAGTGGATCACGGCATCGCGGGGAGCGAACCTCGGAGCAGCGGAGACGCGAGCGGGAGATCGTGCTCTGGGCGATCTACCTCGTGGGCGCCGGGGTGTACCTCGTTCTGCTCTCCACGGTGTGGGACCGGGGCGCGACCGCGCTCGGGATTCTCCTGTGCGGGATCATCGGGATGTGGATCGAAAGGTGGCGGGGCCGGCGCAGTCGGCGGAGTGCAGGGCGCGCAGGTAGGCCCAGCCACGGCGGGCGCGGATGACCAGGACCACTGCGATCAGCATCATCAGGACGGCCGTCCCCGCCCACCACGTTTCGGTGCGCAGGATCCAGATGGCGACGACGCCGGCGATCCCGGACACGATCATGGCCGCCGACTCCAGCTGACTGCACGCCAGCACCCCGGCGGCAACACGGGTGTGTGGATCATCCGGGAGCCGACCGGAGGATGAGGCGATCCCGATCGATCGGCGCAGCGACCCCTTGTCCTGGTGGCCGTCGAACCGAGCACGGGGAGCCCGGACGCGGCGTTGGACGAGGAGGGCCAGGCCCACGAGCGGAGCCGGTCCGAAGGTGACCCAGCCGTTGCGTGGGGTTCCGCTGTCATCCAGACCCCGTTGGACCAGCGCCGGGAACCCGATCGTCAGCGCGGCAGGTGGCGTTGGAGCCACATCGTGCACCAGAGCTTCAGCCGCAGCTCGTCCCAGTCCTGGACGTTCACGATCAGGGCGGCGTCCCCATAGCGGTGGACCGATTCGACGCCGTCGCGGTCGCACAGCTGCTCGATCAGCTCCTCCACGACCTTCGGGTGCTGGGCCGGGATGTCCTCGCGCAGGCCGACGTCGAAGCAGTCGAGCTCGGCGACGACTGTGACCGGCGGCTCCTCGATGGCCGCAGCCTCCGGGCCTTCCCCGTGCAGGGCGTTGATGGTGCGCTGGGTGTGCACGCGCATCTCGGTCCCGCTCATCGGGGAGCGGCCGTGGGCTGACTGGTAGACGCTGTAGAGCGGGATGGCCGGCAGGAAGATCTGGTGGTGCTCGGTGGCCAGTACGGGGTAGTTGTGCAGCGGGTGGTCGGCGATGAGGTGTTCGCCGATCCGCCAGGAAGCACGGGGTGCCGCGGCGGAGATGACCAGCCCGAGGTAGGAGGCGAAGCCGTCGACGAGAGTGATCGTGGCCGCCGACGGGTGCGGGTCCACGAGCTTGCAGCGCCGGGCCCAGCTGGGCCAAGAGTCCCGGGTCGGATCCTCGGCGAGCGAGTGCGGGGCCACGCCGAGCTCTGTCGCCCGGGTGCTGATCCAGGCCCACAACGGGGACGCGGAGTAGACCGATCCGTCGAGCATCTCGTCGGGTTCCAGGCCGTGGCCGGCCAGCGCATCACGCAGCCGTTGCAGCGCCGGAGCCCGCTCCGCCAGGTAGTCATCGAGTGCGTCGGCGGCCTGGCGGGCGTCCATCGACTCGTACAGCAGATCCCCCATGGGGGTGACTCTACTGCCGGTCCGGTGGCGCGGGTTGTGGGCCGCCGACGGCCGCCGCGGAACGTGCTGAGGATTTCCGTTCCAGGCGCCCGGCTGCGTGTCCGGCTATGGACGAGGTCCGCACACATGATGTGCATGAGCAACTTTCGCATGAGCACCGCCGAGCGCTGCCGAGCGCCTCGAGCAGCTCAAGGACTTCGTCGCAGCACATGAGCGGCCGCCGGCGCGCCGCACCGGTCACCAGGAAGAGCGGTCGCTGCGCGAGTGGGTCGCAGAGCACGAGAACGCCGGGACCCCCACCGGGGCCGCGGGGCGCGAGCTGCTGGGCAGCGGCACGATGACCGGGCCCGACTCCGACCTGGCGGACTACCTGAAGTTCTGCACCAAGCACATGCGCGCCCCGATGCTGGGCACCAGCGTGGAGCGGGAGCAGGCGCTGTGGGAGTGGGCGAAGGAGCAGCAGGATCCGGCCACTCTCGCGAGGATTGCCGCTGCCCGCACGCAGTGCCGGGTCGCCACCCCTGGGGCGAACTACCACGAGAAGCCGGCGGAGCCGGAGCAGTTCGCCAAGACCTACCGTCTCGGTGATGACCACCGAGTCCTCAGCCCGCAGCGCGGCAGCGGAGATCCACCCCAGCGAGCAGGACCGGATCTGCTGGGTACACCCTCACCGATCAGTCCTCCACGAGCCGGACCGTGCACGAGGCGATCGACGTGGAGCTGCCGCCGGAGGCCGTGCAGGTGATCGCCTGCACGACGGCCCACGAGCCGGACTCCGCAGCGAGTCTCGGCCCTGCAGTACCGCTGCGCCGCGCCACGGTGACTGCCGTCGTGGGCAACACCTCGGTCGAAGTGGATGAGGGCGGCACCTACGTGGCAGACGATGACCGACTGCAAGAGGCGAAGGCCTCAACGGAGGCCACCGCGCGCGGGACGGTCGAACAGGTGCTCGCCGAGCGGGGACCACCCCTGCCGATTCCTGAGGACGCCCGCCGGAGCCAACCTGCCAGTGTCGGGCTGATGGCGGGAGTCCGGGCCCGCTCGGCGGTGTCGTCGAACACGTTCCACGCCCGGTCCACGAAGTTCCGGTACCCGTCCGCCCACCCGACGAGATCGCCGAGCGTTCAGGTGGCGATGATGAGGACGGGCAGCAGCGCGGCGACTCGGATCCACCAGCGCAGCGGTACGGCCCGGAGAGCTCGCCACACTGCTGCTTCCAGACGGCTCAGCTGGCGGTCGAGCCATCCGCCCGCCGGCGACTTGTCCTCGTCCCTCCGTTCGCGAGCAGCTGCCTCGCGGGGAGAGGGCGGATCTGCCCTGGGTGTCCTCCGTGGGGTCGGGAACTCGTTGAGCGTGCCGGTGCTCCCGCACGCTCGGCGGGGCGGCCGCGGGGCCTGTGGTGATCTTCATGCGTGCGGACAGCCATCAGGGCCCAGGGCGTGGCACGATGCGGAGACAGGGACGCCGGGCGAGGAGGGGCCGTGGAGCCGAGGATGCGCACGCTGGGGATGGCGCTGCTGGTGGCGGTCACGGTGGTTGGCTGCGCGGAAGCTGAGCTGGCCCAGAGCCAGGGCGACATCTACCAGCGGGACCAGGTGCCGGCCGATGTCCTCCCCTCGCGTGTTGCCAGCGCCGCAGATGCCCGCGACTGGGACGAGGAGAGCTCGAGACTGCTGGCCACGCACGACGGGCACAAGTTCTTCCTGGTGCGCTCGGCAGCGCAAGGCAACTGCCTGGTGACCGTCGACCAGAACACGCCGCAGTCGTGGGTTGCCGCCTGCTCGCCCAGCAACAAGATCGGCATGAGCGGGCCCGCAGGGGTGCGGGCAGAGCTGGACCTCGACGGCTTCGACGAGGACGTCGCCCCGCTGGAGGGCTGGTCCCGCCCGGTGCCGGAGCTCCAGGTGCTCGTGCCCCGCAGCGTGGACCGACCGTGACCGGGTCAGATGGTTCCTGCTGCCCGTGACACGAAGCGTGGACCAGCACGGCGAGCAGGGGAGACACCGATGGGCCAGGACAAGCCACTGCGCGGGCACCTCATCGCGATGCTCATCGGCGCGGCATTCCTCGTACTCGGGCAGCTCGGCACGTGGCCGTCGGGAACTGGCCCCGAGCGAACCCCGACCGGACTCACCGTGGCCGCGGTCCTCATCGTCGTGTCGCCGACGGTCTGAGAGTGGCGGCGGGGCAGTAAGGCCGGCCACGACGACTGAGGCACTACCGGTCATGGTGAACGCCCCAGGTACCGGCATGGAGCACCGGAGCGATCTACCTCTCGTGGCAGCAGCGTCATGAAACCACCGTGGGTCACGGGCCTGCGACGATCAGGCCAGACCTCTTGGCCCCTCCGCCGGCCGGTGCCTACCGTCGAGTGGTTGCCCTGCCGCGCGGGCGGGGCCGGAGCCCACCAGAAGCGGAGGCCACCATGAGCGACACCCACACGTCCGTCGTCGGACCGGTCCCCGATGGGGAAGAGGATCGCCGGGCGGCCGTCGACCATGCCATCGCGGCTCTCAACGCCCACGACGCCCCGGGATTCGCGGCGACCTACTCCCCGGATGCCATCGTCTACACCGCTGCCTCGCCTGATCCGGTGCGCGGGCAAGCAGCCATCCAGCAGGACACTCAACGGTGGATCGACGCGATGCCGGACATGACCATGGAGATCGAAGAGCTGCTGGTCGACGGGGCAGCGACAGCGATGCGGTTGCTGTTCGTGGGAACCCATACCGGGCCGCTGGAGACTCCCATGGGGGTGGTTGAGCCGACCGGTCGACGGGTGGTCGTGCCCATGGCCGTCTTCAATCGGCACGGCGAGGACGGCACGACCGAGGTGGAGCACCGTTACCTCGACATGATGAGCATGGCCCAGCAGCTCGGCCTGGTCTGACTCCGAGGCCGGCGAACGCCCCGGACCCCTTCGTGGAGCACCGGGGCGTTCGCACGTCACGGGCGGTGGGTCAGGCGACGACGCCGAACATCTCGTCGAGCTCCTCGGGGTCGTAGCTGAACCCCAGGGCTTCGCGCAGGTCGAAGCGGGCGACCAGGGTCCGCATATTGGTCGAGGACGCCCCGATGACCTCGTAGCCCATCTGCGCCGGCGCCGGGGCAGTCCTTGACGATGCGGCGGGCGATCATGCCCTTCTCACCGTCCTCCTCGCGGACACGGGCGGTGAACAGGTCCGCCAGGGGGATCCCCACGATGGCGACGAGCACCACGTCGGGGCCGGCAGTCTCGATGGCCTCTTCGACGGTGAGCGGCTCGTCCAGCGGCGTGAGGCCGAGCGCTGTGGCGTGGGTGCTGAGGGTGTCGGGGGCGATGGCGGGATCGGGGTTGTCCACGCCTGCCATGTGTACGGACGGTGCAGCTGCGCGAGATGGTCAACCGAAGTGGGTCTGCCGCCGGCGCCGTGGCCCGTGGCACGATGCCCGGACGGTGTCGGGTGGGTCGGGGGAGCGCGCATGGTCGTCGAGGTCGTCGGAACCGTCTCCGGCGCGCAACGGTTCCGGCAGGTGCAGCGTCGACTGGCCGTGGTGCTGGTCGCACTGACGGTCGGCATGCTCATCCTCTGGCCCTGCCAGGCCGCGCCCCGGTCGGTGGCGAGCTTCGTGGTGACCCTGCTGTGGGCGCTGGTGGCGATCGCCCTGTCATCGATGATGACCACCGGGCCCGACGAGGAGCCCGCCGACGAGGACGCCGATGAAGGCGCGCTGTGAGGGGCGTCGTGCTCGGGATCTGCGCCGGGACGGCCGTGGTGGCGCTGGGCCTGTGGATCATCTGGATGTTCCGCGGGGTGTTCCCGATCTGGATCGTGCTGGCGGCCGTAGCGGTCCTCATCGGGCGCCCGGTCTTCGAGTGGCTCGAGTGGCGCGTGAGGACCTATGAGCGGGACCGTCAGAACGATGAGTAGTGCTCAGTCCAGCAGCATCCCTGCCGGCATCTGACCGACCTCGCCCAGCGCCCCGAAGAAGAACACCCGGGCCAGCAGCACCAGCACCGGACCGGCCAGTCCCAGGGCCAGGATCCAGGACCGGGCGCGGAACACCTCGGCGTAGATCTCAGCGGTCTCACCGCGAGCCGCACCGATCCGCCAACCCCGGTGCGCTTGATCGGCCATCTTCTCCGACATGAACCGCGCCTGGGCGTAGAAGGCCGCGAACAGGACCAGCGCGACGACCGGTCCGACACTCGTCACGCGCGACGGATTGGCGTAGAGCACCTGCATCATCAGCATCACGGTGAACACCACGCTCATCGCGAGGATCGCGACGTGGAAGGACGTCACCGCCAGCGAGGCGGCTACCTTCGGTGTCTCCTGCGGGTCGGACGCCAGCCGTGCCGCGATCGGTCTCCGCGCCAGCGTGAGCACGATGTTGGCCAGCACCACGATGAACAACGGAACCATGACGGCGATGCCCACGGCACGCTCCTTCCTGCTCGGCCCGGCGGCGAGAGCCTCCGGCACGCATCAGCCTAGGAGTTGCTTCTGCCAACGGCTGTCCGCACTGTTGCGGATCGGCTGTCCCAGCCGACGTCACAGCTCGGGGGCATCTCCGCCGGGGTCCCGTCGCCCGTGGGTGCGGACAGGTGCCGGCGCCGTGACCACTCAGGGGTTCGCGGTGATCTGCCCGCCGAGCTCGTCCTGCAGCTGCCGGAGCGGAGCCTCGTCCCTCGAGATGACGACCCAGTCGGCCGTGTGCAGGATGGAGGCGTTCTGCTCGCTGCTGAGGAGGTGCAGGAGCTCCTCCATGCTCTCCGCCGATCCCGCGACCGCCATCGCCATGACGCCGTTGGTGCAGTCGAGGAAAGTGGTCGCCGCATCGGCCGGGGCCTGCAGCTGATCCGTGCCCGGGCACTCGACACCGGCGTCGACGACGGCTTCGCGCAGCGCCAGCGCGTGGGTCCACCGCGGCGGGCCCGCGCGGCTTCCAGCCCGCGGGTCGTTACGCTGGCGGCATGACTGAGGCGGGCGTGACCGACACGGGGCGCGCTGATGACCGCGGACGGGAGCCTCCGGGTGGCCGGCACATCGTTGCTGTTCGCCGGGTTCCTGTGCATCGTCCGCTGGTGGGTGGCGACGCGCGGCGAGGACCGGTCCAGCAGGGACCGGCGGATCGCCGTCGTGCTGATCGGCGCCTCGCTGGTCGTGACCGTTGTCGAGGTCGTGCTCCGTCGTGGCACCGGCTGATGTGCGCCCGCCGGAAGGAGAACGTGCATTGCCGACGTCGCTGAGGATCCACCTGGTCGCCCTGGTGCTCCTGTCCGTCGGGCTGCTGTTCCTGGCCAGGGGCCTGGTCGAGGGCAGGGGCACGATGCCCAAGGGCCGGGACCGCCGTGCCACCGCCGTGCTGTTCCTCCTCTCGGCGGTGCTCTTCCTGGCCGCCGGTGGCTTCCTGATGTCCGGGGACTGAGCGCGCGACCTCGAACTCGACCGGAGCCGTGCACTCTTGCACCGGCACCTGTTCCTCCGTGATCGGCTGCTGGTGGGACCGTGCCCGGTCCGTCAGTGCCCCGCTCGCGTGGCGTGCTCCGGCTCCGGCTCCGAACGGTGGTGCTCGTCGAGGACGCGGGTCAGAACCCGGCCCGGAGTGTGCTGATAGCCGGGGTCGATGCGCTCGAGCGCGGCGAGGATCGCCCCGACGTCGTAGACCACGGACGGGTCCCCACCGTGGTGGCTCCAACGACGCTCGGCCACCCACGCCCACACGTGCACGGGCCGGCACCGACGGCAGGTGCCGTGCTCCGCGGTGAGGCAGTCTGGCCCGACCTGCTGGTTGAGTCCGGCGATCTCGGCGGGAGTCCGGCGGTGGTGCTCCACCACGGCCCAGAACTTCTCGTCGGGGATGCGGGTGAAGTCCGAGCTCAGACCGGCCAGCGACTTCCGCGCCCGAGTCACGTCGTAGTAGAAGTCCGGCCTCGACCAGGGCGGGACCCTGTGCTGGGCGTGCAGCGCCTCGAGGACAGCCTGTTCCTGGGCGTCGGCGATCTCGGCCGCGGTGCGCGGCGTGGTGTCTGCGGCTGAGCGCCAGAGGCTGTCGAACAGGGCCGCGCCCTCGGTGCAGGCCTGACGGACCAGCAGCGTGCCGATGTCCGGGGAGAAGCGCTGGGACCAGAGCGCCCCGGAGAGACGCTCGTAGACCTGCCCGTCGTCCAGGGTGAAGCTCCTCCGGTCGGCGGCCACGACCACACGGCGGGTGGTGGGTGCACCGGTGGCTCCGGTGCGGGCGGGAATGACCACGGCGCGGGCCCCGGCGTACACGGCCCCGCCCTGGTTCAGCCTCCGCCGCTCGTCCATCGACCGGTGTCCCCGGCTCAGCGGGTCGGCCGGCGCGGCCGGCCCCCGAGCCGGACGGCACGGCGGTGTTCGGTGTCGCCCCGGTCGCGGCCCAGGACGGGGGTGCCGCACGAGGTCTCGATGGTCGTCCCCGCGCTGTGCGAGAGCAACTGGTGGTCGGTCTGCAGGGTGTTCGGCTCGGAATCGACGTGGGGGACCACCCGCTCCATGCTGTCAGCGGTGATCAGCACGACGACCGGCCCGGTCTGCTGGGCGACTGGCTCCGCGGCCATGGGGTGCTCCTCGTGGAGTCGGAGGCGGCGAGCGACGTGTTCGCCCGGTGCCTGCTGGTGGAACGGTAACAGCCTCCGGGAACGAGACGTGCGTCGTGGCCGCCGAGCCCGTCAGGACGCGGGCCGGCGGTCTTCCTTGACGAGAGTGCTCACGCGGTCCCCGGCGGCGTCCATGCCCAGCGAGGCGAGCACCGCGAGCGCGGCCATCCAGCGGCGCGGATGAGTCACTCCGCGTCCGACCAACCAGCGCTCGAGCACCGCGTCGATCCGCAGCGATGCGGCCTGGATGCCGCACGTCGCCGCGCCGAGGCTCAGCAGCAGCGCCGCCCGCGCCGCCACGGGCAACCGCTGAGCAGAGACGGGGACCTCGCCGGTCGGGGCCTCGAGCTCGGCGCCGGCGACGCAGGACTCGTTCTCGCCGGTGTTGTGGGAGAGCGCCCACGCGCCTGCGGCGGCGACCAGGACTCCTGGCACCACGACGTAGGCGGCACGCACCCGGGGCGACCAGTCGGACGGAGAGATGAGCGTCAACGCTCCGGCGGCCGCGGAGCTGGACAGGGACAGTACGAGATTGTTCATGGTTCTACGCTACGTGCCGCATCCCGGGTCGTCACCCGGTGCGGCCGGCGTCGGCCGCGGATCCGTCCATGGTGACCGCCTTCCTGCCGGTGCCCGCTCCGGCACCGTGTCACGATCACCGCAGGGGCCACGAACCGGTCCGGGCGATGGAGCTGACCGGATCGTTGTCCGGTGACCTTCGACGACCGGGAACCGGCGCCTGCGCACGCCGGTGCGCCACGTCGGGGTCGACGGGAAGAGCACCGGTCAACCAGTCCGCGCGGTCGAGGAACGCGCCGCCGTGCACGCCCACACCGGGGTCGCACAGTGCCTGGAGGACACGCTGCGCGGAATCCTCGACCGGTGGGAGACGGACCTCGGGTGTGCTCGCGGTTTCCGGAGGACCGTCCCTGTGCCCTCCCGGCCGCTCTCGAGTCCCCGTGGCGTCCAGAGCTCAGGACCGCGTCACGATCGTGCGGCCGGCCCCGAAGCCGACGAGGTCGTGGTGGATCATCCCGTCCACTTCGGCGACCATCACCGGCCGCAGGAGCCCCCTGGTCATGCCGGTCCTCTCGCGCGTCGGCCCGTGGTCCCTGGCCCCCATCGCGGGGGCTCGTTCCTGCTCCGGCGGGCCGTGGGACGAGCACCCCGGCCTCGTCGACCGGCATCAGCAGCCGCTGGGTCCCGGCGGCCAACAGCAGCGCGCCGAGCACGGCGCCCACGGTCCTGCCCGATCGCAGGCCCATCAGCCTTCCCTCCTGCTGAGCGTAGGACCGCGGCCCTCCGGAGGGCACCGCTGCGGGGGGCATGCTTCCCGGCACCGGGCCGGGCGGCGGACGGACCGGTGGACGGCTCGCCGACGTCGTCCGGCCAGGAGCACAGGATCGGGTCTTGAGCGAAAAGGTGAAGTGTGTTTCACTTGTTGGCACCAGGAGGGGAGTATCCCACCAGCGTTCCGTCGTCACTACGACCCCGAGAAGGGTCCGGCGGGCGGGCCCGCGCACGGGCCGGGAGAGACCTCCGATCGCATCGATCGGAAGGTTTCGTCATGGATGTCCCGTTCTGGATCTGGCTCGCGGTGCTGGGCTTCATCGTGGTGATGCTGGCCGCGGACCTGTTCGCCCACCGCCGTGCCCACGTCATCGGAGTGCGTGAGGCGGCGGTGTGGTCGGGGGTGTGGGTGGTCTTCGGCGTCGCCTTCGGGGTTCTGGTCTGGCAGGCGTGGGGAGCCGAGTTCGGGCAGCAGTACTTCGCCGGCTACCTGATCGAGAAGTCCCTGGCCGTGGACAACGTCTTCGTCTGGGCGATCATCTTCAGCTATTTCGCCGTTCCCCGTGAGTTCCAGCACCGGGTGCTGTTCCTGGGGGTGCTCGGCGCGCTGGTGTTCCGCGGGATCTTCATCGCCGCCGGGGCGGTGCTGATCCAGAACTTCTCGTGGGTCCTCTACGTCTTCGCCGCGTTCCTGCTCTGCACCGGGTGGCGGATGATCCGGCAGCGCAACGAGCACCTGGACCCCGAGCAGTCGATGGTGCTGCGCGGCTTCCGCCGCTTCGTGCCGATGACCGAGGCCTACCACGGCCAGAAGCTGCTGGTCCGCCGGAACGGGGTGCTGCTGGCCACCCCGCTGCTGGCGGTGCTGGTGCTGATCGAGGCCACCGACGTCGTCTTCGCCGTCGATTCCATCCCGGCGATCTTCGCCGTCACCGACGAGGTGTTCCTGGTCTTCACGGCCAACGCCTTCGCGATCCTGGGGCTGCGGGCCATGTACTTCCTGCTGGCCGACCTGATCCACCGCTTCGTGTACCTCAAGGTCGGCCTGGCCCTGGTGCTGATCTGGGTCGGGGTCAAGATGGTGCTCAAGATCGATCTCTTCTACATCCCGACCCCGATCTCCTTGGCGGTGGTGGCCACGATCATCACCGTCTCGATCGTGATGAGCCTGCGGGCCACCCGGGGGCAGGGCCGCCGAGTGCTGCCGACCCCGGCCGAGCCCCCGTTCCGGGTCGCCACCGAGGCCGAGGACGCGGCCCTGGAGCCGGTGTGGTCCCGCCGCCGCCCGGAGACCGCCGCCCTGCACCGGGACGCCCACCGGGACGACCCCGAGCACGCCCACCACGAAGGGGACCTCCGATGACCGCCCTCGCCCCCCGACGCCCCGTGGCCGCTGTGATCACCGACGGCCCCGAGGCCGTCACCGCAGCCCGCTGCGCGGCACGGATCGCCGCCGACCAGGGTCGCCCGCTGCTGCTGCTGGTGCCGATGCTGCGCTCGGCCTTCACGGCCGACGCCGTCATCGCCGCCCGGGTCCACCGGGAAGCGCTGCTCGAGGCCGAGGCCGTCGCCGCCCGCACCCGCCCGGCCCTGGAGGCGGCCGGTCTCACCGCGCGAGTGCAGGTGGTGTGGCACCGGAGCTGTTGCCTCCGCCGCGCCCGTCAGGGGCGGGCCATCGCCGTGGCCCACGCGGCCGGCCGGGTCGGAGCGGCGGTGATCGTCACCCCGGCCGAGATCCCGGTGCCCACCGTCCGGCACGGGGCCGAGGTCCTGCTCGTCGTGGCCGGATCGGGGTCCCTGATCACCGTGCGCCGCCCGGCCCGCTCGCACCGGCTGGCCGACCTGTGATGCCGGTCCGGATGCTGGATCAGGGCCCAGGTCCCGGTGACACCGCCGAGGCGGCTGCGGGCCGTCCCGCCGGAGTGGACCCTCCGCGGGCACCACCTCGGTCCCCGTGCGCCGGCCGGCTCGCTCCCACGGACCGATCGGGTCGTAGAATCGGCATCCCCGACGGGAAGGACCCACGACTGTGCCCTCCAGCTCCCACCCCGGTGCGGCTCCGCCCCCAGGCCCGGGCCACTCCGGCGGAGCGGGGGTGGAGCATCCAGGTCCGTCCCGGCGCCCGCCGTGGACGTTCCTCACCAACCACGGCCACGTCCTGCTGGTCGTGGCACGGTCCCAGGACGCCCGGGTGGCTGAGATCGCCGCCGAGGTGGGCATCACCGCCCGGGCGACCCTGACCATCCTCAAGGATCTCGAGGACGCCGGGTACCTCCGCCGGGAACGGGTGGGGCGGCGCAGCCACTACACCGTCGACGCCCACCAGCACTTCCGCCATCCGGCCACCGCCTCCCACGAGGTGGGGGAGCTCCTGGCCATCTTCGCCCCCGGAACCCCCGGCCGGGCACCGGAGGCCACCTGACTCGGCCCCGGCCCCGACCCCGGGCGAGCGACAGCCTCTGCGGCATCCGCCCGTCCCCGCGGCGCGCGAGGAGGTCTGCCGCGGCGGGCCTGCAGTGGCCTGCATGACCACGCCGAACCGGTCCGGGACGGACTGCTTCGTCGCTCTCTTCGAGTCGCTGCCCCGGCAGGGCCCGGGCAGCCGGGAGTGCACCGCGCGGGCACTGGGGATGTGCGAGCAGCTGCCGCCCGCACCGCGGATCGTCGATCTCGGCTGCGGAGCGGGAGCAGCACGCGACGCGCAGAATCCGTCACAACAGCAGTGCCTGCCCGGTGGCGGACAGGATCTGTCCGCCACCGGGCGGACACTGTTCTCGTTCCCGGAATTGCGCTTGAGGCCCCCGAACAGGAAGGAACCGTCATGACCGACCTCGACGTCGCCGGCTGTGCCGCCGACCAGATCGACCGGCACTGGGCCCACCAGCTGCGGCCCCGGCTCGCCGGCCTGACCGACGACGAGTACCTCTTCGACCCCACCGGCGGATCCGCGTGGACGGTCCATCCCCGGACGGAGGACCGCACCTCGATGCAGACGGGCAGCGGGGAGTTCGTGGTGGACTTCGCGTTGCCCGAACCGGTGCCGGCGCCGTTCACGACCATCGCGTGGCGGATGGCGCACGTCGTCGTCGGCGTGCTGGCCGTCCGCAGCCACGGGCACTTCGCCGGTCCGGAGGCCTCCTACGAGCGCTGGGCGTACGCCGGTACCGCCGAGGAGGCGCTGGCCCAGCTGGATCGCGAGTTCGCCCGCTGGATTGCCGGGGTGCACTCGCTGACGGAGACGGACCTGGCGCGCCCGTGCGGCCCGGTGGAGGGCCCGTACGCGGACCTGCCCGTGCTCGCCCTCGTGCTGCACATCAACCGCGAGCTGATCCACCACGGCGCGGAGCTCGCCCTGCTGCGCGACCTGTACGCCCACACCCGCTGAGCCGCCCGGCGGGCACGCCCTGCTCCGTCCCCGATCCGAGCCCCACGACACCGCAGGAGCCCACCATGCCCTTCCTCACTCCCACCGTCACCGACGAGCGCGACGCCCTGGCGGCCTTCGCGAGCCAGCAGATCCGCCAGGTCGCCACCACCCTCCAGGGCCTCGACGCCGAGCAGCTGCGGGCGACCCCCTCGGCGAGCGCCATGAGCCTGGGCGCGCTGGCCCGGCACGTCCTGTTCATCGGGGGGCACGGTCCGTTCGCCGCGCTCACGGACCCCGGCCGGTCGCCGGCAGAACCGCTGGACGACGCCGGCTGGGCGGCCGGCGCGATCCTGCCGGAGGCCGTGCGCCCGGAGGACACCGCCGATTCCCTGCGCGCCGCCCTGCACGCGCTGGCCGACCGCGTCGAGGCCGGGCTGCGCACCGGGGACCCGGAGGCCCGCGTCCCCGTCCCGGACGCCCCGTGGTTCCCGCCGGACCTGGGGACGTGGCCCGCCCGGTGGGTGGCGCTGCACATGGTCGAGGAGAACGCCCGGCACGCCGGGCACGCGGACATCCTCCGCGAGTCCCTCGACGGCAGGACCGCCTACGAGCTCAACGCCATGGCGGACGGGGACCAGCGGAGCCCGGGGAGCTGACCGGCGGGGGTGGTGCCGGCACCCGCCGGCACCGCCGTCGGAACCGTTGCCGGGCGTCGCGTCTACCCGTCGTCCGCGGGGCGCCCGGTCCCCGACTCCAGGTCCTCCGGGGGCAGGACGTCGTCCTCCGCCTCCTCGGGGAGGGCGTCCGAACGCCGGTTGTTCTCGTCGGTGGCGGCGGTCAGCCAGGTCTCGTCGCGGACGCCCAGACCTTCCTGGCTCGTCTCCGCGTAGGCCTCGTTGCGGTCCGCGGGCTCGGGGTAGCGGTCCATCTCCGGCTCCTGTCCTGCTCGACGATGATGGCCCGATCCTATGCCCGTGACCCTCCTCAGCCGCCGTCGAGGAGCCGGCGCAGCGTCAGGGCGTTGCGCACGGCGTGGCCCTCGCCGTCGTTGTTGAAGTACGCGTAGACCTCGCGGCCGCCGTGGTGCCACTCCCGGATCCGGTCCGCCCACCAGGCCAGGTCCGTGTCCGAGTAGGAGCCTGCGTAGAGGTGGTCGTGGTCGGGGCCGTGGAAGCGGACGTAGACGAACGGGGCGGTGGCCTCCAGGACGCAGGGCAGCCCGGCCCCGCTCATCACGCAGTACGCGGCGCCGTGGCGCCGGAGCAGCTCGAACACCTCCGGGTGCACCCAGCTGTCGTGGCGGAACTCCACGGCGACCGGCAGCCAGTCGGGCAGCCCGGCCAGGAACCAGTCGAGGCGCGCGTCGTCGCGGGCCTGCGCCGGTGGGAGCTGGACGAGCAGCACCCCGCGCCGGTCCCGCAGCTCGTGCCAGGACTCGGCGATCCGCCGGCTCCAGGTCTCGGGGGCGTAGAGCTTCTTCGCGTGCGTCAGCCCGCGGGGGGCCTTCACCGTCATCCGGAAGCCCTCCGGCAGGCGCCGGTTCCAGCCGGCGAACGTGCTGCTCCGCGGCCAGCGGTAGAAGCTGGCGTTGAGCTCCACGGTGGAGAAGGCCCGGGTGTAGATCTCCAGGCGTCTCGCCGGTGCCGTGCCCGGGGGATAGAGGACGTGCTCCCAGTGGTCGTAGCTCCACCCGGAGGTGCCGATGTGCCAGCCCATGGGCTCCAGGTTAGCGGTGGTGGGCGCCGGCTCCGGTCGTCGTGCCGGGCGCCGGTCGGCCTCGCCGCGGACGTAGGGTGTTCACCGGCACCCACGGCGTCCGCCCTGCCGTCCGCCGACCACCCGGCACGAACCCAGGAGAACCAGCATGACCACGCCCGCCTCCCGGCCCGTCAGGACGCCCTGATGGCGAAGCTCTACTTCCGCCACGGGGCGATGAACTCCGGCAAGTCCACGGTGCTGATCCAGGCCGCGCACAACTACGAGGAGCGCGACCAGAAGGTTCTCGTCGCGAAGCCCTCGATCGACTCGAAGGGTGCGGACACCGTGGTCTCGCGCCTGGGGGAGTCCCGGCGGGTCGACCTGCTGCTGGCCCCGGAGGACGGGGCGCGCGAGCGCTTCCGGGCCGCCGTCCAGGAGCACGGACCGGTGCACTGCCTGCTGGTCGACGAGGCGCAGTTCCTCGCTCCGGCCCAGGTCGACGACCTGCTGCGCATCGCGGTGCTGGACGGCGTCCCGGTGCTCGCCTACGGGCTGCGCACCGACTTCCGCACGGAGGCGTTCCCGGGCGCGGCGCGCCTGCTGGCCGTGGCCCACACGGTCGAGGAGCTGCGCACGATCTGCCGCTGCGGGTCCAAGGCGATGTTCAACGCCCGCACGGTGGACGGGGAGCCGGTCTTCGAGGGCGACCAGGTGGCCATCGACGGCGTGGCCGTGTCCTACGAGTCGATGTGCGCCGGCTGCTACCTCCGGCACTCCGGCGGGCGCCTGCGCTGACCCGGTACCCGGCGGGCCGGACCGGGACCGGCGTCAGGAGGTGACGTCCCGGTCGTCCTCGCGGCCGTGCCGGTCGACGACCGCCCAGAACAGGTCCTCGGGGATCGCCTCGAGGTCGGGGTGCAGGGCGGCGAGCTCGTCGATGATGGCGGCCACGTCATAGCGGGCGTGCACGTCGCCGCGCCGTGCCAGCCGGTTCGAGGCGATCAGCCCCTCGACGTAGGCGGCGTGGTCGGAGTCGGTGAAGGTGCTGAGCACCGCGTCGGCCCACAGCTTCTCGAACGCCGGGTGTCCCTCGGTGACGAGCCGGGTCGGGGCGTGCGCGCCGTCGGGCTCGGCGGGATGGACCGCCGGGGCGTCCCACACCAGCCCGGTGGCCTTGGCGAACCGGGTGCCGTCGTCGACCGTGACGGTCCGGTCGGTCTCGTCGACGACGGTGCGACGCTCGGTGCGCAGGACGGGACCACCGCGGACCACCACGGCGCGGGTGCCGACGCCGGTGGCACCGCCGGCGTGGTGGTGGTGCTGGCTCACGGAGTCCTCCTCGGGGCCTGCGCAGCGGTGGCGGCCGGTCCGCCGCGCGCCTGATGGGCAGAACGTAGCAGTCGGCACAGACTGCCGAAAGCCGCCGGGAACGCCGTCGGCGCCGCCGGAGGAGCTCCGGCGGCGCCGACGGCGCGGGGTGGACCGGGGCTCAGCCGCCGAGCAGCACCGCGCGGACCAGGTCGAAGAACATGCCGAGGATGGCCGTGAAGTTGGGGTTGAAGAACGCGTCGAACTCGCCGACCAGTCTGATCATGACAGTTCCTTCCGGGGGGTGAGGGGTGCCCGGGCCGGACGTGGAGCCGGCCCGGGCCTCAATCTACCGCGGGAGTTCCCGTTCGCACATGGCCTTTCGGCCAGTTCCCGACCCGGCACGGCCGGACGCGGGGACCCGTCAGGGAGCGGGGGGTCCGGCCGACGACGCACGGCGGGCGACGTCGTTCGCCGCGGCCGCTCTCGCCGCGGCCTCGTGGGCCACCGCCTCCGCGCCACCGATCGCCTCACCGCGAGCCACCATGCCGGCCGTGTCCGACAGGGGGATCTGCTTGAGGAACACCGCGAGCAGGAAGGCCAGCAGCATGAAGGGGATGAGGTACCAGAACACCGGGGCGAGGGAATCGGCGTACGCGGTGACGATGCTCTTGCGGACGGGCTCGGGCAGCTGCACCAGAGTCTGCGGGTCCAGGGTCGCGGTCGCCTCCCCGGCCTGGGCGGAGGAGGCGCCGGCGCCGGTGAAGACCGCCGTGAGCTTCTCGGAGAGGTTGTTGGTGAAGATCGCCCCGAATATCGCCACGCCGAGGGCCGCACCGACCTCGCGGAAGTAGTTGTTGGTGCTCGTGGCCGTGCCCACCAGGGACGGGTCCACGGCGTTCTGCACCACGAGGACGATGACCTGCATGATCAGGCCCAGGCCCGCGCCGAGCACGAAGAGGTAGACGCAGATCAACCAGATCGGCGTGTCGGCCGCCAGCGTGGTCATGGCGAGCATGGCCGAGGCCGTGACGAGCGTGCCCGCCAGCGGGTAGCCCTTGTACCGGCCCGTGCGGGAGATCCTGAGGCCGGACCAGATGGAGGTGCCCATCAGCCCGACCATCATGGGGACCATGAGCAGCCCGGACTCCGCGGCCGAGGTCCCGGAGGACATCTGCAGGAACGTGGGCACGAACGCGATGGCGGCGAACATCCCCAGTCCCAGCGTGAGACCGATGGCGGTGGCGTTGACGAACACCGGGTTGCGGAACAGGCCCAGGGGGACGATCGGGTCCTCGGCCCGGGTCTCGTTCCACACGAACAGCGCCGTGGCCACGAGCATGCCGCCCGCCCAGGCCCAGGTGGCCGTCGCGCCCCAGCCGTGCTCGGCGTTGCCGCCGAACTCGGTGAAGAAGATGAGGCAGGTCGTCGCCACGGACAGCAGCAGGACACCGGCGACGTCGATCCTGCGGGTCGCGCGCTGGTGCGGGAGCGTGAGGGTGAACCACGCGATGGCGAAGGCGGCGATGCCGATGGGGATGTTGATGTAGAACGCCCACTGCCAGGTGAGGTGGTCCACGAAGTAGCCGCCGAGCAGCGGCCCCGCCACGGCGGAGAGCCCGAAGATGCCGCCGAGCGGCCCCATGTACTTGCCGCGCTCGGAGGCCGGGACGACGTCCGCGATGATCGCCTGGGAGAGGATCATCAGCCCTCCGCCGCCGAGGCCCTGCATCGCGCGGAAGGTCACGAACTGCCAGAACCCGGTGGCCACGGCGCAGCCCACCGACGCGAGCGTGAACAGCGCGAT
Organism: Kocuria arenosa; assembly: GCF_042879215.1. Lineage (NCBI taxonomy): Bacteria > Bacillati > Actinomycetota > Actinomycetes > Micrococcales > Micrococcaceae > Kocuria > Kocuria arenosa. The sequence continues at coordinate 372,294 of NZ_JBHZTA010000002.1, read as the reverse complement.
CGCGATCAGGAAGAGGTTGCGCCGGCCCAGGACGTCACCGAACTTGCCGTAGACGGGCATCACGATGGTGGTGGCCAGCAGGTAGGCGGTGGTGATCCAGGCCTGGTGCTCCACGCCGCCCAGCTCGCCGACGATGGTCGGCATGGCGGTGGAGACGATCGTCTGGTCGAGACTGGCGAGCATCATCCCGGCGATGAGGGCGGAGAAGATGATCCAGATCCGCTTCTGGGTCAGCACCAGCAGAGGGGCGTCCTGCGCGGCCGCGGGCGGAGTGGTGGTCATGGGCTTCCTTCGGTGTCGGGGGAGGTGTTCGAGGGCCTGCCCGAGGGGGCGTCCGTCCCCGCCGCCGGGGTGGTCACGGCGGGGGAGAACAGGGTCCCGGCGAGGCGGACGTTGCGGGCCAGCAGCTCGGCGAACTCCTCCAGCGGCGGGGCCTCGTCCGGGTCGGCGCCGGCCGGCCGGGTCTCGAGGAGTTCCTGGACGGTGTGCCCCGCGAGGTGGGCGAGGACGGCGGCGGCCACGCCGGGGAACGGATCGCGGTCCCCGCAGCCCTGCCGGCGCGCGATGAGCTCCGTCAGACCGGCCAGCCGGCGTTCCATGGTCTCGGTGAGCCGCTGGAGCAGCACGGGCTCGCGCCGCAGCACGTCCAGCAGCAGGGTCCGGTCGGGGGGGCCCTCCAGGAGGGCGAAGGACCGCACGACCAGCTCCTGCAGGGCCGTGAGCAGCGGCGGCCCGTCCGGCGCGGAGCCACCGGCGACGAACTCCTCGCCGAAGGCCTCGAGCGGGTCCCGGGCCGGGGTGCCCAGCACGGCGTCGTCCTTGGAGGCGAAGTAGTTGAAGAAGCTCCGGCGGGAGATCCCGACCCCGGCGCAGAGCTCGTCCACCGTGAACCCGGCCAGCCCGCGCTCGGCGGTCAGCCGGCGCGCGCCGGCGACGAGGGCGCGGCGTGTCCGCCGCATGCGCTGCTCCCGCGCTCCCTCCGTCACCGGAGGAGCCGCAGGACGAGTTGATGTTGCACTTACGACATCATAGTGCAATTTTCACTCGACGTGCCCCGAGTGCGCCTCCGCGCCCCGGTCCGTACGCTGGAACGCGTCGGCGAACGACCGGAGGAGCCCCGTCATGGCGCAGGAACCGGACCCCCGCCCGCGGCTGATCGGGCTGCACGGGCGCAAGCAGTCGGGCAAGGACACGTGCGGCGACCGCCTCGTGCTCGCGCACGGCTACACCCGGGTGGCCTTCGCGGACCCGCTGAGACTGTTCCTCACCGAGCTGGACCCCCTCGTGGGGGTCCGGGACGGCAGACCGCTGCGGCTCGCCACGGTCCTGGCGGAGGTGGACGGGGACTGGGGCCGGCTCAAGGACGAGGCGCGGGACCCGGTGCACCGGGAGATCCGGACGCTGCTGCAGAAGGTCGGCAACGAGGCCGGCAAGGCCGTCTTCGGGGAGACGGTGTGGGCGGACCGCGGTCTGGAGACGGCCCGCAGGCTGGGCGGGCCGGTCGTGCTCACGGACGTGCGCTTCGACGTCGAGGCCGAGGCCATCACGGCCGCCGGGGGCCGGGTGGTGCACGTGGTGCGCCCCGGGACGTCCGCTCCGGACGATCCGCACCCCTCCGAGGCCGGCATCGACCCGCGCTGGATCAGCGCCGTCCTCGTCAACGAGGGGACGGTCGAGCAGCTGTGGGCGAAGGTCGACGCCCTGGTGCTCAGCCGGCCGGGTGTCCCGGGGTGAGCCCGGCGAGCTCGGCGCTGCGCTGCCACAGGGCGTCCTCGAGCGCGTCGTCGGCCGCGCGGGACGGGGCGCGGGCGGGCTTCTTCTTCTCGTAGTAGCCCCCGGAGCGCCAGTCCCGGCCGGCGGCGCCCTCGGCCAGCCACACCAGGGTCTCCGCGCCCTGCTCCGGGGTGATCATGAGCCGGCGGCCCAGGCGCGTGCGGTACAGGTAGCGCAGGGCGGTGGTGGTGCCGGAGGCGAAGTTCGTCGCGACGCCCCCGGGGTGGAAGGCCGCGGCGCTCAGGCCGTGCGGCCCGTACCGGCGCTCGAGTCCGCGGGTGAAGAGGATGTTGGCGAGCTTCGTGTCCCCGTAGGCGCGCTGCGGGGACCAGCGCCGGTCGTCGACGAGGGTCTCCGGGGAGAGCCGGCCGATGTGGGACGCGATGCTCGACGTGTTGAGCACCGCCGCCCCCTCCGCCAGGAGCCCGTCGAGCAGCAGGTGGGTGAGCAGGAAGGGCGCCAGGTGGTTGACCTGCCACGTCCTCTCGTGCCCGTCGGGGGTGAGTTCGCGGCGGTCGAAGATCCCGCCGGCGTTGTTGACCAGGACGTCGATCCGCGGGACCGTCTCCTGGAGGTCGCGGGCGAGCCGTCGTACGTCGTCGAGCCGTGCGAAGTCCGCGGTGAAGTGCCGTGCCCCGAGCGGACCGGCCACCGCCGCGGTCTTCTCGGCCGAACGGCCGACGACGACGACGTCGTGGCCCCGTGCCGTCAGCTCGCGGGCGGCAGCGGCGCCGATGCCGTCGCTCGCGCCCGTGATCACGACCGTGCGCCGTCGGTCCCGCCGCTCGTCGTGCCGGTCCTCGTTCGGGTCGTCGTGCCGGTCGTCGTCGTGCTGGGCCATGGTGACCTCCTCGGTCGTGCCGGAATCCCGGTCAGCATAGCGGCGCCTCCTGGGCCGCTGGGCGGAATAAGCGCGCGGTCGGACTCGTTGCGGCACGCATGACGGATAACACCCGGACCACCGCCCGAGCCGTTCCCGGCACCATCGACCTCCGCGATCTCGGCACCGTCCACCGGCTCGGGTTCGGCGCCATGCGCATCGTGGGCGAGGGCGTGTGGGGAGAGCCCGCCGACCGCGCGAACGCCCTGCGCGTGGTGCGCCGGGCCGTCGAGCTCGGCGTCGACTTCATCGACACCGCCGACGCCTACGGCCCCGACGTCAGCGAGCAGATCATCGCCGAGGCCCTCCACCCGTACCCCGAGCGCGTGCGCGTCGCCACCAAGGTGGGCTTCGCCCGCACCGGACCTCGGAAGTGGATCCCGCTGGGCCGGCCCGAGTACCTCCGCCAGCAGACCGAGCTGAGCCTGCGCAAGCTCCGGGTGGACACCCTCGACCTGCTCCAGCTCCACCGCGTGGACCCGTCCGTCCCCGCCGAGGAGCAGTTCGGCGTCCTGCGGGAGCTCCAGCAGGAGGGCAAGGTCAGGGCCCTGGGCCTGTCGGAGGTGACGGTCGAGCAGCTCGTGACCGCGGGACGGCACTTCACCGTCTCCACGGTGCAGAACCGCTACAACCTCACCGACCGCACCTCCCAGGACGTCCTGGACCACGCCACGGAGCACGGCATCGGGTTCATCCCCTGGGCCCCGATCTCCGCGGGAGAGCTGGCCCGCCCGGGCGGGCCCGTCGATCGGGCCGCCCAGCGGCTCGGCGCCACCACCGCCCAGATCGCCCTGGCCTGGCTGCTCCGGCACTCCCCGGTGCTCATGCCCATCCCCGGCACCGCGTCACTCGAGCACCTGGAGGAGAACATGGGCGCCGCGGACCTCGAGCTCGACGACGCCACGTACGAGGAGCTCACCGCCGCGGGTTGATCCGCCCGACCCCGCCCACCCGGACAGACACCACCCGGACAGACACCACAGTCGAGGAGCTACCCATCATGGCCCGTGTTCTGATGATCGTCTCGGCGGCCGACTCCCTCACCATGCGGGACGGCACCGAGCACCCCACCGGCTTCTGGGCGGAGGAGCTCGTCGTCGCCCACCGGGCGCTGCGCCGGGCCGGGCACACCGTCGACGTCGCCACCCCCGGAGGACGCCGGCCCACCGCGGACCAGGCCAGCTTCTCCCCGGACATGACCGGGGGCCGGGAGCGGGCCGACGAGTTCCGCGCGTACCTGGAGGAGATCGACGCGGAGCTCTCCGCCCCCCGCGTCCTGGCCGACGTCGACGAGCACGACTACGACGCCGTGGTCCTGCCCGGTGGCCACGGCCCCATGGCGGACCTCGTCCACGACCCCTCGCTCGGCCGGATCCTGTCCTCCTCCGACCGGGCCGGGCGGCTCATCGCCCCGTTCTGCCACGGCCCCGCCGCCCTGCTCAGCGCCCAGGACGACGGGACGTTCCTCTTCGCGGGACGGAGGCTGACCGCCTTCACCAACGAGGAGGAGCTCGGCGGCGGCACCGGGGAGAACACCCCCTGGTTCCTGGAGACCGTGCTGCGGGAGAAGGGAGCCGTCGTGGAGACCGGGCCCGCGTGGTCCAGCCACGTCATCCGCGACGCCAACCTGATCACCGGACAGAACCCCCAGTCGAGCCAGGCCGTCGCCGACGTCCTCGTGGAGGCGCTCGCCGAGTGACCTCCACCGAGTGACTTCCACCGAGTGACCTCCGGAGGAGTCTCCCGGGAAGTGCCGGACGGGAGCATCGACCGTCCGGCGCGCCCGGAGGAACTCTCGGAGGCCTCGGCGGCGGCTGCCCGACCGGACCCGGGCGGTCTCAGGCGCCGACGGACGCCCGCCGGGCCAGCGCGAGGGCGCGGGCGGCGACCACGGCGTCCCGGAAGTCCGGGAACGTCCGGCGGACGGGGCTGCCGCCGTCGGCCGGGACGAAGGTCAGGGCCCACCGGTGCCGGCGGAACCGGTGGAAGGGGACGGCGACGATCTCGACGGAGGGCAGGGTCTCGGGACGCTGATCGATCACAGCGGGACCTTTCGGGGGGTCAGGTCGGGGGAGCGCAGGGCCTGGTCGGGTCGGACCGGGGGATCCGTGGGCCGGGGCCGCGTTTTGAGCCCATGGTACCGGGCCTCCCGTGCGGCTGGGCGGTCACCGGGCCGGTGTCGGGAGACGGCAGGTATGATCAGCACACTGATCGAGTGAGGAGACCCATGTTCACCCCCGAAGTGGCCGACGGCATCCACCGCATCACCCACGCCCACGTCAACTGCTACCTGATCGAGGACGAGGACGGCGTCACGCTCGTGGACGCCGGCCTGCCGAGCATGTGGCCCATGCTGCTGGCGGGACTCGAGGAGCGCGGGCGGCGCCCCGACGAGGTCAGGGCGCTGGTGCTCACGCACGCACACTTCGACCACGTCGGCTTCGCCCGGCGCGCGCAGGAGGAGTGGCAGCTTCCCGTGTACGGGCACCCGGACGACGCGCGGCTGGCGGCGCACCCGTACCGCTACCGGCCCGAGCGCAACCGGTTCCTCTACCCCTTCACCCACCCGCGGTCCCTGCCGCTGCTCGGCCGCATGGCGGCGGCCGGGGCCCTGACGGTCAAGGGCGTGCGGGAGTTGCGCCTCCTCGAGGCCGGTTCCGTCCTGCCGGTCCCGGGCCGGCCGGTGGTGGTGCACACGCCGGGTCACACGGACGGGCACTGCGTCCTGGACCTGCCCGACCGGGGGACCGTGCTCAGCGGGGACGCGCTCGTGACGCTGGACCCCTACACCGGCCGGCGGGGCCCGCAGATCGTCGCCGCGGCCGCGACCAACGACTCCGCCGTGGCCCTCGACTCCCTCGACGCGGTGGCCGCCACCGGGGCGCGCACCGTGCTGCCCGGCCACGGGGAGCGCTGGACCCAGGGCGCCGAGGCCGCGGTCCGGCACGCCCGCGCGGTGGGCGCCCACTGAGCAGGACCCGAGGAGGCCACCCCGATCGGCACCCCGGGAAATGGGAAGCGTGCTGATGACTCGCTGGGCTGCGGCGGCTATCGTGGGCGGCGACCGACGACCCCGCACCTTCAGGAGGACCACCCGTGAAGCAACTGACCGTCTCCGCCCCCGGTGGCCTGGATCGGCTCGAGCTCGGCGACGCGCCCGACCCCGGGGCGCCGGGCCCCGGCGAGATCCGCGTCCGCGTGCACGCCAGCTCCCTGAACTACCACGACTACCTCGTGGTCTCCGGCGGGACGCGGACCGAGGACGGACGGATCCCGCTGGCGGACGGCGCGGGCGTCGTCGAGGCCGTGGGGGAGGGCGTCGACGACTTCGCGCAGGGCGACGCCGTGGTCTCCTGCTTCTTCCCGCTGTGGCAGGACGGCCCTCCCGTGGACGGCAACTTCCGGCGGGTCCCCGGGGACGGGCTCGACGGCTACGCCCGCGAGGCGGTGGTGCGTCCCGCCACGTGGTTCACGCGCGCCCCGGCGGGGTGGTCGCACGCCGAGGCCGCGACCATCACCACGGCCGGTGTCACCGCCTGGCGGGCGCTCGTGGTGGACGGCGGGCTCCGGGCCGGGGACGTGGTCCTGGCCCTGGGCACCGGCGGCGTCTCGGTCTTCGCCGCACAGCTCGCCAAGGCCATGGGCGCCACCGTCGTGGTCACGTCCTCGTCCGACGAGAAGCTCGACCGCGTCCGCCGGCTCGGCGCGGACCACGTGATCAACTATCGCGGGACCCCCGAGTGGGGGCGCGCCGTCCAGGAGCTCACGGACGGACGCGGCGCGGACCACGTGATCGAGGTCGGCGGGCCGGGCACATTGGCGCAGTCCCTCCGGGCCGTGCGGATCGGCGGTCACATCTCCTTGATCGGCGTGCTCACCGGAGCGGCGGGCGACGTGCCCACGGCGCTGCTCATGGCGCGCCAGGCGCGGCTCCAGGGGCTGCTGGTGGGCAGCCGGCGGGACCAGGCCGACTTCGTCCGCGCGCTCGAGGCGACCGGCCTGCGCCCGGTGATCGACCGTCGCCACCACCTGGCCGAGGCGGCCGACGCGTTCCGGGAGATGGAGTCGGCCCGCCACTTCGGCAAGATCGTGCTCGAGCACTGAGCCCGGCCGGCGCCCCGGGGAACTCGTCCCGGGGCGCCGGGGTCACCAGCCGGTGACCCACACCTGTCCGGTGGCCGGCGACCAGTTCACCTTGTACCCGTTGGAGAAGCGCTGGTAGACGGTGGTCCCGGAGCGGATCTCGTCGGTGACCGGGTAGCCGTAGCCCCGCTCGAAGCCGGCAGCCTTCCAGGCGCGGCCGATGGGAGCGGTCTCGTTCACGGCGCGGGCCCCGTGGGCGCGCGTCCACAGCACCTTGGTGAGGACGCCGTCCCGGGAGAAGACCTGGTAGGAGGACCCGTCGGCCAGTCGGCGCTCCTCCGTGGTCGGGAAGCCGTAGCCGTTCTCACGGCCCGCGGCCACGAACTTCTGGCCGATGACCGTGGCGTTCTCGACCCGGTGGGCGCCCGTGGCGGGGCTCCAGTACAGGGTGGACTTGCGCCCGTTCAGGGAGAACTCCTGATAGGCGCCTCCGGCGCGCAGGCCGCCGCGCTCCGCCGTCACGGGAGGACCGAGGACCGGGGCGCCGCCCAGGGCGTGGTACTTCGCGCCGATGGCGCCGGCCACGCCGTGGCCCGCCGGGGTCTGGACGGGCGTCGACGTCTCGTAGGTGTAGGCCGGGACCCCGTTCACCCGCGTCGAGGCGTCCGCGGGGGCGCCCCCGTTGGCGTACCCGTAGAGGTTGACGGTGGAGAGCACCTGCCAGGGCTGCCCGGTGTTCTCGAGCCGGCCGTCCGCGTAGGTGAGGCCGATGCCGATCACCTCGTGGCGCGGGTCCTTGATCGCCTTGTCGTGGGCGGCCGAGGACTTCCACCACTTCACCAGCGCGCGCACGTCCCGGTGGTGCTCCAGGGCGATGACCTCGTTGGCACTGGTCCAGGGCCCGGTCCGCGGGTCGGTGAGGAAGGCGGTGCTGTGGGAGAACTTCTCCTCGACGATCTGCCGGTCGGACTCCTTCTGCACCACCTGGGACAGCGTGGCGGAGTACTTGAGCGGCCTCACGCCGAGGGACTCGCGGTAGCGGTTGATCTCGTCGAGGATCAGCTGGGCGTCGGCCTGACGGGTGGCTGCGTCCACCGCGACGATGTCCTGCACGGCGGCGTGGGCCGGACCGGCCAGCAGGGAGGTGCCGGCGAGGGTGGTGACGCCGATGCCGGCGGAGAGGGCCAGAGCGGCCATGCGGCCGTGACGGCGCGCGGGGGCGCAGCGATGTTTCGCCATGGGTGCTTCTGCTTCCTGGTCTGTCTGCACGCACGGAAAAATTGGGGGTTCCGCGCGGCGGGGGGCTATCGTCGTCCGGCCGGACGACGAGACAGATTGGGCTGGGGAAGGCGCCCACGGAAAGGCTAAGGAATCACCATTGCAAATAGGAAATGTGTGAAATTGTTTCGTCTATCACGGAACAATAACGGCGACATCACGGAATGTACCGACAGGCCCGTATTTCCGTGGTTATAGTGAGCGGTTCTCGCTCCGTCGATCAGCACGCTCCGGGACCCCGGGACGCCCCGCGCCGGGGCTCCGATCCCGCCGCCCGCGGCGTGGCCGCGAGGCCGCCGAGAGGAGAGCCGCCTCCGCCGCGGAGGGGCATCGTGGTGCCGTCCGAGCGGCGAACGGTCCGTGGCGGGTGACGATAGGCTGGGAGCGCACGCCCGGAGAGGAGCCCGATGACCGTCCACGCCACCCGCGCCACCGGCGTCCGGGGTCCGTTGCGGCTGTGCCTCGCCGTCGCCGCCGCCGTGGGTCTGACCGGGTGCGGTCCCGATCTCGGCACGCCCGAGGGCACCACCCGGGCCTTCGTCGACGCGATGGCCGAGCGCGACTGGGACGAGGCCTGCGGGCTGCTGTCCCACGACGTCGTGCACCGGGCCACGGAGGGCAGCTCGCAGTACTGCAGCGTCTACCTCGAGCGCCGGCACCCGGACACCTTCCGCTACGAGACGCTCGCCGTCCAGGGCGAGGCCGCCGAGGCCGCCGACGGGTACCGGCTCGAGGTCGCCCCCGAGGACGCCCCCGAGGAGACGGAGGGGGTCGTCGTGGTCGAGGAGTCCGGGCGCCTCGTGCTGCTGAGCTATCCCGGCCGCGACACCGCCGTCCGCTGAGCCCCACCCGCCCCCCAGGAACCCCAGGAAGGACCGCCATGACCGATCCTCAGACCGTTCCCGCCGCGGCGGCCGCGTCGTCGTCGCCCGAGGGCGAGACCGTCGAGATCTGCCGCAACCTCATCCGCATCGACACCTCCAACTACGGCAGCGGCGACGCCAAGGGGGAGCGGCGGGCCGCCGAGTACGTGGCCGGGCTGATCGAGGAGGTCGGTCTCTCGACGACCGTCCTGGAGTCCGCGCCCGGCCGGGCCAACGTCTTCGCCCGGATCGAGGGCACCGACCCCTCCGCCGACGCCCTGCTGGTGCACGGCCACCTCGACGTGGTGCCCGCGATCGGCGCCGACTGGTCCGTGGACCCGTTCGGGGGCGAGATCAGGGACGGCATGATCTGGGGCCGCGGCGCCGTGGACATGAAGGACATGGACGCCATGATGATCTCGGTGCTGCGCCACATGGTGCGCACCGGGGACCGGCCGCGGCGGGACATCGTCTTCGGCTTCTTCGCCGACGAGGAGGCCGGCATGGTGTACGGCTCCCACTGGATCGCGGAGCACCACCGCGGGCTCTTCGACGGGGTGACCGACGCCATCAGCGAGGTCGGCGGGTACTCGGCCACCATCGGCGGCCGGCGCGCCTACCTGCTGCAGACCGCGGAGAAGGGTCTCATGTGGCTGCGCCTCAACGCGCAGGGGACGGCCGGGCACGGCTCCCAGATCAACGGCGACAACCCGGTCACCCGGCTGTCGAGGGCGCTGGCGAACATCGGCGAGCACCAGTGGCCGATCGAGCTCACCAAGACCACCCGGGCGTTCCTCGACTCGGTCACCGAGCTCACGGGCGTGGAGTTCGACCCCCAGAACCCCCAGCGGCTGCTCGCCGAGCTCGGCTCCGTCGCCCGGTTCGTGGGCGCGACCCTGCAGACCACCGCCAACCCGACGATGCTCGAGGCGGGCTACAAGGTCAACGTCATTCCCGGCTCGGCCCAGGCGGGGCTGGACGTGCGCTACCTGCCGGGCCAGCGCGAGGTCGTGCTGGAGAAGCTCGCGGAGCTCGCCGGGGACGGGGTGTCCTTCGAGTTCGAGTCGGACGACATCGCCCTCGAGGTGCCGTTCTCCGGCACCGTGGTCGACGCCATGGTCGACGCGCTGCACGCCGAGGACCCGGAGGCGATCGTGCTGCCGTACATGCTCTCCGGCGGGACGGACAACAAGTCCCTGGACCCGCTCGGCATCACCGGCTACGGGTTCGTGCCGCTGCGGCTGCCCGACGAGCTCGACTTCCCGTCCATGTTCCACGGCGTGGACGAGCGCGTGCCCACGGACTCCCTGGAGTTCGGCTCCCGGGTGCTGCACCGGCTGCTGACCCGGTACTGACCCGGTACGGACGTCGCACCGGCCCAGCGCCGCACGACCACCGAAGCGCCCACGACCACCGGAGCGCCCTCCACCCCGAGGGCCGCCGACAGGAGCGAGATGCCCCACGCGACCAAGCCGGAGCCCGAGCCCGCGCGGCCCGAGGACCTGGTGCCCGAGACCCTGCTCCCGGACGACCTGCTGGCGACGTTCCGCGAGCGCGCCGCCGGCTACGACCGGGAGAACCGGTTCTTCGACGAGGACTTCGCGGACCTGGTGCGCGTCGGCTATCCGCTCATGCTGGTGCCGCGGGACCGGGGCGGCCTCGGGTTCACGCTGCAGCAGGCGGTCGCCGCGCAGCGGCGCCTCGCCGCGGCCGCCCCCGCCACGGCGCTGGGCATCAACATGCACCACGTCCTGGTGGGCGTGGCGCACACCCTGCGCCTGCGCGGGGACGCCCGCGCCGACCGGATCTTCGAGCAGGCCGCGGCCGGGGAGATCTTCGCCTTCGGCATCTCGGAGACCGGCAACGACTCCGTGCTCTTCGACGCCGACACCACCGCCGTGGCCGCCGAGGACGGCTACCGGATCACGGGCACGAAGATCTTCACCTCGCTCTCCCCCGTGTGGACCCGGCTGATCGTCCACGCCCGCGACGACGCCCAGGACGGTCCTGCACTGGTGTTCGGCCTCCTCGACCGGGCGGCGGAGGGCATCGAGGTCCTCGACGACTGGGACACCATGGGCATGCGGGCCTCCCAGTCCCGCACCACGGTGCTGCGCTCGGTGCCGATGCCCGCGGAGCAGGTGCTCACGCGCACTCCCGTGGGGCCGAACCCGGACCCGGTGGTGTGGGGCGTCTTCGGCTGCTTCGAGCTCCTCCTGGCCGCCGTCTACACCGGGATCGCGGACCGTGCGGTGGAGCTGGCCGTGGAGATCGCGAGCACCCGGCGGTCCCGCGGCGGGGGGCCTCCGCGGTCCGAGCATCCCGACGTCCGCCGGCAGATCGCCGAGGCCGCGCTCCTGCGCGACGGCGTGGAGCTGCAGCTGCTCCGGCTCACCGCGGACGTCGACGCCCTCGGCACCGCCGGCGCCCAGGACCACGGTCCCCGCTGGTTCCTGCTGTTCTCCGGGGTCAAGCACCGGGCCACCGAGGCGGCCCGTCAGGTCGTCGACCTCGCGATGCGCACCTCCGGCGGGGCGCAGTACTCCCGGGGCCGGGAGCTGGAACGGCTGTACCGGGACGTGCTCGCCGGGATCTACCACCCCTCCGACGACGAGTCCGTGCACGCGGCCGTGGCCAAGGCGCTGCTGGGCCCGATCGGGGGCTGAGCCCGGCCGATGGGGGAGAGCCTCCGGGCTCAGACGGTGCGCTCCACGCGCATCACCCGGCGGCGCATCCAGTACTTGCGGGTGCCGCCGTAGAGCAGGACGGAACGGGTCAGTTCCCACTTGCCGTACTCGGCGTGCTCGCTGAGCCGGGCCCGTGCGTCGCCGAGCGCCTCGTGCGGCGCCACGGTCAGCAGGAGGTACTCGTAGCGCTGGTCGGCGTCCCTCGTGAGGGTCTCCGAGCTGGTCCGGACATGTTCTCTCATCGGTCCCCATTCTGCACGGAATAGCGCTAACGTCTACTCCATGAGCAATGACCCTCGTGCCGCGTTGCAGGCCCTCGTGAGCGCCTTCGAAGAACACCTCGTCGCCGCGTCCAACCGGCGCAGCGACGACGACCCCGCCGTCGACGGCGCCTACATCGCCATCGCCGACGCCTTCGACGCCTACGAGGAGGCGCTCTACGACGCCTACGACGAGGTCACCCCGCTGACCGTGTTCGCGGAGGAGGACGACTCCGACGAGGACGACTCGGACGACGACGAGGACGACTCGGACGACGACAACGACGAGGAGCTCCTGGAGGACAACGAGATGCTCGACGAGGACCTCGTCGACGAGGAGGACTACGAGGACCTCGACGACACGGACGAGGCGCGCTCCACCCGCTGATCCCCGACCCCCTCAGCACGTCCCCAGGAACGGCCCGCACGGCGGGCCGTTCCTGCCGCGTCCGGGCCTGTCCCGCCGCCCACGGCGCGGACGGTGCCGTAGGGTGGCCGGGTGAATTGGATCGAAACCATCATTCTCGGCCTCGTCCAGGGCCTGACCGAGTTCCTCCCGGTGTCCTCCTCGGCGCACCTGCGCATCGTAGGCGAGCTCCTGCCCAACAGCGCCGACCCCGGCGCCGCGTTCACGGCCATCACGCAGCTGGGCACCGAGACCGCCGTGATCATCTACTTCTGGCGGGACATCGTCCGGATCCTCAAGCAGTGGACCCTGTCCCTGGTCGGCCGGGTGGAGCGCTCGGACCCCGACGCCCGGATGGGGTGGCTGATCATCCTGGGCTCCCTGCCCATCGGCGTGCTGGGACTGCTCCTGGAGGACTACATCGACACGGAGTTCCGCTCCCTGTGGATCACGGCCACGATGCTGGTGGTCTTCGGCGTGATCCTGGCGGTGGCGGACCGGGTGGGCCGGCAGGCCCGCCACCTGGACGACCTCACCGTCAAGCACGGCGTGCTCTTCGGGCTGGCCCAGGCGCTGGCCCTGATCCCGGGGGTCTCGCGCTCCGGCGGCACGATCACGGCGGGGCTGCTCATGGGCTACACGCGCGAGGCCGCCGCCCGCTACGCGTTCCTGCTGGCCATCCCGGCGGTGTTCGCCTCGGGGCTGTACAAGCTGGCGCAGTCCGTGGGCCAGCCGCAGGCGGGGCCCTACGGCATGACGGAGACGCTCGTGGCGACCGGCATCGCGTTCGTGGTGGCGTACGTGATCATCGGCTGGTTCATGCACTACATCTCCAACCGCAGCTACACGATCTTCGTGTGGTACCGCATCGCGCTGGGCCTGGCCATCTTCGTGCTCCTGGGCCTGGGGGTCATCAGCGCCTGAGCCGTTCGTCACCCCGGGATCGGGGGCGCCGACCGGTCCGGTAGGTTGGGTGAGGCCCCGCGGCCGTCGTCCGATCCCCGAACCACCCGAGGTGAGCATGAAAGCCTGGTCCGCCCGACCCGTCCCCGACCTCCCCGGCGAGGCGGCCCTGCCCGTCGTGCAGGACACCCGGCTGCGGCGGCGGGTGGAGCTGCCCCGGCAGGAGCGAGCGAGCCTCTACGTGTGCGGGATCACCCCGTACGACGCCACCCACATGGGCCACGCCGCCACGTACGTGGCCTTCGACCTGCTGCACCGCGCCTGGCTGGACGCGGGCACCCCCGTGGACTACGTGCAGAACGTCACCGACGTGGACGACCCCCTGCTCGAGCGGGCCCAGGCCACCGGCGTGGACTGGCGGGAGCTGGCCGCCGAGCAGACCGAGCTGTTCCGCACCGACATGAGCGCGCTCAACGTCCTCCCGCCCCAGCACTACGTGGGCGCGACCGAGGCCGTCGACTGGATCGTGCCCGCCGTCGAACGCCTCGTGGCGCGCGACCTCGCCTACCGGGTGGAGGGCCGGGACGGCGAGCCGGACGGGGACGTCTACTTCGACGTGGAGGCGGCGGGCGCCCTGCCCACCGACGACGACGACGCCTGGGTGCTCGGCGACGTCTCCCACCTGACTCCCGAGCAGATGCTGCCGCTGTTCGCCGAGCGCGGCGGGGACCCCGAGCGCCCGGGCAAGCGGCACCGGCTGGATCCGCTCCTGTGGCGCGCGGAGCGCCCCGGCGAGCCCGCCTGGGACGGCGCGTCGCTGGGCGCGGGGCGCCCGGGCTGGCACATCGAGTGCTCGCTCATCGCCCTCGAGCACCTGCCCGCGCCGTTCACCGTCCAGGGCGGCGGCTCGGACCTCGTCTTCCCGCACCACGAGATGGGAGCAGGCCACTGCTGGGCGCTGACGGGCCGGCCCATGGCCCGGCACTTCCTGCACACCGGGATGGTCGGGCTGGACGGGGAGAAGATGTCCAAGTCCAAGGGCAACCTCGTGCTCGTGTCCGCCCTGCGGGCCCAGGGCGTGGACCCCGCCGTGATCCGCACCGCGATCCTCGCCCACCGCTACACCGACGACTGGTACTGGACCGACCTCGTGCTGGCCGGCGCCGTGGCCCGCGTCGACGCGTGGCGCCGCGCCCTGGCCGTGGCCCCCGAGGGGAGCGCGGCCCCGCTGCTGGAGGCCGTGCGCACCGCCCTGAGCGACGACCTGGACGCCCCCACGGCGCTGGCGGCCCTGGACGCGTGGGCCGCCGACGCCCTGACCGGCGGCACCCCGGGGCCCTGCGGGGCGGACGCCCGGCTGGTCCGGGACCTGGTGGACGCCCGGCTCGGCATCGAGCTCTGACCCCGCCGGCGGGCCCGGTCCCGTGCGACGCCGAGGGGCGGCACCCGGTCCCGGGTGCCGCCCCTCGGCTCCCGTTGCCCGGGGGCCGGCGGCGCTCACTTCTCGTCGCGGCGGCGGCGCAGGTAGCGCTCGAACTCCTTGGCGATCGCGTCCCCGGTGGCCTCGGGCAGGTCCGTGGTGTCCTTGGCCTCCTCGAGCTGCTGGACGTAGGCGGCGATCTCGGGGTCGTCGGAGGCGAGCTCGTTGACCCCGCGCTCCCACGCCTCGGCGTCCTCGGCGATGGAGTCCAGCGGCAGCGTGATGCTGAGCAGCTCCTCGAGCTCGCGCAGCAGGGCCAGCTCGGCCTTCGGGGAGGGGGACTGCGCCACGTAGTGGGGCACCGCCGCCCACAGGCTGACCGTGGGGAACCCGCCCAGGGAGGCCATGTGGGAGAGCAGCCCCACGATCCCGGTGGGTCCCTCGTACTGGGAGGAGTCGATGCCCAGCTCCTCCTGGAGCTCGGCGGTGTCGGAGGTCTTGGTCACCGGGATGGGCCGGGTGTGCGGCACGTCCGCGAGCAGCGCCCCGACCATCACCACGAAGTCGACGTCGAGCAGGGTCGCCTGCGCGAGCAGCTCCGCGGTGAAGGAGCGCCACCGGTAGGAGGGCTCCCACCCGTGCAGGAGCACGAGGTCCAGGTTGGTGCCGGGCACCGTGGCCGTGGAGAGCCGGGTGGTGGGCCACACGATCTTCACCTCGCCGGTCGCGCCGCGGCGCACGATCGGCCGGGAGAACTGGTAGTCGTAGTAGTCGTCCGACGTCACCTCGAAGACGTCCTTCGCCCCGTAGTGGCCGGCCAGGAACTGCACGGCGTCCGTGGCGGCGTCCCCGGCGTCGTTCCACCCCTCGAACGCGGCCACCAGGACGGTCACGCGCTCCTGGTCACCGTCCTCGCGGACCACGCCGAACGGCCCCGCCTGGGGGCGGGGGAACGTCTCGTCGAAGTTGTTGCTCACGGAACCCACACTACGCGCCGGGGCATCGACGGCAAGAGGCTCCGGCACCGGGAGCCCCGTGTTGCGGACACTACGATGGAGCCCATGTCCCGCCTCCCCTCCGCGCCCCCCGGCGACCTCCTGCCCACCGCCGTGCTGTTCGACATGGACGGGACCCTCGTGGACACCGAGCCGTACTGGATCGAGGCCGAGATCGAGCTGGTCCGCTCGCACGGGGGGACCTGGACCGAGGCCGACGCCCTGGCCATGGTCGGCACCGGACTCGAGGACGCCGCCGCCGTGTTCCAGCGCCAGGGGGTGCGCCTGGGGATCCGCGAGATCGTGAACCGGCTCATCACCCGGGTCGCGGCCCGCACCCGGGAACGGGTCGTCTACAAGGAGGGGGCGCCGGAGCTGGTCGCCGCCCTGCGCGCCCGCGGCGTGCCCCTCGCCCTGGTCACCAGCAGCGAGGCGCCCCTGGCCGAGGTCGTCCTCGACGCCTTCGGCGGCCCGGGCGTCTTCGACGTCGTCGTCACCGGCGACCTCGGCCACCCGGCGAAGCCGGCCCCAGACCCGTACCGGATCGGCGCCGCCGGCCTTGCCGAGCGGGCCGGCCGGCCGCTGGCGCGCGCCGGCATGGTCGCCGTCGAGGACTCCCGCACGGGCATCCGCTCGGCCACCGCCGCCGGGATTTTCACCGTGGGCGTGCCCAACATGGTCCCGCTCGACGACGCCGGCGCCGACCTCGTGCTGCCGAGCCTCGCCGGCGTGGGCCCCGAGGACCTCGGACGCCTCGTGGCCGGGGCCCTCGCGTGAGCCGGACCCGCACCGAGGGCATCCCCCTGGGCAGGATCGGCGGGGTCCCCGTCACCCTCTCCTGGTCGTGGTTCGTGATCGCCGCCGTCACCGTGCTCCTCTACACCCCGGTGCTCATGGAGGCCTACCCCCGGCTGGGCGCGCTCAACTACGCCGCGGCCCTCGGCTTCGCCCTGACCCTGGCCCTGTCCGTGCTCCTGCACGAACTGGCCCACGCCTGGACGGGCCGGGCCTTCGGCTGGCCCACGGGCCAGATCGTGCTCAGCCTGCTCGGCGGCCACACGCACTTCGGGGACGTGCGCAGCACCCCGCTGGCCTCCGCCGCGGTCTCGCTGGCCGGACCCGCCGTGAACCTCGCGCTCGGCCTCGCCGGCTGGACGCTGCTGCGCACCGGCGAGCCGTCCCCCACGCTCGGCTGGGTGCTGCTCGACCTCACCACGTGGGCGAACCTCATCGTGGGCGTCTTCAACGTGCTGCCCGGCCTGCCCCTGGACGGCGGCCGCGTGGTCGAGGCCCTGGTCTGGGCGGCCACCGGCCGGGAGCACCACGGCACGGTGGTGGCGGCCTGGACGGGCCGGCTGCTCGCCGTGGGCCTCGTCGCCGGGGCCGCGCTCACCGGGCTGTGGCGCCAGCCCGTGGCCCTGGTGCTCGTCGTCCTCATCGCCGGCTTCATGTGGCAGGGCGCCGGCGCCTCCCTGCGCGGGGCGGCCGTGCTGTCCCGCGTGCACGGCGTCAGCGCCGCCGCGCTGGCCGAACCCGCCGTGGCGGTGCCCGCGAGCTCCTCCCTGGCCCACACCGACCGGGTGATCACCGACCACCTCGCCCGCGCCGCCGGCCCGGGCGGCACGGTCCTGCACGTGCTGGCGGTCTCCGCGGACCGCCAGGCGGTGGGCCTGCTCCTGCCGGCCGCGGCCGACGCCGTCCCCGCGGACCGGCGGGCGGACACCCCGCTGACGTCCGTGCTGCAGCACCTGCCCGCCGACGCCGTACTCGACGCCGGGCTGCGCGAGGAGTCGCTGCTGCGGGCCGTCGCCGCCCGGGAGTACCCCCACTACGTGGTGACGGGACCCGACGGCGCCCTCGTGGGCGTGCTGCGCATCGCCGCCCTCGAGCACCTGCTGGCCGGCTGACCCGGGACGCCCCGCCCCGGGGGCGGCACCCCGCGCCACGATGACACAATGGGGGAGGACCCCCGGGCCGGCGGAGCATCCGCCGGCCGCCGCACGACCCGACCAGACCACGTCCTGCCCCGAGAGTGAGCCGATGACCGGAACCGCTGACCAGACCGCCGCCCCCTCGCCCGCGTCCCCGCGGGGCGCCGCCAACCGGCGCGGTCCCTTCCGGGCCGGGGAGCGCGTGCAGCTCACCGACGAGCGCGGGCGGATGAACACGGTCACGCTCGCGGACGACGGCGAGTTCCACTCCCACCGCGGGGTGCTCAGCCACGGTGAGCTCATCGGCCGCCCGGAGGGCACCGTGGTCGAGAACTCCGCCGGGTTCCGCTACCAGGCCCTGCGCCCGCTGCTCAAGGACTTCGTGCTGTCCATGCCGCGCGGCGCCGCGGTGGTCTACCCCAAGGACGCCGGCCAGATCGTCACGATGGCCGACATCTTCCCGGGCGCCCGCGTGGTCGAGGCCGGCGTCGGCTCCGGCGCCCTGTCCATCTCGCTGCTGCGCGCGGTGGGCGACGAGGGCCGCCTGCACTCCTTCGAGCGGCGGGCGGAGTTCGCCGACATCGCCCGCGGCAACGTGGAGACCATGTTCGGCGGTCCCCACCCCGCGTGGCAGATCAGCATCGGGGACCTCGCGGAGGAGCTCGGCGAGCACGAGGAACCCGGCTCCGTGGACCGCGTGGTCCTCGACATGCTCGCCCCCTGGGAGTGCCTCGACGCCGTGGCCACGGCCCTCACCCCCGGCGGGGTGGTCATGTGCTACGTCGCGACCGTCACCCAGCTCTCGCGCACCGCCGAGGCGATGCGCGCCGACGGCCGCTTCACCGAGCCCGACGCCTCAGAGACCATGGTCCGCGGCTGGCACGTCGAGGGCCTGGCCGTGCGCCCCGACCACCGCATGGTCGCCCACACCGGTTTCCTGCTCTCCGCCCGCCGGCTCGCCGACGGCTCCGAGCGGCTGGCCCCCAAGCGGCGGGCCTCCAAGTCCGAGTACAGCGAGGAGGACCTCCAGGCCTGGACCCCCGTGGCCCTCGGCGAGCGGGACGTCACCGACAAGAAGCTGCGCCGCGCCGGCCGCGAGGCCCTCGGCCTGGCCGAGCGCGCCGCCCGCGCGACCGCACCGGCCGCTCCCGGCACGACGCCCCCGCCGGCCTTCGCACCGGACCCGGCACCGGCTCCCGGGCCCGAGGATCCCCGCGAGGAGCGCCCGTGAACGAGACCTCACCGCAGCCGAGCACCGGAACGGCCGGCGCCGGACCGACGGACGCGGAGCAGACCCGCCGCGCCCTGGCCAACGCCCAGCGGCAGGTCAACATCCTGCGCGACCAGAAGCGCGCCCTCGACAAGCAGCTCGCCGCCGCAGGGACCCAGAACCAGAAGCTCGTCCGGCTCCTCGACGCCACCCGCACCGAGATCGCCCAGCTCAAGCGCGCCCTGGAGAACGACCTCGTCCCGCCCCTGAGCCAGGGCACCGTCCTGCAGGCCAACCCCGGCCGCGCCCCCGTCGGCGAGCAGACGGGCACCGGGCCCGCCGTCACCGACCGCACCCTCGACGTCCTCGTCGCCGGCCGCCGCATGCGCGTGGCCCTCAGCCCGCTCGTGAGCTTCGCCGCCTGCGAGCCCGGCCGCCAGGTCCTCCTCGACCAGAACTACACCGTCGGCGCGGTCCTCGACTACGAGCAGACCGGCGAGATCGCCACCGTCAAGGAGATCGTCGACCACGACCGCGTCCTCACCGTGGGGCGCTCCGACGAGGAGCGGGTCCTGCTGCTCTCCGGGCTCCTGCGCCGCAGCCGCCCGGAGATCGGCGACGCCGTGTCCATCGACCACCGCATCGGTTTCGCCCTCGAGCCCATCGAGCGCTCCGACGTCGAGCAGCTCGTCCTCGAGGAGGTCCCCGACGTCTCCTACGGCGACATCGGCGGCCTCGGCCCCCAGATCGAGCAGATCCGCGACGCCGTCGAGCTGCCCTTCGTCCACCCCGAGCTCTACCGCGAGCACGGGCTCACCCCGCCCAAGGGCATCCTGCTCTACGGGCCCCCCGGCAACGGCAAGACGCTCATCGCGAAGGCCGTGGCCCGCTCCCTCGCCGAGCGCGCCGCGGACCGCGCCGGGCGCGGGAGGGCCCTGGGCTACTTCCTCAACATCAAGGGCCCCGAGCTGCTGGACAAGTACGTGGGCGAGACCGAGCGGCAGATCCGCTCCATCTTCCTGCGCGCCCGCGAGCAGGCGGCCCGCGGCATCCCCGTGGTCGTGTTCTTCGACGAGATGGACTCCCTGTTCCGCACCCGCGGCTCCGGTCTGTCGTCGGACGTGGAGACCACCATCGTCCCGCAGCTGCTCACCGAGATCGACGGCGTGGAGCGCCTCGACAACGTCATCGTCATCGGCGCCACCAACCGCGAGGACATGATCGACCCCGCCGTGCTGCGCCCGGGCCGGCTGGACGTGAAGATCCGCATCGACCGCCCGGACGCCGAGGGCGCCGCCGAGATCCTCCGGCTCTACGTCACCGAGGACCTACCCCTGCGCCAGGACGAGGTCGACGCCGCCGGCTCCCGCACCGGGGCCGTCGCCGCGCTCGTGGACGCCGCCGTCGCCCGGATGTACGAGAAGAGCCCCGGCACCCGGTTCCTGCACCTGAGCTACCGGGACGGCACCGAGGAGACCCTCTACTTCAGCGACTTCACCTCCGGGGCGGTCATCCGCAACGTGGTGGACCGCGCCAAGAAGCAGGCCATCAAGGACCTGCTCACCACCGGGATCCGCGGCCTGGGCCGCGATCACCTGGTCCGCGCGGTGGACGAGGAGTTCCACGAGCAGCAGGACCTGCCCAACACCTCCAATCCGGAGGACTGGGCCCGGATCTCGGGGCGCCGCGGCGACACCATCACGGACCTGCGCGTGGTCCTGCACCGCGACCCGCACCCGGCCGGGCCCGGCGAGCGCCAGGCCTCCGCACCGGCCGACCGGGCCCTGACCGGATCGACGCCGCCCGGACCGGACCGGGCCGCACCGGGGGAGGGGCCCGCGTGAGCGTCCGCCGCGTCATGGGCGCCGAGACCGAGTTCGGCGTGCTCGCCGCCGGCAACCCCGGTGCCAACGCCACCGTGCTCTCCAGCCAGGTGGTCACCACCTACGCCGCCCTCGTGCGGCGGCGCCTCGGCGCGTCGCGCGCCGCCGCCGGCTGGGACTACCACGGCGAGACCCCCCTCCAGGACGCCCGCGGCTTCACCGTCCCCCGCGAGCAGGCCGACCCCTCGCAGCTCACCGACGTCGCGCCCGTGCTCACGGCCGAGGAGGTCGCCGCCGAGGCCCTGCGGGAGACCGGGGCCCACGCCGAGTCCCTGGACTGGCGGCAGGTCGTGATGAACACCGTCCTGCCCAACGGCGCCCGGCTCTACGTGGACCACTCGCACCCCGAGTACTCCTCCCCGGAGGTCACCACCCCCCGCGACGCCGTCCTCTGGGACGCCGCCGGGGACCGCGTCGCCCTCGACGCGGTCCGGGCGATCGCGGCCAGTGCCGCCACGACCGGCCTCGACGTCGTGAACCTCTACAAGAACAACACCGACAACAAGTCCGTCTCCTACGGCGCCCACGAGAACTACCTCGTGCCCCGCGCCGTGCCCTTCGCCGCCCTCGCCGCCGGCCTGCTGCCCTTCTTCGCCTCCCGCCAGGTCGTGTGCGGCGCCGGTCGCGTCGGCCTCGGCGAGCGCGGCGGGCGCCCGGGCTTCCAGATCAGCCAGCGCGCCGACTTCTTCGAGCGCGAGGTCGGCCTCGAGACCACCATCCACCGGCCCATCGTCAACACCCGCGACGAGCCCCACGCCGAGCGCACCCGCCACCGGCGCCTGCACGTCATCATCGGCGACGCCAACCTCTCCCACACCTCGAACCTGCTGAAGTTCGGCGCCACCTCCCTGGTCCTGGGCCTGATCGAGGCCGGTGCCGCCCCGGACGTCGCCCTCGCGGACCCGGTGGCCGCCCTGCAGGCGATCAGCCACGACCCGGGACTGACCACCACCGTCCCGCTGCGGGACGGCCGGCGGCTCACGGGCGTCCAGCTGCAGCGCCTCTACCTCGACGCGGCCCGGGCGCACGAGGACGCGACCGGGGGCCCCGACCCGGACACCCGCGAGGTGCTCGAGCTGTGGGAGGAGGTCCTCGACGCCCTCGAGACCGACCCCCTGTCCCTCGCGGACCGCCTGGACTGGGTCGCCAAGCACGCCCTGCTGCTGGGCTACCGGCAGCGCGACGGTCTCGCCTGGGACGACCCGCGCCTGACGCTGATCGACCTGCAGTACGCGGACGTGCGCCCGGAGAAAGGGCTGCACCACCGGCTGGTCGCGGCCGGCCGGATGCACACCCTCTTCACCGCGGAGGAGGTGGAGCGCGCGGCGGGCCTGCCCCCCGCCGACACCCGGGCGTGGTTCCGGGGCCGGCTGGTGACCCGCTTCCCCGACGACGTCCTCACGGCCAACTGGGACTCGGTCTCGCTGACCCTGCCCGGCGACCGCCGCGGCGCGCGGATCACGATGCCCGAGCCGCTCGAGCTGACCCGCGAGGACGTCGACCCCCTGCTGTCCGCGGCGCCCGACGCCGAGCACCTCGTCCGTGCCCTCGCCACGGCCCGACCCGCCCTCGTGCACACCGGCTCCCTCGGCTGAGCACCCCGACCACCACACCAGGAGGACCCGACATGGCCCAGGAACGCATCTTCGGCACCGGCGCCCAGCGCCGCGAGGAGACCGAGCTCCCCGAGCCCGGCACCCCCGCCCCCACGGCCGCCACCGCCCATTCCCGCACCAGCGCCGTCAGCGCCGACGACCTGCTCGCCGAGATCGACGGCGTCCTCGAGTCCAACGCCGAGGAGTTCGTGAAGGGCTTCGTCCAGAAGGGCGGCCAGTAGCCCCCATGGACCGCAGGATCTACGGGGTCGAGACCGAGTTCGGCCTCACCCACAGCGCCCCGGGCGCCCGCCCGCTCAGCCCGGAGGAGGCCGCGCGCACCCTCTTCCGCCCCGTCGTGGCCTGGGGCCGGTCCTCGAACGTGTTCCTGCCCAACGGCGGACGCCTCTACCTGGACGTCGGCTCCCACCCGGAGTACGCCACCGCGGAGTGCGCCACGCTCGAGGACCTCGTCGCGCAGGACAAGGCCGGCGAGCTGATCGTCGACGACCTCCGGCGGCAGGCCCAGGACGCCCTGGGGGAGCAGGGGATCGCCGGGCAGCTGTACCTGTTCAAGAACAACGTCGACTCGCGCGGCAACTCCTACGGCTCCCACGAGAACTACCTGATCGCCCGGCGCACCGAGTTCGCCCGGCTCGTGCAGATCCTCATCCCGTTCCTCGTCACCCGCCAGCTGCTCGTCGGCGCCGGCAAGGTGCACCCCGCCGGGCCCGAGGACTTCGGCGCCGTGCCGATGGGGGACGACGCCGGGACGCCCAGCTACTCCTTCTCCCAGCGCGCCGACCACATCTGGGAGGGCTCCTCCTCGGCCACGACGCGCTCCCGGCCCCTCATCAACACCCGCGACGAACCGCACGCGGACGCCGAGCACTACCGCCGGTTGCACGTCATCGTGGGCGACTCGACGATGTCCCAGACCACCACCGCGCTGCGGATCGGGACCACCGACCTCGTGCTGCGGATGATCGAGGCCGGGCAGATCCTGCCCGACCGCACCATGGTGGACCCGGTCCGGTCGCTGCGGGAGGTCTCCCACGACCTCACCGGCACCCGCCCCGTCCTGCTGGCCGACGGCACCCGCCGCTCCGCCCTGGACCTGCAGCACGAGCACCTGGAGGCCGTGCGCCGGTTCGTGGACCGCGAGGGCGCCCACCACGACCGGGTGCCCTGGGTGCTCGACCTGTGGGAGCGGGCCCTGGACGCCGTGGCCCGCAAGGACGCCTCCGCGATCGACACCGAGATCGACTGGGCGATCAAGAAGAAGCTCCTCGACGGCTACGCCGCCCGCGACGGCCTGGACCTCTCCTCGCCCCGGATGGCGCAGCTCGACCTCGCCTACCACGACACCGCCCCGGAGCGGGGGCTGTTCAACCTCCTGCAGCGCCGGGGACGGGCGGCGACGTTCGTGCCCGGCGAGCGGGTCGAGGAGGCCGCCCGGACCCCGCCCGCCACGCGGGCCGCCCTGCGCGGCCGGTTCATCGACGCGGTGCTCGCGTCCGGGCACAACTACACCGTCGACTGGGTGCACCTGAAGGTCAACGACCGCGGCCAGCGCACGGTGCTGTGCAAGGACCCCTTCGCCGTGCAGAACGCCGAGGCCGACGCCCTGGTGGCCGCCCTCGGCGAGCGCGACGGCACGGGACGGGCCCACGGGGACGCCCCCGTGGTCTGATCCGCTCCGGGTTCCCCCGGGCGCCGTCCGTCCAGTCAACGCCCAGCGCCCTGCACTAGGCTTGCCGCCGTCCCGGCCCGAGCCGTCCGACCCCACCGACCCCACCCGGCCCGACCCCTGAGGAAGAACCCTGTGCGAAAGACCCTGACCACCTCCGGTGCCGCCCTGTCCCTGGCGCTCGTCCTCACGGGCTGCTCCGGGCCCGGCGTCGACTCCGTGGAGCTCAACGACGATCCGGCTCCGGGCACGGCCCCGTCGGTCACGTTCGAGACCCCGCTCAACGCCGAGGAGGCCGGCGCGAAGGAGCTGCGCGAAGGCGACGGGGAGGAGCTCGCCGAGGGCGACACCATCCTCCTGCAGGCCGCACTCTACAAGGGCTCCGACGGCACCTCCATCGGTGAGACCTACTCCCGCGGCGCCGGGCAGGTGCTGAAGCTCGAGCAGGGCCTGAAGGACTCCATCCCGGAGATGTACGACGCCCTCGTGGGCGCCAAGGAGGGCGCGATCATCGCGTACTCCTCCCCGGAGACCGCCGGGGCCGCCGGCGACGAGTCGACCTCCGTGGAGGTCTACGAGGTCGTCCGGAAGATCCCCACCGACATCGAGGGCGACATGCAGGACAGCCCGCGGGGCCTGCCGGAGATCACCGAGAACGACGAGGGCGTGCCCGCCGTGGCGAAGCCCGAGGGCGACGCGCCGAAGAAGCTCGTCTCCGAGTACCTCATCGAGGGCGACGGCGAGGAGGTCGCCGAGGGCGACACCGTCATTGCGAACTACGTGGGCGTGAAGTGGTCCGACGGCGAGACCTTCGACTCCTCCTACGAGAACGGCGCTCCGGCGTCCTTCCCGCTCGACAACGTCATCGAGGGCTGGCAGAAGGGGCTCGAGGGCAAGAAGGAGGGCTCCCGGGTGGTCCTCTCCGTGCCCGTCGGCCAGGCCTACGGCACGGAGAAGGAACTGGGCAAGGACTCCGACTACCCGGCCGGCAGCCTGCTCTTCGTCGTCGACATCCTGGCGGCCGTGGACACCCCGGAGGCGCCCGCCGAGGAGGAGCCCTCGGCCTCGCCGTCCCCCTCCGCGACCGAGGAGTAGCCCCCGGTCGGCTATGGTGGCCCGGTGGGGCCAGAGGCCCCGCCGTTCCCGACGACCACCCGTCGACGACCCGACGAACAGGAGCACCCATGTCCTTCGGAGAGCGCAAGCTCGACCGCAGCAAGCCCGAGATCGACTTCCCCGAGGGGGAGGCCCCGACCGAGCTCGTCATCACGGACCTCGTGGAGGGCACCGGCGCCGAGGCGACTCCCGGCAAGCAGATCTCCTGCCACTACGTGGGCGTGACGTTCTCCGCCGGCGAGGAGTTCGACGCCTCCTGGAACCGCGGCCAGCCCCTCGACTTCACGGTGGGCGTCGGCCAGGTCATCGAGGGCTGGGACAAGGGCCTGCTGGGCATGAAGGTCGGAGGCCGCCGCCGGCTGGAGATCCCCTCGGACCAGGCCTACGGCTCCAGGGGCGCCGGCGGGGTCATCGGTCCGGACGAGGCCCTGATCTTCGTGGTGGACCTCCTGGACGTGCGCTGAGGACCCACCGGATGGCAGCCCGATCGACGGAGCGGCTTCTCAACCTGCTCATCGCCCTGGTCTCCCGCGAACGCGGGTACACCCGCGCCGAGCTCAGAGAGGCCGTTCCGTCGTACGCGGAGTCCGCGTCCGACGAGGCGTTCGAGCGCATGTTCGAGCGCGACAAGGCGGAGCTGCGCGACCTCGGCTACCCCATCGAGGAGGTCTCCGAGGACCCGCTCTTCCCCGACGACACGCACGGTCACCGCTACCGGATCCCGCGCGGGTCCTTCACGCTGCCGCCGCTGCAGTTCACGGCGGAGGAGTCCGCGGTGCTCGCCCTGGCGGCCAACGCCTGGACGGACGCCTCCCTGGGGGAGCTCGCCCGCCGGGCCCTGCGCAAGCTCGAGCCCGCCATCGGTGGCCTGCCGGAGGACGACGCCCCGCCGCTGCTGCAGCCCACCCTCACGGCCCACGAGCCGTCCTTCGAGCCGCTGCTCTCGGCCGTGGTGCGCCACCGCGAGGTGCGCTTCGACTACCTGGCCCGCAGCACCGACCAGCTCACGACCCGGCGGCTGAGGCCGTGGGGGATCGGCTCCCGCTACGGCAACTGGTACGTGGTCGGCTGGGACCTGGACCGCAAGGACTCCCGCACGTTCCGGCTGTCGCGGATCATGTCCGACGTCACGGTCACCCGCAAGGAGTTCGACCCGCCCGAGGGCTTCTCCATGAACGAGTCCCTGTCCCAGATGGTCTCCCACGCCCCCGCGCGCACCGTGGAGGTGCTGGCCCGGCCCGGCCACGCGCACATGCTGCGCCGGATGGCCGCCCGGCAGGAGCCCGGCGTCGGCGCCGGGGACGGCGTGGACCGGTGGGACCGGCTGCACATCCCCTTCGCGGAGACCGAGATCCTCGCCGAGGAGATCGCCGCGGCGGGCCCCGGCGTCGTCGTGCCCCGGGACGGGGACGGCACCGCCCCCACCATGCAGGCCGAGGTGCGCACCGCGGTGGTGCGCCGGCTGCGGAGCGCCGCGTCCGCCGTGGCAAGGTTCCGCGGCGTGCAGGTCGACTGGAACAACAAGTCCCGCAAGGGCACGCGCAACAAGCTCTCCACCGCGGACCACCTCTCGCGGCTGCTCGAGATCGTCCGCTGGGTCTACGCCCACCAGGGCGCGGAGCTCGAGGAGACCGCCCGCCGGTTCGGGATCACCGACCAGGAGCTGATCGCGGACCTCAACACCCTGTTCGTGTGCGGCAAGCCCGGGCACATGCCGGACCAGCTGATCGACGCGTCCTGGGACGACGGCCACGTCTACCTGTCCAACGCGGACGAGCTCTCCGACCCCGTGCGCCTCACCCAGCCGGAGGCCTCCGCGTTGCTCGTGGGCCTGCAGACGCTGCGCACCGTGCCCGGGGGGGACTCCGAGGCGGTCGCGTCCACGATCGCGAAGGTCGCCGGCGCGGCGGGGGACGCCGGGGTGCTCGCCAACGCGGTGGGTGCCCGCCCCATCACGGACACCCCCGCGCCCGCCCTCGCCGATGTCATGTCCGCGGTGCGCCGCGCCGTGGAGCAGCGCCGCCGGATCCGGATCCGCTACGTGGTCCCGTCCCGCGACGAGCTCACGGAGCGGGTCGTGGACCCCGTCCAGGTGTTCTCCTCCAACACCCACTGGTACGTGCGCGCCTGGTGCCTCGGCTCCGAGGGGATGCGCAACTTCCGGCTGGACCGGATCTCCGCCGTCGAGGACGCCGGGCCGGCGGGCGCGCGCCCCGCCGCTCAGGAGGCCGCCGCCGCGTCCCCGCCCGCCCCCGGCACCCCGGACACCGTGGAGGTCGTGCTCGTCACCGACCGGCGCAGCCGGTGGATCGCCGACCAGTACCACGCCACCCGCACGGCCGTGGTCCGGGTCCCCGGCGGGGCCCGCACCGGGCCGGCGGCAGACCACGAGGCCGCGCTCATCGGGTTCCAGACGGCCGAGGCCGTGTGCGCGCTCATCACCCGCTACGGCGGCCAGCTCGCGGTCATCGGGCCCGACGACGTCGTGGCGCAGGTGGAACTCTGGGTGAACTCTGCGCTCGGCGCCTACGGGGCGTCCGAGCCGGCCTGATCCGCCCGCCTATACTGGAGGGCATGCTCTGGTGGTCCTGGGTCCTGCTGTGGACGGTCCTCGTCCTGCTCGGCGTGGCATTCCTCGGACTGATGCTGTGGCGGCTGGTGAAGACCTTCTTCGTCCTGCTCCGGGACACCGAGGAGGTGGCCGGGGAGTTCGCCCGGCGCTGGGACGACGCGGCCGCCGGGGTGCAGCGTCCCGTCCGGGCCGCGCCGGATCCGGCCCTCTTCACCCCGGTGGGGCAGGCCCTGGCCGACTACCGGATCGGCCGCGACCAACGAGAAACCGCCCGTCTGAGACGCCGCATGGAGCGCAAGGACCGCATGGGCCAGCCGCAGCGGATCAGCGACATCCGCCGGGCTGAACGGAAAGGAACGTCCAATGTTCGGTAGGCTCTTCGACAGCCCCTTCATGATCCTGATCATCCTGCTGGTGATCGTGCTGCTGTTCGGCGCCCCCAAGCTCCCGGGCATGGCCCGCAGCCTCGGCCAGTCGCTGCGCATCTTCAAGTCCGAGGTCAAGGAGATGAAGAAGGACGACCAGCCGGACGGCTCGGACGTGGTCATCGACGGCAAACCGGTGGAGCGCGGCCAGGACGCGACCCCGGACCGGACCCCCGGCGCCTCCGGCACGGACGCCCCGCGCGACCCCGAGCAGCGCCCCGGCCGGCCTCCGGCCTGACCCCCGCAGCCCTCCGCCCCGGTCCTCCGTCCTGATCCTCCGTGCCGCCACCGGGCGGTCCGCGTCCCCGGCCGGGGGAACGGACCACCCGACCGGCCCCGGCGCACCGTGCGGCCCCGACGTCCCGAAGGTCCTCATGTCCTCGCAGTCCCCCCGCGGCCCCCGGAAGCGCCGGACGGCGCGCAAGGCCAATCCGCAGGCGCAGATGGCCCTGGCCGAGCACCTGCGGGAGCTGCGCAACCGGCTGATCAAGTCCGCGCTGGCCACCGTGGTCGGCATGGTCGGCGGCTTCTTCCTGTACATCCCGTTCATGGCCTACATCACGGAGCCCCTGCAACGGCTGGCCCAGGCGGAGGGCAGCGAGGCCTCCATCAACTACTCGGCCGTGGGCTCCTCCTTCAACATCATGGTGGAGGTCTCCCTGGTGCTCGGCCTGGTCCTGGCCAGCCCCGTGTGGCTCTACCAGCTCTGGGCGTTCGTGACCCCGGCCCTGCACCGGAGCGAGCGCCGCTACGCGGTCGGCTTCCTGGCCGCGGCCGTCCCGCTCTTCCTGGGCGGGATCGCGGTCGCCGTCCTCACCCTGCCCACCGCCGTCTACGCCCTCACCGCGTTCACCCCGGCGGGCGGGACCAACTTCATCTCGGCGGACGTGTACCTGCGGTTCTTCCTCCAGCTGATCCTGACCTTCGGGGTGGCCTTCGTGCTGCCGGTGTTCCTGGTGGGCCTGAACATGCTCGGCGTCCTGTCGGGACGCACGGTGCTGAAGAGCTGGCGGATCGTCGTCGTCCTCGTCATGGTCGTCTCCGCGATGGCCGCCCCGGGGCCCGACCCGATGACGATGTTCTACCTCGCGGTGCCGCTGCTCACGCTGTTCTTCGTGGCGGTCGGGCTGTGCCTGCTCCTCGACCGCCGGCGGGCCCGGAAGGAGGCCCGCCTCGCCGCGGGCACGGGTGCGGCGGCCGTCGTCGCGACCTCCGCCGACGAGCTCGAGCGCCTGGGCCGCGAGCCCGAGGAGGACGCCCGCGCCTGATCCGCCCGGCCCGGACGGTTCCGGGGGCTCCGGCGGGCCCCTTGCCGTCCGGGCCGAGCAGTAGGGTGG
Organism: Kocuria arenosa; assembly: GCF_042879215.1. NCBI lineage: Bacteria > Bacillati > Actinomycetota > Actinomycetes > Micrococcales > Micrococcaceae > Kocuria > Kocuria arenosa. The sequence goes on along the minus strand of NZ_JBHZTA010000002.1, from coordinate 342,987 downwards.
ACCCATGTCCTCCTACGCCGACCGATACCTGGCCGCCAAGCAGCGGGCCGCTCACGCGAGGACCGAGCTCGCCGTGTTCCAGCACCGGCTCGAGTTCGAGATGGACGACTTCCAGGTGACCGCCTGCGGGGCTCTCGAGGAGGGCCGGGGGGTGCTCGTGGCCGCGCCGACGGGCGCCGGCAAGACCGTGGTGGGGGAGTTCGCCGTCCACCTGGCCCTGTCCCGGGGGCAGAAGGCCTTCTACACGACGCCCATCAAGGCGCTCAGCAACCAGAAATTCCACGAGTTCTCCCGGGCCTTCGGCGCCGAGCGGGTCGGCCTGCTCACCGGGGACACCTCCGTGAACTCCGAGGCGGACGTCGTGGTGATGACCACCGAGGTCCTGCGGAACATGCTGTACGCCGACTCGCCCACCCTGCTGAACCTGGGCTTCGTGATCATGGACGAGGTGCACTACCTCGCCGACCGCTTCCGGGGCGCGGTGTGGGAGGAGGTCATCATCCACCTGCCGGACAGCGTCCAGCTGGTCTCCCTGTCCGCGACCGTCTCCAACGCCGAGGAGTTCGGGGCCTGGCTGGACACGGTGCGCGGCGACACGGACGTGGTCGTCTCCGAGCACCGGCCCGTCCCGCTGTGGCAGCACGTGCAGGTGGGCGGGCGGCTGCTCGACCTGTTCCTGGACGACACCACGGTCGAGGAGGCCGCCGAGCGGCTCGAGGGGCCCGGCAGCGACGAACCGGACGTCAACCCCGAGCTGCTCCAGCTCGCCCGCGCCGAGCAGCCGCGCGGGGGCCGCAGGGGAGGCCGCGGCCCCGGGGGCCGGTCCCGCGACCGGTTCTCCCGCCGCAATGGCGGCGAGGCCTACCGGCCGAGCCCCGAGACGCGCCGGGTGTCCCGCCCGCAGCTGATCCGCCGCCTCGACGCGGAGGGCCTCCTGCCCGTCATCACCTTCATCTTCTCCCGCGCCGGGTGCGACGCCGCCGTGCAGCAGTGCGTCACCGCGGACATCCGGCTGACCGGCGAGAAGGAGCAGCAGACGATCCGCGCCCGGGTGGCCGAGACCGCCGCCTCGCTCGAGGCCGCCGACCTCAACGTCCTCGGCTTCTACGAGTGGCGCGACGGCCTGCTGCGCGGCGTGGCCGCCCACCACGCCGGGATGCTGCCCGCGTTCAAGGAGCTCGTGGAGGAACTGTTCGCCGACGGGCTCGTCAAGGCCGTCTTCGCCACGGAGACCCTGGCGCTGGGCATCAACATGCCGGCCCGCTCCGTGGTGCTCGAGAAGCTCGACAAGTTCAACGGCGAGTCCCGGGTGGACATCACGCCGGGGGAGTACACCCAGCTCACCGGGCGCGCCGGGCGCCGGGGGATCGACGTCGAGGGCCACGCCGTGGTGCTGTGGCAGCCCGGGATGGACCCGCACGCCGTGGCCGGTCTCGCCTCCAAGCGCACCTACCCCCTGAACTCGAGCTTCCGGCCCACCTACAACATGTCCGTGAACCTGGTGGCCCAGTTCGGCGCCCACCGCTCCCGCAAGATCCTCGAGTCCTCCTTCGCCCAGTTCCAGGCCGATCGCTCCGTGGTGGGCCTCGCCCGCCGGGTCCGCTCCCAGGAGGAGTCCCTCAAGGGCTACGAGGAGGCCATGACCTGCCACCTGGGGGACTTCTCCGAGTACGCCGCCCTGCGCCGGGAGCTCAAGGACCTCGAGCGCGCCGAGGAGAAGGCCGGCTCCCGGCGGCGCCGCTCGGACGCCGTCGCGTCCCTGCACGACCTGCTGCCCGGGGACGTCGTGGAGATCCCGCGGGGGCGCAACGCCGGCTACGCCGTGATCCTGGCCACCGACCCCAACCGGGACGACCCCCGCCCCTCGATCCTCACCCTGGACCACCAGCTGCGCCGGGTGGGAGCCCAGGACCTGGACGGGCCCCTCGAGCCGGTCTCGCGGATCCGGATCCCCAAGCAGTTCACGGGCCGGACGCCCAAGGAGCGGCGCGACCTCGCCTCGTCCGCGCGCAACGCCCTGCACGAGCACCGGCCCCCGCGCGGCGGCGGGCGCGGGCACACCATCCAGTTCGACCGCGGCACCAGCGCGGCCGAACGTCGCATCACGGAAGTCCGCAAGGCCCTGCGCGGCCACCCCTGCCACGGCTGCTCGGACCGCGAGAGCCACGCCCGCTGGGCCGAGCGCTGGTGGACGCTGCGCCGGGACACCGACGGGCTGCTGCGCCAGATCGAGAGCCGCACCAACACGATCGCCAAGACCTTCGACCGGGTCTCCGAGGTGCTGGGCTCCTTCGGCTACCTCGAGACCCTCCCGGACGGGGAGGTCCGGCCGACCCGCGCCGGGGAGCAGCTGCGGCGGATCTACGGGGACCGGGACCTGCTCCTCGCCCTGAGCCTGCGCGACGGCTTCCTCGACGGCCTCGACCCCGCCGCCACCGCGGGGCTCGTGACCCTGCTCGTCTACCAGGCCAAGCGCGAGGAGCAGGGGATCCAGCCCGTCCTGCCGTCGGCCGCCATGGACCGTGCCGCGCAGACCGTGGTGCGCAACTGGTCCCGGCTCACCGACCGCGAGCAGGAGCACCACCTCCCCGCGACCTCGGAGCCGGAGTTCGGTCTCGTGGAGGCGATGTACCTCTGGGCGCGCGGCGCCACCCTGAGCACGGCCCTGTCCGGCACGGAGCTCGCCGCCGGCGACTTCGTGCGCTGGGCGAAGCAGGTGATCGACATGCTCGACCAGCTCGGCGGAATCGACCTCCTCGACGCCGGCACCCGTGCCCAGTGCCAGCGCGCGATCGCGCTGGTGCGCCGCGGCGTCGTGGCGCACTCCGCGTTCGAGGACTGAGCGGCGCCGTCCCGCGCGCTCCGCGCCACCCCGTCCGCCGGCACGCCCATCCAGAACCCCCACCTCGAACGCCCGTCCCGAACAGGAGACCCGTGCGCACCACCGTCCCCGCCCGACCCGTCCTCTACCGCAACGGCTCCGTCTACAGTCCCGCCGACCCGTTCGCCACCGCCCTGCTGGTCGACGGCGCCCGCGTGGCCTGGGTCGGCTCCGAGGAGGCGGCGCAGTCCCTGCAGGACCACTCCATGGACGTGGTCGACCTGGACGGACGGCTGCTGGCCCCGGGGTTCGTGGACTCCCACGTGCACGTGACGGAGACCGCCCTGGCGCTGTCCACCCTGGACCTCACGGCGGCCGGTTCCCTGCACGGGGTGCTCGACGCCGTGGCCGGCGCCGCCCGCACGAGCACGGGCCCGGTCCTCGGCGCCGGCTGGGACGAGTCCGTGTGGCCGGAGCGGCGGGCGCCGACGGCGGAGGAGCTCGACCGGGCCGCCGGCGGGCGCGAGGTCTACCTGACGCGGATCGACGTCCACTCCGGGGTGGTGTCCTCGTCCCTGGCGCGGCGGCTGGGCCTCGCCGGCGTCGAGGGATGGCTCGGCGACGGCCGGGTGGAGAACCTGGCCCACGACCGCGTGCGCGCCGCGGCCCGCGACTTCGGCGCCGGGCGCCGGGCCGAGCTGCACCGGCTCGCCCTGCGGCACGCCGCCTCCCAGGGCTACGTGGCCCTGGCCGAGGCCAACGCCGAGCAGGTCGCCCCGTTCGAGGACCTCGTCCGGCTGACGGCCCTCGCCAACCACGGTGTCGGCGCCGAGGACCCGACGCCCCGCGTGCTGCCCTACCGGGGTGAGCTCGCGGCCACGGCCGAGGAGGCGCGGGCGGTGGTGGAGCGGTTCGACGCCGCCCTGGCGGACCTGCTGGGGCGCGCCGTGGACCGGCGGGAGTCGCTCATCGGGCTCGCCGGGGACCTGTGCGTCGACGGCGCCCTCGGCTCCCGCACCGCCGCCCTCCGCGCCCCCTACGCCGACGCCCCGGGTCATCTCGGGAACCGCTATCTCGACGCCGCCTCCGTGGCCGCCCACCTCGCCGCGACCACGGAGGCCGGCCTGCAGGGCGGGTTCCACGTCATCGGGGACGCCGGGATGGACATCGTCCTGGACGGCCTCGACCGCGCGGCGAAGCTCGTGGGGGAGCGGGCCCTGCACAGCGCCGGCCACCGCCTGGAGCACGCCGAGATGGTCGACCCCGAGGGCATCGAGCGGCTGGCCCAGCACGCCGTGACCGTCTCCGTGCAGCCGGGGTTCGACGCCGCCTGGGGCGGACCGGGCGGGCTCTACGAGCAGCGGCTCGGCGCCGACCGGGCGGCCGCGATGAACCCGCTGGCCTCCTTCTACCGTGCCGGGGTCCCCGTGGCGCTGGGCAGCGACGCCCCCGTGGTGCCGCTGTCCCCGTGGGAGACCGTCCGGGCCTGCCTCCACCACCACGACCCCGACCAGCGGATCTCCGCGCGGGCCGCGTTCCTCGCCTCCACCCGGGGCGCGTGGCGCGCCGCCCGGCACCCCGACCCCATGCAGGGCCAGCTCGCACCGGGCACCCCGGCCACGTTCGCCGTCTGGGACGTCGAGGCCCTGATGGTGCAGCAGGCCGAGGGGACCGGGTCCGCCTGGAGCACCGACCCGCGGGCCCGCACCCCCCTGCTGCCCGCGCTCGACGGCGCGTCCGTGCCCGTGTGCCGTCAGACCGTGCTCGACGGCGTGGAGCTGTACCGCTCCGCCGGGTTCTGAGCCGCGGGGCGGGCCGCCGGCCCGTGCCGCGCGATCTTGGTCGCAGGCATGGGGCAGGATAGGCTGGACAACTGCTGCCGGGCGGGCTCGCTCGTCCTTAGAAAACAGGCCGGCATCCCCTCAGGGCCGGACTGGTCCGAAGGCGAGGGAGCTCGCCCCGTGGTGCGGCAGGCAGACCTCGAAAGGAACGACCCGGTGCGCGTACTGACCGTCATCCCCACCTACAACGAACACGAGTCGTTGCCGACCGTGATGGACCGGCTCCGCCAGTCCGTCCCGGACGGGCACGTGCTGGTGGTGGACGACAACAGCCCGGACGGGACCGGTCGCCTCGCCGACGAGATGGCGGCCGCGGACGGGAACATCCACGTCCTGCACCGCACCAGCAAGGAAGGCCTCGGCGCCGCGTACATCGCCGGCTTCCGTTGGGGGCTGGCCCGGGACTACGACGTCCTGGTCGAGATGGACGCCGACTGCTCCCACCAGCCCGAGCAGCTCCCGCTGCTGCTGGACGCCATGGAGCGCGGTGCCGACCTCGCCATCGGCTCCCGCTACGTCCCGGGCGGGCGCACCGTGAACTGGCCCGTGCAGCGCCAGCTGCTCTCGCGCGGCGGCAACCTCTACGCCCGGACGCTCCTGGGCTCACGGATCCACGACATCACCGCCGGCTACCGCGCCTTCCGCCGCGAGACCCTCGAGCGGATCGGTCTCGAGACCGTGGACTCCAAGGGCTACTGCTTCCAGATCGATCTCGGCTGGCGCACCGAGCGCGCCGGCCTGAGCGTCGTCGAGGTGCCGATCACCTTCGTGGAGCGCGCCGAGGGCGAGTCCAAGATGAGCCCGGACGTGACCCGCGAGGCCGTCGTGCGCGTCGCCCAGTGGGGGCTCACGGCCCGCGCGAAGACCCTGGCGGGCAAGCTCACCCGGCGCTGAGCTCCCGGCCGGCGCACCGCCCGGCACGTGCGGAGGGCCCCACCCGGTTCGGGTGGGGCCCTCCGCACGTGCCGGGGAGCGGACTCAGATCGCGTGCTTCTCCCGGTAGAACTCCACGCGCTGGGCGAGGATCTCCTCCAGCTCGTCCGTGCTGCGCCGCTCCAGGAGCATGTCCCAGTGCGTGCGCTGGTGCTTCTCGTTGGGGTTCACCGGCTTCTCGCCGTTGACGATGATCGCTTCCTTGCCGGTCTTCGACACCCACACCGGCGGGATCTCCGCCTCCGCCGCGAAAGTCACCGTGACCTTCTCGCCGTCCGCGGTGCGGTACTCGACGCGCTGGCGCGGGGCCGGCTCGACACCGGCCTCCGTCTCCATGGACTGGGAGCCCAGACGCATTCCCCTGAGACTGCGGTCGCTCATTGTGGTGGTTCCTCCATAACTGACGGTGGCCACGGCCGTGGCGCACGCTCGGGCTGACGGCGGGTCGTGGACCCGGGATCCGTTGGGTGCAACGTGCGGGCCCCCGGGGTTGTTCCCCGGGACCCGCGGGCGGGCCTGCCGGGTCAGCGGGGGGCCGGACCGTCCCGCGGGGGCATCCGGTCCTCGAGGCGCACGGGAGCGTCCGGGTCGATGGTCGAGGGCCGGGGAATGGTGAACTCGTCCGGGTCGACCGTGGTGCGCTCCAGGTTCGGCTGGAGGTCCTCCTCCGTCACCCGGACGGCGTCGGGCGTCACGAGGGGCTCGTCCGCGGGCTCGGGCTCCGGCTCGTCGTCGGCGTCCGACCAGGTCCGGCCGGGACCCTGGCCGTCCTCGTCCGGCCGCGAGAGGAAGTCGCCCACGCCGCGCAGGGCGTCGCCGAGCTCGGCGGGGATCATCCACACCTTGTTGGCGCTGCCCTCGGCGACCTTGGGCAGGGTCTGGATGTACTGGTAGGCCAGCAGCTTCTGGGTCGGCCGGGCCCGGTGGATCGAGTCGAAGACCTTCCGGATGGCCTGGGCCTCGCCGTCGGCGCGCAGGATCGCGGCCTTCGCCTCGCCCTCCGCGGACAGGATGGCCGCCTGCCGCTGGCCCTCGGCCATGAGGATCCGCGACTGCTTGTCGCCCTCGGCCGTGAGGATCACCGCACGGCGCTCCCGCTCGGCGCGCATCTGCTTCTCCATCGAGTCCTGGATGGACGGCGGGGGAGTGATCTCCTTGATGTCCACCCTCGACACCCGGATGCCCCAGCGTCCCGTGGTGGAGTCCAGGACCCCGCGCAGCTCGGCGTTGATCTTGTCGCGGGAGGTCAGCGCCTCCTCGAGGTTCAGCCCGCCCACGACGTTGCGCAGGGTCGCCGAGGTCAGCTGGTCGGCGGCCTGGATGTAGTCGACGATCTCGTAGGTCGCGGCCCTCGGGTCCATGACCTGGAAGTAGACGACGGTGTCGATGCCGACCACGAGGTTGTCCTCGGTGATCACGGACTGCGCCGGGAAGGACTGGACCTGCTCGCGCAGGTCGATCAGGGGCAGGAGCCGGTCCACGAACGGGATGAGGAAGTGCAGGCCCGGAGTGAGGGTACTCTGGTACTTGCCGAGGCGCTCGACGATCCCCGCCCGGGCCTGCGGGATGATCCGCACCGACCTCAGCAGGATGATGAAGACCAGGACGACCAGGATGACGAGCAGGACGATGACGGCTAGGTCCACGGGTGCCTCTCTCGGTGGGGCCGCCCCGGACGTCGACGACTCCGGGGCGGTGCGGGCGGTGGGTCAGAAGGACGGGCGCGGTGCCGGCCCGCCGCCGGCGGCCGGGGCCGGGTGCGGGGCCACGAGGACGGTGGCGCCCTCGATGTCGTGGACGAAGACGTCGGTGCCGGGGGGCAGCTGCTCACCGGTGACCGAGCGGGCGCTCCAGGTGTCGCCCTCCAGCCGCACCAGGCCGCTGCGGCCGGTCACCGGGTCCAGGACCTGGCAGGGGAGGCCGATGAGCCGGGCGGCGTTGGACGCGGTCTCCGGGGAGGACCGGTTGATGCGGCGCAGGGCCACCGGTCTCACCACGAAGATGAGCAGCACCGAGGCGAGGGCGAACGTCACCACCTGGAGCACGAAGTTGTCCGTCACCCAGCTCACCGCGAACGCCAGCAGCGCGGCGGCGGACATCATCAGGAAGAGGAAGTCCAGCGTGAGCATCTCGATGGCGGCCAGCACGATCACCACGATCAGCCACAGGACCCACGAGTTCTCGACCAGCCACTCCCACATGTCCGTCCCCGGCCTCTCGATCCGCCTCCGCGAGGGCGCCCTCGCCTGGATTCCATTGTGCCCCACGGCCCTGACAGGACGCTGGAACGGCGTGGCGCCAGGCCACCGGCGGGCGTCCCCGGAATAGGCGCTGTTCCGCGGGCGTTGAGATCCCTACGGTGGTGGCACCGGATTCCTCGGGGGACCGCAGGACGCCACCGCCCCCCGATCCGCCCGGCACCCGGTGCCGGCCCGAACCCATCGACCCCCGGTCCGCGGGAGGAGGAGATCCATGAAACTCATCACCTCGGTGGCGGTCTCCGCCGCCGGTGCCTGGTTCGCCGGGACGGCGACCGCCGTGGTCGCCCTCTCCGCGCTGCAGTCGCGGCTGCCCGCCATGATCGCGCGGGGCCTGACCGCCGAGCCCGACTTCGACCGCGCCTTCGTCCTGCTCGGCACGGGGCACCGCGCGCCCGACGACGACCGCGCGGAGGCGCTGCGGGACCGGCTCGAGGTGTCGTCCGGCCGGCCCGTCGTCTACGTGGACCTCACCGTCCGGCCGGGCGCCTCCGCGCGAGAGGCCACCCGCACCCGTGAGCTGGCGCGGAACTTCCACGCCGACCTCGTCCTGGACCACGACGCCGAGGGCGCGGCCGGGCGTCCCTGAGCGGCGCCGGTCACCCGCCGGTGGTCGTCACCGGCAGGGGCGCGGTCGCGTCGAGCATGTGGAAGGTGTCCGCGCTGAAGTCGATGACGACCTCGTCCCCGGCGGCCGCCTCCGGCACCCCCGACAGGTCGAGGGTCAGGACGGTGCCGTGGTCCAGCAGCACCGGCACCTGCTGGCCGCCGACCGTGTACGTCAGCTCGTTCTCCCGGGACGGGATGTGGTTGACCAGTCCCACCTTCTGGGGCTCCTTGATCGGGTCGGTGCACCCGTAGTCGATGCACCACCCCGCCGGGAGCGTCTTGACCTGGCTCAGCTCCGTGGTCCAGGAGTAGACCCGGTCCTCCGGCGCGTCGGCGCCGAAGAACATGTCCTCGATCCGCAGGAGGTCGTAGTACAGCGGCTCGATCTCCTCGTCGAGCACGTCACTGGTGCCGGCGTGGATCAGGGCGTCCTTGCCGAGGCCGGCGTCCCGGATCGCGGCCACCGCGCCGTCGAAGCGGTTCTTCTGCGCCACCGTGGTGCTGGTTTCGTCGTTGCTCTCGATGGCGGCCGCGTCCCCCTCGGTGATCGTGGAGAAGTGCGTGGCGATGCCCGCGAGGTCGAGGTGCGGGGCGTCCTCGACGGCCCGGGCCAGGGGGAGTGCCTCGTCCGGGACCACGCCCTCGCGACCCATGCCCGTGTCGACCCAGAGATGGACCTTCAGCGTCCCGCCCGTGGTGGACAGCACCCGCTCCGCTGCCTCGACCCAGGCGGGGTCCGTCGCGGCGACCTCGACGTCGTAGTGCATCAGCAGGGGGATGTCCTCGACCTGGGCCACGTAGAGCACGGCGATCTTCGCCTCGACGCCGGCCTCCCGCAGGGCGATGGCGTCGTCCAGCATCGGCACGAAGACGTAGTCGACGTCGGCCGCGTCCTCGATGACCTTCCCGAACACGTCCACGGGCTCGCCGTTCTCGAGCACTGCTCCCAGCTGGACGCCCCGCGGGAAGTCGGCCCGGATCTCCTCGGCGTTGCGCCGCACGGTCTCCGTGTTCACCGTCAGGACCGGGATGTCCTGCGTGCCCTGCGTCGTGTACGTGTAGGCGGTCTTCTCCCCGACGTCGTTCCCGCCGGAGGCGAAGGAGACCTCGACGGTGCCCGGGGTCCCGCGGGCCGGAGCCACGCAGGCGTGCCGTGCGGAGCGGTCGTCGAACTCGCACTCGACCTCCGTCTCGCCGAAACGGACCGTGACCGGGCCGTCGGTCTCCCCGCCGGTGTCCGCCAGGACCAGATTCCCGCCCTGGAGTCCGCCGCGCGAGGGGGAGAGGACGACCGAGCCGGAGGCCACCGCGGGGGGTGCGTCCGAGCCGCCGTCCTGCGCGCAGCCTGCCAGAGCCAGCACCGACAGGACCACCACCGGCGTCACCAGCCGGCGCCACCGGCCGTCCGTCGCCGTCACACCGTTCTGTCGTCCCACGGATTTCCTCCCCTTGAACCCCGAATTTGCCGATGCGAATTCCCGTCGGCAACAGCGAGCGTATCGATGACCGGCCGCCCGGTCGCGGTGGCGGGAGGATCTCCCCACAAGTGACCACAGGACGACGTCGCGGCGGCGCAACATTTCGAGATCCACACCTGGAGGACGTCTCCTCACGACAACTCCTCGCAGGCGAGTGCGGCCCGCGGCGCATCGGTGCAGCGCGCAGGGGCAGCACATCACGCCGTCACCTGTCGGCGTCGTCACGACGGCGTCGCCCGCGTGCGCGGCGCATCCCGGCCGGCTGATGACCGGCGGCCGCTCGGCGAGCACCATGAGCGAGCACCATGAGGGGAAAACTCCGGGAGACAGGAATGTGCTGCCGGCAGGCGGCAAGACGGCCCTTGAGCACCCCTTCCCACAACGCCGATAATCGACATTATGTAAAGTAGAACGGAACCAGAGCTCCCCTCGGGCCCCGTGCTGCCCTTATGTACCACGTCGACACGTCGCGCATCACGAACACGACCGGTGCACACTGGTCCCGCTCCTGGGCCGGACCGCCATGAGGCCTGCAGGCGCACCCAGTTCTGCGTGACCGCCCGTGCCGACGCGGATCTCGTCCAAGACCCCAGGACCACCGGAGCCATCCGCCGCACCCGGCCCGCACCATCGACTCCTGGTGGAAGGTTGAGACTTTTCCGTCCTGGAGCTCTCAACTCTCAAGGTGTACCTGAAGCTCTTCCGGGCCCGGATCGCCGCCCGCCGACGCCGCACTAGACTGCGAGCATGCACACGTCCGCCTTCCTCACTGCCCTCCCCGAGGAACGCACCGCGGGGACCGGCGCCTGGGTCGCGGCGCTGACCGTGGACGTGCTGCTCGTCCTGTTGTTCGCCGGGCTCGGCCGCAGCACCCACGCCCTGGACGCCACCGGCCTGCTGGTCACGGCGTGGCCGTTCCTGACCGGGCTCCTGCTGGGCTGGCTCGTGTGGCGGGTGCGCCGCGCCCCGTTCGCCGTCCGGCCCCTGGGCGTCGCGCTGTGGGCGACGACCGTGGCTGTGGGCATGGGCCTGCGCCTGGTCGTCGGTGAGGGCACGGCGCCGAGCTTCGTCCTCGTCACGCTCGTGGTGCTCGGCGTCTTCCTGCTGGGCCCTCGGGTCCTGGTCACGGCGCTGCGCGCGAACCGATCCCGCCGCCCGGGCTGATCCTCCCCGTCCCGCCGGACCCACCGGCCCCGTCTCCGAGAAAGGTGCTCCATGCTCACCGCCATCGTCCTCATCAAGACCTCCGCCGACCGGATCCCCGAGGTCGCCGAGCAGATCTCCGACATCCCCGGCATCAGCGAGGTGTACTCCGTGACCGGTGACTGGGACCTCATCGCGATGGTGCGCGTGCACCGGCACGAGGACCTCGCGGACGTCATCGCCGACCGGCTCTCCAAGGTCGAGGGCGTCGTGGGCACGAACACCAACATCGCCTTCCGGACCTACAGCAAGCACGACCTGGAGGCCGCCTTCTCGCTCGGCATCGACTGACCGGGATCGACTGACCGGCATCGACCGACCAGGAGCGACCGACCGGACCGGCGCCCGCGCGGTGATCGGGCGCGGACAGCAGGAGGCCGGTGCGGCAGTGCCCCACCGGCCTCCGTCGTCGGCCCTCCGCCGGCGCGGCGCCTCAGCGCGCGGTGTGGGCGATCCAGCGGTCCAGGACGGCGCGGGCCGCGCCGCTGTCCACCGACTCCTCGGCGCGGCGCACCGCCGCGGCCATGCGCTCGTGGAACGACCCCTCGGCACCGGGGTCGAAGGCCACGAGCCCGGCGGCGGAGTTGAGCAGCACGGCGTTGCGCACGTGCCCCTTCTCCCCCGCCAGGACCCGCTCGACGACGCCTGCGTTGTACCGGGCGTCCTGGCCCCGGAGGTCCTCGATGGTGGCCCGGGGCATGCCGAGGTCGAGCGGCTCGAGGTCGTGGTGGTCGATCCGCCCGTCGCGGACCTCCCACACCTCGGAGGGTGCCGTCACGGTGAGCTCGTCGAGGCCGTCACCGCCCCTGAAGACGAGGGCGCGGTCGCCGCGGGCCGCGAAGACGCCCGCGATCAGCGGCGCCAGCGCGCGGTCGGCCACACCGATGGCCGAGGCCTCGACCCGCGCCGGGTTCGTGATCGGACCCAGGAAGTTGAAGGCGGTGGCCACGCGCAGCTGCGCCCGGGCCGCCGCGGCGAAGCGCATCGACGGGTGGAAGGTCTGGGCGAAGAGGAACGTGATGCCCACGTGCCGGGCCGCGGACTCGACCATCTCGACCGGAAGGTCCAGCCGGACCCCGAGCACCTCCAGGACGTCGGCGGAGCCCGACTTCGACGACGACGCGCGGTTGCCGTGCTTCACGACCTTCGCCCCGGCGCCGGCGCACACGAGGGCCGACATCGTGGAGATGTTCACGCTGGAGAGCCGGTCGCCGCCGGTCCCGACGACGTCCAGGGCCGGGCCGGGGATGTCGACCGGCCGCGCGTTGCCCACCATGGCGTCGGCCAGCCCGGTCAGCTCGTCGACCGTCTCCCCCTTCGCACGCAGGGCCACGAGGAAACCGGCGATGACGACGTCGGACACCTCTCCCGACATGATCGTGTCCATGGCCCAGTAGGCCTGGTCGCGGGTCAGGTCGGCGCCGGAGATCAGGGCGGTGATCAGGTCCGGCCACTCGAAGTGCGGTGCGGTCGTCGGTGTCGTCGTGTTCACGCCCTGATCGTATCGTCCGCCGCCGGACCGACCGGAGCGCGCTGCCGGGTGGCGCGGCGGCCCGGGCGGAGGACATGTGACAGGGATCGCATCCGCGCCGCACGAGCACCCACACCAGCGTCCCCGCGCGCCCCGCGGCACGAGGAGACAGCACCCGTCGCCGCGGACGGCGGCGGGCATCCGGACCCGCGAACCGCCCGGTGCCCCTCGTGGTTGGTCCACCGGCAGTTTTGGCGACATAATGTCTCTGTGACGACTGCAACCCATACCCCAGCCAAGCCGGTAGGCGGGTCGATCAACCGACCCAACCTCACCTCAGTGGGCACCATCGTGTGGCTCGCCTCCGAGGTGATGTTCTTCGCCGGCCTCTTTGCCATGTACTTCACCCTGCGCTCCACCGCTCCGGAGCTCTGGGCCGAGGAGTCCGCCAAGCTCAACATCCCGCTCGCCCTCGCCAACACCATCGTCCTGGTGCTGAGCTCGGTGACCTGCCAGTTCGGCGTCTTCGCGGCGGAGCGCCTCCAGCCCCGCCGGGCCGGCGGTGTGTTCGACGTCAAGCGGTGGGGCATGATCGAATGGTTCGCCCTGACCTTCATCATGGGCGCGACCTTCGTGGCGGTGCAGTCCTTCGAGTACGCCGAGCTGGTCGCCCACGGCATCAGCATCCCGGCCAACTCCTACGGCTCCGCCTTCTACATCACCACGGGCTTCCACGCCCTGCACGTGACCGGTGGTCTCATCGCGTTCCTGTTCATCATGGGCCGCGCCTTCGTCGCCAAGCGCTTCGGCCACTTCGAGGCCACCTCGGCGATCGTCGTGTCCTACTACTGGCACTTCGTGGACGTCGTCTGGATCGTGCTGTTCCTCGTGGTCTACTTCCTCCGGTAGACCGCGCCGTCCGGAGGACGCACCAAGCAAACCAACACCGAGTTAAAGGAACGTTTGACGTGAAGGCACTTTCGCAGCAGCGGCGCCACCCTCTGGCCGTCCTGGTACTGATGGTCCTGGCCCTGCTCCTCAGCGGTGGGCTCTACGCAGTCGCCACCACCACCAACGAGGCCAAGGCCCAGACCGAGTCCTACACCGCGCAGGACATCGAGGAGGGCGAGAAGCTGTTCGTCGCGAACTGCTCCACCTGCCACGGCCTCGACGGCGCCGGGACCCCCTCCGGTCCCTCGCTCGTCGGCGTCGGTGCCGCCGCCGTCGACTTCCAGGTCGGCACCGGCCGCATGCCCATGCAGGCGAACGGCCCCCAGGCCGAGCAGAAGGCGGTCCAGTTCAACGACGAGCAGGTCCGCCAGTTCTCCGCCTACGTGGCGACCCTCGGCGCCGGTCCGGGCATCCCCGAGGAGCAGTACCTGGACGTTTCCCAGGGCAATGCCGCCAACGGTGCGAAGGTCTTCCTCGCGAACTGCGCCATGTGCCACAACGCCGCCGGTGCCGGCGGCGCGCTGACCCGCGGCAAGTACGCCCCCTCGGTGATGGACGTCGAGGAGAAGCACATCTACGAGGCCATGCAGACCGGGCCGCAGAACATGCCGGTGTTCAACGACGCGAACATCACCCCCGAGGAGAAGCGCGACGTCATCACCTACCTGAAGACCCTCGAGGACAACCCCAACCCCGGTGGATTCGGGCTCGGCGCCCTCGGCCCGGTGTCGGAGGGCCTGTTCGTCTGGACCATCGGACTCGCCGTCATCATCGGGTTCACCGTCTGGCTCACCTCGCGCTCCGCCTGACGCTCCGTGCCGGCAGCGGATGTCGGACCCCGAAGCTACGATCAACTGCACCAAGAGAAGAATGAGGGACCACATGGGAAGCCACAGTGACGGCACTCCCCACCAGTCGGGAACCGTTGCCACCACGGGCACCACGGCAATGGAGCGTTTCCCCGACCCCGGACTGCCCCCGCACCGCCCGCGCCTGACGGACGTCGACTCGTCGGCCGCCAAGCGCGCCGAACGGCAGGTCGTCCTGCTGTTCCTGCTCTCGATCGTCGGATCGATCCTGTTCTTCGTCGGGTACTTCGGCATCCGCGTCGACGGCCCGATCTACGACGTCACGAACACCGAGCCCACGCGAGCCCTGCAGCTGCAGAACCTGCTGCTCGGCCTGGGCATCGCCCTGGGCATGTTCGGCATCGGCCTCGGCGTCGTCCACTGGGCCCGCACCCTCATGCCGGACCACGAGCTGGTCGAGAACCGGCACGCGGTGCGCACGGAGGAGCAGCGCGCCGAGGCGCAGAGCATCCTGACCACGATCTACGACGAGTCCGGGATCAAGCGCCGGCCGCTGCTGCGCAACACCCTCATCGGTGCGGCCGTGCTCGCTCCCCTGCCGTTCGTCGGACTGCTGCGGGACCTCGGCCCGACGGACCTGGACGTCCTCAAGGAGACCCTGTGGGACGAGGGGATCCGTCTGGTGCGCGATCCCTCCGGCACGCCCATCAAGGCCTCGGACGTCACGCTCGGCTCGACCTTCCACGTGGTCCCCGAGAACCTGAACACCATCGGGCACAACGAGGGCTACCTCGACGAGAAGGCCAAGGCCGTCGTGCTGCTCATGCGCCTCGACCCGGAGTCCGTCAACGTCTCCCCGGAGCGGGCCGACTGGAACGTCGACGGGATCTTCGCCTACTCGAAGGTGTGCACCCACGTCGGCTGCCCGGTCGCGCTCTACGAGCAGCAGACGCACCACCTGCTGTGCCCGTGCCACCAGTCCACGTTCGACCTCACCAACGAGTGCGAGGTCATCTTCGGGCCGGCCGCCCGGCCCCTTCCCCAGCTGCCCATCACTGTGGACGACGAGGGCTACCTCGTGGCCCGCAGCGGTTTCCACGAGCCGGTCGGTCCGACCTACTCGCAGCGCGGTACCCATGTCGAGGAGATGCAGGGTGAGGCGAACTGATGTCCACGTCCACTGATTTCGAGTACAAGCCCCAGACGGGCACCGGCCGGATCGCGAACTTCGTCGACACCCGTGTCGGCATGTCGCCGATCGTCAAGGAGTTCGGCCGGAAGATCTTCCCCGACCACTGGTCCTTCATGTTCGGCGAGGTGGCGCTGTACACCTTCGTCATCCTGTTGCTCTCGGGCACGTTCCTGGCCCTGTGGTTCGAGCCGTCGATGGCGGCCCTGGAGTACGAGGGCTCCTACGTCCCGATGCAGGGCGTCGAGATGTCCGCGGCCTACGCGTCCTCCCTCGACATCTCGTTCGACATCCGCGGCGGTCTCTTCCTGCGCCAGATCCACCACTGGTCCGCGCTGGTCTTCGCCGCCGCCGTGTCCGTGCACATGCTCCGCGTGTTCTTCACCGGTGCCTTCCGGCGGCCGCGCGAGCTGAACTGGCTCGTCGGCGTCGCGCTCTTCCTGCTCGCGATCGTTGCCGGCTTCACCGGCTACTCCCTTCCCGACGACGTGCTCTCCGGCAACGGCCTGCGCATCGCCGACGCGATCCTGAAGGCGATGCCCATCGTGGGCGCGTACCTGTCGATGTTCCTGTTCGGCGGCGAGTTCCCCGGGCACGACATCATCGCGCGCCTCTACATCCTCCATGTGCTCGTGATCCCGGCCATCATCCTGATGCTGATCGTGGTCCACCTGTTCATGGTCGTCGTGCACAAGCACACCCAGTTCCCCGGCCCGGGCCGCACCGAGAACAATGTCGTCGGCTTCCCCGTGGGGCCGATCTACGCGGCGAAGGCCGGCGGGTTCTTCTTCATCGTGTTCGGCATCATGGCGCTCATGGCGGGCACCACGACCATCAATGCGATCTGGAACTACGGCCCGTACGATCCCTCTCCGGTCCAGGCCGGCTCCCAGCCCGACTGGTACATGGGCTTCACCGACGGCGCCGTGCGTCTCATGCCCGGCACCTGGCCCTTCAACTGGGAGTGGACCTTCTGGGGCATGTCGGTCCCGATGAACGTGCTGCTGCCGATGGCGCCCCTCGCGGTGCTGTTCGGTCTGATGTCCGCGTGGCCGTGGATCGAGCGGTGGGTGACGAAGGACGACCGGGAGCACCACATCCTCGACCGACCCCGCAACGCGCCTTTCCGCACCGCCATGGGTGCCGCCGGCGTGACGTTCTACACGATCCAGCTGGTCGCGGCCAGCGGTGACCTCATCGCCACGCACTTCAACCTGGCGGTCAACGACGTCCTGTACTGGCTGCGTGCCCTGTACTTCCTCGGCCCGATCCTGGCCTTCGCGATCACCCGGCGGATCTGCCTGGCGCTGCAGCGCAAGGACCGCGAGATCGTCCTCCACGGTCGTGAGACCGGGCGCGTGCAGCAGCTCCCCCACGGGGAGTACATCGAGGTGCACGAGCCGCTCGACGAGTACAAGCGCTACCGTCTGGTCAACATGCCCGACTACCAGGTGGAGCCGGCGCAGCCGAACGGCAAGGGCAAGATCACGCGCTCCGAGAAGGCGCGCGAGCGGGTCAGCCGGTTCTTCTTCGAGGACCGTGTCGCGCCCGTCACCCCCGCCGAGCTCGAGGCGGCGCACCACCACCACGAGGCCGACGCCCTGACCACGGGTTCCCAGGACCGGGAGCTCGTGCGCTGAGCCGGGATCGAGCCTGACAGGGCCCCGAGAGGAGCAATCCTTTCGGGGCCCTGTCGCATCTGCGTCTCGTTCGCGGCGGAGGAACCCCCCGCACGGGTGCGGTGGACCCGTGCGGGGGCCTCAGCGCCGTTCCGCCAGGGCCGGAAGAACGGGACGAGTACCCCCGGAGGGTCTCGCCTCCCCGGGCCCGCAGAAACGCTCCCAGGGCCTCCGGTCCGGATCCCTCGTCCATGTAAAGGACGACTCCGGGTGGAGTCCTACGCCCTGGACTGGACGCCTCCCGTCGCCGCCCCGCAGCAGGCGTGGGAGGTCGACACCGCGGCGCGCCACGGGCAGAACGAACCGGACGGCTCACGCCCGCCGCCACGACGTCCTCGGCACATGCCTCACGGGCGGCCCACGCCTGCCGTCTTCCGGCGACACCACGCTACCGGACTGCTCGGCACGGAGGGTGGACGACGCACGATTGTCGACCGTCGTTGACACCGCCTCGTTCCCGTATGGACCCGTCCTGCCGTGAGTCCGGGCTCCAGCAGCCTCGTCGGGTCCGCGCCGGGGTCCGCGCTTGTGGTCCGCGGGCTGCGACGGCGCCCGGTCGCTCAGTCGGAGCGGAAGGGGTAGGACGACGGTGCGCACCGGACCGCTGGGTCGAGGGGCCGGGTGCCCATCGCGGTGGGCCGGAGCCGCCGGGCCGGGTGTGAGGACAGGATCGACTCGACCGGCAGGGACAGCCCCGCCGGGCTGCCCGTCGTGGCCGGGCCTGAGCCGGCGGTGGAAGCCTCTCCCCTCGTCGGTCGGCTCGGTGGACGGAGCCGGCTCCTGGTCAGTGGAGACCCGCCCCCGATCCGACCCGGACCCCGGTGCACTACGGGGAAATGCCGTGGCCGGGGGAAGCACAGTGCATCCCACAGGTTCTGGACGGACGGGACGAGCGCGGGAACAGTCCCCTGCCGTGCGCGGGTACGCGAGAGGCCCCGGACACCAAGGGTGTCCGGGGCCTCGTCGAGGAGCAGCGTTCAGCCGCCCGGATCAGTGGGCGTGGTCGCCGCGGGAATGCTCGAAGATCAGGCCCAGCAGGCCGAGTACCGCCACGGGGACGGCCAGTCCGAGGATCCACCAGCCCATGGCCAGCGCGGTGAACGCCAGGGCGCAACCGATGCCGAGCAGGAGGGGCCACCAGCTCCACGGGGAGAAGTGACCGTACTCGCCGGCGGACTCGACGATCTCGCCGTCGAGCTTGTCCTCGGGGAGGACGCCGCCGGTGTTGCGGTCCACGAGCCACAGGTAGACCGCCAGCATGAAGGACATGATGCCCACGGCCAGCAGACCGGGAAAACCCACGAGCTCGTCGAACCGGGTCAGGAAGCCGTAGACAACGCCCGCCAGGAGGCTGAAAGCGCCCAAGAGGAGCATCAGTTTGATGGTCAGTTTCATGCTCAGCCCTTCCGCGTGGCGATGGCGCCGTCGTCGACCGGGGACTGCTGCGGGGACTCCGCGGCCAGCTCCGGGTGGTGCAGGTCCAGTGCCGGCCGCTCGGATCGGATGCGCGGCAGCGAGGTGAAGTTGTGCCGCGGCGGCGGGCAGGACGTGGCCCACTCCAGCGATCCGCCGAAGCCCCAGGGATCGTCGACCTCGACCTTGGTGCCGTTGCGCCAGGTCGTGTACACGTTCCAGAACCACGGGATCATCGACACGCCCAGGAGCATCGCCCCGACCGTGGAGATCTGGTTCATCCAGGTGAAGTTGTCCTCTGGCAGGTAGTCCGCGTAGCGGCGCGGCATGCCGTCCACGCCCAGCCAGTGCTGGATCAGGAAGGTCATGTGGAAGCCGAGGAACAACAGCCAGAAGTGGATCTTGCCGATCCGCTCGTTGAGCATGTAGCCGGTGAATTTCGGCCACCAGAAGTAGAACCCGGCGAACATCCCGAACACCACCGTGCCGAAGATCACGTAGTGGAAGTGGGCGACCACGAAGTACGAGTCCGAGACGTGGAAGTCCAGCGGCGGGGTGGCCAGGATCACGCCGGTGAGGCCGCCGAACAGGAACGTGAACATGAAGCCCAGGACCCACAGCATGGGGGTCTCGAAGGTGATCGAGCCCTGCCACATCGTGCCGATCCAGTTGAAGAACTTCACCCCGGTGGGCACCGCGATCATCATCGTCATGAACGCGAAGAAGCTCAGCATCACGGCACCAGTGACGTACATGTGGTGGGCCCACACGGTCACGGACAGCGACGCGATGGCGATCGTGGCGAAGACCAGGCCCTTGTAGCCGAACAGCGGCTTGCGGGAGAAGACCGGGATGATCTCGGACACGATGCCGAAGAACGGCAGGGCCAGGATGTACACCTCGGGGTGGCCGAAGAACCAGAACAGGTGTTGCCACAGCACCGCCCCCCCGTTGGCCGGGTCGAAGATGTGCCCGCCCAGCGTGCGGTCCATGCCCAGCGCGAACAGCGCGGCCGCCAGCGGCGGGAACGCCATGATCACGAGCAACGAGGTGATGAGCACGTTCCAGGTGAAGAGACCCATCCGCCACACGGTCATGCCCGGGGCGCGCATCGCAATGATGGTGGTGATGAAATTGACACCGCCCATGATGGTGCCGAAGCCGGACAGCGCCAGGCCGAACACCCACAGGTCTCCGCCCACACCGGGCGTGAACGAGGCGTTGCTCAGTGGGGTGTAGGCCGTCCAGCCGAATGAGGCCGCACCCTGCGGGGTGAGGAAGCCGGCGGTCGCGATCAGCGAACCGAACAGGAAGAACCAGAACGCCAGGGCGTTCAGTCGCGGGAACGCGACGTCGGGGGCGCCGATCTGCAGCGGGACGATGACGTTGGCGAAGCCGACGAACAGCGGGGTGCCGAACATCAGCAGCATCAGCGTGCCGTGCATCGTGAACAGCTGGTTGTACTGCTCCTTGGTCTCCAGGATCTGCATGCCCGGCTGGAAGAGCTCGGCGCGGATCAGCAGTGCCATGACACCGGCGACGCAGAAGAAGGCGAAGGAGGAGATCAGGTACATGTACCCGATCGTCTTGTGGTCGGTGGACGTGATCCAGCTGACGACCATCCGTCCCTTGGAGCGGGGCACCACGCGCGGAGCGACCGTGGCTGCCTCGTCCCGTGAATACTCGAGTGTGGACACCGGTACTCCTTAGTTGTTAAAAGATTCTTGCTGCTGGTCGTCCGCGCCCGGGTAGGAGTCGCGGCTGTACTCCTCGCCCAGGGCCCCGGTCTGGCCGGCGTCGCGCAAGGACTGGATGTGGGCGTCGTACTCGGCCTGGCTGACCACGTTGACGTTGAACAGCATCTCGGAGTGGTACTCGCCGCAGAACTCGGCGCACTTGCCGAAGTACTCGCCCTCGCGGCCCGTGGTGATGCTGATGTTGTTGGTGCGTCCCGGGAACATGTCCCGCTTCTCGAGGAAGGCGGGGACCCAGAAGGAGTGGATGACGTCGCGGGAGGTGACCTGCAGCTCGACGCTGCTGTCGACGGGCAGGTACAGGGTGGCCACCCGCTCGGGGACGCCCTCCTCGCCGTCCAGGTGGCCCTGGATGCCGGTGTCCCAGACGTCGTCGCTCAGGTAATTGAAGTCCCAGGCCCACTGCTTGCCGTAGACCTGGACGGTCACGTCCGGGTTGTCCTCCACGGCGACGATGTCGGCCTGCGTCCGCTCGGTGAAGAAGAACAAGGACATGATCAGGGCGATCGGGACGATCGTGTAGAAGACCTCGAGGGGGGCGTGGTACGCGACCTGGCGCGGATAGCCGGTCTCGTACTTGCGCCGGCGGTAGGCGATCATGCACCAGAGCATGAGGCCCCAGGTCACCAAGCCCACGGCGAGGGCCGCGATCCAGGAGCCGATCCACAGGTCGAGGATCATGTCGGCGTTGTCGGTGGTGCCACGCTCGGTGGGCATCCAGCCGAGCTTCGCCTCTTCCGAGCAACCCGTCAGCGCGGTTGCTGCCAGGACTGCTACCGCAGACACCTTCGCCGTGCGGCGCCGGAGGCTGTCGGTTCGTGTGTGCGAACTCACAGACGGCCCTTCCTTGTCTTCTCGTGCTCGTCGTCTGCGCGCCGAAGGCCCCGATTCGAAGAGCCCGGACACAGTCAGGTGGAATGTTTCCCTTCGAGCTTACCCCGTGTCGCTGACATCTGGTGACACAGTGTCAGCTTCCGCGCGGCGCTCGGAGAGCCCTCCGGGAGCGGTCTGCGGGTGCCCTCCGGAAGGCAGAGAGGCCCGCCGTCCGGACGGACGGCGGGCCTCTCCGAGGAGAGCGGGCGGACTCAGTGGAAGGAGTCGCCGCAGGCGCAGGATCCTCCCGCGTTGGGGTTGTCGATCGAGAACCCCTGCTTGGAGATCGTGTCCTCGAAGTCGACGGTCGAGCCCTCGAGGTAGGGCACGCTCATCTTGTCCACGACGACCTCGACGCCGCCGAAGTCCCGCACGGAGTCCCCGTCCAGGATGCGCTCGTCGAAGTACAGCTGGTAGATGAGGCCGGAGCAGCCGCCGGGCTGCACCGCCACGCGCAGCCGGAGGTCGGTGCGGCCCTCCTGCTCGAGCAGGGCGCGGACCTTCTGGGACGCGACCTCGGTCAGTTCGACGCCGTGGGTGGGCAGGCCGTCCACTGCGGCGCCGTTCTCGGTCGAGACGCTCATGATGCTCACTTTCTGTGGAGGGGTGCCGCACGGGGTCGGGCCGGCGGCGGGTCTGTCACGGGCACAACGGATGGGCGTCCGGGTTCATTCCCGAGGCCGCGGCGTGGAACGCGCGGTGTCGTCGAGGGCGAGCAGCATGAGCGTCTCCGCGACCACCGCGCGCTCGAACTCGGCCAGGTGGAGGGACTCGTTGGCGCTGTGCGCGCGGGAGTCGGGGTCCTCGACGCCCGTGATGAGGATGCCGGCGTCCGGATAGACCTCCATGAGGTCCGCGGTGAAGGGGATGGAGCCGCCGATCCCCGTCTCCACTGCGGGCCGGCCCCACGACTCCCCCAGAGCCCACCGGGCGATCCGGGCGGCCTCCGAGCCCATGTCGGTGCGGAAGGACTGGCCCGTCTCCTCGAGTTCGAAGCGCACGTGCGCCCCGAACGGCGCGTGCTCCTCGATGTGGCGCCGGAGCGCCTCCGCAGCCTCGGCGGGGTCCTGCCCGGGCGCCGTGCGCAGGCTCAGCTTCACCCGGGCCGAGGGGGCGATGGTGTTGGAGGCGATGTCCACGGGCGTGACGTCCATGCCGGTGACGGACAGGGCCGGCTGCGTCCAGAGCCGGGAGGCGATCGAGCCGCGGCCGGCCAGCCGGACGCCGTCCCGGACCGCGGCGTCGGCGCGGAACCGCTGCTCGTCGTAGACCAGGTCGGTGCGGTCCTCGGCGAGCAGCCCCTCGACCGCGACGGCGCCGTCGTCGTCGTGCAGGGTGGCGATGAGGCGGGCGAGCAGCGTGGGAGCGTCCAGGACCGGTCCGCCGTACATGCCCGAGTGGACGGCGTGCTCGAGCACGGACAGCTCCACGACGGCGCCGACCATGCCGCGCAGACTCGTGGTCAGGGCGGGCACGCCGACCTCCCAGTTGGAGGAGTCCGCGATCACGATGACGTCGGCGGCCAGCCGGTCCCGGTGGGCCCCCAGGAAGTCCCGGAAGGACGGGGAGCCGGCCTCCTCCTCCCCCTCCGCGAAGACGGTCACGCCGAGGCCGAAACCGTCCCCGCGGAGGGCGGTCGCGGCGCGCAGGGCGCCGACGTGGGCCATGATCCCGGCCTTGTCGTCGGCCGCGCCCCGCCCGTAGAGGCGGCCGTCGCGCTCCTCGGCGGCGAACGGCTCCGAGTCCCACAGCTCGCGCCGGCCCGGGGGCTGGACGTCGTGGTGGGCGTAGAGGAGCACGGTGGGATGTCCGGGCGCGGGCCGGCGGTGGGCCACGACGGCGGGGTGGCCCGGCCCGTCCCCGAGGGGCACGCGAAGGATCTCCACCTCGCCCAGTCCGGCCTCCGAGAGGACGCCGGCCACGGCCACCGCGCTGCGCTCGAGCTGCGCGGCGTCGAACGACTCCCAGGCGATGCCCGGGATCGCGACCAGCTCGACGAGCTGCTCGAGGGTCCGCGGCAGGTCCTCGCGCACGGCCGCGCGCACGGCGTCGACGGGAACGGGAACGGTCGGGGCACAGGGCTCGGTCATGGCACCCACCCTATGTCCGGGGCCCGGCGGGGACCGGCAGGTCCGTCGGCTATCCTTGACGGGTGTTTGGACGCAAGAAGGAAGCAGACCGCGCAGGGTCCACGTCGGTGACCGCTGCGCCCGCCCCCACGGAACCGTCGGCCGCCCCCCGGCAGACCCCGGGCAAGGGCCGGCCCACGCCCAGCCGCCGGCAGCAGGAGGCGGCCCGGCGCCGGCCCCTGGTCCCGGAGGACCGCAAGGCCGCGAAGGCGCAGTCCCGTGACGCCGCGCGCGAGCAGCGGGTGCGCGCGCAGGCGGGCATGGCTGCCGGGGACGAGCGGTTCCTCGGGCCGCGGGACCGCGGTCCGCAGCGCCGGTTCGCGCGGGACTGGGTGGACTCGCGGATCAACGTCGGCGAGTACCTCATGGTCGTGGCGCTGCTCGCGCTCGTCATCCTGTTCTTCCCCGTCCAGGAGGTGGCCACCTACGGCGTGTACCTCATCTGGGCGCTGATGATCGTGGGCATCGTGGACGCCGTGCTGTCGACGGCCCGGATGAAGAAGGCGATGCAGGCGAAGTTCGGGACCGCGGAGCGGGGCGTGCGCTGGTACGCCGCGATGCGCTCCTTCACGATGCGCCGTCTCCGTCTGCCCAAGCCCCGGGTCGCGCGGGGTGAGCGCCCCTCCTGAGCCCCGCAGGACCCGGCCCGCGTCCGCCACGGACGCCGGGCCCGGCCCCGGCAGCACTGCCCCCGGACCCAGTGGTCCGGGGGCAGTGCTGTTCCCGCTCCGTGGCGGCCGTCAGCGCAGGGCCCGCCCTGCCCGGGCCAGGTCCTGGTTGATGCGGCGCGCCCAGAAGGGGCCCTCGTAGAGGAAAGCGGTGTAGCCCTGCACGAGCGTGGCACCGGCGTCGAGCCGCTCCCGGACGTCCTCGGCCGTGGTCACACCGCCCACGGAGACCAGGGTGAGCCGGTCCCCCACGCGCTCGCGCAGCAGCCGCAGCACCTCGAGGGAGCGCCGCCGCAGCGGGGCGCCGGAGAGCCCGCCGGCGCCGTGGGCCTCGATCTCGGCGGGGTCGGAGACCAGCCCCAGTCCCTCCCGGGCGACGGTCGTGTTGGTGGCCACGATGCCGTCCAGGCCGAGATCGAGGGCCAGGTCCGCGACGGCCAGCACGTCCTCGTCCGACAGGTCGGGGGCGATCTTCACGAGCAGGGGGACGTGCCGGGCCGCGGACTCGTCGGCCGTGCGGCCCACCGCGCTCAGCAGCGGCCGCAGGCTCTCGATCTCCTGCAGCTGGCGCAGCCCCGGGGTGTTGGGCGAGGACACGTTGACCACGAGGTAGTCCGCCAGCGGGGCGAGGGTCCGGGCGCTCTGCAGGTAGTCGTCCACCGCGTCATCCAGCGGCACCGCCTTGGTCTTGCCGATGTTGACGCCGAGCACGGGACGGGCGCGGCCGCGGTGGTCCGCCTCGAGCTCCCGGCGCGCCTGTGCGAGGCGCGGGGCCACGGTCGCCGCCCCCTCGTTGTTGAAGCCCATCCGGTTGATCACGGCCCGGTCCCGGACGAGCCGGAAGAGGCGGGGCCGGGGATTGCCCGGCTGCGCCTGGGCGGTGACGGTGCCGATCTCGACGTGGCCGAAGCCGAGGTCGGTGAGGGCGCCGATCCCTTCGCCGCCCTTGTCGAACCCCGCCGCCAGCCCGAACGGGGACGGGAACCGCAGTCCCAGCGCCTCCACCCCGAGCGCGGGATCGGGCCGGGTGTACACCCGCAGCGCCGTGCTGATCCTTGCGGCCCGCGCCGCCCGGATCCCGAGGAAGCCGACCTGGTGGGCCTTCTCGGGGTCCATCCGGGAGAAGACGGCCGTGAAGAACGTAGGGTAGAAGCGCATGGCCCCAGTCTTCCACAGGGCACTCCTCCGGCCGGGCGGTCGCGGAGGGGCTTCCGGGCCGGCGCCCCGACGGACCGCCCGCGAGGTGAGGGCATGGGCGCTCCCCCGGACCCGTGGGTTCCCGACGTGCTGGGACCGGGCTTCAGCGCGCGGACCGTGGACCTGGACCCCGGCTCCGCGCCCCACTCCACCGCCACGGTGGTCCGCTACCGGCCGGGGGACGTGCCGCCTGCGCGGGGCGGCCTGCGCGGAGCCGTGCTGTACCTGCACGGCTGGTCGGACTACTTCTTCAACGCCGAGCTGGCCCGGACGTGCGCGGCCGCGGGATACGCGTTCTACGCCCTGGACCTGCACGGCTACGGCCGGAACCTCACCGACGAGGTGCTCGCCGTGGAGAACGGCCGCCCGGGGCACACCACGGACCTCGCGGACTACGACGACGACATCGCCGCCGCGCTCGACGTGCTCGCCGAGGACGGTCTTCCCGGTCCCCGCGGGCGGCTCGTGCTCATGGGTCACTCCACCGGAGGCCTCACCGCGGCGATGTGGGCCTCACGGCACCCCGGCCGGCTCGACGGCCTGGCGCTCAACGCCCCCTGGATCGGCAGCCACGGCTCGGACGCCGTGGGCGCCGCCCTGCGCCCCCTGGTGGCCCGGCTCGCCGAGCAGCGCCCGGACCACCCGGTGCGGGCCCGGCTGCGCAGCCACTACTACCGGGTGATCAGCGAGCACGCCGAGGGCGAATGGCCGATCGACTCCCGCTGGCGCCCCGAGACCAGCTTCGACATCACCCCGGGCTGGCTCAACGCTGTCCTTCAGGCTCAGGGTGAGGTCGCGAAGGGGTTGGACCTTCACCTTCCGGTACTGGTGCAGACCTCGGCCCGCTCGTGCATCCGCCCGTGGTGGACGGAGCAGATGCGTTCGGCCGACACCGTGCTGGACGTCCGGCAGATCCGCCGGCACGCGTCCGACCTGGGCACCGACGTGACGCTGCGCTCCTACGAGGGCGCCGTCCACGACGTCCACCTCTCCCGGAAGGCCGTGCGGCGGGCCGCGCAGCGGGATCTCGCGGCCTGGCTGCGGGGCCTGCCGCGGCGCCGGTCTCAGGCGGAGGCGCCGGGACCGGCCACGCGGTCGACGGCCCCGCCGTACCGCCGGTCCCGCCGCGCGTAGACCTCGACGGCTTCCCACAGGGTGCGGCGGTCGACGTCCGGCCAGAGGACGTCCTGGAAGACGAGCTCGGCGTAGGCGGACTGCCAGAGGAGGAAGTTCGAGATCCGCTGCTCCCCGGAGGAGCGCAGGAAGAGGTCGACGTCCGGCAGGTCCGGCTCGTCGAGGTAGCGCTGGACGGTCTTCTCGTCGATGCTGCGCGGGTTCAGGGTGCCCGCGCGGGCGTCGGCCGCCATGGCCGCCGCGGCGTCGGCGATCTCGGCCCGTCCCCCGTAGTTCACGCACATGGTGAGGGTGACGACGTCGTTGTCGCGGGTGGCCCGCTCCGCCTCCTCCAGGCGGTTGATGACGGATCGCCACAGGCGGGGCTTGCGCCCGGCCCACCGGATCCGGATGCCCCACTCCTGGAAGGTGGGCAGCTGGCGCTCCATGACGTCGGCGGTGTAGTTCATCAGGAAGGTCACCTCGTCCAGGGAGCGCTTCCAGTTCTCGGTGGAGAAGGCGTAGGCGCTGACGTACGGGATGCCCATCTCGATGGCGCCGGCCATCACCTCGATCAGGGCCGCCTCCCCCGCCTTGTGGCCCTCGTTGCGCGCCAGGCCGCGCTGGTTCGCCCACCGCCCGTTCCCGTCCATGACCACGGCCACGTGCCGGGGCACGAACGGCCGCGGGATCGGCGGGGCGCAGGCGCCGCTGGGATGAGCGGGCGGGGCGGCAAAGCCGGGCATGGTCAGCTCCGTTCCACGAGGTTCAGGGACCGGACGGCCCTCTCCAGGTGCCACTGTACGTAGGTGGCCACGATGCCGGCGGCGGCCCGGGACGTGCGGGGCTCCACCGCGTCGATCCGCTCCCACGCCCCGGTGAGCAGCGCGGAGAGGTGCTCGACGGTCGCGGGATCGGGAGCGGCGGCCCCGGGCGGGCGACAGGTGGCGCAGACGGCGCCGCCGAGCGGGGCCGAGAACGCCTCGTGCGGCCCGGGGGCGCCGCACCGGGCGCAGTCGGTGAAGCTCGGGGCCCACCCGGCCGTCGACACGGCGCGCAGCAGGTAGGAGTCCAGGACCGCCCCCGGTTCGTGCAGCCCGCGGGCCAGGGCGGACAGGGCGCCCACGAGCAGCCGGTACTGCTGAGCCGCGGACTCGTCGTCGTTCTCCGTGAACTTCTCCGCGGCCTCGGTCATGGCGGCGGCGGCGGTGTACTTGGCGTAGTCCGCGGCGATGACCGACCCGTAGCCGCGCTTGCCCAGCGCCTGGGAGACGATGTCGAGGTTGCGGCCGGTGACGAGCTGCAGCTCGGCCACGTTGAAGGGCTCGAGCCGGGAGCCGAAGCGGGAGGTCGTGCGCCGCACGCCCTTGGCGACGGCCCGCACCTGCCCGTGGTCCCGGGTCAGGAGCACGACGATGCGGTCGGCCTCGCCGAGCTTGTAGGTGCGCAGCACGACGGCGTCGTCCCGGTAGCTGCGTGATGCGAACGTCGTCCTGGCCACCGGCCCATTGTCCCACGCCGGGCGGACGGCTCAGGCGGTCGGCGCAGCCGGACGTGCGCCCCGGGACGACGACGGCGGGCCGCCCCTGTGCCGGGGTGGCCCGCCGCCGCGCAGCTCCGCCGGGCGCTCAGTCCTGGGCGTCCCGCACGGCCCGGTTCACCGCCGAGACGACGGCCTTCAGGGAGGCGCGGGTGGTGTTCGCGTCGATGCCGACGCCCCACAGGACCCGGTCCCCCACGGCGGCCTCGACGTAGCTCGCGGCCTGGGCGTCGCCGCCGGCCGACAGGGCGTGCTCGCTGTAGTCGAGCACGCGCACGTCGACGCCCTCGGACGCGAAGATCGCCAGCAGCGCCTCGATGGGACCGTTGCCCTGCGCCGTCCGGTGGTGCTGGACGCCGTCGACGTCCAGGCCGATCTCGAGGGTGCTCTCCCCGTCCTCCTCGGAGGTCGTGGTGATGTTGGTGATCCGGTACCGGCCCCAGCGCCCGGCGTCCCCGTCCTGGACGGTGGGCAGGTACTCGTCCGCGAACACCTTCCACAGCTCCGCGCCGGAGACCTCGCCGCCGGAGGTGTCGGTGTGCTCCTGCACCACCCGGGAGAACTCGATCTGCGCGCGCCGCGGCAGGTCCAGCCCGTGCTCGTTGGCGAGCAGGTAGGCGACCCCGCCCTTGCCGGACTGCGAGTTCACGCGGATGACGGCCTCGTAGGTGCGGCCCAGGTCCTTGGGGTCGATGGGCAGGTAGGGCACGGCCCACACCAGCTCGTCGACGCTCCGGCCCTGTTCCTGCGCGTCCCGGGCCATCCGGTCGAAGCCCTTCTTGATGGCGTCCTGGTGGGAGCCGGAGAAGGCCGTGAACACGAGGTCCCCGCCGTAGGGCGCCCGCTCGGGGACGGGCAGCTGGTTGCAGTACTCCACGGTCCGGCGGATGTCGTCGATGTCGGAGAAGTCGATCTGCGGGTCCACGCCCTGGGTCAGCAGGTTCAGGCCCAGGGTCACGAGGTCCACGTTGCCGGTCCGCTCACCGTTTCCGAACAGGCAGCCCTCGATGCGGTCGGCGCCGGCCAGGTAGCCCAGCTCGGCCGCGGCCACTCCGGTGCCGCGGTCGTTGTGCGGGTGCAGGGACAGCACGGTGGCGTCCCGGTTGTAGAGGTTGCGGCACATCCACTCGATGGAGTCGGCGTAGACGTTGGGGGTCGCCATCTCGACGGTGGCGGGCAGGTTGAGGATCATCTCCCGGTCCCCGCCGATCTCGAAGGTCTCGGCCACGGCGTTGGCGATCCGCGCGGCGAACTCGAGCTCCGTGCCGGTGTAGGACTCCGGGGAGTACTCGTAGGTCACGGAGGTGTTCTTCAGCTGCTCCTCGTACTTCAGGCACAGCCGCGCCCCGGTGAGGGCGATGTCCACGATCCCGTCCATGTCCTGGTCGAACACCACGCGCCGCTGCAGCGTGGAGGTCGCGTTGTAGAGATGCACGATCGCCTTGTCGGCGCCGTCGATGGCCTCGTAGGTGCGCTCGATGAGGTGCTCGCGGGACTGCGTCAGGACCTGGATGGTGACGTCGTCCGGGATGCGGTCCTCCTCGATGAGCCGGCGCACGAAGTCGAAGTCGGTCTGGGAGGCCGAGGGGAACCCGACCTCGATCTCCTTGTAGCCCATCCGCACCAGCAGCTCGAACATCTTGAGCTTGCGGTCGGAGTTCATGGGGTCGATCAGCGCCTGGTTGCCGTCGCGCAGGTCCACGGCGCACCAGCGGGGGGCCTCGGTGATGACCCGGTCCGGCCAGGTGCGGTCGGCGAGGTCGAAGGGGAACTGCTGCTGGTACGGGACGTACTTGTGGATCGGCATGCCGGAGGGCTGCTGGTAGTTGCGCATGGGAGGGACCTGTTCTGCTCGAGACGTCTGCGGGGGGCCGGGCATGAGAAACTCCGCAACGGGAGGCCGGCCATTCGTCGACGGGTCAGGCCCCGTTGCGGCACGTAAGGAGGAGGAGCGTCCCGGTCCGCATGTGTCCAACCTATCACGGGGCGTCCGGCGCGCCGGGTCGCGTTCTCACCAGTCACCGGCCGCCTGCTGGCAGGTGTACTGCTCGGCGGTCTGCCCGTTGAGCTCCCCGGGCAGCGACGGGCCGAGCTCGAGACGGTCCCCCTCCCGGAAATCCTGGCCCACCGAGACGAACACCCCCACGACGTCCGTGGCGGGCACGATCTGCGAGGAGGGGACGCCGAGCAGCTCGGCGACCTCGATGGCCGCCCCGTACCAGCCCGCGCCGAAGAAGACCTGCGTGCCCGGCAGCTCGGTGGCCTGTGGGCCGGACTCGACGGCGGTGTAGCCCTCCTCCTCGAGCACGTCGGCGATGTCCGCGTCCCGCCCGTCGACGCCGGAGACGTTCGCGACCGTGAGCGGGACCGTGGCCGGGTCGACGCTCGGGACCGCGGCGTCGGGCGACGGGCTCGCCGAGGAGGACGGGGCGCCGGTCGGCTCCGCGGACGGCGAGGTGAGCGGCCGGTCCTCGCGCAGGGCCTCGAAGAGGTGCTCGGCCGGCTCCTCGTCGAGCTGGAGCCGGTTGGGGTCCAGCACGGAGGGCTCGGTGGGCGCCGTCACGAAGACCATGCTGCCGAGGTCGATCCCCCGGACGGCCGTGCCGAGGCCCACCACCGTCGGGACGGAGCTCAGCCCCTCGTCGACGTGCAGGTTGCGCGTGGCCACGTCGGCGATCTCGTACAGCTTCGGCAGGTCCCACAGCGTGCCCTCGTCCTTGATCTTGCGAGCCAGGGACGCGAGGAACGACTGCTGCGACCGGATCCGGCTCGTGTCCCCGCCGTCGCCGAAGGCGGCACGGCTGCGCAGGAACGCCAGGGCCTGCTCGCCCTCCACGGAGGACACGCCGGCGGGCAGCTCCAGCCCCGACTTCGGGTCGTCGACGGCGTCGTTGACGCACACCTCGACGCCTCCCACGGTCGAGGAGAGCTCCTTGACGGCGTTGAAGTCGGCGAGCATGAAGTGGTCGATCTTGAGGCCGGTCATCTCGTTGACGGTCGCGACCGTGCATCCGGGACCGCCGTTGGCGATCGCCGAGTTCAGCATCGCGTCCTCCTCCGCCGGGTGGACCTCGCCGGACTCGGGGTCCGTGCAGCGCGGGATGTCGGCGACCAGGTCGCGCGGCAGGGACACCACGGTCACGCCGCTGCGGTCCTCGCTCACGTGCACCAGCATCATGACGTCGGTCAGGCCGGCCCCCGCGCTGTCCTCGTCGTCGCCGTACCGGTCGTTGCCCTCGCCGTCGCGGGTGTCCGTGCCCATCACGAGGATGTCCAGCGGACCGGACTCGGGCCCGGTCCCGTCGCCCAGGTCGAGCGGGGAGGTGTCCAGGTTGGACTGCAGCCGCCAGGTCGCGGCCACGCCGGCCCCGAGGACCGCGAGCAGGACGACGACCAGCGCGACGGCGGCCCAGCGCTTCCGGGACCATCGGGGGGCGCGGTGGCGTCCGTGGGCGTCGGGGGGCGTTGAGGACACGGTGACTCTCTCCTGGCAGGCTCCCGGGCACGGGGCACGGGGTCGGGGGGACGGCGCCCGGCCGGGGCGCCGGGTGTCATGCTAGTCGCCCGCCCCGGGGCTCGGGGCGGGCGACGCGGCGGGGGCGGGCGCGTTCGGGGCGCCCGCGGCTCAGAAGCCCAGGCGGGAGAGCTGCTTGGGGTCGCGCTGCCACTCCTTGGCGATCTTCACGTGCAGGTCGAGGTAGACCTTCGTGCCCAGCAGCGCCTCGATGGCGGTCCGGGACCGGGTGCCGATCTCGCGCAGCCGCGCGCCGCCCTTGCCGATGATGATGGCCTTTTGCGACGACCGCTCGACGTAGACGTTGACGCGCACGTCCAGCAGCGGGCGGTCCGCGGGGCGGCCCTCGCGGGGCACCATCTCCTCGACCACGACCGCGAGGGAGTGCGGCAGCTCGTCCCGCACCCCTTCCAGGGCGGCCTCCCGGACGAGCTCGGCGACCATCGTCATCTCGGGCTCGTCGGTCAGCTCGCCGTCCGGGTACAGGGCCGGGGACTCCGGCATCCTGTCGATGAGCAGGCCGGCGAGGGCCTCGACCTGGAAGCCGTCCACGGCGGAGACGGGGATGACGTCGGCCCAGCCCGGGTCGTCGGAGTCCGGACGGGGCGCGTGCGCGGCCGTGGCGCGGTGGCGGGGCTTGCGGGCGGCCCGTTCGGCGCGCTCGGCGCGGACCCGGTGCTCGGCCTCCATGACGGAGCGGCCCAGCTCGGTGACCGCCAGCAGCTGCTCGGCGAGCTCGGCGCGGGAGACGGTGTCCGTCTTCGTGACGATCGCCACGACCGGCTTGTTCCCGGAGGCCGCGAGCTGCTGGGCGATGAACCGGTCCCCGGGACCGATCTTCTCGTCGGCGGGCACGCAGAAGCCGATGACGTCGACCTCGGCGAGGGTGTCGGCCACGAGGTCGTTGAGCCGCTCGCCGAGCAGCGTCCGCGGCCGGTGCAGGCCCGGGGTGTCCACGAGCACGAGCTGGCCCTCGGGCCGGTGCACGATGCCCCGGATGGTGTGCCGCGTGGTCTGCGGCCGGCTGGAGGTGATCGCGACCTTCTGCCCGACCAGGGCGTTGGTGAGCGTGGACTTCCCGGCGTTGGGGCGGCCGACCAGCACGGCGAACCCCGCGCGGAACGGGACGGGCTCCCCGGCGGCGGGCTCGCCCGCTCCGGCGGGAACGGCGGGTGTGGGCTCAGACATGGTGGTGGGACTCCTCCTCGGACTCCTGGGCGGCGGGCTCCACGGCCGTGGAGCCCGGGGGGACCCAGTCGGGGTCCCGTCGGACCTCGAGCTGGCCCACCCGGTTGCGCCGTCCCTCCAGGGTGACGGCCTCGAGGACGATGCCCTCGACGGTGGCGCGGGAGCCCACGATGGGCACCCGGCCGATGGACTTGGCGAGCAGCCCGCCGGCCGTGTCCACCTCGTCGTCCTCGAGGTCGACGCCGAACAGGTCGCCCAGGTCCTCGACGCCGAGCCGGGCGGAGACGCGGTAGCGGCCGTCGCCGACCTCGGCGACCTCGGGCTTCTCCCGGTCGTACTCGTCGACGATCTCCCCGAGCAGCTCCTCGATGAGGTCCTCCAGGGTCACGAGCCCGGCGGTGCCGCCGTACTCGTCGACGACGATCGCCACGTGGATCGACTCGAGCTGCATCTCGCGCAGCAGCTCGTTGACCTTCTTCGACTCGGGCACGTAGCGGACCTCCCGGGCGAGCTCGGACAGCCCGGCGAGCCGCAGCCCGGTGCCCAGGCGGTGCACCCGCTCCGCGAGGTCCTTCTGGTACAGGATGCCGAGGACGTCGTCGGCGCTCTCCCCGATCACCGGGATGCGGGAGTAGCCGGACCGGAAGAAGAGGTTCAGGGCGTTGTCCACGGTGTCGTCGTCGTCGACGGAGACCATGTCGGTGCGGGGCACCATGACGGCCCGGACGTTGGTGTCGTCCAGGTCGAAGACCGAGTGCAGCAGCTCCGCCTCGTTGTCCTCGATGAGGGCCTGGCCCGTGGAGCGGTCCACGAACTCGAGCAGCTCCTCCTCGGTCAGGTAGCCGGGGGCGGTGCGCTCCGGGTCCCGGGCGACCGACGAGCCCAGGCGCACGAGCATCCCGGGGACCGGCCCGAGCACGATGCGCAGCACGCGCACGAGGCCGGCGGTGGCCCGGACGGTGCCGGCGGCGTTGCTGCGCCCGACCTGGCGGGGCGAGACCCCGGTGAGGACGAAGCCGACGGCGGCCATCACCACGGTGGCCAGGAGCCCGGCGAGCCATACGTCGTCGAGGCCGTCGAACATCGCGAGGGCGACCGCCACGGCGGAGGCCGTCTCGAACCAGACGCTCCAGAAGCGCAGGGCCTGCAGGTGGGCCGTGGGCGTCGCCAGGATCCTCGCGGCGGAGGAGTCGGGGGCGTCCCGGGCGATGGCCTCGGCGTCCGCGCGGGGCAGGTAGGTGAGGCCGGTCTCGGCGGCCGTGAGGACGAAGGCCGTGCCCAGGAACACGATCGCCGCGACGACGAGGACCGCGGTGGTCATCATGGGGCGCTACTCCATGGTCTCGACCGGCGCGGGGCGGCCGAGGAAGTCGGTGAGCAGGTCCCGCTGGAGAGCGAACATGACCTGCCGCTCCCCGGGCTCGGCGTGGTCGTGCCCCAGCAGGTGCAGGAGGCCGTGGGTGGTGAGCAGGCACAGCTCGTCCGCGACGGAGTGCCCGGCGGCCTCGGCCTGCCGGCGGGCTACCGGGGGGCACAGCACGATGTCGCCCAGCGTGCCCTCCGCGGGCTCCTCCGGGGTCCCCGGGCGCAGCTCGTCCATGGGGAAGGACAGGACGTCCGTGGGACCGGGCAGGTCCATCCACTCGACGTGCAGGCGCGCCATCTCGTCCTCGTCGACCACCGCGATCGACAGCTCCGCGTCGGGGTGGACGTGCAGGCGCGCCAGGACGTGGTCCGCGAGCCGGCCCAGCAGCTCGACGTCGACCGCGTCGTAGGCCGCGCGCTCCCCGGCGGGGACGTCCTGCGGGTCGACCTGCAGGTCGAACTCGACGGCCATCAGGCCTCCGCCCCGTCCGCGTCCGGAGCCGACGGCGCGGCGTCGCGGGCGGCACGGGCGTCGTCCTTGCGCCGGCGCCGCTCGTTGCGGTGCCGGTTGGTCGTGTCGAAGGCGTCGTAGGCGCTGACGATCCGGCTGACCAGCTCGTGGCGCACGACGTCCTCCGCGGTCATCTCCGTGAACGCGACGTCCTGGACGCCGCCGAGCACGTGCTGGACCTGGCGCAGGCCGGAGGCCGCGCTCCCCGGCAGGTCCACCTGGGTGACGTCGCCGGTGACGACCATCTTGGAGCCGAAGCCGAGCCGGGTGAGGAACATCTTCATCTGCTCGGGCGTGGTGTTCTGCGCCTCGTCGAGGATGATGAACGCGTCGTTGAGGGTCCGGCCGCGCATGTAGGCGAGGGGGGCGACCTCGATGGTGCCCGCCTCCATGAGGCGGGGGATCGAGTCCGGGTCCATCATGTCGTGCAGCGCGTCGTAGAGCGGTCGCAGGTACGGGTCGATCTTCTCGCTGAGCGTGCCGGGCAGGAAGCCGAGCCGCTCCCCCGCCTCCACGGCCGGGCGCGTGAGGATGATCCGGGACACCTCCTTGGCCTGCAGCGCCTGGACCGCCTTGGCCATGGCGAGATAGGTCTTGCCCGTGCCGGCGGGACCGATGCCGAAGACCACGGTGTGCTCGTCGATGGCGTCGACGTAGGTCTTCTGATGGAGGGTCTTCGGGCGGATCTTGCGGCCGCGGCTGGAGAGGATGTTCTGGGTCAGGGCACCGCTGGGACGGGCGGTGAGGTCCCGGCCGATCAGCTCGAGCAGCTGGGTGATGACCTGGGGGGTGACCGCGGTCTCGCGGCCGGCCAGGACCTTCAGCTCGTCGAAGAGGGTGGCGACGATCTGCACGGGGCCGCTCGGGCCCTCGATCCCGAGCTCGAGACCCCGCGGGCTGGTCGTGAGGCCCGGGAACGCCGTCTCCACCTGGCGCAGGGTGTCGTCCCCGGAGCCGAGGCACCGGACCATCGTCTCGCGGTCGGGGAAGGTGATGACGGTGCGGGCCGTCAGGGGGTGCGTGGTGCCGGGCAGCGTCTCAGTCATGGGTCCGGCCGCGCGGGCCGTGCTCTCGCTCTCTCGTGGGTCGCCGGGGAAGGGGCGGCGGACGGGACTCGTCCTCCCTCCAGGGTACCGCGCGGCTCCGGGGCCGGCGGTCGCCGGGCGCACATTCCGATTTGGTATCGGTCACGGCCCCCGGGGCTCCTCGGCTGGGGACGCCCCGGCCGCTGTGCTGGAATGGTCCGGTCCTCCGGCAGGGGGACAGGTGCGGCCTCCCCCGGTGCCGGCACCGCCCCCCCGTCCGATCCCGGAAAGCCGAGGTGCGCGTCCCCCGATGGCCACTGCCCGTTCCCGGCCCGAGCCCGCCCGCGGCCGGTTCCCCGTGCTCGCGCTGACCGCCGTGGGCGTCCTCGTCCTCGGCGCGTGCGGCACCGGTCCGGAGCCCGCCCTCGACGGCACGGTCACCACGCCGGGCACGGCGCCGGCCTCGTCGACCACGGCCAGCACCGCCGACGGCCGGGTGGCCACCACGAAGCTTCCCGTCTACTGGGTGGGCCGCGCGGACGGGGAGGAGCGGCTGTTCCGGGAGTTCCGGGACGCCTCCGAGGCGGGCGCGGCCGTGGACCCCATCGCGGCGGCGGCGGCGCTGATGACCGGGGCGACCCCCGAGGACCCGGACTACCGGACCCTGTGGTCCCCGGTGGACCGGGTCGGCGCCTCGACGGCCCCCGGAGGGACCATCACCGTGGACCTGCCGTCCGAAGCCTTCCGCCCGGACCTGGACGACCGTGAGGGGCGGCTGGCCCTCCAGCAGCTCGCGCACACGGTGACCGCCACGGCGGCCACGGCTGGGCTGCTGCCCGAGGGCTCGGAGACCGAGGTGGTGGTGCTCGTGGACGGCCGGCCCGACGAGAAGGTCTTCGGGTCCGTGCGCCTCGACGGCCCCCTCCGGCCCGACGAGGGGATGACGGCGCCGATCTGGCTCGACGAACCGCGGCAGGACGAGCGGTCCGAGGGGACCCTGGCCCTCTCGGGACGGGCACTGGACGGCGTCCGGGGCTGCCGGTGGACCGTGGCCGGACCGGACGGGCAGCGCGTCTCCAGCGGTGCGGCGGCCGTGGTCCCGCGGGGCGACGGGACCGTCGGGTTCCGGGCCGAGCTCGAGCTGGAGCCGGGCGAGTACGTGGTGACGGTCGTCGGCCGGGACGCCGAGGGCGGGACCGTGCGCGACGACAAGGACGTGGAGGTCCTCGCCGGCTGAACCGGCCGAAGCGGCTGAACCGGCCGCGCCGAGCTCAGCGGGACCCGGAGGCCCAGCGGCCGAGGGCGGCGCTGAGCACCGCCAGCGCGGCCGGGCCGGCCGTGGAGCTGCGCAGCACCTCCGGGCCGAGCCGCACGGCGCCGGCCCCCGCTCCGGCCAGGGCCTCGAGCTCCGCGGGCGCGATGCCCCCCTCGGGACCCACGACCAGGACGATCCGCTCGGCGCCCGCCCAGGGAGCCCCGGCGGCGCCCGGCAGTTCCGCGAGGGAGTCGCGCGCCTCCTCGTGCAGGACCAGGCCCCGGGTCCCCGGCTCCCCGAGCAGGCGGGCGAGCTCGCGGGTGGTGCACAGGGGCAGCACCTCGGGCCAGGCCGCCCGCCGGGACTGCTTCGCGGCGGCCGCGACGGTGTGCACCCACTTCTCGTGGCTCTTGGCGGCGCGCTCCTTCTTCCACCGCACGATCGAGCGGTCGGCCTGCCAGGGCACCACGGCGTCGACGCCCAGCTCGGTGGCCGTCTCCACGGCCAGCAGGTCCCGCTCGCCCTTCGCGAGGGCCTGGGCGAGGACGAGCCGGGGGGTGCGGGCGGGATCGGTGGTCACCGAGACGACGCCGACCTCCATGCTGTCCCGGTCCCCCGTGCGCAGCTCCCCGGTGGCCCGGGTCCCCGCGCCGTCGACAAGCTCGAGGAGCTCACCGGGCGCGAGACGGCGCACGGTGACGGCGTGCCGGGCCTCCGGGCCGGTGACGGTGATCGCCGCCCCGGGGCCGAGGCCGGTGAGCCGGCCCGGCTCGACCTTGAACACCGGCCGGCTCACAGGTCGGAGAACCTGTCCTTGAGCCGGGAGAAGAAGCCGCCGGAGCCGGCCGGGGAGTTCAGGGTGGTGCCGGTGGACTGGTCCTCGCCGCGCAGCCGGGACAGCTGCTCGAGCAGCTCGCGCTGCTCGTCGTCGAGGGCCGTGGGGGTCTCGACCTCGAGGTGGACGAACAGCTCGCCCCGGCCGCCGCCGCGCAGCCGGGTGGCCCCGAGCTCGTGCAGGGTCACGGTGTGGCCGGTCTGCGTGCCGGGGCCCACGGGCACCTCGCGCTCGCCGTCGAAGGTCTCGAGGGTCACGGTGGTGCCGAGGGCCGCGGAGGTCATGGGCACCCGGACGCGGGCGTGCAGGTCGTCGCCCTGGCGCTCGAACGTGGGGTCGGGGTCGACCTTGAGCTCGACGTAGAGGTCGCCGTTCGGTCCGCCGGCGGTGCCGGCCTCGCCCTGCCCCGAGAGGCGGATGCGGTTGCCGGTCGAGACGCCGGCGGGGATCTTGACGGTCAGCGGGCGGCGGTCGCGCACGCGGCCCTCGCCGTAGCACTCGTGGCACGGGTGCTTGATGACGGTGCCGAAACCCTGGCAGGTGGCGCACGGCGCCGCCGTGACCACGGTGCCGAGGATCGACTGGACCTGGCGCTGCACCTGGCCGGATCCGTGGCAGACGTCGCAGGTCTCGGGCTGGGTGCCCGCCTGGCAGCAGGTGCCGTCGCAGGTGGGGCAGACCACGGCCGTGTCCACCGTGATCTTCTTCTCCGTGCCGAAGACAGCGTCCCTGAGGGAGACCCGGACGTTGATCAGGGCGTCCTGGCCCTGGCGCGTGCGGGACGCGGGGCCGCGCCGGCCGGAGCCGGCGCCGCCGGCGCCCTGGAAGAACGTGTCGAAGATGTCGGCGAAGCCGAAGCCCGTGCCGGGGAACCCTCCGCCGAAGCCGGTGTCGGTGCCGTTCTCGTTGCCGGTCGCGTCGTAGACGCGCCGCTTCTCCGGGTCGGAGAGGACGTCGTTGGCGTGGGAGAGGCGCTTGAAGTCCTCGGCGGCCTCGGGGCCGGAGTTGACGTCGGGGTGCAGCCGGCGGGCCTTCTTGCGGTAGGCCTTCTTGATCTCTTCCTGGCTGGCATCCCGGGACACGCCCAGGGTCTCGTAGTGATCGCTCACCGTGGTCCGTTCTGTCGAGAGGTCTGTGGTGGGTTTCGCTGGAGGGCCCCGGGGAACGGGGCCCGCGGGGGCTCAGCCCCCGAGGATACGGGAGAGGTAGCGGGCGACGGCGCGCACGGCGGCCATCGTGGACGGGTAGTCCATGCGCATGGGGCCCACGACCCCCACCTTCGACTGCGGCCCGTAGCCGGTGGCGACGACGGCGGCCTCGGACAGGGGGCCCTCGGCGTTCTCCGTGCCGATCCGCACGGCCACCCCGCGGGCGTCCTGCTCCATCTCGGACAGCAGCCGGAGCATCACCACCTGCTCCTCGAGGGCCTCGAGGACCGGGCCGATGCTCAGGTGGAAGTCCCCGGTGGAGCGGGCGAGGTTGGCGGTGCCGGCCATGACCATCCGGTGCTCGGCACCCCCGGCGGCGAGGGCGCCGACGGCCTCCCCCACGGCGGCGGCGTCCGGCTGCAGCGGCGGGGCGGTGCCCGCCGCCATCACCGCGAGGGCGTCCGGCACCGCGGTCAGGGAGCGCCCGACCACGGCGGCCAGCACCCGAGCGCGCAGCTCGAGCAGCTGGGACTCCTCGAGGGGCGCCCGCAGCACGGCGACGCGCTGGGCCACCCGGCCGTTGGTGGGGATGAGCACCACGAGCACCCGGCCGCCCCCGAGGTCCACGACCTCGACGTGGCGCACGGTGACGCCGGAGGCGTGCGGGTACTGCACGACCGCGACCTGCTGGGTGAGCTGCGCGAGCAGCCGCACGGTGCGCTCCATGACGTCGTCGATGTCGGCGGCGTCGTCGAGCAGCCGCTGGATGGCCCGTCGTTCCGGGCCCGAGAGCGGCTTGACGGCCGCGATCTGGTCGACGAACGTGCGGTACCCCTTGTCCGTGGGGATCCGGCCCGAGCTCGTGTGGGGGGCCGTGATCAGGCCCTCCTCCTCGAGCGCGGCCATGTCGTTGCGCACGGTGGCCGAGGAGACGCCGAGCCGGTGCCGGTCCACGAGGGCCTTGGAGCCCACGGGCTCGCGGAAGTGCACGTAGTCCTCCACGATGGCCTGCAGGATCTGCAGTCGTCTCGGATGGTTCACGTCGCTCCTCCCCGGTTCGTCCTCGTCCCCGACCCGTCCTGGCACTCGGGTGGGCACAGTGCCAACGCCGTCCAGTGTAGCCCCCGTGTCCGACGGCCGGTCCGCCGCCCGCGGTTTGGTACGCTTCCGGCTGATCCGCGCCGGACGCGCGGCACCGCGACCCGGGAGGACGACCATGAGCGACCACGGCTGGGGGCCGCGCAGCCTCGACGACGACGCCCTCGCCCGCCGCCGGCCGGTCTCCGCGGAGGTCCCGGTCGCCCCGGGCATGCTGCTGGAGGACGTCACGACCGGCTGGGTCGGCGCCGTCGTGTCCCTGGAGACCATCGGCGGCATGCGCGTGATGGGCCTCGAGGACCGGAGGGGGCGGGTCAAGGCGTTCCCCCTGGGACCGGGCTTCCTGCTCGAGGGCGATCCCGTGGTCGTCGTCGAGCCCCGACGGGCCCCCGCCGCGAAGAAGCCTTCCCGCACGCGCTCGGGGTCCGTGGCCGTCGAGGGGCTGCGCGCGAGCACCGCGAAGGCCTCCCGCGTGTGGGTCGAGGGCTACCACGACGCCGAGCTGGTGGCCAAGGTCTGGGGGCACGACCTGGCGGTCGAGGGCGTCGTCGTGGAGCCGCTGCACGGCATCGACGACCTGCCCGCCGCCGTGCGGGAGTTCGGGCCGGGCCCCGGGCGGCGGCTCGGCGTCCTCGTCGACCACCTCGTGGCCGGTTCCAAGGAGTCCAGGATCGCCGCGGAGACCATGCGCCTGCCCGGCGCCGCGGGCAACGTCCTGGTGCTGGGCCACCCGTACGTCGACATCTGGCAGGCGGTCAAGCCGCGCACGCTGGGCATCGACGGCTGGCCCGTGGTCCCGCGGGGCACCGACTGGAAGACCGGCACCGCCGCCGCCCTCGGGTGGCCGCACCGCACCCCCGGCGACCTGGGACGGGCCTGGCAGCACATCCTCTCCCGCGTGGACAGCTACGCCGATCTCGAGCCGTCCCTGCTGGGCCGGGTGGAGGAGCTCATCGACTTCCTCACCGCGCCCGGGGCCTGACCCGGTCCCCTCACCGCGCCCGGGGCACGACCGGGGGCGTCACAAAGGCACACGTGCGCGGGCGCGATCCCCGGCCGTCCGGACCGGTCGGTAGGATGGTCGTGTCCCACCCACTGTCCGCGGCCCCGCCGCGGTCCCACCGCCGAAGGACATCCGTGCCCGTGCAGACCGACCCCCGATCGAGCCGCGACAACGCCGGGGCCCCGTTCGAGGGCCTCTCCCCCGTGGCCCAGCCGCTGACCGTCTCCGAGGACCACCAGTGGGCGACCCTGGCGCACTTCGGCGGCGTCGTCGGCTTCCTCCCCTCGTTCCTCGTCCACCGCGTCTTCCGCGGGCGCGGCCCGTTCACCGAGCAGGAGTCGAGGGAGGCCATGAACTTCACCCTGCTGCCGACCCTCGTGGTGGTGGCCGGGATCCTGCTCGCCCCGGTGCCGTTCATCGGGTGGTTC
This sequence comes from Kocuria arenosa, assembly GCF_042879215.1. NCBI lineage: Bacteria > Bacillati > Actinomycetota > Actinomycetes > Micrococcales > Micrococcaceae > Kocuria > Kocuria arenosa. Next base: position 301,688 of record NZ_JBHZTA010000002.1, on the reverse strand, counting down.
TTCGCGCTCGCCGCGGCCGCAGCGTGGCTGCTGCTCGCGGTCGGCTCCCTCATCGGCGGGGTCCGGGTCAACGGCGGCGAGCCGCACCTGTACCGCTTCAACACCCGGCTCTACGACCGGCTGGCCGACCGCCTCCGCGAGCGGTCCCGGGCGCGCGCCGCGCGCGGCTGACACCGTTCCCCGCCGGGGCGCTCCTGCCGGGGCGTCCGATCCCCGCGCACGTGGTCGTGACCGGGTCGGTCGGTCCTCGAACAGGCTCTCCCGACGGGGTGCCCTCGTCAGGTGAGCAGCCGCCGCACCACGGCGTCGCCCAGGAGCCGGCCCCGCAGCGTCAGCACCACCGTGCCGCGCAGCGCCGCCGCGGGCTCCACCAGACCGTCGGCGATCAGCCCGGCCACCGCCGCACGCCCGTCGTCGGCCAGGGCGGCCGTGGGCAGTCCGTCCCGGATCCGGGCCTCGAGCATCACGCGCTCGAGGTGCCGGGTCCCCGCGTCGAGGATCTCGCGCCCGGCCGCGGGCGACTGCCGCGCGCGCACCCGGTTCGTGTAGGGCACGGGGTGCTTGAGGTTCCACCAGCGCGTCCCCCCCACGTGCGAGTGCGCCCCGGGGCCGATCCCCCACCAGTCCTGGTTGCGCCAGTACGCGAGGTTGTGCCGGCTGCGGTGGGCCCCGGCGTCCGCGCCGCCGGCGGGCCGGGCCCAGTTGCTCACCTCGTACCACTCGAAGCCGGCCTCCGCGAGCACCCGGTCCGCGAGCTCGTACTTGTCGGCCTGGTCGTCCTCGTCGATCGGCGGGACCTCACCGCGCCGCATCCGCGCCGCGAGCTTCGTGCCGTCCTCGATGATCAGCGAGTACGCGGAGACGTGATCGGGCTCGTAGCCCACGGCCGTGCGCACGGAGTGCTCCCAGTCGGCGAGGGACTCCCCCGGGGTGCCGTAGATCAGGTCCACGCTGACGCCCAGGCCCGCCTCGCGGGCCCACCGGACGGCGCGCGGCACGTTGTCGGGGTCGTGCGTGCGGTCCAGGACGGCGAGCACGTGCGGGACGGCGGACTGCATCCCGAAGGACACCCGGGTCACCCCCGCGGCCGCGAGCACCGCCAGGGACTCGGGCGTCACGGAGTCCGGATTGGCCTCGGTGGTCACCTCCGCGCCCGCGGCGAGCCCGAAGCTCTCCCGGGCCTGCACCAGGACCGCGGCGAGGTCCTCGGCGGGGAGCAGCGTGGGGGTGCCGCCGCCGAAGAACACGCTGTGCAGCCGGCGGGGGGCGGCCCCGGAGTCCTCGAGCACCCGGCGCGCCCAGCGGACCTCCGCCGCGGCGTCGCCGGCGTAGGCGTCCTGGGACACCCCGGGCCCGAGCTCCACGGCCGTGTAGGTGTTGAAGTCGCAGTAGCCGCACCGGACCGCGCAGAACGGCACGTGCACGTAGAGGCTGAGCGTGCGGTCTGCGGAGCCCTCGGCGGCGGAGGGCGGCAGCAGTCCGTCGAGCGGGCCGGGCAGGCCCTCCGGCTGGGCGGGGGCCACTACTTCTTCTTGTCCTTCGCCCCGGCCTCGTCGGAGGACAGCGCCGCGACGAACGCCTCCTGGGGGACCTCCACGCGGCCCACCATCTTCATCCGCTTCTTGCCCTCCTTCTGCTTCTCGAGCAGCTTGCGCTTGCGCGAGATGTCGCCGCCGTAGCACTTGGAGAGCACGTCCTTGCGGATCGCCCGGATGTTCTCGCGGGCGATCACCCGGGAGCCGATGGCCGCTTGGATGGGGACCTCGAACTGCTGGCGAGGGATGAGTTCGCGCAGCTTGCCGGTCATCATCACCCCGTAGGCGTACGCCTTGTCCCGGTGGGTGATCGCGCTGAAGGCGTCCACCGGCTCGCCCTGCAGGAGGATGTCCACCTTGACGAGGTCCGCGGCCTCCTCGCCCTCGGCCTTCCAGTCCAGGGACGCGTAGCCCTTGGTGCGGGACTTCAGCTGGTCGAAGAAGTCGAAGACGATCTCGGCCAGGGGCAGCCGGTAGCGCAGCTCCACCCGGTCCTCGGAGAGGTAGTCCATGCCCTTGAGCTGACCGCGCTTGGACTGGCACAGCTCCATGATCGCGCCGATGAACTCGGACGGGGCCAGCACCGTCGCGGCGACCATGGGCTCGCGGATCTCGGCGATCTTCCCCTCGGGGAACTCGGACGGGTTCGTGACCATCCGCTCGGAACGGTCCTCGAGGGTGACGTTGTAGCTCACGGAGGGCGCGGTGGAGATCAGGTCGAGGTTGAACTCGCGCTCGAGGCGCTCCCGGACGATCTCGAGGTGGAGCAGGCCCAGGAACCCGCAGCGGAAGCCGAAGCCCAGGGCCGCGGAGTTCTCGGGCTCGTAGACCAGGGCGGCGTCGTTGAGCTGGAGCTTGTCCAGGGCGTCGCGCAGGACCGGGTAGTCGGAGCCGTCGATGGGGAACAGCCCCGAGAAGACCATCGGCTTGGGGTCCTCGTAGCCGCCCAGGTCCTCGGTCGCCGGCCGCTGGTGGTTGGTCACGGTGTCCCCCACCCGGGACTGGCGCACGTCCTTGACCCCGGTGATGAGGTAGCCGACCTCGCCCACGCCCAGTCCCTCCGTGGGCTTCGGCTCGGGCGAGATGACCCCGATCTCCAGCAGCTCGTGCTGCGCGCCGGTGGACATCATGCGGATCCGCTCGCGCGGGGTCAGCCGGCCGTCGACCACGCGGACGTAGGTGACCACGCCGCGGTAGGTGTCGTAGACCGAGTCGAAGATCATGGCCCGCGACGGCGCGTCCGCGTCGCCCTGCGGGGCGGGGACCAGCTCCACGATCCGGTCGAGCAGGGCCTCGACGCCCTCCCCGGTCTTGCCGGAGACCCGCAGCACGTCCTCGGGGTCCACGCCGATGAGGTTGCCGAGCTCCCGGGCGTACTTCTCCGGCTGGGCCGCGGGCAGGTCGATCTTGTTCAGCACCGGGATGATCGTGAGGTCGTTCTCCATGGCCAGGTAGAGGTTGGCCAGGGTCTGCGCCTCGATGCCCTGCGCGGCGTCCACCAGGAGCAGGGCGCCCTCGCAGGCGGCCAGGGACCGGGAGACCTCGTAGGTGAAATCCACGTGCCCCGGGGTGTCGATCATGTTCAGGGCGTAGTCCGTGCCCGCCACGCCCCAGGGCATCCGCACCGCCTGGGACTTGATGGTGATCCCGCGCTCGCGCTCGATGTCCATCCGGTCCAGGTACTGGGCCTTCATCTCGCGCGTGGTGACCACGCCGGTGGCCTGCAGCATCCGGTCCGCGAGCGTGGACTTCCCGTGGTCGATGTGGGCGATGATGCAGAAGTTGCGGAGGATCGACGGGTCGGTCGAGGCGGGAACCGGGGCATTGACGGCCAGCGGTGACACGGGCGGTCCTTTCTCCGGGAGAACGTCGCTTCCGGCAGGTGCTGGGGCTACCGGCGGGCGGACCGCGCCGGGGATTCAACTGTCCAGTTTCCCACGTTCGGTCATGGAGAGCCATTTTGCTCCGTACGGGCCCGACGACGCCGGGCGGTCCCTGCCTAGAGTGGGCGCATGAAGCTGAACCTCGGCACCCTGGCCCGTCTCGCCGCCCGCGCCGTGGACGTCTACCAGCGCTCCGGACGGGGCCGCCCGGAGGAGCCCCGTCCGGGTCGACGCGCCGCGTCCCCCTCCGCCCGGCCCGGGCCCACCGTGCCGTCCAGGGCCGGCGACGGCCGCCCCGAGGGGCTCTCCCGCCCCTACCCCGGGGACTGGACCGGGCCGGTCCGGCCTGTCTACCGCCCCCTGTCCGACGGCGAGGCCGATCCCGGCGAGATCGTGTGGACCTGGGTGCCCTTCGAGGAGGACCACCGCCGCGGCAAGGACCGGCCCGTGCTGGTCGTGGACCGGGCCGGGGACCACCTGCTGTGCCTGATGCTCACCTCCCGGGACCGCGGCGACGGGCCGGCGCAGGACCCCGACTACGTGGACGTCGGGACGGGTGCGTGGGATCACCGGGGCCGGCCGTCCGAGGTCAAGCTCGACCGTGTGGTCCAGGTGCTGCCCGCGGACGTCCGGCGGGAGGGCGCGGTCCTGCCGGAGCACCTCTTCGACCGGGTGGCCGGACGGCTCCACCGCCTGCGCGGCTGAGCAGGCGGGGCCGGCGCGCTCCGTGTCGGCGCTGTCCGGCGGCGGGGCGTGGTCTGCTAGACTTTTCTGCTGTGTGTCCGCGCTGGTCGTCGGGCACTGCAGGGCGGTCGCCACACGGGCGTCCCCACTCCCACTCAGTCACATGGCTGTCCTGTTTGCCCTCACTGACCGAATTCCGCACCCATCGCCAAGGAGTGACACGTGGCCAACATCAAGTCCCAGAAGAAGCGCAACCTCACGAACGAGAAGTCGCGTCTGCGCAACAACGCGTACAAGTCCGAGCTGAAGACGCTGGTCCGCCGCGTCGACGAGGCCGTCGGCGCCTCCGACAAGGAGACCGCCCAGGACGCCCTGCGCGTCGTCTCCCGCAAGCTCGACAAGGCCGTCAGCAAGGGCGTCCTGCACAAGAACAACGCGGCCAACAAGAAGTCCGGTCTGGCCAAGCTGGTCGCCAAAATCTGATCCCGGTTCCCCGCGAACCGCGCCCGCCGCACCGGCGGGCCGCACGGAGGCCCCGTCCCGCTCAGGGACGGGGCCTCCGTCGTGCCCGGGGGACCCCGTCCGACCGCGGACGGACAGCGCTCAGCGGCGGCCGTACAGGGCGATGGTCGTGATGGCCCGCTCCACCGCGTAGGCGGGGTCCCGGCCCTCGCCCTTGACCTGCGCGTCGGCCTCGGCCAGCGCCCGCAGCGCCCGCACGAGGTCCGCCTCGGAGAAGCGCCGGGACTCCTCCTGCGCCCGCTCCACCTGCCACGGCGCCGCCCCGATGCGCTGGGCGAGCTGGCCCACCCCGCCGCGGGTCCCGTGCACCTGGGCGATCGTGCGCAGCTTGGCGGCCAGCGCCCCGACCATCGGGACGGGGTCCACCCCGGTGTCGAGGGCCTGGCGCCACAGCTTGAGGGCGGTCTCGGCGCGTCCGGCCAGCGCGGCGTCCGCGACCTTGAACGCGGTGGCCTCCACGCGCCCGCCGTAGTACTTCTCGACGTCGTCGAAGCTGATGCTCTCGGGGCCGTCGGAGAGCAGCTGGGCGCACGCGGCGGCGAGCTCCGCCGTGCTGCTGCCCACGGCCGCCGCGAGCGCGCGGGCGGCGTCGGGGTCGATGCGGCGCCGGTGGGTGCGGAACTCGGTGACGATGAAGTCGGTCTTGTCGCGGTCGTTCTTGAGGGGCTTGCACTCCACGACGGCGGCGCCGGCGGCCTTGAGGGCGTCCAGGAGCTTCTTGCCGCGGTTGCCGCCGCTGTGCTCCCAGAGCACGACGACGTCCGGGTCGGGCGCCTGGACGTAGGCGAGGCCGTCGGCGAGGCAGTCGTCGTTCATGGCGGCGAGGTTGGTGACGTGGAGGAGCTTGGCGTCGTCGAACAGGGAGGGGCTGGCGAGCGCCGCGAGCTGCCCGGGGGCGTAGGCGGCGGCGTCGACGGTGGAGAGCTCGACGGGGCCGCGCCGGTCCTTGAGGACCGTGCGGACACGGTCGCGGGCGCGGGCGGCGAGGTAGTCCTCGGGGCCGGTGAGCAGGATGAGCGGGGTGGGCTCGACGTCGCGCCAGGTGGGTCCGGCGGTGGGTGTGGGGCGCCGCGGTGGGGTCATGGCCGCGTCCTCCTGTCGTGGCGGCCGGGTCGGGCCGCGTGCTGGGCGGGGTGGGTTCCAGCTTCCCACGTCCGGGCGACATGTGGTGGCGGGCCCCCGGTCGGCGGCCGGGCGGGACGGCGCGGGGGCTCGCCGGTCCCGGAGGACGGTGGAACGGACCGCCGGCCTCCTGTACGGTCGGGAACGGCATGTGAGACCCGTCACCCCCCTCGGAGGATTCCCATGACCGTGCTTCCCCGCCTCGCTGTCCCGGCACTCGCCCTGGGCGTCCTGGGCATGGCCGTCTCCCCCGCGGGGGCCGACCAGACCGGGCCCGTCACCGGTCCCGCCGCCGGTCCCGTCACCGGCTCTGTCGCCGAGACCGCGCCCGCCGCCACGTCCGGCGCCCCGGGCTACGCCGTGGCCGGGGCGGGTGTGCTGGCCGTGGTCGGCTCCGCCGTCGTGGCGCGGCGCCGCAGCGGCACCTGCTGACACACCGCCTCGGGGGTCCTCCCGGCCCAGCCACCGGTGACGTGCGTCCCGGCCCCTCCGCCGACGGGCGGACCACCGTGACGGGACGCAGGGAGCGCGCGGACCGGCGGCACGGAACCGCAGCACCTCCGGGGTCGCCCGCTTCCCTGTCGGGGAGGGTCGGGGAACCGATGGCGACAGGTGTCGTCACCGTGCCGTCTCGCTCCGACCGGCCACGACCGTCGGCGCTAGTCTGAGGGCACTGTCGAGCAAGCGAGGCCCTCGTGAGTATTCCTTGGCACACCCGTCCCGCCGCGGACGTCACCGGAGCTCTCGACGTGGATCCGGTGCAGGGGCTGTCTGGCGAGCAGGTCGCGGAGCGAGCCCGGCGCCACGGCCCCAACGTGCTGGCCGAGGCCGCCGGGGTGCCGGTCTGGCGCAAGGTCCTGGGCCTGCTCTCGGACCGGATGACGATCGTGCTGCTGGTCGCGGCGGTCGTCTCCGCGCTCGTGTCCCGGGAGTGGAAGACGCCGGTGGTGATCCTGCTGGTGGTCGGCTTCAACACGGTGCTCAACTACGTCCAGCAGGCGCGGGCCGAGTCCTCCCTGGCGGCGCTGCGCAAGATGTCCGTGATCACCGCGCGGGTGCGCCGGGACGGGCGCGACGTGGAGGTGGACCAGGCCGACCTGGTGCCCGGGGACATCGTGCGGCTCGAAGCCGGGGACCTGGTCCCGGCCGACGCCCGGGTGCTCGAGGCGGCACAGCTGCAGGTCGCCGAGGCGGCTCTCACCGGGGAGTCCCAACCGGTGGACAAGAACACTGCCGCGGTTCCCGATCCGGACGTGCCTCTCGGAGACCGGTCCAACCTGGTCTTCATGGGCACCGAGGTCACCCGCGGGCGCGGCGTCGCCGTGGTCACCGGCACGGGAGCGGCCACGCAGATGGGATCGATCGCCGGGATGCTCGAGTCCGCCGGCGAGGCCCGGACTCCCCTGCAGCGCCGGATCGACCGCCTGGCCCGTCTGCTGACCCTCATCGCCTTCGTGGTCGTGGGCATCGTCGTCGTCCTCGGCCTGGTGCGCGGGCAGCCCTGGACCGAGCTGATGCTGACGGCGGTGTCCCTGGCGGTGGCCACCATGCCCGAAGGGCTGCCCGCGGTCGTCGCCTTCACCCTGGCGATGGGCGCCCACCGTCTGGCCCGGCGCGGGGTGATCATCAAGCAGCTGTCGGCGGTGGAGACCCTGGGGTCCACCACGCACATCGCCACGGACAAGACCGGCACTCTCACCCTCAACGAGATGACGGTGCGGAGGCTGGTCCTGGACGGCTCCGCGTACCGCGTCACCGGTGAGGGGTACTCCACGGAGGGGCGCATCATCGGTCCCGACGACGCCCCGGTCCGGCCCTCGCCCGACGTCCTCCTCGCGATGGCGCTGTGCAGCAACGCCACCGTGCGGGACGGGCAGACGATGGGCGATCCTACGGAAGGCGCCCTGGTGGTGCTGGCCGGCAAGGGCGGCATGGACGTCGAGGGAGCCCGTCAGGAGCATCCGCGCGTGGCGGAGGTGCCCTTCGACTCCGACTACAAGTTCCACGCCACCTTCCACGAACGGACCACCGCCCTCGGGACCACCACGACGGCCGGTTACCAGATGTTCGTCAAGGGTGCCCCGGGCGTGCTGCTGGACCGCGCCGACTCCGTCCTCACCGCCGAGGGCCCCCGGCCCCTGACGGCCCAGGACTCCACCCGCATCCTCGCCGGCGTCGACGAGCTGGCCGGCCAGGGACTGCGCACCCTGCTGATCGCCGGCGGACGCCTCGACAGCGGTGGACCGGGCGCGGGTCCGCTGCCCGACGACGGGGCGCAGCTGCGGGGCCTCGTGACGCGTCTGACCCTGTACTGCCTCGTGGGCATCATGGATCCGCCGCGGCCGGAGGCCGCCGATGCCATTGCCGCGGCCCACGGGGCGGGCATCGCGGTGCACATGATCACCGGGGACCACCTGCGCACCGCCTCGGCCATCGCCCAGTCGCTCGGGATCCCCGCCGAGGCCGCGTCAGGAGCGGACCTCGACGCGCTGGACGACACCGAGCTCGCCGACCGTGCCGCCGGGTACGGGGTGCTGGCCCGGGTCGCCCCCGAGCACAAGATCCGGTTCGTGCGCGCTCTGCAGACGAACGGGGAGGTGGTGGCGATGACCGGCGACGGGGTCAACGACGCCCCGGCCCTGAAGCAGGCCGACATCGGCATCGCCATGGGCATCACCGGCACCGACGTGGCCAAGGGCGCGGCGCGGATGATCCTCACCGACGACAACTTCGCCACCATCGTGGCCGCGGTCGAGGAAGGACGCGGCATCTACGACAACATCCTCAAGTTCGTGCGCTTCCAGCTCTCCACGACCTGGGGGTTCGTCATGATCTTCCTGATCTGCGGGGTCACCGGGCTCGCCGGCGGGGCACCGTTCACTGCCCTGCAGATCCTGTGGGTGAACATCATCATGGACGGTCCTCCCGCCTTGGCCCTGGGGGTGGATCCCACCGATCCCGAGGTGATGCGCCGGCCTCCGCGCCCGCCCGGCGAGGCCCTGCTGACGAGGCGGCGGGTGGCGCGCATCCTCCTGGCCGCCACCGTGATGACCGCGGGCACCCTGGCGGTGCTGCTGGTGGACGACAGGTGGTTCCCCGGCATCTCCGCGGCCGGTGCCACGGCCCTGGCGTTCACCACCTTCGTCTTCTTCCAGGTCTTCAATCTGCTCAATGTCCGCTCCGAGTCCCGCACCGTGTTCAGCCGGCGGACGTTCACCAACCGAGCCGTCTGGGCGGCCCTGGCCGCGGTCGTGGTCCTGCAGGTCGCGGTGGTGCACGCCCCCTTCCTGCAGGGCGTGTTCGACACCACCGCCCTCACGGGCGCCCAGTGGCTCGTGGCCGTGACGATCGGGTCCACGGTCCTGTGGGCCGAGGAGTTGCGCAAGCTCATCGGGCGGACGCGGCGCCGACCGGCCGGTGCACGGGCACGACCGGTGCCCCGGCGGCTCCGCTAGCCCAGGGGCACGGCGACAAGGCGCTGCTCCTGTCGGACGATCGCCACACCGCCGTGCTCGTCGGTGCGCAGCAGCGGCACCCCGCTGCGCTCCAGGTGGGCGAGGATCCGGGGGTGGGGGTGACCGTAGTCGTTGCCCCGGCCGACGGAGACGAGGGCCAGCCGGGGGCCGGCCGCGTCGAGGATCGCGGTGCCGCCGTTGCGGGCGCCGTGGTGGGAGACCTTGAGGACGTCGACGTCGACGAGCGCACCGGCCGTGCGCAGCAGGGCGCGGGCGCCGTCCTCCTCGAGGTCACCGGTGAGCAGCCAGGAGTGGGTCCCGCCGTCCTCTCCGGTGAGCTCAGCACGCAGCACCAGGGAGGCATTGTTCTCGTCGGAGGAAGACGGGTCGCTCCAGCGCCCCGGTGCGGTCGGCTCCGGGGCGAGGACGGTCAGGCGCAGTCCGCCCAGGGTCAGGGTCTCCCCCGGGGCCGGGCGGCGGGCCGGGGTGCCGGGCAGGGCATCGGTCAGCTCGTCCGGCGGCGCCGCGGCCGCCGTGGCGTACCAGATCTCGCCGATGCTCCCGTGCCCGGCGAGGGCGGGCAGTCCGCCGGTGTGGTCGGCGTGGGCGTGGCTGAGGACCACGAGGTCCAGGTGCTCGACCCCGCTGCGCCGCAGGCACCGTGCCAGGGCCTCCGGGTCGGGGCCGGTGTCCACCAGGACGGCCCGCCCGGGCGCCGTGCGCAGGAGCACCGCGTCGCCCTGGCCCACGTCGCACAGCACGGCCTCCCACGCCGGCGGCGGGCGGCGTGCGTCCACGGCGGCGCGGACGGCGAGCAGCACGACGACGAGCAGCACGACGGCGGCGGCCTCCGTGCGCCGGCGCCGGCGCCGGCGTGCCTGCACCCGCCAGTGCTCCTCCGGGACGGGGGCCGGGGCGAGGCCCTCGTGCAGGGTCCCGGCGGTCGGCGCTGGCCGCCGGCGGCGAACGTCGAGGGCGTGCACGGCGAGCAGGGCCGCCGCGCTCGCCAGGGTCATCAGCAGCACGCCCGGCAGGCCCTGGGGCCACGGGGCCAGGGCCCCCGGGGCTCCGGCCAGCGCCCGGGCGGTGCCGGCGACGAGGCGCGCCCCCAGCGCGCCCACTCCCAGGGGCGGCACGGCCGCCGCGGCTCCCACCCCGTCGGGCACGTTCAGCAGCAGCAGTCCCGCGAGGCCGCACACGGTCACCACCGGCACCAGCGGGGCGGCGAGGACGTTGGCCGGCAGGGAGTACACGGGCACGTCGGGCTGGAGGAGCACGAGCACCGGGGCGCACCACAGCTGGGCGGCCGCAGGGATCGCGACCGCCACGGCGAGCACCTCCGGGACCCGGGTGCCCAGCCACCGGGTCAGCGGCCGTCCGCTGACCACGATCCCCGCGGTGGCCAGCACCGACAGGACGAAGCCGTACTCGGCGGCGAGCGCGGGCCGGGCGACGACGAGGGCGATCACGGCACCCGAGAGGGTGGCCAGGGACACGGCGGTGCGTCCCGTGAGGAGGCTGAGGGCGGCGAGTCCTCCCATCACGGCGGCGCGGAGCACGGACGGGTCGGGACCGACGAGGGCCACGAACGCGGCCAGGGCGCCGAGACCGGCCGCCAGGCAGGTGCGCCGTCCGGCGCCCACGGACAGGGCCGCGTGCCCCGCCAGGGCCGTGACGAGGGCGCAGTTGGCGCCGGAGACGGCCGTCAGGTGGGTCAGCCCGGTGTCGCGCATGGCCTGCTCGAGCTCCGGTCCGATCCCGGCGCGCTCGCCGAAGGTCATCCCGGGCAGCAGCCCCGCGGCGTCGGGGCCCAGTCCGGCCGTGGCGAGCACGAAGCGCTCGCGGACCTGCTCCCGCCGGGCGGGCTCCCGCGCCGGGAGGTCCACCGGCAGGGCGGCGGCGCGCAGCACCGGGGGTCCGGGGGACGGCGGGCCGGCGGTGAGCACCGCGGTGATCCGTTGCCCCGGGACCAGCCCCTCCCACGCCGGCCCGTCCGCGAAGACCGTGGCCGTGACGTCGACGGGTCCGCCGCCGCCCTCGTGGGTGACCCGTTCGAGGCGCAGCACGAGGACCACGCCCGAGCGGTCCTCGCCCTCGTGTGCCGGCTCGGGGGCGGGCGCCGTCCACCGCCGGGGCGGTTCGGCCACCTCCGCCGTGACGGCGAGCGTCCCGCCCCCGGCCAGCGCCTCCCCGAGCGGGCCGTGGAAGGTGTCGCGCTGGGCGGCCGCGGCGCTCAGCAGCACGGCCGTGACCGCGAGGGCGCTCAGGGCCACGGCCGACCACGGCAGGGCCCGCCGCACCCCGGGGGCGCGGGGCCGCCCTCCGGGGGACTCCTTCCCGCGGAGGGCGCGGGCCACGAGGAGGACCAGGGCGGCGCCGAGCACCAGCGCGGCCAGGTAGAGGGCCCCGGCGGCCGCGACCCGGTCGAGGGGCAGGTGCCCGGTGAGCAGGCCGGTGAGCCACGCGCCCAGGGCGGCGGGGACGAGCCGCAGGTCCCAGGTGCGGCCCGGCGCACGGGCGTCGCGGTGCTCCTGGTGCTCCAGGGCGCCGGCCCACCAGACGGCGGGGTGCTTCACACGGTCACCAGCGGGCCGAGGGCCTCCATCAGGGCGGGACCGATCCCCGGCACGGCGTCGAGATCGGCGACGGCGGCGAACCCGCCGTGCTCCTGCCGGAACTCCACGATCCGGCCGGCCAGTACCGGGCCGACCCGCGGAAGGGTGTCCAGTTCGGCCGCGGTGGCCGTGTTGAGGTTCAGCGTCCCGCCCGGAACCGCCCCGTCCGGCCCCCCGGTCCCGGGCGGCGCTCCCGCGGTCCCGGCTCCCGGGGTCCCGAGAGCGACCGGGGCTCCGGGCGCCGGGACGGGTGCCGTCGCGCTGTCCGGGACGAGCACCTGCTGACCGTCCGTGACGGGGGCGGCCAGGTTCACGGTGTCCGTCACGGCGGCCTCCGTGAGCCCTCCGGCGGCCTCGACCGCGTCCACGACGCGGGCCCCGTTCTCGACGGACACGACACCGGGGCGGGCCACCTCCCCGGTCACGTGCACGTACAGCGTCGGACCCGCCGAAGGCGTCGGCGCGGTGGGTGGCCCCGGCGGAACCGTCCCGGGTCCGGTCTCCGTCCCCGCGTCCGCGCCGGACAGGTCACCGTCCCCGGTGTCGTGGTCGGTGTCGTGGCCGGTGCCCGGCGCGGTGCCTCGCTCGGTGTCGCCGCCCAGATCCGCCTCGGCAAGGACGGGGCGGCCGGCGGTCTCGGGGGCGCCGCCGCCGTCCTCCGCGGGCCCCAGCACCGTCCAGGCCGGCCAGGCGAGCGCGGCCAGGCCGATCAGCAGCAGCGAGGCCGGCACCCGGGTCCGGGCGGCGACCTGCCGACGGTGGGCGGGGACCGGCCCCGACGGCTGGTCCGCGGGCGAGGGCACCGTCCCGGGGGCGATGGGCTCGGCACGGGCCTCGGCCAGCAGCGCCGCCAGCCGTTCGGCCGGTGGCGGAGCACCGGGCGCTGCCGCGCCGCCGGGGCTGCCCTCCGCGGCGGGCCCGGGCGAGGTGGAGGTCGCGGGCGGGGTGGAGGTCGCTCGCCGTCGGGCGCGCGGCACGGTACCGGTCATGGTCCCAGCTCACCCCGGCCGGGCGGGCCCGTGCTCCGGCGGGGACCCCGCTGGGGACGCGGGCGGCCCCGGAGGGCGCCTGTGGAGCCCGGGCACCGGCCCGGCCCCCGGCTCCGATGACCGACCCGGGATCCGGGACGGGACCCGGAGCCGGCGGGGCGTCGTCGTCGTGCTCCCTGCTGCGGGAGCGCCGGCTCAGGCCACGATGTTGACGAGCTTGGGCGCGCGCACGATCACCTTGCGGATCTCGGCGCCACCCAGCTGGCGGCGGATCGTCTCCGAGCCCAGGGCCAGCTCGCGCAGGGCGTCCTCGCCGATGTCGGCGGGCACCTCGAGCCGGTCCCGGACCTTGCCCTTGATCTGCACCACGGCGGTGACGGTGTCGTCCACCAGCAGCTCCGGGTCGACCGCGGGCCAGCCGGCGACGACGACGGAGCCCTCGTGCCCCAGCGCGTGCCACATGTCCTCGGCCGTGTACGGGGCGACCAGCGACAGCAGGACCGCGACGACCTCGACGGCCTCGCGCACGGCGGGGTCGGCGGGCCCGCAGCCGGAGTCGATGGCCTTGCGGACCACGTTGACCAGCTCCATGGTCTTGGCGATCACCACGTTGAACTTCGCGGCGTCGAGCAGCTGGGCGGAGTCGTCGACGGCCCGGTGGGTCGCCCGCCGCACGGACAGGTCCCCGGCGGCCGGGTCGGCCCCGGGGGCGCAGGCCACGTCCTGGGCCAGGCGCCAGGCCCGGGCCAGGAACTTCTGGGAGCCCTGCGGGGACACGTCGGCCCAGTCCACGTCGTCCTCGGGCGGGGAGGCGAAGACCATGGTCAGGCGCACGGCGTCCACCCCGAACCGGTCGAGCTGCTCGCCCAGGTCCACGCCGTTGCCCAGGGACTTGGACATCGCCCGGCCCCCGTTGAGCACCTGGCCCTGGTTCAGCAGCGCCTTGAACGGCTCGGTGAAGTCCACGAGCCCCAGGTCGAAGAGCACCTTGGTGAAGAACCGCGAGTAGAGGAGGTGCAGGATCGCGTGCTCCACGCCGCCCACGTACTGGTCCACGGGCAACCACTTGCGGGTCTCCTCGAGGTCGAACGCGGCGTTCTCGTCGTTGGGGGAGACGAAGCGCAGGTAGTACCAGGAGGAGTCCACGAAGGTGTCCATGGTGTCGGTGTCCCGCAGCGCGGGGCCGTCGCAGGACGGGCAGTTCACGTGCACCCAGGACTCGACCGCGGCGAGGGGCGACTGGCCCTTGGGGGCCAGCTGCTCCCCGCGCAGGTCGTCGGGCAGCCGCACCGGCAGCTGCTCCTCCGGCACCGGGACCTCGCCGCAGGCACCGCAGTGCACGATCGGGATCGGGGCGCCCCAGAAGCGCTGCCGGGACAGCAGCCAGTCGCGCAGCCGGAAGTTGACCTGGCGGTTGCCGGTGCCTGCGGCCTCGACCAGGCCGATGGCGCGCTCGATGGCCTCGGTCTTCTCCAGCCCGGACAGCTCGCCGGAGTTGATCAGGGTGCCCTCGCCCGTGGTGGCGGTCCCGGTGACGGCGGGATCCTCCTCCCCGGTGTCCAGCACCGCGCGCACGGGCAGGCCGAAGGTGCGGGCGAAGTCGAGGTCGCGCTGGTCGTGGGCGGGCACGGCCATGATCGCGCCGGTGCCGTAGTCGGCCAGCACGTAGTCCGCGGCCCACACGGGCAGCTTCTCGCCGTTGAGCGGGTTGACGGCGTGGCGGCCCAGGAACACCCCGGTCTTCTGCCGGTCGGTGGCCTGGCGCTCGATGTCGGACAGCGCCTTGACCTGCTCGCGGTAGGCGGACAGCTCCTCGGCGTGCTCCGGGGCGACGATCTCCCCGGCCAGCTCCGCGTCCGCGGCGACCACGAAGAACGTGGCGCCGTAGAGGGTGTCGGGGCGGGTCGTGAACACGGTGACCTCCCGGTCCGTCCCGCCCGCGCCGGCACCCTCGATGGCGAAGCGCACGTGGGCGCCCTCGGAGCGCCCGATCCAGTTGCGCTGCATGGCCAGCACGCGCTCGGGCCAGTGCCCCTCGAGCGCGGCCATGTCCTCGAGCAGCCGATCGGCGTAGTCGGTGATCTTGAAGTACCACTGGTTCAGAGCCTTCTTCGTCACCGGGGTGTGGCAGCGCTCGCACGCCCCGTTGACGACCTGCTCGTTGGCGAGCACCGTCTGGTCCTTGGGGCACCAGTTGACCGGCGAGTTCTTGCGGTACGCCAGGCCCTTGCGGTGGAACTGCAGGAACAGCCACTGCGTCCACCGGTAGTACTCGGGATCCGAGGTGTGGATCTCCCGGGACCAGTCCGCGCTGATCGCGTAGCGCTGGAAGGAGGCCTTCTGCGTCGCGATGTTGGCGTAGGTCCACTCCGCCGGGTGGGCGTCGCGCTTGATCGCCGCGTTCTCCGCCGGCAGGCCGAAGGAGTCCCAGCCGATCGGGTGCAGCACGTCGTAGCCGCACTGGCGCCAGTACCGGGCCACCACGTCACCCATCGCGAAGGCCTCCGCGTGCCCCATGTGCAGGTCGCCCGAGGGGTACGGGAACATGTCCAGCACGTAGCGACGCTCCCGCGAGCCGTCGTCGACGGGCGCGTAGACCTGCTGCTCCGCCCAGAACGACGGCCACGCCGCCTCGATGGCGCGGAAGTCGTACCCGGTGGTCTCGGTCGTGTGCTGCTGTTCGGTCACGGTCCTCGCCTTCGCGGTGGTGGACCGCCGCCGGCCCTCGGAACGGGCGGCGCGCGGTCGCGTGGGCGGCACCCGGGCATCACGGATGCCCGGCGGTGCGCCGACGGTGGTGGAATCCCTCCCATCCTAGCCCAGGGCCGCCCGGCGCCCCCGCCCGCAGGCGCTAGCATCGACAGCGGGCCGGGACGCACCGGGCGTCCGGCGGGCCCGCAGGGAGGAACCATGGCGGCTGCGGCCGGCGCACCGCACGGCGGCGCGACCACCGGCACGGGGCACGACGCCGACGTGCCCGACAGCGCGGTGCAGAACCCCTGGGCCGAGCGGCGCAGCATGGTCCTGGACGGGCACAAGGTGCGCTACTGGTTCTACGACGTCGACCGGGCCCCCAAGCCCCTGCTCGTGCTGGTGCACGGCTTCCGCGGCGACCACCACGGCCTGCAGCTGATCGCCGACCGGCTCCGCGAGCGCTACCACGTCGTCGTCCCCGACCTGCCCGGCTTCGGCCGCTCCGAGCCCTTCCCCGACCGGCCCCACGACATCGCCGGGTACGCGGACTTCCTGCGCGGCTTCGTGGAGACCCTCACCGACGGCGCGGTGCACGACGGCGCCCCGCACGGTGCCGCCGTCCTGGGCCACTCCTTCGGCTCCGTGGTCGCCGCGCACTTCGCCGCCGCCCACCCGGCGATGGTCGAGCGGCTGGTGCTCGTCAACCCGATCTGCGAGCCCGCCCTGGAGGGCGGGCAGGCGCTGCTGAGCCGCCTGACGGTGGGCTACTACCGGCTGGGCCGGATCCTGCCCCGGCGACTGGGCCACCGGCTGCTCTCCAGCTGGTCCGTCACGGACGCGATGAGCAGGGTCATGACCAAGTCCCAGGACCCCCGGGTCCGCGGCTACGTCCGCCACCAGCACCGCGCGTACTTCTCGGCCTTCGCGGACCGGGACGTGCTGCTGGAGGCCTACGAGTCCTCGATCTCGCACACCGTCGCGGAGGTCGCGATGCAGCTGACCATGCCGACCCTGCTGGTCGTGGGCGCGCAGGACGAGCTGGGCTCGCTCGCCGCGCAGCGGACCATGGCCTCCTGGATCCCCCGCCACCGCCTCGAGGTCCTCGACGACGTGGGCCACCTCATCCACTACGAGGCCCCCGGGCGCACCGCCGAGCTGGTCCACGAGTTCCTCTCCTCCCCCGCCCCCGAGCCGCTCCCCGGGCAGCTCCCCGGGCCGATCCCCGGACCGGACGGGCCGCCGCCTGCGCTGCACGCGCAGGCGCCCCCCGCCGACGCCCCCGCCCCCGACACCACCCCGTTCACCGGGCTGCAGCGCATCGTGCGCCGCGGACGCCAGGAACACCGACGCGGACACCGCCGGTGAGGCTGCTCCTGGACGCCCGCTACACCCGTCTCGACCGCCACGACGGGATCAGCCGCTACGGGGCGAGCCTGGCCGAGGCCGTGGCCGGTCTCGCCGACGGGATCCCCGGCCTGGACGTGGCCGTGCTCGTCAGCGATCCCCGCCAGCTCGCGCTGCTGCCGGACGTCCCCCACGTCACCGGCCCCTCCCCCGTGTCGGCCGCCGAGGCGGCCACGGCGCTGGTGCTCAACCGGTACGCGCCCGACGTCGTGTTCTCCCCCATGCAGACCATGGGCTCCGCAGGCCGCCGGCACGGGCTGATCCTCACCCTGCACGACCTCATCTACTACGACCACCCGCAGCCGCCCGCGGACCTGCCCGCCGCCGTGCGCGCGGGCTGGCGGCTCTACCACCGGGCCTGGTGGCCCCAGCGGGTCCTGCTGGACCGCGCCGACGCCGTGGTGACCGTCTCGCACACCACCCGTGAGCTCATCGCCGCCCACCGGCTCACCCGCCGCCCCGTGCACGTGGTGCCCAATGCCCCGCAGCCCGGCTCCGTGCTCCCCACCGCGGAGGCGCTGGAGCGGCTGCCCCGGCGCGGCCGGACGCTGCTCTACATGGGCTCCTTCCTGCCCTACAAGAACGTGGAGACCCTGCTGCGCGTGGCCGGGCGGCTCCCGGACCACGAACTGCACCTGCTCTCCCGGATCTCCCCCGCCCGCCGCGCCCAGCTGGAGACCCTCGTCCCGGACGGGGCGCGGGTCGTGTTCCACGACGGGGTGGACGAGGCCGAGTACTCCGCCCTGCTCGCCGAGGCCGCCGCCCTGGTGCACGCCTCACGGGCCGAGGGCTACGGGCTGCCGCTCGTGGAGGCGCTCGCGGCGGGCACCCCCGTGGTGTGCAGCGACCTGCCGATCTTCCGGGAGGTCACCGGGGGCGCCGCCGGCTACGCCGCACCCGACGACGACGCCGGGTTCGCCGCCGCCGTGCGCGCGCTCGAGGACCCGGCCCGGGCCCGGACCCAGGTGCTGGACGGGCTCGAGCGGGCCCGGGCCTACTCGTGGGAGGCCTCGGCGCGGGAGCTGCTCGCAGTCGCCCGCGGGGTGCACGAGCGCCGCGCCCGCCGCCGCTGTCCTTGACCCGCCCCTGTATGGGGCACCCACCCCGCCGGTGAGCGCGCCACGGAGTCCGGGCGGACGGATCGTTCCGCGACGGAGAGGGGCCCACGGTGCGCCGGTGCACCGACATGCTCGAGGTGACCGAGGTGGCCCTGCCCGCCGCTGCCGCGGCATACCGTCTGAAGAACGCCCCCTGGTCCTGGAATCGCTCATGCCCGTCACTTCGCCCGGGCACCTACTGGCCGTGGCAGTCCCGACGACCCTGGTCGACTCGCACGAGAGCAGCGCGATGGACACGACGGCGGGCCGATCTGCGCCGCACGTCGTCGACAGCACCTTCACCGCCGCGGGCGGGACCGATCAGCAACGCTGGCGGTGGCGGCAACGGCGGTGAGGGCGCTCACCAGGACCAGCGGTACCCAGGCGGCCTGGGTGATGGTGGCGCCGGCGGCCGCGGTGCCGGCTGAGCCTGCGGCGATCTTGAGCGCGCCCACCCAGATGAAGACCTGGCCGCGGGACTCGAGGGGTGCGTACTCGCTGCGCGCGGCCAGGGTGGCTGCGAAGAACATCGCGTTGCCGATCCCGGCGAGCCCGAAAGCCACCAGTGCGGTCGTCAGGGTCGGGGCCAGCACGACCACGGTGAGGGTGGCCGCGACGAGGACGGCGAGGGCGCTCATGAGGCGGTCCGCCTCCCCGCGCAGCGGCCACAGCATCAGCCCGGCCGATCCGAGCAGATTGCCGGCGCCGTAGGCCGCCACCAAGGTGCCTGCCGCGGCGGCCCCGCCCAGCTGCGCGGCGACGGCCACCGCGTAGATCGGGAGCGCGGCGACGGAGAACGCGACCGTCACGGTGAGCCCGAGCGTGCGGCGCAGCGGGCCGCACCTGAGGATCGTACGCAGTGTCCGCGCCGGGGAGGGCACCTCCACGGTCGCATCGCGTGGCTGTTGGCGGGGCAGGGCGAGCACCGCACCGGCGCCGAGCAGCGCGGCCGCGGCCAGGGCCAGGGTCGCGGCGAGGGGGCCGGTGGTGGCCGCGATCCAGGCCACGGCGGCGGGGCCGAGGGTGCCGCTGAGTCCGTAGCTGGCCACGTCCCAGCTCTGGGCCCTGCGCTGGCTGCGCTGTGCGGGTCCGGCGATGGCGGGCAGGCGGCTGCTGATCCCGCCGGTGAGCATCGGCCCGAACAGACCGGAGACGAAGAGCAGCACGGCCGGGACGACCGGCCAGGTGATCGGCAGCAGGATCGCGGCCGCACCCAGCAGCACGCCGTGGAGCACGGCTGAGACCGCGATGACCTGCCGCCCGTCGCGGGCGGTGTCCAGGCGTCGGGCGATGAACGGTCCGAGCAGGTGGGGGGCGGTGATCGAAGCACCCAGCAGTCCCGCCACCCACCCGGGCAGTCCGCTGGCCTGGGCCAGCAGCACGATGGCGACCACCGCGCCCCCGTCGGCACTGCGCACCAGGGTCGCGGCGAAGACGTAGCGTGCCAGCGCCGCGCCCCGGCGTTCTCCCCCTGGGGGAAGCCGGGTGTCAGGGTCGATGGTCGAGTCCGAGGTCATCGACGATCTGCGCCACCCGGGCGCGCTGCTTCTCGTCCAGCCCCTGGATCGGCAACGGCAGACAGCCCCTGGGTGTCAGGTCCAGGTGTTCGGCGATCGCGGCCACGACCCGCAGGCTCCCGGACTCGGCGAAGAGCTGCCACAGCGGTGCCAGCCGCTCGGAGGCGGCCGACGCTTCGTCGGCGCGCCCGTCCAGGGCGGCGCGGGTCAGGCGCAGCGCCGGGCCCGGCAGCGTGCCGGCGATGACCGAGTACCAGGCATCGCACCCGGCGGCCATCCCGGCGGCCGCCATGGCGTCCCCGGAGATCCCGATGCTCACGTGCCCCGGAATCACCGCGCGGATCTCGCTCACCCGCGCCTGTGCCTGCTGCGGGTCGGCGGGCACGCCGGGGATCTTGACGGAAGCGATGCCGGGCAGCTTCCCGATGCGTCCGTAGAGCTCGGTGGTGAAGGTGAAGCGGGTGGTGCCCGGGTTGTCGTAGACGATCACCGGCACCGATGAGTGCGCGGTGACGGTGTCGAAGAGCGCGAAGACGTCGTCGTCGGTCAGGGGCTGATACGTCATCGGCGCCAGCAGCACCGCGGAGGCCCCGGCCTGCTGGGCGTGCTCGAGGTGGGTGAGGACCTGGGAGGTCCGCAGCGCCCCGATCCCGACGAACACCGGGACGCCCCCGGCGTGCTCGACCGCCAGGTGGGCGACACGGCTCCGTTCCTCGGTGCTGAGGTAGGCGTAGGAGCCGGTGGACCCCAGAGCGGTGATGGAGTCGACCTGTGCGGTCGCGAGCCTTCGGACCAGGCCGGTGAAAGCCGCCTCGTCCACGGCATCGTCGGCCAGCGGGGTGAGGGGAAAAGCGCTCAAGCCGGTGATCATCGGATCAGGCTCCTGTATCGGGTGTCGTGCCGGCGCCGAGCCCGTCGACGGCGAGCAGCACAGCGCGGTGGTCCGGTCGCAGCGCGAACACCTCGTCCTCGACCCGGGCCCCGGCGAGGACCTGCTCCAGCACGCTCAGCTCAGTCATCGGAGACCTCCGAGTGGTGTCCCGAGCCCACGCCCGGTTCGTAAACGGTCAGGGAGAACCGGGCCGGCTCGGCGCTCGGATTGGCGTAGGCGTGGGCGACGTCGCCGGGGAAGGAGACCGCGTCCCCGGCCTCGAGGGTGATCGACTGCTCGGCGACGTCGAGAGTGACCGTCCCCTGCTGGACCTGCAGCAGCTCCTTGGTGCCCCGGGTGTGGGCCTCACTGCTGTGCCGGTCACCGGGACTCAAGGTCCAGTCCCACAGCTCCACCACGTCCGGCGGTGCGGTCCCGGCCACGAGAACCCCCCGGCCGCCGGCCTCCCCGCTCCAGAAGGCCGCCCCCTCGCCGTACCGGGTGACCTTCAACGATGCCGTCTCGGGCAGCTCGACCAGCGCGGGCAGTCCGATGCCCAGGGCGTCGCTGATCCGCAGCAAGGTCCCCACACTGGGATTGGTCGCACCCTGCTCCACGTTGACCAGCATCCGGCGGCTGACCCCGGCGACCTCGGCCAACTGGTCCAGCGTCCAGCGCCGGGACTGCCGCTGCTGTTTGACCCGGGCGCCGATGGCCGCCATGAGAGTCGTCGTGCCCTGATCCATGAGTGCAATATATTGCATTGTTCAGTGCACCGTCTATGCTTCGGCAGTATGACTCGAGGATTTCGTCAGGTCGACGTGTTCGGCGACGACACGTGCACCGGCAACCCGGTGGCGGTGGTGCTCGACGCGCAGGGTCTCGACGACGAGACGTTGCGACGGTTCTCCGTGTGGTCGAACCTGTCCGAGTGCACCTTCGTGCTCCCGCCCACCACCCCCGGTGCGGATTACCGGGTGCGCATCTTCAGCCTCAGCAGCGAGCTGCCCTTCGCCGGGCACCCCACTCTGGGCACCGCCCGGGCATGGCTGGATGCCGGAGGCCGACCGGGGACCCCGGGGATGGTGGTACAGGAGTGCGGTGCGGGCCTGGTGTCCGTGCGCGTCGACGGTGATCGGCTCGCCTTCGCCGCCCCGCCGCGGATCCGGTCCGGCCCCGTCGGCACCGGCATGCTCACTGCCGTGATCGAGATTCTGGGTGTGGCGCCGGACAAGGTCGTGGACGCGGAGTGGCTCGACAACGGGCCGGGCTGGGTCGGGGTCCTGCTCGACAGCGCCGACACCGTCCTGGGGCTGCGCCCCGATGCGTCGGCGCATCCGGGCCGGTGGGACATCGGCGTGATCGGGCCGCACGGTGCGGATGCGGAAGCCGACTTCGAGCTGCGCGCGTTCTTCACCGAAGGGGCCGAGCCCCTGCGGGAGGACCCGGTGACCGGCAGCCTCAACGCCGCCGCCGCCCAGTGGCTCCTGGCCCGAGAAGACACGACGACGCCGTACCTCGCCACCCAGGGAACCGCCATGGGCCGACGCGGTCGCATCCACATCAGCACCGAGGGCGACAGGATCTGGGTCGGCGGACGAGCCGACGTCGTCGTCTTCGGTACCGCCGCGCTGTAACTCACCGCCTGCACTGGGCTGGGAACGGGCCATCTCGAGGACGGGCAGGGCCCACCCTGCCTGAAGCAGGGCCTCGCGGTGGAGGTCAGGTACGAGTTCCACCGACCCGCGTGTCGACCCTGCAGCTCCGCAGAGGTGACTCGGCCTGTCGAGGCTGCCGCTATGGCGCCATATGTAAAGCGGAGAGTGTCCGGCCACCACTCCCCAGACGGCGGTCTCAGCAAGCCGATCCTCCGTGCGGGTCCCCACCTGGGCGATGTCACAGGAGTGCTCAGCCTGCGTTGATCCCGACGCCTGCTCCCGCACCGTCCTGTTGTGTCACCTCTTCCCGACGCCCCGCCTTTTCCCACCTCCGCACCAAGGCCTACACCCCACCTCCATACCCCCGAACGACTCGAGGGCGCCGCCATGCATCCCCATGGCCCTACTGGCGGGCGCGTCGCGGACACCTCTCCTCCAAATCTCTTGTGAGTCGAGTCACCTCCTGCTATGGTCTTCCCGCTTCGCAGAAAGTATTTCCCATTGGGTGGGAATACTGTGCGGGGCGTCGCGTGGGCAATGCCCCCGGCACCGGGGCGATCACCCTGCGAGGAAGCGCTCGTGAACCGCAAGTCAGGAGAACCATGACTCACTACGAAATTGCCGTAATTCCCGGGGACGGTATCGGCCCCGAAGTCGTGGACGCCGCTCTGTCCGTCCTGAAGGAATGCGAAACCCGCTACGGACTGAAGTTCCATTACACGTTCTATGACTTCAGCGCAGACCTGTACCGCCGCACCGGTCGAAAGATCACTGCCGCCGACATGGATGAGATCGGCAAGGCGGACGCCGTGTTGTTCGGCGCCATGGGGCTGCCAGATGTGCGTGGACCGGAAGGCCTTGAACTGGGCGCCCAGGTCGAGATGCGGGCCCACTACGGGCTTTTTGCCAGCCTTCGGCCGGTGCGGCTTTTCCCGGGAGTCGAGAGCCCGGTCAAGGCGAAGGAAATCGACATGCTCGTCATCCGGGAAACCTCCGAAGGGATGTTCGCGGGACTGGCCGATGAGCACGAGCCCAGTGATGAGCGGGCGAGTGATCGCATGACGATCACCCGGGCCACGTGCGAGAAGCTCTTCGACGTGGCCTTCGCCCAGGCGCGAGCACGCCGCAAGCGAGGCACCCCGGGACACGTGACCCTGCTGCACAAGTCCAACGCGCTGCGCAGCAACGTGCTGATGGAGAAGGTGTTCGACGAGGTCGCTGCGCGCAACGACGATGTCGGAAGCGCGAAATTCTACATCGACGCGGGATCGATGTACATGGTCACCGATCCGGAACGCTACGACGTCGTCGTCTCGGAGAACATTTTCGGCGACATCGTCTCCGAGATCGCAGCCGGCCTCGTCGGCGGTCTCGGCGTCGCGCCCTCCGCCGACGTCAGCCTGACCCACGGCGTGTTCCAGCCCTCCCACGGCAGCGCCCCCGACATCGCGGGCAAAGGCATCGCGAATCCGACGGCAATGATCCTCTCGGCCGCCATGATGCTGGAATGGCTGGGCGAACGCCACGATGACGACCTGTGCACCCAGGCAGCACGAAGCATGCACGGCGCCGTCGAAGCAACACTGGCCACAGGTCCTCGGGCACGCGACCTGGGCGGAACGGCCGGCACCCGGGAAGTGGTGGAGGCGGTCCTCAGCGCCCTGCCGGCGGAGCTGGGAGCTGGGCGGCTGGAGCACCACGTCGCCGCCGTGACCGACGGATAACCCTGCACCGCCAGGCTCTCACTCTGCTCCCTCAACCTCTCATACCGCAGTCGGCAGGCATTGACTCACGAAAGATGTGCACCCATGACCTACAAAGTCTTGTTCCTCAACCCGCTGAAGGACTATGTCGGCCGCCTGGTGGATTCCGCACCGGAGGGCTTCGAGGTGACAGTGATGCCGCCCGGGGCGGAGGTGTCGGCGATGTGCCGTGAGGCGGCGGATGCCGACTTCCTCATCTCGGGCGTCGACGTGCCCGAGGAGGTGTTCCGGGCCGCCAAGAACGCCAAGTTCATCCAGTACATGAGCTCTGGCTACGGGCAGCTGCCGATCAGTGTCCTGAACGAGCTGGGGGTTCCGGTGGCGCAGATGAAGACCCATTCGATCTCCGTCGGAGAGCATGCGGTCACGTTGATGCTGACGGTGCTGCGGCGGATCCCGGCCTCCATGCAGCTGATGCACGATGGGAAGTGGCGTCAGGACCTGGACGAGATGTCCTACTCGGAGCTGTACGGCAAGACGGTCGGGATCGTCGGCCTGGGGAACATCGGGCGCTGGGTCGGCAAGGTCGTCCACCACGGGTTCGGCGCCAACGTGGTCTTCTACGACAACGCGGAGATCCCGCTGACGGTGTCCGAGCTCATCCCGGCTCGCCCCGTCTCGTTGGAGGAGCTCATGGCGATCTCCGACATCGTCTGCGTGAATGTTCCGTTGAATGCGGACTCCGACAAGATGATCGGGCGCGAGGAACTGGCCCTGATGAAGCGCAGCGGTGTTCTCGTCAATGTCGGCCGTGGTGAGGTTGTGGATGAGCGCGCCCTCATTGAATGCTTGCGCGAGGGGCGCATCGCGGGAGCAGGACTTGATGTCTACGACAGAGAGCCGTTGGACACCGCCAGCGAGTTGCTGGATCTGGAGCAGGTGGTGTGCACCCCGCACATGGCCGGTGTGGGCTGGGAGAACGTCCAGCGCAGGATCGCGACGGTCTGGCAGAACTTCGATGCGGTCCTGCGTGGTGACACCCCCAGCGGGGTCGTCACAGAGACGAAGCGAGCGGCCCACCTGTCGGTCTCGTAGCGTGCCACCCACCCGCGATGCCGGATGAACCGTATGGATTCGGTCGAAGGGATGGCGCGGGGGCGGTCACCGTGTGATCAGCGGCTGCCGGGGCCTGTGGTTCGGCGCCCGGGTCGCTGTCAGGGGTGGTGTCGATGCTGCCGCGCGAGGCGGCCGGCAATCCGCCATGGGCACCACGGGAGACGTCGAGCAGTGCTCGTGCCCTCCTGCTCCTGAGCGCCCAAGTGGCCGGCACGAGTGTGACGTCAGCTCCATCCGGGGCACCCGTGGGCACCGTCGGCCGCACAGTCCGGGTGCCCGAGAACTGGGATCTGTTGCGCGGTAGAACAGACACCTGGCCATAAGGTGGCTCCATGTCGTCCTCTGAGTCACCGAGTAGCAACCGCACCCTGGAGCGTGTGGCCGCGATCCTCGATGCCGTGGATTCCTCCTCGGCCTCGGCCAGCGAGCTGGCTCGCCGAACGGGCCTGTCGGTCTCGACCGCCCACCGCTTGGCCCTGTCGATGGTCGAGTACGGATTCCTGCGCCGGACCGAGGCCGGGAACTTCCGGCTGGGACAGCGCTTCGTGCAGTCCGCCCTGGAGAAGGTCGCGCTACCGGCACTGACCGCGCTACGGGACGCGACCGGTGAGAGCGCCCAATTGTGGATCCGTCGCGGGGAGGACCGCATCTGCCTCCTCAACCTCGACAGCCCCCAGGAGCTGAGGGCGACACTGCCTCCGGGATCGCGTCTGGCCCTGCCGGCAGGCTCCAGCGGACGCCTCCTGGCCAACGAACCGGAAGCCCTGGAGGAGATGGAGGCCCACGGGTGGGTGGAATCCGTCGGCCGGCGAACTCCGGGGCTGGGCTCGGT
This sequence comes from Kocuria arenosa, assembly GCF_042879215.1. NCBI lineage: Bacteria > Bacillati > Actinomycetota > Actinomycetes > Micrococcales > Micrococcaceae > Kocuria > Kocuria arenosa. The sequence continues at coordinate 275,991 of NZ_JBHZTA010000002.1, read as the reverse complement.
CAGCGCCCCGGTGGTGCTGCGCGGGCAGACCATTGCCGCAGTGTGCCTGGCCATGCCGCTGGCCCGCGTGCAGGACTCCCCTGGCGCCGACTTCGGTGACGCCGTCGTCGCTGCCGCCCGACGTATCAGTGGCGACCTCGAGCAGGCCGCCCTGTAGTTCCCCACCACATTTGCTCCACAACCCCCTCGGCTTTTTCGCCGAGGGGGTTGTGTGTGTTCTGGGTCACGCGCTAATGTCCTCCCGCTAAACGACAGTGATATCCCACCCAGTGAGAAGCTTGGGACGTCGCAAGGCCAAACCAAGGAAGCAGGCACCATGACCGACAATCTCCGTCTCGAGGGCACCTCCCTCCCGCTGGAGGGCATCCGTGTGCTGGAGCTGGGCAGCTTCATCGCCGCCCCCTTCGCCGCCCGCCTGTTCGGCGACTTCGGCGCCGAGATCATCAAGATCGAGAAGCCCACCGGCGGCGACGAGCTGCGCGACTGGCGCAAGACCCGCGGGGCCACCTCGATGCTGTTCCGCACCGTGGCCCGGAACAAGAAGTCGGTAGCCCTGGACCTGCGCTCGGACACCGGCCGGGAGGCGGTGAAGAAGATCGCCGCGAAGTGCGACGTGGTGATCGAGAACTTCCGCCCCGGCACCCTGGAGAAGTGGGGCCTGGGACCCGAGGTCCTGACCGAGCTCAACCCGGAGATGGTGATCGTGCGGATCTCCGGCTACGGACAGACCGGCCCGTACCGCAACCGCGCCGGTTTCGGCAGCTCGGCGGAGTCCTTCGCCGGGCTGCGCTACGTCACCGGTGAGCCCGACCGCCCGGCCGGCCGGGCCGCGGCGTCCCTGGGCGACACCGTGGCCGGGCTCTACGGAGTCATCGGGGCGCTGATGCTCATGCTGCAGAAGGCCCGCGGCGCCCGCTCCGAGGGCCCGCAGGTCGTCGACGTCGCCCTCTACGAGGGCGTGTTCAGCCTGCTGGAGTCCCTGGTGCCCGACTACGACGCCTACGGGTTGGTGCGCACCCGCACCGGTGGCCGGCTGCCCGGGGTGGTGCCCACCGGCTCCTACCCCTGCGGCGACGACCTGGAGGTCGTCATCGGCGGCAACTCCAACTCCGTCTTCCGCCGCCTGATGACCGCCATCGGCCGGGCAGATCTGGCCGCCGACGAGTCGCTGCTGACGACCGAGGCGCGCGGGGCCCGGGAGGAGGAGCTCAACGGGGCGATCACCGCCTGGACCTCCAGCATGCCGCTCAAGGAGGTGCTTGAGCATCTCGACGCCGCCGGTGTGCCGGCCGGGCCGGTCTACGACGCCCCGTCCATCGCCACCGACGAGCACTACCTCGCCCGGGGCATGATCGAAACCCACGAGGTCGTCGTCGAGGACGAGCCCGAGCTCATCCGCTTCCCCGGGGTGGTGCCCAAGATCCCCGGCCACCAGGGCCGGGTCCAGTGGGTCGGTCCGGAGCTGGGCCAGCACACCGAGGAGGTCCTGCACGAGATCGCCGGGCTGAGCCCCGAGGAGATCGCCGACCTCACCCCGCAGGAGGTGGGCTGATTTGGACATGCAGATCACCGACGTGTTCCTGCGCGACGGCCTCCAGGACGAGGACGTCGTCGTGCCCACCGCCGACAAGCTCGCCGTCGCCGAGGCCCTGGTGGCCGCCGGCCTCACCCGCCTGGAGGTGGCCTCCTTCGTCAACTCGAAGAAGGTCCCGCAGATGGCCGACGCCACCGAGGTCCTGGCCGGGCTCCCCCACCCCGAGCCGGTGACGTACACGGCACTGGCGCTCAACGGCCGCGGCATCGCCCGGGCCGTCGAAGCGGGAGCCACCGACGTCCAGGTCGTCGCCTCCGCCAGCCAGGCCCACAGCAGCGCCAACGCCGGACAGTCCATCGAGGACGCCCTGGCAGACCTCGCCGCCGAAGTGGCCCGCTACCCGCGGACCCACTTCTTCGCCGGGATCTCCACCGCCTTCACCTGCCCCTTCGAAGGTGAGATCGACCCCGCCCACCTGCTGCGGGTGGTGCGGGCCTTCAAGGCCATGGGCATCACCGACATCGGCCTTGCCGACACCCTCGGCAGCTCACCCACCCATCAGGTGATCCACGCCGTGGCGTACGTCCAGGACGCCGAGCCGGAGCTGACCTACTCCCTGCACCTGCACAACGCCCACGGCCAGGCCCTGGACACCGTCACCGCCGCCGTGGAACGGCTGGGGATCACCCGCTTCGACAGCGCCCTGGGCGGCTACGGCGGCTGCCCCTTCGCCCCCGGCGCCCACGGCAACATCGCCACCGAACAACTCGTAGCCCACCTGCACGCCACCGGCCACGACACCGGCATCGACGAGGACCGCCTCGCCGAGGCAGTGCGCCTGGCCCGCGACGTCATTGCGCACTCCCCGGCGCTCGGGTCCCTGGACCCCGCCGGACGCTAGACCACTTCACCTCTTCCATCCACGAGCGGATCCTGTGAGAACCGCCGTGCCCACACGAACCAGGGGATCCCGATGTCCACGACACCACCGACCACCCAGACCACCGAGCCCGCCGGCCAGGCATCGGATCAGCAGCCTGCGGACCCGGGCACCGGGATGCACCGTGCGGTCGCCCCGACCGCAGGCCCGCGCCGGGGCACCCACTACCCCGGCCGCCAGGGCTGGCGCATCGCCAGCACGCCCGCCCCGATCTACGCCGTGTTCGCTGCCGTGGTGCTCATCGCCGCGGTGACCGGCAACCTGCCCGAGTCCATGCTCGCGGGCTTCGCCGTCACCATGCTGCTGGGCGGACTGCTGATCTGGATCGGCAATCTCTTCCCCGTGATCCGCGACTACGGGCTGCCCACCGTCCTGTGCACCTTCGTCCCGGCCACCCTCATGTTCGCCGGGGTGATGCCGGAGAACGCCGTGGTCGTGGTGCAGAGCTTCGTGGACAGCTACGGGTTCCTGGACTTCTTCGTCATGGCCCTGATCGCCGGGTCCATCCTCGGCATGCCCCGGGCACTGCTCCTGAAGGCCGGGCCCCGCTTCGCGGTCCCCCTGGTCGGGTGCCTGATCGCCACCTTCAGCCTGATCGGGCTGCTCGGTGCGGTCACCGGCTTCGGGTTCATGGAGGGCATTCTCTTCATCGCCGCCCCGATCATGGCCGGGGGCCTGGGTCTGGGTGCGGTACCGATGTCGGAGATGTACGCCGCCCGCACCGGCGGGGAGGCCGCCACGTTCATGGGTGATTTGATGTCGGCGGTGGTGATGGCCAACATCGTGTGCATTCTCATCGCCGGGGTCTACAACGGGCTGGGCAAGCGCAAGAAGCAGCTGTTCGTTGGGTTCAACGGCCACGGTGAACTCATGCGCGTGAAGGGCCGGGCCGGAGAAATGGCCACTCCGCCGAAGAAGGAGCTCTCCTCCTTCCTCTCCCTGGGCAAAGGCCTGCTCATCGCCGCGGTCCTGTTCGTGGCCGGCAACCTGGTCGCGGTCTACCTGCCGGTGCTGCACCCCTACGCCTGGACCATCCTCTTCGCCGCCGCGGTCAAGATCTTCGGGCTGCTGCCCAAGGACCTCGAGGACGGGTCCTCCGAGTGGGGCGACATGATCGCCTCCATCCTGGTCCCGGCCCTGCTCGTCGGGGTGAGCATGACCTACATCGACATCCAGGAGGTCCTCGCCTCGGTGAGCAACCCGATGTTCATCATCCTCACCATCGCCACCGTCGTCATCGCCACCCTCACCTCCGGGGTCCTGGGCTGGCTGGTGAAGTTCCACTTCGTGGAGGCCGCCATCACCCCGGGCCTGGTCATGGCCGACACCGGCGGCTCCGGCGACGTCGCCGTGCTCAGTGCGGCCAACCGCATGCACCTGATGCCCTTCGCGGCGCTGACCAACCGCCTCGGCGGAGCCCTGGTGCTGTTCGTCACCTCCCTGCTCGTGCCGCTGCTGGCCGGCTGATCCGGGACCCGCCCCACCGGCACCGCTCCGCCGCACCGATCCAGGGCGGCGGAGCGCCCCGTCCACCGCACCAACAGGCAACACATGACCGCCACCGTCATCACCAAAACCCGAACAGGACATGTGCCATGACGAAGACCGACTCCATCCAACCCTCACCCACCCTCGACAAGGAGCAAGGTCCCGACGTGCCAGCCGACAGCGACGTGCTAGCCGAGAGCAACGGGACGAAACCCCTTCCCGGCGGACACAGCGCCACGGGTGAGAACACGGATTCGCCCCTCACCGTCTCCACCGCCGTCGCCGAGGGAATCGCTGCGCGCACCGATCACCTGTTCGGGCTGATGGGCAACGGCAACGCCCACCTGATCAGCCACCTCACCTACGCCGGGTTCGGATTCACCTCCGCCCGCCACGAAGCCGCCACGGTCACCATGGCCGATGCCTACCACCGGGCCACCGGGCGCGTCGGGGCGGCCACCACCACCTACGGGGCGGGGTTCACCAACGCCTACACGGCCCTGGCCGAGGCCTGCCTGGCCCGTATCCCCCTGGTGATGGTGGTGGGCGACGCCCCAACGACGGGGCGTCGAGCCTTCGACATCGATCAGCCCGGTGCCGCCACGGCGGTGGGGGTCACCACGCTCGTGGCGACCCCGGAGAACGCAACGGCGATCACGCACCGGGCCTTCGACCTGGCCCAGCAAACCTTCCGGCCCGTGGTGGTGGCCATCCCCTATGACGTCGCTACCGCCCCGCTCATCGAGCCGGTGCAGCTGCCGCCATTGCCGGCCAAGCCTGCCTGGAACGCCCCGTCCGAGGAGCTCGACCGCATCGCCGCCCTGCTGCGTGACGCGCGCCGGCCGTTGATCCTGGGTGGGCGCGGCGTGCTCCTGGCCGATGCCGCCGCCCCGCTCAAGGAGATCGGGGACCGGCTCGGGGGCCTGTTCATGACCTCGGTGATGGCCACCAACCTCTTCGACTCCCCCTGGGACCTGGGGATTGCCGGGGGCTTCACCCGCGACCACCGCCTCGAGCTCGTCCGCCAGGCCGACCTGGTGCTGGTCGCCGGGGCGAGCCTCAACGCCTTCCAAGCCCGCTACGGAACCCTCTTCGCGCCCGGCACCCGGGTGATCCGCATCGACAACGAACCCGAGGCCGCGGTGGCCCACCCGGCCGTCACCGACTACATCCGCGCCGACCTCGACCCCTTCCTGCAGGCCCTCACCGGCCGGATCCCCACGACCGAGCAGGCGCGCACCTGGCGGGCGGCCGTGCCCGAGGTGGCCGGGGAGGCCTTCCGCTCACCCGCCCCGGTGGAGGACCCGGCCGAGTTCGGCCCCGACGGCCGGCTCAACCCCCGGACCGTGGTCGCGGCCCTGGAAGAGATCCTCCCGAAGGACCGCTCCGTGGTGATGGACGGGGGCCACTTCATGGGCTGGGCCCCGATGTACCTGACCGTGCCGGATCCGCAGGCCATGGTCCTGGTGGGCACCGCCTTCCAGTCCATCGGACTGGGGTTCGGCTCCGCGGCCGGGGTCTCGGTGGCCCGCCCCGAGCGCACCACGGTGTTCGTCACCGGCGACGGCGGTGGGCTCATGGGCCTGGCCGACTTCGAGACCTTCATCCGCGCCACCGCCCGCGGAGTGGTAATCGTGCTCAACGACTCCGCCTACGGGGCTGAGCTGCACCAATACGCCTCCAAGGGCCTGGACCCCACCGCAATGCTCATCGACGAAGTCGACTTCGCAGCCATCGGCCGGGGCCTGGGCGCGGACGGAGCAAAAGCCCGGACTCTGGCCGACCTCGCCGTGCTCACCGACTGGCTGGCCACCCACGACGAAGGAGTCTTCGTCCTGGACGTGGCCATCTCCCAGAAAGTCGTCGTGGAATTCATGGCCGCCTCCCTCACCGCCGGCAAGAAGATGTAGACCATGGCCTTCCCCACCAGCCCTGCCGATAGTCAGGGCGCCCCACCGCCCCAGATCTCCGGGCCCGCAATGCCCACATCCGAGGCACCACAAGCGGACGCAACGTTATCCGAGGACACAACCATCTCCGCTTGGGCACTACGCCCTGGCGACCATGTGGAGGTTCACGCGCCGGGACACCAGCCTTACCAAGCAGTCGTCGACGACACCATGCCCCACCTGCACGTGGCCTGGGTCCGGGAACTCAAGTGCGGAGAGCGGCGAATGCTGTCCACCCAGGAGCACCGCTTCCATCGCTGTTGAGAGCCACCAGGCGTCAAGGTCACGGCGGGCGTGCACCACGTGCCGAACCAAGGTCTCGAGCAGTCAGCCATGACGCGATGACAGGCCTGCGCCGGGAGGAAAACACGAGTCACCAGCGGAAGCTCCATGTGCGCCATGACTTCCCGCCCCGTGCTCCCACCGAAAGCTCCTCGTCCATCCACGCGGATGGACGAGGATCTTTACGTTTCCCAAACCAGAACAACCGGGACTGCCGCATTGATAGGTGACGTTGAGCTGGCTCGATGGCCGCTATCCCGCCATATGTAAAGCCAAGGAGACGGAGCCTGTCTTGGTTCCGCCGTTCGTAATCACATCTGCGTTCTAGGGTGCCTTCCCCGTTCCCCCGCACGGTGGGTCGGGGTCCACGCGGATCACGTGGAGGTGAAGTGGACCTCGACGTCGTTGGGGTTGCGCAGCGCGAGGTAGACCGGGCAGCGCTGCAACTATGCCTGCTGCATGGCCTCCACCTGTTCGGCTGGGCTGGTCGAGGACACGGTGATCTCGATGCGCAGCTGCTGCAGATCCGGGGTGATGCCGTCGACGTCTAGCAGACCGCCGAGGTTGGTGGTGCAACTGGCCGTGGCGCTGAGCTCGGTGATCTCGACCCCGAGCTGAGGGGCGAGGGTGTCGTGGATGAAGGCCACCGCGCACCCGGCCAGGGCACCGAGCAGATAGGCGGTAGGGCTCGGTGACTCATTGGAGCCGCCGACCGGTTCCGGCAGGTCGGTCTCCCAGCTGAAGGAGCCGGCGCCCAGGCGGGTGCGGCCCTGCGTCAGCGTTGCTGTCACCTTCGGGAAGATCTGTCCGGCGGCCGGGTCGGCGGTAATCCGCTCGATCGATTCACTCAGGGCGATGTTCATGGCTTCTCCTGATGATCAGGCCATGACGTCCCACGCCGCGGCGCGAGGTTGTGCACCCACCATGCTAGGACGAGGCCAACACCGTCGAAAGGAACGAGCCATCCTGGTCCGTGTTCGGACGTCACGTTTGGTTTCCTGCGGTGACGCCCGCCCCAGCTCCTGCTCCCGCTACGACGACACGCCCCAAATATCGTCCCGGCACAGCCCGGACTCACCGGCCACCGGCACCTGGTCCGCCTGCCGGACCTACCCTTGTCGACGCCGGCGTCGCGGGCGGATGGTTTGAGCTCCCGCCCTTCCCGGATTGAAGCGAGGAACCGCTGACCCGCAGGTGAGGACGAGGACAAAACCATGACGGAACACCATCACAGAAGGTGCTGCATCAATCAACAGAATCCGGTGCACGACATGTGCATCGTGATGTCCACAGTCAACGAGGAGCTCAGATGGTCGTCGCTTACGGCAACTCCTGGATCCGTTGGTAGAGGGTGGCCTTGGACATCCCCAGGTCGCGGGCGACCTGGACCCTGAAGTGGTTCTATCAGGTTTGTCTTGGCGCAGTCTCGCAGCACTTGCGACTCGAACGTTATGCGGAGGGGCTCGGAGTTAGTCGGTCACGGTTCTCGACTGCCCACTGTCGTAAGGAGATCGAGGGGCTGCCGGTGACGAACTCCACGTCGTCGCGGACTGTGCCGATGTATCCCATCCGTCCGTCGATGACCTGCCGGGTGAATTCCACGCCCGCGTCGGCGTACCAGGACTCCACCGTGAGGCTGCGGTCGGCGATCGAAGCCTTGAACTCCTCTGGACCGCGCACGTCGCAACGAATCTCTCGGTCCAGGACATCGGAGAAGATGGCCGCCACCTCGGGTCCCGAGGCCACTTCGGTGGACAGCCAGTATTCCTTGCCGCCGTGTCGAGATGGCCCCTGGCGCAGCACCGTCGCGGCGACAGCGGCGATGTCTCGCGCGGCGATCCATCCGACGCGGCGGTCATCCCAGAAGACGGAGAAGGCACCGTCGTCGACCGGAGTCATTGACGCCAGCCCCTCCATGAACACGTTGGGGTGCAGGTGCGTCCACTCCAGGCCGCTTCCCTCGATGTAGCGTTCGATTATCTGGTGCCAGACGAAGTGCGGATCGGTGACGTCCCAGTTGGCGAACACGCCTTGATGCACGATGTGGCCAACACCTGCTTTGACCGCGGCATCGACGAGCGTCTTGCTCTGGGCCAGCATGGCAACGGTGTAGCCGGTCAGAAGATAAACTCGGTCCACGCCGTACAGCGCGTGGGCGAAGGTGCTCGGATCGTCCAGGTCGAGGCGCACCGTGTCCCGTCCTGCTGCACGCAGTTCTTTCACCTGCTCGAGTTTGCGCGCGGCGTAGCGGACCCGAACGTTGCCGGGTCACGGTCGAATTCGTCGATGATGAGCTTGCCGACCTGGCCGGTCGTCCCGATGACGAGCACGATGGGTCTCGTTGAATCAACCTCTGCAGCATGATTTTCCACGGTGGTTTCCTTTCGATTTGGTACGTATCAGTCGATCTGACGTCAGAGCAGCGATCTAGCCGCAGAACATCAGGGCGGCGTCATGGTGAGCTCGGCGCTCGGGATCCTCTGGCTTGGCGCCGGCGTCTGGCTGTGGCGCTTTGATCTCGGCACAGCCAGACGTGACCGAGAGCCGGCAGGTCATGTTCTGTTGCTCGTTCAGTCTTCGTCCGTGTTGCGCGTGTGTCGCGGAAGGAATGCCGTGGCCACGAGGGCGACGACTGCGAGAACAGTGCCGACTGTGAAGGCAGCGCGTGCACCATCTGCGATGGAGGTGGCGTCGGTGCCGCCGGCGTTCGAGCTGAGAACCGCGATGAGTACTGCCAGACCGGCCGCGCCACCGAGCTGCTGGATGGTGTTGAGTGCGGCGCTGCCGTGCGGAGCGAGAGCGCTGGGAAGGGATCCCAGCGACATGGTGAAGAGAGCGACCCAGGCGAAGGCTTGTCCGGCGCAGATGAACACGTACGTAGCCAGTGCCACCCACATCGAGGTGTTCTCGGTGAAGGTCGTCATGAACCACCAGCCGGCACTGACGACGATAGCTCCCGGGATCGCAAGCCCGCGGGCTCCGAGGCGGTCGTAGTAGCGGCCGACGAGGACGGACACGATCCCGATCGTCGCGCCGCCCGGCACCATGAGCAGCCCGGTCTCCAATGAACCGAGTCCGAGGGATTCCTGCAGGATGAGAGGGAGCAGGGTGGCGAGACTGAAGGCGCCCATCACCAGGAACAGGAAGACGATGACCGGTCGTGCGAATCCGGCATGGATGAAGATTCGCATGTCGAGAACGGCCGCGTCACGGCGCTGCAATCGGAGCTGACGCCACACGAATGCTGCGATACCCGCCACGCCCAGCGGGATCGCGATCCAGAAGGTGGGCGAGAAGTGGCCACCGCTGGATTCGCCAGCACTCGCTAAGCCGTACACCAACGCTCCGAATCCGATCGCGGAGAGCACCAGCGACAGCGTGTCGAATCCGATGCGCCGCGGCGTGGTGAGGTTCGGCATCTTGATCGCCCCGATGAAGAGGCCGAGGAGTGACAGCGGCAAGATAATGATGAACAGCCACCGCCAGGTCAGCTGCGACATCACGAGACCGGAGAAGGCGGGACCGAGGGCGGGCGCGACAGCGGACACCGCAGTGACTAACGCCATCATCCGTCCACGACGAGACGGCGCAACGAGACCGATCGATGTCGTCATCAGCAGCGGGACCAACACCGCCGTACCGAGTGCTTGCACGATCCGGCCGGTGAGCAGCAGCGCGAAGCCGGGTGCGACGGCCGCGATCAGGGTGCCGAGGGTGAACAATCCGACGCTGACAAGGAAGATCGTCCGAAGCTGGAATCGCTGCATGATGTACCCGGTGGTCGGGATGATCACCGCCAGGGTGAGGGCGTAGCCGGTGGTGAGCCACTGCCCGGTCGTAGCCGTGATGTTGAGGTCGTCCATGATCTGCGGCAGCGCCACCCCGACCACCATCTCGGACAGGAACGCCACGAACGCCGAGAAGACCAGGACGGAGATCGTCAGAACCTCTCCCGGAGACAATCGCTTCGTCGGTGCGGGGCTGGTCGCGATCGGGCCGGTCACCGCTCTTGGGGGATCGGCGACGATGCCGACGGGCCCTGTTGCAGGGGCGAGCTGCGTGTCACTACTCATGAAATGTTGACTCCAAGGTGCTCGTGTCATTCATCGGCTCGGGGTTGGAATCCACAGGATCACCGCCCGGACAGAGCACCACGCCATCGGAGAGCTTGCCGGCATTCAGTCTCCACCTTCACACTAGTGTGAAGGTCAAATTCCGGCTTAGCGTCGTCCTTAGTTGTGTCGGCGTCAGCGCTCGGGTCTGTCGTCTCCGTGAGAAATCTCCGGTGCCTGGCATGCGGCGGGCGCCAGGCACCGGAGATAGGTTCAGTCGGCTAGCCCTCTTCAGTCACGCCAGTGTCCGGGGTTTGACGGCCACCAGTATGAGGGCGCCGAGCACGGAGGCGAGGCCGCCGAGGACCAGGGCTGTCTGTACGCCCGCACCGTCGACGAGGAGCCCACCAAGGAATGCGCCGAGGGCGATCGCAACCTGGAACACCCCTGTCTGCAGTCCGCCGATGCTTTCCAGGCGGCTCGGTTCGGCTCGTGCGAGCCAAGTCGAGATGACAGTCGGCAGGGCACCGAAACCGGCCCCCCAGAGTGCGGCGGCGACGAAGAGCAGCACGGTACTGCCGCCCATGTACACGAAGGCGATCATCGCGAGACCGAGGACGAGCGGGAAGATCAGTGCCGCGGTGCGCAGGGTGCGGTCGGCGAGAGGTCCGGCGATCAGGTTGCCGCCCACAATCCCGAGGCCGTACACCAGGAGCAGGACAGCGAGCTGCTCGGGATCGAGCCCGCCGACCTCGGTCGCTGCAGGACGGATGTAGGTGAAGCCGGCGAAATGACCGGCCCCCATCAAAGCCATGGTGAACAGGCAGAGCAGAACCATGCGGGAGCGCAGTGTCTGGACCAGGGGCCGGAAGCCGCTCGACGGGCCGGTCAGCATCGAAGGCAGGGCGAAGAATTGGATGACCATGGCGATGATGCCGACGCCCGCGGCCAGAGCGAACACTGCACGCCAACCCCAGATCTCGCCGAGCAGCGTGCCGAGCGGGACCGCGGCGACCGTGGCCAGGGTCACGCCGACATTCACGATCGTCAGGCCCAGACCGAGTTTCGATGCCGGAACCAGGCGCGCTGTGATGGAGATTGCCAGCGCCCAGAATCCGCCGATCGCGATGCCGAGCAAGACGCGGGCGGCCAGAAGGATCGGGTAGGTCGGCGCGATCGCCACCAGCACATCGGATACAACGGCCAGCGCTGAAAGGATGATCATCAGGTGCCTGCGGTCCATGCGCGAGAGCACGACAGGGATGGTGATGCCGGAAACGGCTGCGACGATGGCGGTGATGGCGACGGACTGACCGGCCACACCCTCTGTAACTCCCAGATCTGCGGCAACCCGGGAGAGAAGGCTCGCCGGCAAGAATTCGGCCATCACGAGGGCGAACACGCCCACGCTCAGCGAGGCCACGCCCGCCCATGATGGTTTCTGCATCGGGCCTGCGCTGTCGGACCGTGATCCGTCAGCGCCGGTGTCTTGTGTTGCTGTTGCTTCGTGCGAAGTCATGCGTTAGTCATCCTGGCTTGCGTGTGGGTGGGAGTGAAGTTGTGGTGCCGCAGCGTCAGCTGTAGCAGGCACGGTTGATGGCGACGAGGAACTTGCCGTCCGGCCTGCCGCCGGCGGCGATGTACCCGCCGATGGCGTCCATGGCCAGATCCCGGCGCTGCGGGACGCGCTCCTTCTCGGCGGCTGCCAGGAAGGCGGGCACCTCCTCGCGCGTACGGTCGGTGCAGTAGACGGGGGCACCGGGCTGTTGGCGCCACGATTCGGCGAGGACTCCGGCATCGACAGCGTCGAAGCCGGTTTGCTCGACCAGGGACATCGCGAGATTCCGGTGGTCGTCGCGATCGGAGGCGACCGGGATGGCGACCCGGCCTGCAGTACCGGCCTCGGTGGCCTTGGCGTCGAAGGACTGGGAGGTGATGGCGTTCCAGGCTTTCGTGACGGGGCGCCCGAACACCTCGGACAACCAGATGCTCTCGGGTTGTCCCTCGGAGAAGGCGGGGATGATGCCGTCGCGGGCCGGGTAGTAGTTGGACGTGTCGATGACGACCGCGCCCTCGGGTGCGCGCCGGACGTGGGCGGCGATGTCCTCATTGCGGTTCATCGGGACGGAAACGATGAGGACATCGACGCCGGTGGCCGCTTCGGAGGCGGTGACGGCTCGTGCACCGGTGCTCAAGGCTGCGGCGGCGATCGTCTCCGGGCCGCGGGAGTTGGCGATCGCGACGTCATGTCCGTGCCGACTGAGCCGCCGAGCGATGGTCGAGCCGATCGAGCCCGCGCCGATAATTCCGATTTTCATGGTTCTCCTCTTAAGTGCCTGGTCCCTTCAGTCTCAACCTTGCCACTAGTGTGAAGGTCAAATCCGGAAGAGAACCACGGCCGGAGTCCGGGGTCGTGAGTGCATGCAAATCCGGGTGTCGCTAGCGGAGGGATCGGTATCGGCCCTGGAAATACAGCAGGGGATCAGGATGGTCGCCAGGGGACGTCCCTAGTTCGATGACGCGTCCGAGCACGATGAGGTGGTCGCCGGCGTCGTGTTCTGCCCAGATCCTGCAGTCGAGCCAGGCCGGGCTTCGATCGAGGATCGGGTTGCCCTGTTCTGTCCGACTCCACTGGATGTCTGCCCATTTGTCCGTGCCTCGCCGGGCGAACTGGTTCGATACTGCTTCCTGCTCGCGGGCGAGGATGTTGACCGTGAAGGATCCGGCGTCGCGGATCCTCGGGTAGGTGGTGGAGGTCTTCATGACGCTGAAGGACACCAGCGGCGGGTCGACGGAGACACTGTAGAACGATTGGCAGGTGAACCCGATCGGTCCTTGGTCATCGTGGCCGGTGATGATCGTGATGCCTGAGGCGTAATGGCCGACGGTACTGCGAAAGAGACCCTGATCAATGCTGTGGCGGTGGGTGCCGGCGGTCGTCGTCATGCGGTGGGGTTCGCGAGTCGGGTGTCCAGGCCGTACTGGGCTGGGGCGCCGAGGTGGTCGCGGAGGGTGGTGCCTTCGTAGTCGTCATGGAAGAGACCGCGCTCCTGGAGCAGGGGGACGACTTCGTCGACGAAGGTGTCGATCCCGTCCTCGTAGACATCGATCGACACCCAGAAGCCGTCGCAGGCGCCTGCTTCGAACCATTCCTGCATGTGATCCGCGGTGACGGATGCCGGGCCTACGGGGGTGGGGTGGTAGTCGATCACCCCGTGAGCGAGGATGTCGCGGAGCGTCCATCCCTCGCGGGCGACGTCCAGTGCCCGCGGGGAGCGGGGATCGAAGGGGCTGGGTCGGGCTCCCGCCAACTGGGCGGGACTGAGTGGCTCGTCGATCTGGCTCGCATCGAGCGTCAGTCCCAGCATGGAGCCGAGATAGGGCACGAGGGCCGGAGCGGCTTGGTCACCGAGGGCTACACGGCGGTCCAGGGCCGCCCGTTTGGTGGCGGCGATGGCCGGCATGACCCCGGCGATGAACTTCACCTCGTCAGGGTTGCGTCCGGCCTTGCGCGCTGCATCGCGGATGGCTTCACGCTGGGCGCGCGCATCCTCGATGGTGAATACGGCGCCGATGACGGCGCTGGCGTACCGACCGGCGATCTTGAGGCCGTTCGCCCCTCCACCGGCCGAGAAGACCACAGGTTGGCCCTGCTCCGACGGTGGAATGGGCAGGGGCCCGCGGGAGGCGACATATTTGCCCTGCAGGTTGATGGCCTCGATCTTCTCCGGATCGATGAACCGAGCGTTCGTCGTGTCCTTGCTCCAGGCGTCCTGCTGCCAGCTGCCCCAGAGGGCCTGAGTGATCTGGATGGTCTCGTGCGCCCGCTGGTAGCGCTGCGGCCGGGGCGCGATCTCCTGCCCAAAGTTCGCGGCTGAGCCGGGGTCGCTGGTCGTGACGGCGTTCCATCCGGCTCGGCCGTGACTCATCACGTCCAGGGCCTTGAACTGGCGAGCGAGGTTGTAGGGCTCGTTGAAGGTCGTGGAGCCGGTGGCCACGAGACCGATGCGCTCGGTGGCGCGGGCTATGGCCGCCAGGGTCAGCATGGGTTCCAGGGTGAGCATGGGCGCCTCCTGCACGCCGTCTGCTTTGTAGGCCAGGAAGTCGGGCAGGAACAGGAACGCGAACTTGCCGCGTTCGGCAGCCTGGGCGTACCGCACCTGAGCGTCGAAGTCGGTGTAATTGGCTGGATCCACGCCCGCGGCGCGCCAGGCCGATCCATGGGCGCCGTACCCGTTACCGAGCTGCAGGCCGAGGATCATTTTTGAAGAGGAGAAAGTCACCTACCCATCGTGCAACCTTCTCACTAGTGACAAGGTCAAATCACGAGCCTACTGCTACGCCGGCTGCCGTTTGGTGACGATGCTGCTCTTGCTGCCGACGGCGGCCTCCAGCGAGCGGATGTAGCGGGTGATGGCGTCCCGGTTCTGGGAGAGGACGTCGATCTTGTGGGTCATCCGATCCCGCTCGTGCAGCAGGATCTCCAAGAGCTCCGGGTCCGCGTCATCGACGACGACGGTCTGCGGCTGGTTCAGGCACGGCAAGATATTGCCGATGATCCTGGTCGGGATACCCGAGTCGATGAGGCCGCGGATCTTGGCTACGCGGTCCACGAGGTATTCGTCGTACTCCCGGTAACCGTTGTCCAGGCGGCGCGGTGTCACCAACCCTTGCTCCTCGTAGTACCGGAGCATCCGAGCAGGCACTCCAGATCTCTGTTCCAGTTCGCCTATACGCAAGATGCCCACCCCTTGGGTCGTGACTAAGCCCATGTCAACCTTCACACTAGTGGAAGGGTGGCACGGTGAGCTACTCGTGTCTGCGCCCGTGCAGACGTCCTTGAGTATTTGTGCAGACGACCGTGAGAACCGACCACGGGACTGCCGCACGAATAGGTGACAGCTGACCTGGCTTGATGGCCACTAGCCGGCCATGTGTAAAGCGGAATGGACGGAGCCATCCTTGCACCCACCCGCCCGGAGGCCCACCAGCAATCGTTCGGTCGGTCCTGGGACCGTGGTTACCGTCTTGGACTCAGGGGGTTGGAGGCCCGTCAGGAGGCCGCTACTGCGACACACGAACCGTGAAACCTGGACGAGCCGGCGTGAGGTGATGGTCCCATTCAGGCACCTCAACGGGCGCACGTTGCCTGACAAGTTAAGCCGGGCCGGTCGTGGTGATGGGGTTATCCGACCGCTGCAGGCTGAAGTTCGGCCAGGTGCGCGAGATGTTCCTTGGTCTGGCGCACGAAGGCCCTCAGATTGGCTGAGCGGGCGTCGCGTCGCCAGGTGAGCCAGGTTTCTACTCGCCCCAACTCGCCTTCGATGGGGTGGCAGGTGACGCGGTTGCCGCCGGGCAGGGTCTCGTAGAGGCTGCGAGGCATCATGCAGATCCCGGCCCCTGCGGCCACGCACGCGAGCATGCTGTAGTAGGAGGAGATTTCCACGACCCGGCCCGGGTTGATGGTGCTCTGTTCCATCCACTCCTCGAACCGTTGGCGGTAGGAGCACACGGTGCCGAAGACGAAAGCGGTGGGGTTGGATGCCCGGAATTCCTCGTCGATGGCTTTCACCGGCTCGGGGGTGAGGATGACCAGCTCCTCGGTGAAGGCGTGCAGGCCGGTGAGCACCGGTGAGGCTGGTGCGCCGTCGGTGAAGACGGCGTTGACCTGTCCGCTGAGCAGGTGGTCGAAGAGCATCCCGGAGGCCCCGGCTGCCAGCTCGAGGTCCACCGCGGGGTAGTTGAGGTGGAACTCCGCCAGCAGCGAGGGGATTCGCACCGCCGAGGTGCTCTCCAGGGCCCCGATGCGGAACCGCCCGCGGGGTTGCTCCCCGGTGGCCAGGGACTTGGCTTCCCCGGCGATGTCGATCAGCCGGCGGGCGTATTCCAGGAACGCCTCTCCTTCTGCGGAGAGAGTGACCTGTCGCTTGTCGCGCAGCAACAGGTCCATGCCCAGTTCCTTCTCCAGGAGCCGGATGCGGGTGGACACGTTCGAGGGGGCTCGCAGCATCTTCTCGGCGGCGGCGGTGATCCCGCCGTGCTCGGCCACGGCCACGAACATCTCCAGTTGGGCAAACTCCATCGTTCTCTTTTCCAGAAGCTTAGGTTCCGAAACTGCTTGTTCACAGCAGGGTGACACCCCTCTAGCCTTTTATCAAGAGGTCGCTAGCACAGACCAAGACAGATGGAAACCGATGGGGCCGAGAGATCGACCACACGGGGCAGTCATCTTCCTCACAGCGACCGGGGCCCGATCCACCGCAGTGCCACCCCAGTGGCACATACCGATGTGACGGCCCCACCATCGCCGGCTCGGGCCGGCCGTCGGACGGGAGCTCTCCCGGCCGACGGCTGACCCCCCGGGTGGACGCTCCCCCGCACCGTACTGGTGAGGGCAGCGGACCACCTCGCGTACTTTCCCTGACCCGGCCCCGGAAAGGACCGTAATTGTGACTGTCCAAGCATCAGCGACCGCGACGTCGCGCAACCCCGCCACCGGAGAGGTGATCGAGACCCACCCCTTCGTCAGCGCCGAGGACCTGGACACGGTCCTGCACCGGGTACAGGCAGGATTCGAGCAGTGGAGCCAGACCAACTCCGAGACCCGGTGCGAGGTTCTGGCCCGGATGGCCGGGTTGATGCGCCGCGATGCCGAGCAGCTGGCCGCGCTGATCACCGCCGAGATGGGCAAGCCCATCACCCAGTCGAGGGCGGAGGTGGAGAAGGCGGCCCGGGTGATGTCCTGGTACGCCGAGAACGGGGCGGAGATCCTCGCCGACACCCCCACCCAGATCGGGCCCGAGGCCCACGTGTCCTACCTGCCCCTGGGCCCGGTGCTGGCGGTGGAGCCGTGGAACTTCCCCGTCTGGCAGGTGATGCGCGGGGGGATCACGATCCTTTTGGGCGGCAACGCCTACGTCCTCAAGCCCGCCCCCAACGTGGTCGGCTGCGGTGTGGCGATCGAGGCCCTGTGGCTGGAGGCCGGGCTGCCGGAGGGAGCCTTCAGCGTCCTCAACGCCGACAACGAGGTAGTGTCGGCGGCTATTGCGGACCCGAGGATCGCGGCGGTGACGGTCACCGGCAGTGTTGGGGCCGGTGCGGCGATTGCCTCCCAGGCCGGCCGGGTGGTCAAGCGCAGCGTGCTGGAGCTGGGCGGGTCGGACGCCTTCATCGTCCTGGCCGACGCGGACCTGGAGGAAGCGGTGGACGCGGCGATCCAGGGCCGGTTCCAGAACAGCGGCCAGATCTGCATCGCCGCCAAGCGCATCATCCTCCATCACGAGATCGCCGAGGAGTTCACCGAGGCGTTCGTGGCCAAGGTCAAGGACCTGACGGTGGGCGACCCCACCGAGGAGGACACCTACATCGGGCCCATCGCCCGCGACGACATCCGCCAGGAGATCCATACCCAGGTCCAACGCACCCTGGCCGAGGGCGCCCAGCTACTGGCCGGCGGGGAACTGATCGACGGGCCGGGTAATTACTACCAGCCCACCGTCCTGGCCGGGGTGACCTCCTCGATGACGGCCTTCCGTGAGGAAATCTTCGGCCCCGTCGCCTCCCTGATCCTCGCCGAGGACCTGGAGGATGCGATCGCCAAGGCCAACGACTCCCAGTTCGGGCTCTCCGCCAGCCTGTGGACCGCCGACGCGGAGCTGGCCTCGACGGTGGCCAGGCGCCTGCAGGTGGGTGGGGTGTTCATCAACGGCATCGCCGTCTCCGATCCGCGGATCCCCATCGGTGGGGTGAAGAACAGCGGCTACGGCCGGGAACTGTCCCACTTCGGGGTCCACGAGTTCACCAACATCCAAGCCGTCTGGAACCGCGGCGGCACCGACGAAGGAGTAGCAGATTGAATCAGGAACTGTTCGACAAAGGTCTGGCCACCCGCCGCGAGGTCCTCGGCGAGGCCTATGTCCAGCGCAGCCTCGACGGGGCTGATGAATTCTCGATGCCGATGCAGGAGCTGGTCACCCAGTACTGCTGGGGTGATGTGTGGAACCGCCCGGGCTTGGAGCGGGCTCAGCGCAGCCTGATCAACCTGGCCATGATCAGCGCTTTGAACCGCCCGCACGAACTCAAGGTCCACGTGCGCGGGGCGATCCGCAACGGGGTGACCAAGGAGCAGATCCAGGAGGTCTTCCTCCAGGTCGCCATCTACTGCGGGGCCCCGGCCGCACTGGAGAGCTTCCGGCTGGCCCGGGAGGTCTTCACCGAGATGGACGCCGAGGAGGCCCAGGCATGAGCACCATCGGATTCATCGGCCTGGGCAACATGGGCTTCCCCATGGCCGGGCGCCTGGCCGAGGCCGGGCACACGCTGATCGTCCAGGATCTGAGTACCGAGGCGGTGGAAAAGTTCCTCACCACCCACCCCACCGCCGCGGCGGCGCAGGAGGCCGGGTGGCAGGCCGCGGATGTGATCATCACGATGCTGCCGACGTCCGCGATCGTCGAGGCCGTCCTGCTCAAGGGCCGGGTCGTGGCCGGGGCCTCGTTGAACACCCTGTTCATCGACATGTCCTCGGCCGAGCCCACCCGCTCCCAGCAGCTGGGCGCTGTCCTGGAGGAGAAAGGGATGCGCTACGTCGACGCCCCGGTCTCCGGGGGTGTGCGCGGGGCGGTCAACGGCCAGCTGGCCATCATGGCCGGCGGGGCCACCGCGGACGTGCACGAGGCGAAGCGATTGTTCGAGGTGATGGGCAAGTCCATCACCCACGTCGGGGCCCCCGGGTCCGGGCACGCGGCCAAGGCCCTGAACAACCTCGTCTCGGCGGCCTCGGTGGCCGTGACCGTCGAAGCCCTGCACATCGGGGAACGCTTCGGGATCGACCCGCAGACCCTCACCGAGGTGCTCAACGCCTCCTCCGGGCGCAGCAACACCTCCGAGAACAAGGTCGCCCAGTTCATGCTCTCGGGCTCCTACGGCTCCGGGTTCCCCATCGGGCTGATGACCAAGGACGTCAACATCGCCCTGGCCCTGGCCGAGGAACTCGGGGTGGAGGCCGAGCTCAGCCACCACTGCGCCGATCTGTGGCGCAAGGCTGTGGAGGAGGGCTTCGGGTCCGAGGACCACACCAAGATGTACGCCCTCCTCGACCGGCCCACTTCCACCGTTTCGACCACTGAGGAAAGGCAAGCCCATGCGTGACTTCACCGATGTGCTCCACCACGCCACCGAGGACTTCGAGTTCTCCCGAGAGATGCGCTACTACACCGGCAAACTCCACGTGACCATCGGGGACCAGGCCTGGCTGGCCCTCTTCGACGACGGCCGTCTCCTGTCGGTGGCCGCCGCCGACATCGACCCCCAGGACGCAGCGATCGCCATTTTCGGCAGCCGCCAGCAGTGGGAGGAGATGACGGCCGAGAAACCCCGGCCCTTCTTCCAGTCCCTGCAGTCCTCCTCGATCAAGCACGGGGTGCAACTGAGCAACACCGACCAGTTCTACGCCTATCTGCCGGCCCTGAACCGGCTGATGCAGATCTTCCGCCAGCTCAACGTCCAAGGAGCGTAAGTCATGGCCAAGCACGAGTCGATCACCGGTCGCTACGTCTATCTCACCGTCGAGGACATCGAGTACCGGGTCTACTACGAGGAGGCCGGCCAGGGAATCCCCCTGATCGTGGGACACACTGCCGGCTCCGACGGGCGCCAGTACCGGCACCTGCTCAACGACCCGGAGGTCACCGACCGCTACCGCGTCATCGCCTTCGACCTGCCCTTCCACGGCAAGTCCCTGCCCCCGCACGGAGAGAAGTGGTGGGAGAAGGAATACCAGATGACCAAGACCCGCATGATCGCCTTCCCCAACGCCCTGGCCGAGGCCCTGGAGCTGGACAGCCCGGTCTACATGGGCAGCTCCATGGGCGGTCACCTGGCCATCGACCTGGCCTCCAAGCACGCCGACCGCTACCGGGCGACCATCGCCGTGGAAGGCGCCCTGCGCTCGGCCGCGGAATACGTCGATGTCGGGATGGCCGGGATCCGCCGGGAGTTCGACAACCCGAAGGTTTCGCGCACCTCCACTGGGGCGGCGATGATGCTCAACATCTCCCCGTACAGCCCTGAGGCGAACGTGCGCGAGATCCAGTGGGAGTACCAGTGCGGTGGACCCGGGGTGTTCGCCGGGGACCTCTACTACTACTACTACGACCACCACGTCACCCCGGAAGAGGCCCGGGCCATCGACACCAGCCAGTGCATGCTCTACCTGCTCACCGGTGAGTACGACCCGAATACCTCCCCGGCCGAGACCCAGGAGCTGGCCGATCTGGTGCCCGGGTGCAAGTTCTGGGCGATGCCCAAGCTGGGCCACTTCCCGGTGACGGAGAACTACGAGGAGTTCCGCCAGTATCTGCTGCCGATCCTGCAGGAGATCAGCGACAATTCCGATCTGCCGGCGCTGGAGGAAGCCGGCCGCACGCCTCAGTAGTCACAGGCCCCGGCGGCCGGCCGCCCGCCTGACCAACCGGCCACCCTCTCACTTCTGTCGGGACGCGTGAAGCACGCGGCCCTGACTCAGCACACCCTCGTACCACTCACAGGCATCGCGTCACGGGCACCGAGTGCTTCCCTGACGTCCCGTCACCACCATGGAGGTGGATCATGTCGATCCAAAACGAAGCCGATTGGCGGCCTGCGCCCGTCACCAACCGGCAGATCAAGTTCGCTACCGTGTTGGCCTTCTTCGCCTGGGCCTTCGCTGTCTACGACTTCATCCTTTTCGGCACCCTGCTCCCGGAGATCGGCAGGGATCTCGGCCTGGACACTGCGGAGCAGGCCGAACTGATCACCTGGATGGCCATCGGCGCGGTGCTGCTGGGCCTGCTCGCCGGGCCGGTCGTGGACAAGTTCGGTCGCAAGGCCGGGATGGCCTTCACCACCGCCGGGGCCGGCATCGCCTCAGCGCTGACCGCCCTGGCCGCCGTCGTGCCGATCTGGGGACTGGTGGCCATCCGGTCCCTGAGCGGGCTGGGTCTGTCCGAGCAAGGCGTCAACGGCGCCTACCTGAGCGAGCTCTACGGGGCCTCCGATGATCCGCGGATCAAGAAGCGCCAGGGCTTCATCTACTCCCTGGTCCAGGGCGGGTGGCCGGTCGGGGCGATCCTGGCCGCGGCCCTGACCGCGATCATGCTTCCGATCATCGGCTGGGCCGGGTGCTTCGTCTTTGCCGCGATCCCCTCCCTGATCGTCGCCGCCCTGGCCAGCAAACTGCGCGAGTCCCCGCAGTTCCAGTCCGTGCAGAAGCTGCGACGGCTCCAGGACAAGGGCGCCCACCAGGAAGCCGAGCAGCTCTCGGCTTCCCTGGGCATCGAGGAGCACGAGACCCGCAGCACCCTGGCCGACATCTTCCGCGGCCGCAGCCTGCGCACCACCCTCTCTCTGTCCATGGGGCACATCCTGAACTACTTCTCCGTGCAGGTCTTCAGCGTCCTGGGCACCACCGTGCTGGTCAACGTGCACAACGTATCCTTCACGAACTCGTTGGCCATCTTGCTGATGTCCAACCTCATCGCCTACCTCGGGTACCTCACCCATGGGTTCCTGGGCGACCGGTTCGGGCGGCGCAACGTCATCGCCTTCGGCTGGGTCACCGGCGGGATTGTGTTCACCGCGATGATCTACGGGCCCAGCGACTTCTGGACCGTCGTGGCGCTCTACAGCCTCGGCACCTTCTTCCTCATCGGCCCCTACTCCTGCGTCCTGTTCTTTGTCGGGGAGTCCTTTGAGACCCGCATTCGCGGCCGCGGCGCTGCCTTCGTCGCCGCCGTCGGCCCGATCGGGGCGATCTTCTCCTCCGCCCTGGCCGCCACGGTCCTGGCCAACGACGGCACCTGGGCCACCGCCGCCTTCCTCTTCGGCGCCATCCCCTGCATGCTCTCCGGCATCGCGGTCCTGTTCTCCCGCAAGCACCCGCACGTCGTGGACCCTGTCCACGCCGGTGTCTCCGAGACCGAGACCGAACTGGCCGACTGAGCCCCACCGGCCCATCCCCGGACACTCCAGGACCCCGCCGCCGGCGCTGCCCTTCACGGGTGGGCAGCACCGGCGGCGGACCCACACCACCACCCCGCACCCGCTTCTCACGGCCCCACAGCCGCCACCACTCCACCGATCTGGGAGAAACCAGTCATGAACACCTCACTCCACACCGGCCGCTTGGCCTTCATGGCCGAACCCCGTGTGCTCGATTTCGCCGAGTACCCCGTCCCGGATCCTGAGCCCAACGGGCTGGTCATGGAGATCACCCGGGCCAACGTCTGCGGGTCCGAGCTGCACATCTGGAACGGTCGCCACCCGGTGAAAAAGCGCGGTGGACTGGGCCATGAGATGGTCGGACGTGTCGCTGCCCTCGGGGAGGGCAAGACCACCGACAGCCGCGGCGACGCCCTGAGCGTGGGCGACCGGGTGGTGTGCACCTACTTCCAGACCTGTGAACAGTGCCGCCGCTGCGCGGACGGGCAGCGCAACCTCTGCGACAACGCCTACCAGTTCTTCGGCCGGCAGCCCGAGGAATACCCCCACTTCCACTCCGCCTTCGCCACTCACTACGTCGTCCACCCCCGTCAGCACGTCTACAAGGTCCCCGACGTCATCCCCGACTCCGTGGCCGCCAGCGCCAACTGTGCGCTGTCCCAGGTCATGTTCGGGCTGGACTCCGTCGGGCTTCAGTACGGGGAGACCGTGCTTATCCAGGGCGCCGGCGGGCTCGGGCTCGACGCCGCCGCGCTGGCCAAGGCACGCGGCGCCCACGTCATCGTCATCGACGCAGTCGCCGCCCGGCTGGAGCAGGCCAAACGCTTCGGCGCCTACGACGTCGTGGACCTCACCGAGATCCCCGACCTCCAGGACCGCGTGGCCCACATCCAAGAGCTCGCCGGTGGGCAGGGACCCGACGTGGCCGTGGAAGTCACCGGGGTCCCGGCCGCCTTCAGCGAGGGCCTCCAGCAGCTGCGCCGCGGCGGACGCTACCTGGTGATGGGCAACCTCTCCCCCGGGTCCACGGTGCCCTTCAATCCCGGCTACGTCACCCGCAAAGCCCTGACCATCAAGCACGTGGACCGCTACGACGGCCGCTACCTCGCTAAGGCTCTGGACTTCCTGGCCCGCAACCTCGACACCTACCCCTTCGAGGACCTCATCGACGCCGAGTTCACCCTCGACGACCTCGCGACGGCCCTGGAGAAGTCCCTGGCGCGTGAGGTCACCCGCGCCGCCATCGTGCTCTGAACCGCCCTGCCCTGAACGGACCATCTCCTTCGGCAACTAGCTGCCGGACGCCAGCACTCCTGAATCGCCGCTTCACGACTCTCGTCCTCCGAAACAGCGCCTCCCGTGGCCACTACCGCCTTCATGACGTTCGAAAAGGAGCCCCTACTGCAACGCCGTCCGCGTGGAACCCGGTAGATGTTAGGTCCACGATTGAAATCATCCCGATAATCTCGCCAATCGGCCGCTAACCGGCCATATGTAAAGCGAAGTGAAAAAAGACCAGCCAATCGTGGTGGCGTTTCCACCGGCGCAGCATCCCTTCGTTCTTCGAACACTCGTGCCCTGCGGGGAGATTCGAGCACTCGTGCCCTGCGGGGAGAATGGTGCTGTGAATCGGCATCTGGACTTGAGCCCCAAGCCACGGCTGTATCCTCGGCAGGTTCTTGGGCCGGGGGTGTGCGATGTGGGCTACGCCCTTACTACCGGGCAGGAGAGACAACGGCCGGTCGTGCCGGATGCCCGGTGCGGGGTCGCCTGGGTCCAGGGGCGCCTGTGGTGGTTCGGACCCGCCACCAGCCCTTGGGTGCCGTCCCGGCCGGGGGTCGCTGTAGTGGGGGTGCGCATCGGGCTCGCTCAGGGACGCAGCGTCGCTGGTGCCCCGTTGGACCGGTGGCGCAACCAGTGGTGTCCACTGACCGAGGTCTGGGGAACGGCCGCAGCCGTAGAAGCGGAGCATCGGCTGGCTGGTGTGGCCGGTGAGGGCGCCGCCGTGGAATTGCTCGCGCACATCGTCACGGAACGGCAAGGGATCATTCGGCTGTTGCACGTACCGTTCGGCTCGTGGAGCACCTGGTGGCCGATCGCACCGTCCAGCAGATCGCCGATGAGCTGGAGGTGAGTGTTCGGCAGGTCCACCGCCGGTGCGTGGCCGATCTCGGTCTGGCACCGGTGCTGGTGCGGCGCATCCTGCGCCTGCACCGGGCAGCCGCACTGTGGCACCCCGCCTCGGGGAAGACCATCGCCGATCTCGCCGCCCTGGCGGACTACAGCGACCAGCCGCACCTGATCCGTGACTTCCGCGCGTTGGCCGGCCAGCTGCCCAGCACCGCGCTGGGATGACGTCCGATACGTACAAGCCGGCACCTCCGACCCTGTCCTAGGGTCGGCCCATGACTGACTGGAATGACATCACCACCGCCCTGACCGCCGTCCTCGGTGGCGATCCCGCAGCGGGGGGTCCGCGGCTTCGAGCCCTGTGGGAAGCCAGCCACCCGGCCGAACACGCCCAGCGCTGCGTCCTGGCCCACTACCTCGCTGACCTGGAGCCGGACCTGGCCGATGAGGTGCGGTGGGACGAGATCGCACTGGAGGAGTTCTCCCAGGTGCACGAGAACGACCTGAGCCCGGTCGGTATCGCCTCGGCGGCAGGGCTGGCCCCCAGCCTCCACCTCAACCTGGGCGAGGGCTACCGACGTCAGGGGCACATCACCCGAGCCCGCGAGCATTTCGCCCTGGGACGCACAGCAGCCGGCACCCTGGGAGACGATGGATACAGCACGATGATCCGCAAAGGCCTCGACGGGCTCGGCGGACGCCTCGACGCCACCGATACGCACCACAGAAGCCGGGTTCCACGGCATGAGTGACCCAGAACGGTGGCTACCACCGGCGATCACCGTGGCGTCTCTCAGGTGTCAACTGAGCTCGACTATGAGGTGCTGACACCGGGCACATACCCCGGCCCAGTAGCCTCGGGAGGCTCCTCGCACCGCTCCGGGACAGGAACGAAACCCGGCTGAAGCTGTGGCTCCAGCCCAACGTCTACACCGGTCACTCACCACGCCCAGCCACCACCCCGTATCGGCGCCACCGGCCCGACCCGAGCAAATAGGGGTCCTGCGGGGGCAGAACGGTTCAGCCCGCCAGAACTCCGGCGGAGCGTTTCCAATCGTGTGACACTGCACGAATACTTGGTCGAACTCGGAGCAACCGGCACCAGGAGTGTTCACATGGCCGCACCTCTCGTCTACCTCAGCTTCCCCGGCACCGCCCGAGAAGCACTGAGCTTCTACGCCGACGTCTTCGGCGGTGACCTGAGCCTGCACTCCTATGAAGAGTTCGGCAGGACCGACGGTCCACCTGACGCTGTTGCCCACGGAGTCCTCGACGGTGTGGTCGCCCTGGCAGGATCGGATGCGCCCGAGGGTGCGGAGACGATGCGACTCGAGGGTCTCCTGCTGTCCCTGCTGGGGACGGCCGAGCCGGCCCTCTTGCACGAGTGGTTCGAGAAACTCTCGATCGGCGGTTCCCGGATCGATCCCTTGACCCAGCGGCCCTGGGGGGCCTCGGACGGGCAGGTCACCGATCGCCATGGACTGCGCTGGCTCATCGGGTACGAGCCCCAGGCATGACGGACACGCACCTTCTGGCCCAGCTGGCAGAACAGCGCACCCACGTGCTCCAGGCCGTGAGCGGGCTGACTGAGACGGCGATGAGCCGAGCGCTCACCCCATCAGGCTGGACCATGACGCAACTGCTCAATCACCTCGCCTTCGATGTCGAATCGTTCTGGATCTCGGCCGTTCTCGGGGGTGACCCGACGACGATCGCAGCCCTTCACGACGGCTGGGCATCCGAGCCGATGACCGGCGCCGACGCCATCAGGGTCTACCAGCAGGAGATCGCCCGAAGCACTGAGGTGCTGGCACAGTCGGATGTGAACGCTCCACCCCGCTGGTGGCCCGCGTCAGGGGACTTCGAGGCGCCACCCATGACCGATGGGCGCGAGGTCGTGTTTCGCGTGCTGGTGGAGACGTCCATCCACGCGGGTCATCTCGATATCGTGCGCGAACTGATCGACGGGCATCAGAACCTGGTCCTGACATGATGCCGATGACAGGACCGGCCAGGACCGGCGAACTATCCCCCTGCCCACGCAACGCCCCAAAGCATCCTCCCACTGTGTAGTTTCTGTGTCGGAAGTGATGCGGGCGCGGGTGGTTCCGGTTAGAGGTATTGCCGCAGGAACTGCACCGCGGCGAGGGCGGCTTGCCCGACGACGTGCTCGGCGGCGGGGACCCGTTTGTCGCGTCTGGCTGATCGGGTGAGAACGCCGACGACGATGGGGGGTTCCTCGGGGTGGGTGATGACGCCTGCTTCGTGGCGCAGGGGGCCGAAGGACCCGGTTTTGGCGGCGATGCCGGCGCCCGGGTAGGCGAAGGCTTGGGCGAAACGGTGGCCCCAGGCTTGTTGGGCTAGGACTTTGCGCATGAACTGGCACTGTTCCGGGGATGCTGCGGTGTTCTCCCAGATGCGGGTCAGCAGCAGGCAGGCGTCGTGGGCGGTGATGGCGGAAACAAGCAGCGGATCCAGCGCTCGGGTGGCGGGTTCGGCGTTGGGGTCCATTAGCTGGGTCATCGCCGTGGCCGTGTCAGCGGCCGGCAGGTCCTCGAGCAGCAGCTGCTCAGTGTGGGTGGTGCCACCGCGGATGCAGGTCGCCACCATGCCCAGTTCCTCGGCGGTGGTCTGCACCGTAGTGATTCCGATCCGCTCCAGCACCGCGTCCCCGGCGGCGTTGTCGGAGATCGTGATCATCATGCGGACCAGATCGCGCCAGGACATCGACACCGGGTCTTGGCAGATCGCCGTTCCCGTGGGTCCGTGGGCGCGGGTCTGCGCCGTGAGACGTGTCTGTTGTTGCGGGTCGATGTGGCCACGGTCTGCGCACTGGCAGTACGCCACCATCGTCGGGAGCTTGTAGAGGGAGGCCGCCGGCATGGGCTGGTCAGCGGCCACGTTGACGGTGGGCAGCTCGGGGTGTCCGATCACGGCCGCGTGAACGCTGCCCAGCACTCCGGCATCGTCGAACAGTGCCGTGAGGTGGGCTTCCAACTCAGCAGTGACCTGGTGGGACGCGCCGCGGATCAGCATGTCAGCTTCCCGCGTAGGCGGCGTGATTGCTCAGCCAGTGGTGGAGGAAACCGGCGACGGACCGGGTCATGGCGGTGGCATCGGCGCAGTGGGCAACCCGCAGCCGCAAGGGCAGAATCCCTGCGGGCAGGGCCCAGAACACCAGCCCCGGCATCGGTTCCAGGTGCGGGCGCAGCAGCACACAGTGCCCTTGGACGGCGTCGCCGAGGGCTTCTCGCTCCTGCTCGTACTCCCGTACAGGCGGGAGGACGGTGACGCCGAGGGAGGTGAGCTCGCTGTTGCGCAGATCGAAGGCGGCGGGGGCTTCCCGTCGAGGGGTGAGCGCCACGGGCGAGTTGATGGTCCGGCGGACATCACGACGGGACAGACTCCGAGGAACTGCTCCGTGGCTCGACACCGTGTCCGGCTCTGCTGCGCTCACTAGGTACTGCGGTATGGCCACCACCGGGTGCACGGTCAAGGGCCCGGTGATCGCCGGGGCGATAAACAGACCCACCGAGTCCGGGTCGGCGGCCGTGGCAGAGGCCATGGTCGAGTTCGTCTGGGTGTGGAAGCGCAGTCGCGTTGCAGCCGAGGCGTGGGGCTCTGCGGCGGTGGCGACTGCGGACCAGCCGGCGGCCAGCTCAGCCACCCAGGCGGACGGCATCAAGGCTGGGACGCGCACCGTCACCACCGGTGCGGAGCTCTCCAGCTCGGCGCGCAGGCCCAGCAACTGTGACTGGGCCTCGAGCACACCATAGGCGCGGGTCAAGAACTGTTCACCCTCTGGGGTGAGCCGCACGCCGCGGGCATGGCGAATGAACAAGGTAATGCCGACGCTGTGCTCCAGGCGCCGGATGGTCTGGGACAGCGGGGGTTGGGCGATGCCCAGTTTTTCCGCGGCCCGGCCGACGTGTCCGGCTTCGGCTACAGCCACGAAATACTCCAGCCACCGCAGAAGATTTCCCTGCACACGAGCTCCCATATCACCCAGACTATGTCCCGGTGTCTGTAGATGTCTTGGACATATGAAGCGAGATCTTCCTACGGTGTGCTCATGCCCCCGCTGCCGCCCCCTGGAAGTCGACCTGCGATGTCGTCCACGTCTGCTGTCCCATCTGGTTCTGCTCCCGGTCGCGCCCAGGCGCGCCGGTCATGGCCACTGTGTCTGGGGGTGTCGCTGGTCCTGGTGGCCAGCGGCTGCAGCGCCCTGCGTCCCGATGACGAGCGTGCAACGGCGGAGGCGGTGGCGGCCGCCCTGGCTGCTGGTGAGGTGGCGCAGATGTCGTTCGCCAACGTTGATGCCGCCACCGCCCAACAGCAGTTGGAGGCGGTGACGAAGAATCTGCGCGGTCTCACCCCGACCGTGGAGGTGGGCTCGGTGAGCGACACCGACAACGAGGACCGCCGTGAAGCGGTCCTGTCCTGGTCATGGGACCTGCCGGGGGTGGAGCAGAACTGGACCTACGACTCCACTCTGGAACTCAGTTCTGGTCAAGACGGCCAATGGGTGGCGCGCTGGTCTCCCACCGTCGTGGAACCCTCGCTGGAAACCGGGCAGGGATTGCACCTGGTCCCCATCTCCCCCGACCGCGGGGACATCCTCGGGGCGCACGGGGAAGTTCTGGTGACGGAGAGGACCGTGCACCGGGTGGGCATCGACAAATCTCAGCTAGCGGAGGCCGACCCCGCAGAGGCCGCACGAGACCTGGCCGAGGCCCTGGACATCGGTACGGCGCCCTACATCACGGCTGTAGAACAAGCCGGCCCGGAGGCGTTCGTCGAAGCTGTTCCTTTACGCGAAGAGGACTTCCGGGCTTTGGACCCCCACCAGATGCAGGCCGTTCCCGGGCTTCTCGTGGTGGAGGACGAAGTGCCCCTGGCGCCCTCCCGCGGGTTCGCCTCGGACATCCTGGGAAGCGTCTCTGCGGCCACCGCCGAAGATCTCCAGGCCTCGGAAGGGCAGATCGAGGCCGGAGCCATGATCGGCCGCGGTGGACTCCAGGAAACCCACGACGACCGGTTGCGCGGGAAGCCCGGTGTCATCGTGGAGAAAGTCGGCCTGCAAGCCGACGGCGGAATCGCCCCGCACACCGAACAACCACTCGTGCAGATCCCTCCCTCCCCTGGCGAAACGATCCAGGTCAGCCTGGACCGTCATTTGCAGGCCACCGCCCAGCAGCTGCTGGCGGACATCGACTCCGCCTCAGCGATCGTGGCGATCCGTCCCTCCACCGGAGACGTCCTCGCCGCCGCCAACGGACCCGGATCCGAGGGCTACCCCACCGCCCTGCTGGGCCAGTACGCCCCAGGCTCGACCTTCAAGGTCGTCACCGCCCTGGCCATGCTGCGCCACGGCGACACCCCCGACACGACCGTGGAGTGCACCCCCTCGACCACCGTCGACGGCGCCACGTTCAACAACGTCGAGTCCTACCCCGCACAGTTCCTCGGACTCATCACCCTCAAAGAGGCCATGGCCCACTCCTGCAACACCAGCTTCATCGCCCAGCACGAACGGATCACCCAGCGAGAAATCGCCGATGCCGCCGCGGCCCTGGGAGTGGGCATGCAGACAGATCTGGGGATAGGCGCCTTCTACGGGTCCATTCCTGAGAGCGAACCCCCGGCCCAGCACGCCGCTGCCCTGTTCGGGCAGGGCCGCACCCTGGTGTCCCCGCTGACCATGGCCAATCTCACCGCCTCGATCGCCGCCGGAAAACTCGTCACACCCCGACTGGTCACCACCGAGGATTTGGTCCAGACCGATGCCGCCCAACCCAGTACCACCACGCCTCTGACCAACCAAGAAGCCGAACAGTTGCACACCACCATGCGCGAGGTCGTCACGACCGGACACCTCGACACCTTCCGGATCCTGTCCCCGGACACCGCGATCGGCAAGACCGGCACCGCAGAGTTCGGTTCCGAAAACCCACCCCGCACGCACTCCTGGGTCATCGCCGCCCACCAGGACCTTGCCGTGGCCGTTTTCGTCGAGGACGGAGACCTGGGATCGATCACCGGTGCACCCATCATGCTCGAGTTCCTTGAGGCGGCCGCCACCGCAGGACAGCCGTGAGGAACCACAACGTCTTTGGGTACTGGCTGCCCCGAGGTCTTCCCCAAGCGGTTCTGGCCACCACAGGACTACTCCTGCTCACCGGGTGCTACACAGCCCCTTTCCGCCAAGGTGAGGCAGATGACTTCGCCTTGTATTGGCTGCCTGGTCTGCAAGCAGCGATCTCCGATGAACTAGGAGACCACCCACCACAGAACGTTGAGGCCGCCGCCCAGTCCGTTACGGATTCATCTGATGAGATCGTCGCCAGGATAGGTCCGTCTCCAACATCGTTGCGGGCATATACGGATGCTACCGACCAGATGATGCACATCGTCTTGTGGGTGAGTGACACCGGTGCCGATCCCTTCACCGACGACGTGCCCGTCTGGGGCCGTGCCTGTGCCGTGGCAACCATCAGTCCCGATCATCCAGAGTCGATCACCTTGGAAGACCGGCCCTGCCACCGCGACATCCCGCGATCGCCCGACACAGCGTTCCCGCACCACCTGAGTCCCGCCCATAACCCCGGTCTCATTCGCACGCAGTGACGGGCGACTCGATTCTTACAGCCCCTCGAGGAAAGTGGCCGGTAGCTTGCCATCTGTAAAGCAGACGGGGCCGAGCTCATCGTGAAACTGTTGGCTACGTCCAACTCATCATTGCTCGCTCCGCTCTGAGTCCGCTCTCCGATTTCAAGGTCCAGAGCTCGTCCCGGCAAGGGTCCGGTGGTGGAGAATTGAGCAGACAAGGGGGTGGTCGCGTATGGCAGGTTGGTACCCGGATGAAATCCGTCTCGCCGGCCGGGAGAACCTGGATGTGGAGCATGTCGCCCGGTATGACTCCAAGATGGATTCCCAGGCAGAGGACGAGGTCTCCCTGCTCCGGCAGCACGGACTCACGATCGGGTCGCGGATCGTGGAGTTCGGGGCGGGAACCGGACAGTTCACGGCAGCGGCCTCACGTGCGGGCGCGCGTGTCGTTGCGGTGGATGTGTCCGAACCGATGCTCGAGCACCTACGCCGGAAAGTTGCTCGCGAGCACCTGAGCAACGTTGACCTGGTTCAGGCCGGGTTCCTGAGCTTTGTCTCTAATGGTGAGCCCGCTGATTTCGTGTACTCGCGGTATGCGTTGCATCACCTTCCTGATTTCTGGAAGGCGGTTGCCCTGGTTCGTATGGGTCGCCTGCTGCGACCGGGAGGCATTCTTCGATTGTGGGATGTCGTCTACGATTTCGACCCGCACGAGGCGGATCAGCGCCTCGAGGCATGGTGCGCCCTGGGAGGAAGCGACGTCGAGGGTGAGTGGAGCCGGGCTGAGCTCGAAGAGCACGTGCGCGATGAGCACTCGACCTTCCGTTGGCTCTTGGAGCCGATGATCCTGAAAGCAGGGTTCACGATTGTCGAGCTCACGTACTCGCCGCAGACCTTCGACGCGCAATACGTCCTGCAACGAACGGCGACCTGAGTTCAAGCAGGACACCCTTTTCTGTGCAACAGGTCAAAGGCGGTGGGGGATGTCGGTCCGTTCAGCGCAGGTTGATCTCTGTCGGCTCTTCCGAAATCCGGTGCTCCTGCTGGTAGGACTGGATCGCCCGGTGCAGTCGTGTCAGTCCCTCGGTGATGACTTCCGGGGTGTTGGTGACATAGGACAGGCGCAGGGTGGAGTGGTCCGGGTCGTGGGCGTAGAAGGGGGCGCCGGGGACGAAGGCCACTCCTTCCTCCACCGCCAGGGGAAGCAGCTCGGCGGTGTCGATGCCGTGGCCCAGGCGCGCCCACAAGAACATCCCGCCGTCCGGGGAGGTGATGCTCGCCCCGGGCGGCAGGATCTGTAGCAGGCCGGCGTGCATGGCATCCCGGCGTTGCTGGTACACGGCGGCGGCCCGACGGACGTGGGCGTCGACATCACAGGTGGCCAGGTAATGGGCCGCGGCCAGTTGATCGACAACGGCCGACTGCAGTCCCACGGCCTGTTTGGCGATGGCGATGGTGCGCAGGATTGGACCCTCGGCCCTCACCCAGCCCACCCGTATCCCGGGGGCCACGATCTTCGACAGCGAGTTCAGCAGCAGACTCTGCCGAGCCATCCCGGGGTGGGC
Organism: Kocuria arenosa; assembly: GCF_042879215.1. Classification (NCBI taxonomy): domain Bacteria; kingdom Bacillati; phylum Actinomycetota; class Actinomycetes; order Micrococcales; family Micrococcaceae; genus Kocuria; species Kocuria arenosa. The sequence goes on along the minus strand of NZ_JBHZTA010000002.1, from coordinate 243,463 downwards.
GGCGATCGGGGCCAGCGGTGCGCCGGTGAAGCGCAGCAGCCCGTAGGGGTCGTCCTCGACTAGGACGGTGCCCGTGCGCAGCAGGATCTCGGCGACCTGGTGGCGGCGCGGGACCGGCATGGTCGTCCCGGTGGGGTTCTGGAAGGTGGGGATGAGGTAGACGAACTTCGGACGGTGTTCAGCGATCAGCCGCTCCAGCTCTTCGGGGACCACCCCGTGCTCGTCGGTGGGGACCCCGATGATCCGCGCCCCGGTGAGGGTGAAGGCTTGCACGGCGGCCAGATAGGTGGGGTGTTCCACCAGCACCACGTCACCGGCATCCAACAGGGCCTGGCCCACCAGGTACAGGCCTTCCTGGGAACCGGAGGTCACCTGGATCTGCTCCGGGATACTCGGCACCTCCCTCGAGACCCGGGCCGCGGCCTGTTCCCGCAGTTCTGGTTCGCCCTCGGTGGAGGCGTACTGCAACGCCCGGCGCCCCTGATGGGCCAAAACGTGGGCGAAGGAGGCCTGCAGGTCCTCCAGAGCGAAAAGGTCCGCATCGGGGATGCCACCGGCGAAGGAGATCACCTCCCCGCGGGCGATGATGGCCAGGATGTCGCGCACCGGGGAGGACTGCACCCCTCTCAGGCGCTGGGCCACGGGGAACACCCACGGTTCCTGGGTCATGCCCTCCACCCGTCAGAGCCTTACCGGGGGAATGCCATGCTGCTGGGGCCGGGGCGGTCGGGCGAGCACCTCGCCGTGGAGCAGCACGAACCAGGCATCCTCTGCCGCCCCCCACCGCAGCCAGTCATCGACCATGAGATCCACTTCTTGGGCCGTGGCCAAGCCGAGCTCTTGTGCGCGATCGGCAAAAGCCGGCGTGCGGGCGCGCTGAGCCCAGGAACGAGACCACCACCGGGTGCTCTCCGCGGTGGTGTAGCACCAGGTGGAGGCGCCGGCCTGCACCTCGGTCAAGCCGGCCTGTAGGCACCAGGACTTCAGCCGCCGACCGGCATCGGGCTCGCCCCCGTTGAGCCGGGCCATCGCACGATAGACCTCCCACCACCGGGCCATCCCCGGGGAGCCTGGATACCAGGTCATCGCCTCGTAGTCGGCGTCCCGGCAGGCGATCCACCCCTCCGGCCGGCACACCCGGGCCATCTCGCGTAGAGCCGCGACGGGATCGGCCACGTGCTGGAGGACCTGATGGGCGTGCACCACATCGAAGACCCCGTCCGGGAAGGGCAGACGAACGATGTCCGCGAGCAGGAACTCGGTGCGGGTGTCGCCGCGCCGTGCGGCCTCACCCCGGGCGAGGACCAGCGCCTCCTCCCCCACGTCCACGCCCACCACCCGCCCCTGCGGCACGTGCCCCGCCAGGTCCAAGGTGATCGACCCGGGCCCGCACCCGACATCCAGCACGACCATATCCGGCCGCAGGAGAGGAAGCAGGTACGCCGCGGAGTTCTCCGCCGTCCGCTGAGCATGGGAGAGCAGGACACTGCAGGCGTACCCAAGACCGTACCGCGTCATGGTGTCTCACATTCTAAGATGGCCATCTCTTATAGCAAGACGATAAGAGGGGTGGGTAAGGACCCGGAAGGGCGGGTCAATCTGTGAGACGACGCCCTGGATAGCTTTTAAAGCCTTACCAAAGTTTTGGAACGACGACCAAGCGCAGGCGTTGAGGTGGGTGCGGAGTCGTCGAACGCCGTCGTTCGCTCTTTGTTCTCTGCTTCTCGATCGGCGGGCCGGTTCTTGCTTGTTAGAACCGGGCGGGGCCCGATGCCTCCTTGAGCCCGGGCGTTACGAGCAACGCACCCGCGCCCGCTCCAGCGGCACAGTAGGGGCCGCCGGCTTGACACACTTTCTGATATGGGAATATGTTAGTGACCATGGCACGAGCAGCGACGACGTCCGATGTGTTCAACGCGATCGCCGAGCCTCAGCGCCGGGACATCCTGATGCTGCTCCGGGCAGGCGAGCGGCCGGCGACGGCCGTCGCCGAGGAGTTGGGAATGTCCCAGTCCGGGGCGTCCAAGCACCTGCGGGTTCTGCGTGAGGTCGGCCTGGTGCACGACCGCCGAGAAGGCAAGCAGCGCCTCTACGTTCTCGACGCACATGGGCTGCAGTCGGTGCATGACTGGACCGGTGGGTTCGAACAGTTCTGGATCGAAAGCTTCGATCGCCTGGACGCATACGTGCAGGACCTCAAACAGGAGAAGCGGGAGGATTAAGACGATGGATACGACGGAAAGGTCAGCACCGGCGCAGCCGGATGTGGCAGACCGCGAGATCGTGATCACGCGAGTGATCGACGGTCCGCGAGAGCCGGTGTTCGAAGCGTTCACCGAGGTGCGCCACCTCTCGCGCTGGTGGGGACCAAGAGGGTTCACCACCACCACGCGCGCATTCGAGTTCCGTGTCGGCGGTGTGTGGAACTTCACGATGCACGGCCCAGACGGGACGGACTACCAAGAGTGGATCACGTGGACCGAGATCACCGCACCGGAAAAAATTGCGATGATCCACGGGGAGTATCGCGACGACCCGAACGCTTTTGAATCGGTCCTCACGTTCGAAGCCGACGGGGAGACGACCCGGATTCAGATGCGCACGGTGTTCCCCACCACGGAGCTGCGAGACGATGCGATCGAGAAGCACGGCGCGCTCGAGGGCGGCCGCCAGACCCTGGGCAACCTGGCTGCCTACGTCGCAGAGATCGGGCAGAAGGGAGCTGAGCACTGATGGCCGGGAAGGTGTTTTTCAGCGTGTCGATGTCACTGGACGGATTCATCGCACCCGACTCACCCGAGGAACTGATGGGTCGGCAGTGGATGGAGTTGCAGCAGTGGGTCTTCCGGCAACGGCACTTCCGAGAGAATCTCAAGCTCGGAAAGGGCGGTGAAGTGGGGCGCGACAACGACATCGTGGCCGAGACGTTCGAGCGCACCGGTGCGAGCGTGATGGGCAAGCGCATGTTCGACGCCGGCGAGCAGATGTGGCCGGAAGACCCACCGTTCCATACGCCGGTCTTCGTGGTGACCCACGAGGAGCGTGAACCATGGGAGCGTCCGGGCGGAACGACCTTCCACTTCATCAATGATGGTGTTGAGTCCGCGCTTGGCCAGGCACGCGAGGCCGCAGGCAACCGAGACGTCCGCGTCGCGGGCGGTGGCGCGACAATCGTGGAGTACGTGAACGCCGGTCTGGTCGACGAGTTCCATGTCGCGCTCTCACCTGTGCTGTTCGGCTCCGGGATCCGACTGTTCGACGGCGTTGACGCGAGCCGCGTGGCTCTGAAGCAGAGCCACACGGAATCTTCTGCCCGGACGACACATCTCAACTACGCCGTGCACCTGCGGTAACCGAGAGCGGCCAAAAAGAAAGCATGTGCGAGCGAGATCGGTGGCGCTAGACCTCGGGAAGCACTGCGAAGGTCTTTTTGGTGTCTCGATACCATTCCATGCCCTTGATCGGGTTCTTCCAGCGACCCTTCATCGCTTCGTGAGCCTGCTGGTGAGTCGAATCACCGGACCGGACGGCTTCCTTGAGGTGCCGGTCCTGGGCCTTGATGACGTCGTCGGCGGTATCGCCACGAAGGGCTAAATCACAGGGGCCACCGAGTTGCTGGCAGGTCATGATCTTCATGACGGGTTCCTTCCGCAGTGGTGCGTTCAGTCGTAGGGTCTCGTCGCGAGTCCCATCCTGTTGACGAACGCGGCATCGACAATGTGACCACGGGGCGCCAGCAACATGGGGGTCAGAGACGTCCGCGCTGCCTGCGTCCAGTACCGGAGCGCCGAGTGAGTGATGCCAGCACGTCCTCCTCGGCACGAAAGGTGATCTCCCGTACAACACCGTTGGCGATGGTGAAGTCGAAGGCCACACGAGGTTGGCCGCGATAGAACCACGCAGCACCAGGGCGCTCTCCGATGAACACCGGCAGAGCGGCCTTCGCGGCACCGTCGAACATCGTGGCGACCTCCTCGCGTCCCTCGATTCGTTGAGGGGTACCTGCAGCGACGGCCTCGGCATCTGCGGTTACCAGGACATCGGGGGCGAGGAGGTGGAGCAGGCGGGCGAAGTTGCCACCCCGGGCGGCTGCGAGGAAGGCATCGACGACTTCCCAGTCAGCTGGCGTCGCCTCTGGTGCCGCAGCCGAGACCTTCGAACGAGCTCGCGAGGCGAGCTTGCGGGCGGCAGGCGAGGAGATGTCGAGGACGGTCGCGATAGTGCGAAAGTCCACGCCGAAGGTGTCATGGAGTACGAATGCCACCCGCTCCGCCGGCGAGAGGCGGTTGAGGACGATCTGCAGAGCGACCCCGAGCGTGTGCGCCATGACCACGTGCTCCACCGGGTCCGGCGTGACCCCTGTCCCAGCCGGCCGCAACGATTCAGTTGGCTCAGTCGGCTCGGGAATCTTGGCGCGGAGACGGTCCAGGCACAATCGCGTTGTGACCACCGTCAGCCAAGCAGGCAAGTTGTCGATCACGGCCTCGGTGCCGTGGAGGCGCAACCACGCTTGCTGGACCATGTCTTCGCCCTCGGCCCGGTCATCGAGCAGGCCAGCGGCGATGCGTATGAGCCGGGGACGCTGCGCCTGGAACTGCTCAGTCAGGTCCATGAGACCACTTCATGGGTGCCACTACGGTCATCTGCGTCCGGCTCTGCGGTATCACTCGGGGATGATTGCTATGGCGTCGATCTCCACCAGAGCGTCGGGACGGGCAAGTCCAGCGACGGTGAGAACGGTGATGGCCGTGCGGTGGCCGCCCCAGACGGACTGTGAGGCGGTGAAGCCGGCGCGGATGTCGACGCCTGCAACGAGGTAGATGGTGAGCTTGGCGACGTGCTCGGGGCCGGTGCCGGCGGCGGCCAGGACGCTCAGCACATTGCGCATGGCTTGAGCGGTCTGTGCTTCGAAGCTGTCGAGCAGCGTTCCGGTTGCGTCGGTTCCGTTCTGCCCGCCGACGTAGAGCGTGGGGCCAGCAGGGGCGATCACGCCTTGCGTGAAGGCGGGGTTGCTGTACAGCTGGGCCGGATCAACGTGGGTGGTCGCGGTAGTCATGAGTGTTCTCCTTGGGTGGTTCGGACGTAATGGGTTCGAGCTTTCGCGCGGCCGCCGCAACGGCGCATCGAGCACCAGCGGCGGCTTCCGGGCCGTGAGGTGTCGAGAAAAATCAGGTGGCAGTCATCGGCAGCGCACTCGCGCACCCGACCGGGGGGTGCCGTGAAAGTGCGGATCGCGTCGTGGGCGATGCTGGCGAGCATCTGCTCCGGGCTCGCAGGGGAAGGGGCGCACGTGCCGCCTGCCAGGTACGGAGGCACCGCCGGCCGGGCCGCCCACCTGTTGATCGCGTCAACGTCCGCCACCTTCAGAGCCCGCCCGGAGCTGACCCGTCGGGCGCTCGAGGTGATGGCCGCGCGCAGCTGCCGTGCCCCTGCGTAATCCGATGCGCCGCTGGCGGGCCGGGGCGGGCCGAAGCGATCGGTGAGCCATGCGTCCAGGTCAGCCGGCGTGCGCAAGCTCTCCCAAGCGTCAATGCCGTACCCGAAGTCGCCGGTGTAGCCGAAGTCGAGGCTGATAGCACCGGAGTCGAAGAACCATCGGTGCCCATCAGAGGGAACGAGCCACTGGCCCGTCTGGTGCCTGTCGCTCATGCCGGTTTCCGATCCTCGCGCGACGGGGCGTGGGCCATGCCCATGTACACCCCACCGCAGGAGAGTTCCTCGAGCATCTGCCCGATCCGTCGCGAACGCGTGTCCGCGTTCTGGGCTTGGCCTATCCAGCCCAGGTAGTCGTTGCGCTGATACCCCGGCCGACCGTCGTCATCAGCCTGCACCCCTGCAGCGGCGAGAGTTGCGGCGACATCGTGGGGCATCGAATGGCGAGCACGAGGTGACATGGCACCATTCTAACCACTTATAACGGTTAGAGGACTACCTTCTCTGTGGAACGGCAAGCCTTCACTGGACGCCTTTACTCCCACCACGTAAGGCGCTTGCCCTTGAACAGATCAGAATCGTGCCTAGCATCAACGTTCTTGGACATCACATCTATCTATATGTGAGCTGGAGGTTAGGTCCTGGTCTCATAGCTGAAGATTGCCCGGGTACCAGGCGGAGACGTCTTGGCTCAGTAGCCTGGCGGCATGGACTTCCTTGCGATCCCGCCTCTGCGCGGTGCCCTGGCTTCGATCGAACCGTTGACGCCCGAGCATGCCGAGGAGCTGGCGGAGGCGGTGGCCGAGGACGAGCTCTACAAGCTCTGGTACACCCGTTTGCCCTCACCGGATGAGATGAGCGGGGAAATCGAGAAACGGCTGGCCGGCCACGCCGCCGGTCAGGTCGTGCCGTGGACTATCCGTGCCGCGGATGGGCGGGCGGTGGGGATGACGACATTGCTCAATATCCGCACCGACCACCGGCGCCTGGAGATCGGCTCCACCTGGATCGCCCCCAGCGCACAAGGCACCGGGGTCAACACGCAGGTGAAGCTGCTGCAGCTCACCCATGCCTTCGACACCCTGAACTGCATTGCCGTGGAGTTCCGCACGCACTGGCACAACCACCGCTCCCGAGCCGCCATCGCCGTGCTAGGGGCCAAGCAGGACGGGGTGCTGCGCAACCACGACCTGTGGCGCGACGGGACCATGCGCGACGTGGTGGTGTTCTCCATCATCGACTCCGAGTGGCCCACCGTGCGGCTGTCGCTGACGGAGAAGCTACGCACCCGCAGTTGAGCCTCGACGATCGCCACCACAGCCCTGGGGGCCCCTCCTCGATGCGGTGGGAGGGCTTTCGACTCACCGGTCGTGCGGTGGCGTAGACGACTCGTCGCTGACTGTGGAGCATGATTCCCAGCAACAACAGTGGCCGCAGTCCAGAACGGACTGAGGTCGTTGATACCCAGGTCTCCCAATCCGGCTCTTCACAAAGTGGGGTGTAGTTCGGGCCCGAAATGCGCCGGGGCACCCGTCAGGGATCGGCGCCGGCTCGATGCTTGCGCCGGCGCGTGATGCCAGATGGGCCGTCGGCGATGATGTCAGCATGGAGTATGTGTCCAGGGTGCCCGGTCCGCCGCTCGACGGGCTGATCGACGATCTCTACTACCTGGAGGGTGCGCCGCCGTACTCCCGACTGATGCTCCCGGCCGCGCCCGCGCCGTTGCTCATCGTCAACCTCGGGGCGCCGTTTCTCATCCGGGCAGGCACCGACGTAGAAGCCGCGGAATACACCGACGGCTGCGTGGTCACCACGCCCACCCGCGCGTGGGAGTTCAGCTACCCAACCCCGACCCGGTCCGTCGGCGTCCACTTCAAGCCGTGGGGGCCAGCCCCGTTCCTGCCGATGCCCGCGGCCGAGTTGTGCGACCGGCCGGCGACGGTCGCGCAGATTTGGGGCCAGGTGGCGATTGCTGAGCTGCGAGACCGGCTGACCACGGCGGACGCACCGCACGAGATGCTGACGCTGCTCGAAGATGAGCTGACGAGACGGCTGCGCGAGATCGACGGCCTGGACCTCGTGCGCCAAATGAGTAGCGCCATCGCGGCGACCGGCGGAGCGGTGCCGATCAGCGACCTCGGCGTCACAAGCCGCGCAAGCAGCACCTATGTGGCGAGGCGGTTCAAGGCGGTTGTCGGTGTCACGCCGAAGCGGCTGGCTCGCAGCTACCGATTCACCTTCACCGTGTTGGCGCTCGACGTCGCTGCACCGATCGACTGGGCCGAGGTTGCCGCCTGCGCGGGCTACTTCGACCAGGCCCACTTCGTCCACGAGTTCCGGGAGTTCACCGGGCTCACGCCGACCCGGTATGTCGAAGTCCGGCGGCGATTCCTGCGCGAGCATCCCGGTCACGTATTGGACGGCTGGCCACTGCCAGCCGAATGATTTCTTACAAGAGCGACCACTCACAACACGCAAAACTTGGAACTCCAAGCAGAGGAGGAGCCCATGGGAAAAGTGGTCATGAATGCGTCGGTCTCCGTGGATGGTTTCATCGCGGCTGAGAACGACGATCCCGGTCCGCTGTTCGGGTGGTTGGTCAGCGGTGATGTGCCGTTGGACGACAGCGGCGTACTGAAGGTGTCGCAGGCGTCCTTCGACCACATCCGGCCCTACTGGGACCATGTCGGGGTGACAATCGCCGGCCGCCACGTCTTCGACATCACGGACGGCTGGGACGGGACGCCGCCGAGCGGGATCGACCACGTCGTCGTCGTGACGCACCGGCCGGCGCCCGAGGGCTGGGACCCCGAGGCGCCGTTCCACTTCGTCGACAGCATTGAAGCAGCCGTGACCAAGGCACAGGAGCTCGCGGGCGACCGCATCGTCGAGTTCGCCGCCGGCGACGTCGGTGGGCAGGCGCTTGCGGCGGGCCTGGTCGACGAGGTGCGCATGGACGTTGCACCCGTGGTCTTTGGGTCCGGCAAGCGCTACTTCGGGTCGGTCCACGCGCAGCACCTGTTGGAGGACCCAGACGTAGTTGTTCAGGGCAACCGGGTGCTTCACCTGCGCTATCGGGTGCGCACTTGACCAATCTGAGTGGGTACGCGAAGTAGTCCACTGCGACGGTGACACGAGACGGGGCCTGCGACAGCGGTCATGGGTCCCTTCCACGTCGTGCGCCTGGCCGGAGATGCGCTGGACCGGTGCCGCCGCCGGGTCCAGTTGGCGATCCACGGTCACCGCGGCATGAAGAACGACCCGCTCTACTCCGCGCGCAGGACCCTGCACACCGGTGCAGGGCTGCTCACCGACAAGCAGGCCGCTCGGCTCACCGCGCTGTTCGCCGACGACGCGCATGTCGAGGTCGAAGCGACCAGGGGCATCTACCAGCGAATGATCGCCGCCCACCGACACGAGGACCGACGCCGTGGCCGCGAGCTGATGGTCAAGCTGATCGACACGATCGGCACCGGTGTCCCGAACGCACTGGTCGAGGTCACCACACTCGGCCGCACGTTGAACAAACGCGCAGCCGACGTGCTGGCCTACTTCGACCGTCCCGGCACCAGCAACGGCCCCACCGAGGCGATCAACGGCCGGCTCGAGCACCTGCGCGGTTCCGCACTCGGGTTCCGCAACCTCACGAACTACATCGCCAGATCACTGCTTGAGACCGGAGGCTTCAGGCCGCAACTACACCCTCGATCGTGAAGAGCCCCCAATCCCAAGTAGAAAGCCATGATCCGACAGGACCATGAACGCCACCATCATGCCAAGCACCGGCGTCGGGTAAGTGCCGATGGACTTCCACGCTGGACTTGGTCCTTCTTTTAGGTGCGGGAAAGCATGTGGAGCCACCGGGTGAGTTCGGTGGCCAATGCGACTGGAGCGTCATAGTGAATCAGGTGTCCTGCTTGGGGGACGAGGGACAAGGTACTTCCCGGGATCGCCTTGTGCAGGCGGTGAGCCCGGTCGACTGGGATCCACGTGTCGTTCTCACCCCAGATGATGTGCGTCGGAATGCTCATCGATACCAAGAGTGGCTCCAAGACAGCGGTGTAGGTCTCGTCCGCTTGGGCGATCTGGCGGTAAAACGCTGCCTGTCCTATCGCCCCGCACCATGGGTCGGCCAGTTCCGTCATGTTTTCTGCGCGGAGGCCGTGGTGGCTCGCTCCGGCGATGTATGCCTCGAGCACGCCTCGATGCACGGCTTCAGGTAACTGGGCGAAGACCTCGGTGTTGTCCTTGACCAGATTGAAAAAAGGAGACCCCCAGGGACGTAACGCGACAGCGTCCACTAAGCACAGGGAAGCGAAGGGCGCACCGTGCAGGAGGTGGGCGCGCAAGGAGACCGCACCCCCGTAGTCGTGGGCGATCACATGCGGATTCTGGAGGGCCCAGTGGTCTAGTAGCGCTAGGAATGCTTCGCCCTGCACGACCAGGTCTACATCATGGGTGGGGTCCATTGACGAGGCCCCGTAACCGGGCATGTCCCACGAATAGACGGTGTGATCCTTCGCGAGGGCTTCAGCGAAGGGCGCCCACAGGACGGAAGACCACGGAGTGCCATGGCAGAACACGACCGCGGGCCCAGAGCCTTTGGTGCTCCAAGCGATGCGGCGGCCGCGCCAGGTGAACTGCTCCTTCAAATGCATGCGCCCATGGTCCCATCACCACACCAGCGGATCTGTAGTCGTGGGGTGGGCGAACCAGCTCAAGCGGCGAAGATGACGCTTCGACCGCCCACCCAACGCATCTCAGGCTCGTTCCCCTTGCTGCCCTTCTTCTTGGCTATGGGGCCCTATCCGAGGTGGCGCACTTGTGGCCACAGCTGGGCCCAAGGCGTCAGCCGCTCCTGGCAGATCCACACTGGAGTGCCCTGCTCGTCGTTGTCCAGCCCGACGCCGTTGTCGATACGTGCGGCGGGCTCGACCGATCCGAACCAGCGTTGCAGGGACTCCCGGTCGTAGCCGACGACGATCACCGTCTGAGCATCCTCCGGTGGTGGCCCCCACTCGGCGTAGCTGTTGTGGCCGCTGTAGGCAGGTGGCAGGCCCAGCTCGGTGCGGTAGCGGTCGATCGCCCCGGCCTGTCCGTAGTTGCGAGTCAGCACCACCACGCCGGTCCGGTCCTCGGTGGGCAGGCCGGCCTGTATGTCGGCGATGGTGTGCACGAAGGCAGTCCAGCCGACGGTCTCGCCGGCGTCGTAGTTGATGTCCACGACCGGGGTGGCCGCCAGGTGCTGGACCGGCACCAGTGGCCGGAACAGCACCGTGGAGATCGCCGCGCTCACCGCCAGAGCACCGGCGAGCAGCACCCTGCGCAGCCAGGTGGCGCCCCGACCCGTCCAGCGCAGCGCCGGATCCGAACCGGCGGCCAGCAGCACCGGATACAAGCCCGCCAGATAGTACGGTTTGCCCCCGGTTACCAAGAACACCCCTGCCAGCAGCGGGTAGGCGACGGCGAAGGCACGGAAGGTCCGCAACGCGGGGTCCCGGGCCAGTCGCCACAGGCCCGCGCCCCACACCGGCACCAGCAGCGGACTGATCAGGACCAACTGGTAGGGCAGGAACAGCCACCGGGGCTCGCTCGTGCCGGAGCTCCCGGCGGCGATCGCGCTGGAGAGCTCCAGCTGCGGCCAACCATGGGTTGCCTGCCAGAGCAGGTACGGGGCCCACAGCGCCAGCGCGACCGCGGCCGCCAGCCACGGCCAGCGACTGCGCAGCACCTTACGAGGCCCGACGAGCAGCAGACCTGCTGCCAGTCCCGCCAACAGGAACACGACCAGCACCTTGTTCTGCAGGCCGACCCCGGCCAGCAAGCCGACCAGCAACCAGTGGTAGCCGCCGTGACGCAGCGCGCGGACCACCGCCCAGGACACTGCCGTCCAGGCCAGGAGGTCGAATGTGCTCGTGGACAGCAGGTGCCCGACGGCGAGCAGGATCGCCGAGACCGCCATGCACGCTGCGGCGAGCACCTGAGCACCACGCGTCCCGCCGAGCTCTCGAGCCAGCAACCCGGTGAAGAACACCACCAGCCCCGCGGTCACCGCTGAGGCCAGGCGCAGGCCGACCAGAGAATCCCCGAACAGCTCGCTGGCCACCCGGGCCAGCAACGGGGTCAGCGGTGGCTGGTCGACGTAACCGAACGCGAGTTTCTGTCCGGCGCGCAGGAAGTACAGCTCATCGCGGTGGTAACCGTATCCGTCACTGAGTGAGATCAGCACCCCCATGACCAGTGCGGCCACGCCACCCAGCGCCTGCCGGGCAAGCGGGGCCGGTAGTAATTCCTGACGGGGGGACGCATTCAGTGCTGAGGAACCGGTACTCACGGTCATGCGATTCCTTTCCGGCAATAGGGGCACCACGCACTTTGTCCCCACTCCACGAGTAGCGAGGTCTGGTGGGAATACGTCTCAGCGACCCGGACCGGACAGCGCCGTCCGCAAGTCACGTCCAGATTAAGTAGTCCTGGAGGGCCGGGCGAAGCGGTCCAGATACCGCCGTCGACGATGGGCCCGCTGCGCCTCCCCACGATGTTCGTGGTGCTCCGGCCAGATCAACTCGGGCGACAGGAACGTCATTGTGGTACCTCTCGGTGAGGGCGCGGATTACTCCGTGCGACTGTTGATGGCAGCAATGCTCCTCGCCATGGCATCTCGCCACGAGTGGCACTCATGACGGTGTACGTCGAATTTCTGCCATATCCGGGCGACCCTGAAGACATGATCCGTACTGTCTCTCCCGTGATCTTCGACGAGGTTTCCTCTCTTGAGCTAGGGGTGTCCCACGAGGCGTGGGGTATCGACAGTTCCTACTCGTGGCTACGCTGGCGGAGTGCACGATGATCGGGCAACTGGCAATTTTGGTCGTTGATCGGGTGCCGTTGAACGAACTGAGTTGGTCAGGATAGGTGCACACATTGCAACGCAGCCTCGTGTTCCTCGGCAACTGCGCCCCTCAGTACGGCAACCGCTTGCGGTAGGTGGTCGAAGCGGTCAGGGAGTCTGTGACCCCCAGGCCAGGCCCCCCGCTCATCTCTGCCGGCTTCCCTTGCTCATCGTCCCGTGCTTTCAGGGCATCCCCGGTTGCTGCGGCATCACGTCCGCGTCTGGCAAACCCGATGAGCCCAGTGGCAACTGGATCGACTTCCACATCAGCATATGAACTCCTTCCGGAGGGGACATTGACCGAGGAATCGTCATCGTGGGCCTCCCCGCGCCGGATAGGAATTAGTACTGGCCTTGACGACCGCAAGATCACGAACTACCAGACATGTCGTACGTGAACACAAGCCACGGACCGCGGTACGAGGAATCGGGCAGGCTGACTGGTGCAGACGGCCTCAACCGCCTGCACCAGGCGCATAATTCATCAGCGCGAAGTGTCGAAGCTGTGCCGCGCGCTCCGACACTGGGGTGAGGCGCCATGATGGCGTCCGAGACGGAGGGAGTTCGTGATGAGGTACATGCTGTTGATGAACTATGAAGGTGGTGCCGGCTCTGACGTGCCGATGAGCGAGTGGGCGCCGGAGGACATCGCCGCCCACATCGACTTCCAGCATGCTCTGGGCCGCGAGCTCACCGCCACCGGTGAGCTGGTGGACGGCCAGGGCCTGGCCGCGCCGGACGCCAGCAGGACGGTCACCTGGGACGGGCGCAACGCGCCGGTGGTCACGGACGGGCCGTTCGCCGAGTCCAAGGAGTTCCTGGCCGGCTACTGGACCGTGGACGTGGACTCCCAGGAGCGTGCCCTCGAGATCGCGGCCAAGGCCTCCGCCGCCCCGGGCAAGGGCGGGGTGCCCATCCAGCAGCCCATCGAGGTGCGGCAGGTGATGGCCGCCCCCACCGTGGAGAGCTGACCCGTGTCGGTGGTCAACGTGCCTGAGGATCTGCTGCGCGAGCTGACCCCGCAGGTTCTCGGGGCGTTGGCCCGCCGCTGCGGCGACTTCACCGCGGCCGAGGACGCCGTCCAGGAGGCGTTGCTGGCCGCAATCGAAGCTTGGCCCCGGTCCGGGGTGCCGGCCAACCCGGCCGGATGGTTGGTGCGGGTCGCCCAGCGACGTCTCATCGACGAGATCCGCAGCGAGGCGGCCCGACGCACCCGGGAGGAGCTCCTCGCCGCCGATCCCACCGCACCCGGCAGCGGGGTCCATGACACGGTCCCGGGGACTGGGGCAGGGGACGACACGCTGACGCTGCTGACGCTGTGCTGCCACCCGTGCCTGCCCCCTGCCTCGGCGATCGCCCTCACCCTGCGTGCGGTGGGGGGACTGACCACAGCACAGATCGCGGCCGCCTTCCTCGTCCCGGAGTCCACCATGGGCCAGCGCATCAGCCGGGCGAAACAACGTCTCCGCGCTGCCGGCGCCCGCTTCGAGCTGCCTGCACCCGAGGATCGCCGCCAGAGGAGCAGGACCGTGCTGTCGGTGGTCTATCTGATGTTCAACGAGGCCTACGTCTCCCACGGGGGCGGCCTGGACCGACCGGACCTGGCCGTGGAGGCCATCCGGATTGCGCGCCTGCTGGCCGATTCCGCACCGGAGGACCCCGAGACCGCGGGCCTGCTCGCACTGCTGCTGCTCACGCATGCACGCCGTCCGGCACGGACCGACCACGCCGGGCGCTTGGTGCCCTTGGACGAGCAAGATCGTCGGTTGTGGGACGTGGACCTCATCCAGGAAGGCCGCCAACTATTACTACACGCTTTGAGCGCCGGGACTGTCGGTCCTTATCAAGTGCAAGCGGCCATCGCGGCGCTGCACGACGAGGCGTCCTCGACCCAGGCCACGGACTGGCCGCAGATCGCCGCCCTGTACACGCTCCTGGAACGAATGGTGCCCAGCCCCATGGTGACGTTGAACCGAGCGGTTGCTGTAGGGATGGTCTCCGGCCCGCTGGCGGGACTCGGTCTGCTTGAGGGCCTGGAGGCTCTATCGGATCACCATCGGCTCCACGCCGTCCGCGCGCACCTGCTTCAACGTGCCGGGCGACCGGTGGAGGCTCGCACCGCGTACGAGCTCGCCGCCCGGCTGAGCACCAACACCGCAGAGCGGTACTACCTGACGACCAGGGCGGCACAACTCAACAGCACCGAAACCGACCGTCATTGACCCAGTCAGCCCCTCGCCACAGGTTTCCTGGCTCCATTCGGACGCACTGACCCCGATCTCGCCGCTCCTTTGCGGGAGCGACGACGTGCCACCGTTGATCCCTCACTCGGAAGGAACGACCGCAGAGGAACCCCTACTGCATCGTCTCCCGTAGGCAGTGTCCATGAGCCGGCCATATGTAAAGCGGCAGGTGGCCCGCTTAGCCGAAAACTGGACCGGTTTCGGCGTGAAGTGACACCCGTCAGGCGGACGCCTCTTTGTGTGTCACGAGCTGCTGCTCGCAGTCGGTGGGACTGAGGTCACCCAGCCGGGAGTGACGGCGGCGAGGGTTGTAGAAGCCCTCGGGGTGGGAGAAGACCTCCATCTCCGGCTCGTGCCGGGTGGGCCAGGACCGGCGGTAGACGAGCTCGGTCTTCAGCGTGGCGCAAAGGGTCTCGGCCATCGCATTATCAAAGGCCGAACCGACCCGGCCCATCGAGTGGACTCGGCGCCAACCCCAGGCGGGCGGAACACCACTAACCGGCCATATGTAAAGCGGTCCCTTTCGCCTCGCCAGCACTGGCAAGACACCTGACCGGTCAGCAGGACCGAGATCGGCGCCGCCATCAACCGCGCCGTCAGATGGCCCGACGAGCTGATGCGCTCAGGTGCGACAGCGGTCATCGCCGGGCCCCCATGCGGTAACCGATGCCGCGGACGGTGTGGATGAACCGCGGGCTACCCGCGTCCTCCCCGAGCTTCCGGCGAATCCGACCGATGTGCACATCGACCAAGTGCTCATCCCCAGTCCAATGCGTGTCCCAGATCAACTCCACCAATTGCCGGCGGGAGAGCACCACCTCGGGGTGTGCGGCCAGGGCGGCCAGCAGGTCGAACTCGATCCGCGTCAGCTCCACCGCTTCCCCGGCCACGTGGACCTCCCGGGTTGCCTGGTCCACCACCAGCTCCCCGATTACCCGGGCCTGGCCCGCCGGTCCCGATGCGGCAGAGGCTGTGGCGAGTCGGGAGTGGGAGGGGCGCAGCATCGCCTGGACCCGGGCCACGAGCTCGCGTGGGCTGAAGGGTTTGGTCACGTAGTCGTCGGCGCCCACCAACAACCCCACGATCTTGTCCACCTCATCATCACGGGCAGTGAGCATCAGAACGTAGCAGTCCGAGAAGACCCGCACCTGACGGCACACCTCGATCCCGTCGATCCCCGGCAGCCCCAGGTCGAGCACCAGCACGTTCGGGGCGAACTCTCGCACCGCGGCCACGGCCTCGCTCCCATCGTGGCGCACGGCTACCTCCAGGCCGGCCTTGCGCAGATACGCCTCGATCAACCGCGCCAGATCGATCTCATCGTCCACCACCAAGACCCGACCGGTGAGGGACACGACCATGGTGGCTCCTAGGTTCAGGACCAGCCCGCGGGCCGAGGTGCGGGCCCACGGTCCGGTCGGAAGCCCGGGTGCCGGGGCCCGGCACCCGGTATCGATGATGATCTCGCGAATCTGCCGCGACGACTGCCCACCACCGGGGGGTCCACCCGTGGTGGCAGGCACGGCGCCCGAGAGTCCGTCTAGGCCGGTGCTCACTTCCGGTGGAGCACCACGCGACGGGTCGCGCTCACGCTGGTGCTGACCACCCGTTCCAGTGGTCCCTGGCCCAGGGTCCGTTGCCAGATCACCGCGAATAGGACATTAGCCGCCAGGTTGACGGTGAACCACAGGTAGGGCCGGTCGTAGTGAGCCTCGAATGACAGCCCCATCAGGTGGACGGTGTACAAGGTCAAAGTCATCGCACCCATCGCCGACAGGAGCACGAGCAAGGCCCTAGCCCGGGGTGCAACCAGCAGGAAGAAGCCCAGCACTGCCAGCCCGACGCCCAGGCTGGCGGCGATCGCCAACGGGGTGTTGGTGTGCGGGGTGT
Organism: Kocuria arenosa; assembly: GCF_042879215.1. NCBI lineage: Bacteria > Bacillati > Actinomycetota > Actinomycetes > Micrococcales > Micrococcaceae > Kocuria > Kocuria arenosa. Next base: position 227,005 of record NZ_JBHZTA010000002.1, on the reverse strand, counting down.
CGACCACCAGCCACCAAGCGGTGTCGGTGGGCAACTCGTCCTCCGGCCCCGACAGGAGAACCTCCTCGAGCTCCTCCTTGTCCATCCCGGAGCTGCTCAGCAGCCACTCGTAGCCTCCCACGGCGTAGAGCAGGACATACGAGGTGACCTGGGCAAAAATCGCCACCCCGATCCCCGCCACCAGCAAACGGATCTGGATTGCCTTCTCGCGCAGGTCCAACCGTCCCACCCCCATGCCCACCAACAGGTATGTCAGGTAGCACAGGGCCGGGTACGAGCCGGTCAACAACAGCTGGGAGGCTGTCGCTCCCGGTTCTTTCACCACATCAGCAAAAGTGGGGTTGTCGGAGGCGTATGCGGGCAGGACGTCTCTGAGCCCCTGCATCAGCAGCGGACCCACGATCCAGAAGACCGCCGCGCAGACGAACAGTGCCTTCGGCCCCATGTGGAGGAAGGGGATGGCCAGCAGGAAGAACACCCCGTAGTAGATCAAGATGTTGTCCGCCGGGGCGTCCTGGGGCATCACCGTACCGATCCACAGCCCTACCACGGTGATGAGGATGGCGCGCACGGCCACCCCCACCCGGTCAGCGGCCAACTCCCGCCCTCGGCGCCGGCGCCGTCCTCCGGAGCTCAGCGCCAGTCCCACCCCGGCCAGCAGGGCGAACAGGGCTGCCGAGTCCCCGCCGAAAAGGATGTACGACCAGGTCGGCTCGCCCGTCATCTCGTCCTCGGTGGGCAGGATATGCACCGCCATCAACCCGATCAGCGCCAGCCCACGGGCCGCGTCGATGCCCACCAACCGCCTCGAGGAGTTGCGGGCACTGCCCGTGGCACCCGCCCGGGCGGATCCTTCCGTTCTGGCCGTCCAACTCATGACTCCCCCAGATGTGCCAGGCTCGCCCCGGCGCCCCTCAGGGTCCCGGCCACGAGCCGTGTAAGCGGTCCCAGCAATCCCGGGAGCGTCCTGGACCCAGGATCTGCGCTGCACCCTGCGCACCTGTTGAGCAATCCTCAAGATTCCATAAAGTCCTAAGAGCCCCACCGTGCACGCCAGAGGGACAACTGCCGCACGCGCCCAGCGCGCTATGGCTGCCGGACGGATCCCCCAGTGGATGGGCGCTTGTCCCATGCGACGACGGCCCGATGACGCCCCAATGGCGGAGAAACCTACGCCTCACTCAATCTGCCGACAACCATTGGCTCACACGGTTGTCGGCATGGGAAGTTCCCGGATCCGCCGATACGGGGTCGCCCTGGACATCCCGAGGTCGCGGGCGACCTGGGTGGCCGGCTCCCCGGACTCGATCAGCCGCAGCGCGTTGCGGATCTGAGAGTCGGTGAAGGTCTGGCGCCGTCCGCCGAGGTCCTTGCCGGCGGCCCGGCGCTTGGCCACCGAGTCGGTGATCCGTTCCCGTTTGATCTCCAGTTCCATCTGGGCCAGGGCGGCCATGACGGTGAAGACCATCGAACCCATCGGGGTGGCGGTGTCCACGTCTCCTCCATCGAGGTTGAGCACCCTTAGCCCCGCTCCCCTCGCCCGCAGCGCTTCGGCGAAGGCCAGCATGGTCTGCGTCGAGCGCCCCAGACGGTCCAGCGTAGTGATGACCAGCGTGTCGCCCTCCTCGAGCGAGGCCACCGCCTTGTCGAGGGCCGGACGCGACGCACGCCCTCCAGACACTCCACTATCCACATAGATGTCAATGCGCCGCACGCCGGCTTCCAGAAGGTCAGACACTTGACGGTCCGCGTCCTGCTGCCGTGTCGACACCCGGGCGTAGCCGATCAACTTCCCCATGTCCACCTCATCTGTCTCGCAACCAAGGTTGAGTATCCGATTCTAGGGGTACGGATAAAGCACATAGATACGAGACATGCCGAACCGCGGAAACGTGCGGGCGCAAATTTTTGCGACGAGACGTCTCGCATCTCTTGGCCTGCGCGAGGGCCCAACATCCGTCACGCGGAGGAGGTGCTACGACGTCGGGTGCCGGCAGTGATCCTCTTGCCCGCCTGTGTCGAATCTGTTGCTGCCGCGTGCAGAGGATTGGCTTGCCGGTTCGCCCGGACATGAGGTTCTGATGACGAGCTCAAATCCATAGACGTGGGTGCAGGAGCGTCGTGACTGGCATGGACCCGAGCAGCCCCCGTTCCTGGGCGAAAGTGGTTCGCTCGTCGAGGAAGTCAAGGACGAGATCAGCGTCGCCTGAGGTAAACGCGGCTTTCATGAATTGCACCGCGTGTTCAGGATCGTGTTCCCACATCTGGAGCACGGGTTTGTCGTACCAGCGGAAGCGTGGAGACGTGTCAACGACGGTCGAAAAGTGAGCAGTAGCGACGGCCCAAAAGTGAGCAGTGGATGTCGCTAGTTGGTCTGGTGGGTGGTGCTGGGCAGGGAGTCGGTGCCCAGGGTCTTGAGCCGGTAGCTGGCGCCTTTGAGGGTGTGGACCTCTGCGTGGTGGACGATGCGGTCGATCATGGCCGCGGCGATGGTGACATCGCCGAAGACCTCACCCCAGCGGGCGAAGGGCAGGTTGCTGGTGAGGATCAGCGAGGCCTTCTCATAGCGGGTCGAGACGAGCTGGAAGAACAGGTTCGCGGCCTCCTGCTCGAAGGGCAGGTACCCGACCTCGTCGATGATGATCAGCCGGTACCGGCCCAGCTTGCGCAGCTCGGTATCCAGGCGCCCGGTGTCGTAGGCGGTCTTGAGCCGGTGGATCCAGTCCACGGCGGTGGCGTAGAGCACCCGGTGGCCCTGCTGGCAGGCGGTGATGCCCAGGGCCGTGGCCAGGTGGGTCTTGCCCGTGCCCGGGGGCCCGAGCAGGACGATGTTGCCGGCCTCGGCCAGGTACCGGCCCGAGGCCATCGCGGCGTAGTCGGTGTGGGTGATCGCCGTCTGGGTAGAGAAGTCGAACTCTTCTGCGGTCTTGATCGAGGGAAACCCCGCGGCGGTGATCCGCAGCCGGGCACCGGAGGCGTTGCGGGCGGCGACCTCGCGCTCGAGCACGGCGGTCAGGTACTCCTCGTAGGACCAGTGCCCGGCGCGGGCGGTGTCGGCGATCCGGGCGGCGGCCTCGCGGATCCTCGGGGCCTTCAAGGACGCGGTGAGGTACTCCAGGGTCTTGGCCGTGGCGGCCGGTGTGGTGGCCATCAGGCGACCTCGATCCCGAACGCGCGGTCGTAGTCGGCCAGATCCCGTACCAGCGGATCCGCCTCGGCGCCCGGGTGCGGGCGCTGTTGGTAGGCCCGGCGCAGCACCGCGGCGCCGGCCACGTGCGCCGGGTCGGTGACCGTGGTCGCTGACGCCCAGCACCGGGGGTGGTCGGCCACGACCCGGCCCTGGCAGCGCACGAGCACCCGGTGCAGGTCGGCGGTGACCTCGACCATGGCTCCGATCACGGTCGGGTCCACGGAGTAGTCGTTGCCGGCGACCCGCACGTAGTAGTCCCGGCCCAGCCGCACCCACCAGCGGTGCCCGACCACCGGGGCGACCGGTGGTATGGGGAGCATCGCGGCCCGATCAGCGGTGATCAGCTCCGCCGGCCGGGCGGCGATGGCCCGCACCCGCCGGGTGTTGGCGGCCATCAGCCACTGGCGCAGCTGGGCGTTGAAGTCGGTCGGGGAAGCGAAACTGCGTCCGGGCAGGAACGAGGTCTCGAGGTAGCCGTTGGCCCTCTCCACGATGCCCTTGGATTCCGGGTCGTAGGGCTTGAGCTGCACCAGGGTTGCCGCCATCGTGCCCATGAACGCGGCCACCCCCTCGGCCGGGCGGCCCCCGCGACCGATGCCGGACTCGTTGTCCCAGACCCACCGCCGCGGCACGCCCTGGATCTGCTCGACCACCAGATGCCACATCCCGGCCAGCAGATCACCGGTGGTGCGGGATGGAATCATCACCGCGGTGATGAACCGCGAGGAGGAACAGACCATCACCAGCACCGGCGGTGATCCCTGCTGAGCGTCATCCAGCGGGATCCGTGCCGGCGGGAACCACAGATCGCACTGGACCTGGTCCCCGGGCCGGTAGGACAACCGGTCCGCCGGATCGACCGGGGCGTACTCGCTGCGGATGGCCCGCAGGTTGTCCCGGAACCAGGTGATGGACCCCGACCACCCCACCCGCTCGGCCAGCACGGTGGCCGGCATGGACGGGTGCTCGGCCAGCAGCGCCCGCACAGCCGGCTCGACATCGCTGAAGGCGTTGGGCCCGGCGGACCTTTCGTAGCGCGGTGGTCGTGAGGCGGCCACGGCCTTGGCGACCGTGTTCCGCGAGATCCCCAGCCGCGAGGCGATCTGGGACTTCGGCACCCCCTCGGCATGCAGCCGGCGGATCAACGCCCAATCTTCCACAGTGATCACACTCCAATCGTCGAGTGCTCACTTTTCGGCCGTCGCATCTGCTCAGTATTCGTCCGGCGTCGACAAGACGGCCGGGGAGTGTCAGGTGACCCGGTGGATGCAAGCGTGGAGGCGATGTGTTGAGTTTGGCGAAGGATGCGGGTGAAGCCGTAGCCTGTGGTGGCCTTGACGGCTCCGGAGGGAGATCCGATGCGCACATGGTGGCCGCGGGGAGAACTGGGGCGGATACCCAAAGGGATGGAGCCCCGCTCCACGGACAACAAGGAAAACTGGCTCACACCCCAAACCTTGCGCAGATAAGCCGACGTTGCCTGCTCGAACGAAAATTCGGGGTCTGCAGCCTTCCCCGGCATGATCCGGATGACTTCAACGACGGCTTCCCGCGCTGAGATCGGCAGGACGCAGTGGAAATGCACGGGGTTGCGTTCACCGGACCGAAAATCTATGAAGGTGGCAATGGATGAGTCGAAGGCATCGTGCGCAGTTCGCACCCGTCGAACCTCACCCGACATGAGCAGTGGTGCCTTGATCCCGGTGGGGGGCAATGTGCTGTCGAAGCAGTGGGACGCCGTGAAAATCCGACCATCGGAAAGGGCCACCTCGACCGAGTCGGCATGGGCCCGTACTCGTGAAACCTGTGCGCCAAGACGGGTGATTTGAGGGTTGGCATCAACTACTTCATCGAGGCATCGGAAAACGGCCTGTGACGAGGTGAGGCACAGGCGGTGGCGCCGGAGCGGCAGGACCCGCTGGGCAGGTGCTGCGTCAACCGCAAGGCTCGTGAACGTGACTGCGGGAGTCAAGGGCAACGGGAGCGGGCTGTCGTGCCAGTAGATCAGGGAACGGTGCGGGTATCGATCTTCGGCGTCGTCGACGATGAGGATCCGCGCCCCGGTCAGCCCTGGTTCCCGACTCAGAAAATAGGCGAGGCTACGCCCGGCAAGTCCACCCCCGGCAATGATGACGTCGTACTCCTGCGCTTGGTGGTCATGAGCAAGACCCTCCCTTTCCAGACGCAGACATCTCTGCGGCCACTCTCAAAACCGTCAGCGACCCTCGGGGCGATTGTGCCAACAGGAGCGGCCGCCTGGCGTCAGCGGCGCTGGGTGTGTCCCATCACAGCGCTGCCGAGTCTCCGCCCCGGACCGGACCCACGTTCCTGTTCCGGCAAGAAGGAGTACGCGATGTCCAGTCTGACCGATCTGCAAGGGGGCGTCGACGTCGTGATCGGCGTCGACACCCACGTCCACACCCATTGCGCCGCCGCCGTCGAGACCGGCACCAGCGGTGTTCTCGGCGAGATCCCCGTGGAGGCCACCGCCGAGGGCTACGCCCAGCTGGCGGCTTTCGCCAATGAGCACGCCCGTCTGCGAGCCTGGGCGGCCGAAGGCACCGGCGGACACGAGACGGGGCTGACCCGCTTCTTGGCCGGCGACGAGGAGCTCGTGGTCGAGCTCGACCGGCCCCAACGGGCCCGGCGCCGCCACGGAGCCAAGCCCGACCCGCTGGACGCGATCCGGGCCGCACGCGAGGCACTGGCCCGGACCCGGCTGGGCACCCCGCGCCACGGAGGTGACCGGCAGGCACTGTCAGTGGCGCTGCCGGTTCGCCACGCTGCGGTCGAGGTTGCCGCAGACGCCCAGCGGCAGCTGTTCCGCCTCATCATCGCCGTCCCGGAACCAGTCCGGGCGCGGTTCTCGGGGCGAAAGCTGCCCAGAATGCTCATCACGGCCGCAGCACTGCGAATGCACTTCTCCTGGGACGTGGAGACCACCACGACTGTCACCGTGCTGCGGTCACTGGCCCGACGCGCCCGGAACTCGGCCCAGGAGGCCGCCGAGCACGAGATACCACGCCACCCAAGGCATCCGATGATCGTGCCCACCACGTCGAGGACGACGACCCCGCAGCGCCGGCCCCGATCTGTCTCGCAACCGGACCGACTCGTCACCCATGGAATGCAAGACGCCCCCGTGAGGGCCCGTGCGCTGAACGGGCCGGCTCAAGGCCGAGGCCGCCTGCAGGTGTCGGTGGCGGCTTCACCCGCACGTCCCTCGCCACGATGCGGCGCAGGCCACCGGACACCTCGGCGCCCACGGCCTTGCAGCGCGACCGGAGCCGCAGCCTTGGCCGTCGCCGGAGCGGCATTGCCGAGCTCCCACTGACCCGTCACGGGACTTCCCCTGGCCCGAGCAGCCCACGCCAGCTTGCGAGCGAGAGTCCTGGCCCGCTGACAGCGTGGACCGTCGGAGTGTCTACGGGACCGACCAGGTGTGCACCGGCTCGTTGTCGTCCATGTGCTCGGCGTAGGCCTCCAGCATCCGGCGCAGGGCGGTGGGCCGGTCGGCGCCGTGGCGCTCGAAGTGCTCCACGGCCCGCGTCTGCCACACCGCGCCGTTGACCCCGGAGACGCACCGGCCCTCGATGATCCCCAGGTAGCGCTCGCGCACCTCCGGGGCGACCCCCCACTCCTCGAGGCCCTGGTGGGCCAGCGGGAGGAGGTGGCGCAGCACGAGCTCGTCGGCGCTGACCTCCCCGAAGCCGGGCCAGTAGAACCGGGCCTCGATGCCGTCACGGGCGGCGCGGGCGAAGTTCTCGGCGCAGGCCGGGAAGCTCATCCGCGTCCACACCGGCCGCTCCTGCCGGGCCAGCACGCGCGCGGCGCCGTAGTAGAACGCGGCGTTGGCCATCACGTCGGCGATCGTCGGGCCCGCGGGCAGCACCCGGTTCTCCACCCGCAGGTGCGGACGGCCGCCGACGACGTCGTAGATCGGCCGGTTCCAGCGGTAGACCGTCCCGTTGTGCAACCGCAGCTCCGAGAGGTCCGGCGCGAGCCCGGCCCGCAGCTTCGCGGCCGGGTCCTCCTCGGAGCACTCGGCCAGCAGCGCCGGGAACCACCGGACGTTCTCCTCGAACAGGTCGAAGATCGAGGTGATCCAGCGCTCGCCGAAGAACACCCTCGGGCGCACCCCCTGGTTCTTCAGCTCGATCGGGCGGGTGTCCGTGGCCTGGGCGAACAGCGCGATCCGGGTCTCGGCGTGCAGCCGCCGGCCGTAGAAGAACGGGCTGTTCGCGCCGAGGGCGACCTGCGGGGCGGCCAGCGCCTGGGCGGCGTTCCAGTGCGCGGCGAACTGCGCGGGGGCGACCTGCAGGTGCAGCTGGACGCTGGTGCACGCGGACTCGGGGGCGATCGAGTCGCACCAGGTGTCGATCCGCTCGCCGCCGGGCCCCTCGATCTCGAGGCGGATGTCCTCGCCGCGGGCCACGAAGATGGAGTCGTTGAGCGCCGTGTAGCGGTTGTTGTCGCTGATCCACTCCTGCTCGTAGTGCTCGGGCCGCAGGGTGGGCAGGATGCCGATCGTCACGATCCGCGAGCCGACCCCGCGGGCCGCGGCGTCCGCGGCGTTGAGCGAGGCGCGCAGGTCCTCCTCGAGGTCGAGGGCGGCCCGCCCGGGCAGCGGGCGAGGGGGGACGTTGAGCTCGATGTTGTAGCGCGCCAGCTCGGTCTGGTACCCGGGATCGGCGATCGCGGCGAGGACCTCGTCGTTGTGGAAGTGCGGGTCGAACTGCCCGTCGACGAGGTTGAGCTCGATCTCCAGGCCCGTCATGGGCCGTTCGAACTCGAACGAGGCGCGGGCGAGCATCTGCTCGAACACGTCGAGATCCTCGCGGACCTTCTCCCGGTACCGCTGGCGCTGCTCGCGCGTGTAGCTGCGGGAACTGACCTCTTCGCCCACGGTGGCCTCCGACTCCCGGCCGCGGCGCGGCCCCAGGACACCAACCAACCACACCGCGGCCCGTGCGCCAACACCGGGCCCGCACCGGGCAGGCCGCCGTCCGTGGAGCAGCCCCGGCCGGCGCCGCCCTCAGAGCAGGTCGGTGACGTCGCAGCGCACGTGCACCGGCGGGTGCTTGCGCAGCGCGGAGGCCTTCGACCGGGCGGCCCGCAGGCGCCGGGTGACCTCGCCGGCCACGCCGTAGCCGAAGAACAGCAGCGCCCGGTGCGGCGCCGGCTCCCCCTCCGGTCCGGGCTCGTGGTCCTCCAGGGGCGTGGGCCCGATGACCCGCACGGCGGGCGGCAGCTCGAGGTCGGCCAGGAACGCCGCGACCGCCGCGGCCGGGCCCGTCACGGCCGCCGAGCGCACGGCCGGGGGCAGGCCCAGGAACTGGCGCTCCACGAGCTCGCGCCCGGCGTACCCGGCCGGGTCCCACCGCACGAGCGCGCCCACGGCCGCCTCGTGCTCCGCGGTGACCACGACGATCCCGCCGTCCCGGGCCCGGCGCACCAGCGCGGCCGCGTTGAACCACCGGCGCAGCGTCTGCTCCGCGGCGCGCAGGGCGGGGCGCATGAGCATCTGGTTGCCGTCCAGCAGCAGGGCCGCCGCGTAGCCGCCCTCCGCGACCGGCTCGGCGCCCGGGGTGGCCACGACGAGGGCGGGGGTGCCGGGGACCTCCGCGCGCACCGCGTCGCCCGAGGACGCCACGACCGGCACCTTCGGGAACGCCCGCCCGAGCTCCTCGGCGGTGCGCAGCGCCCCCACGGTGACCAGGCGCATCCGCGGGGACCCGCACGCGGCGCAGGACCAGTTGTGCGCCGAGCGGCCGCACCACCCGCACCGGGGCACCCCGCGCCGGGACACGACCCCGAGGGGACCGTCGCAGGCGGTGCAGCGGGCGGGCTCCCGGCATCGCTCGCACGCGAGGTGCGGGGCGTAGCCGGCGCGGGCGACCTGGACCAGGACGGGGCCCCGCTCGAGGGCCTCGCGGGCGGCGCGGTAGGCGGTCTCCGGCAGCCGGGCCCGGGAGGCCAGCGGGTCCCGGGCGGCGTGGAAGGAGTCGGCGGTGGAGACGACCCGGGGCGTGTGGACGCGCAGCACGTCCCGCGCGGGCGCGATCCGGCGGGCCCACCCGGACACGACGAGCCGCTGGGCCTCGGGGCTGACGGCGTGACCGGCGAACAGGGCCGCGCACCCGCTGCGCCCGGCGCGCAGCAGCAGCACGTCCCGGACGTGCTGGTAGGGGGCGCGCTGCTCCACGAGGTTCTCGTCGCCGTCGTCGAAGCAGGCCACGAGGCCGAGGTCGTCCACGGGGGCGTACGCGGCGGAGCGGGTGCCCAGCACCACCCGGACCTGACCGGTGGCGGCGGCCAGGAACGCCCGGTAGCGGGGCGTGGGGCCGTCCTCGGCGTGCAGGCGCACGAGGTGCTCCCCGCCGATCTCGTCCGCGACCGAGCGCTCGAGCCGGGCCAGCGCCTTCTGGTCCGCGACGACGACGACGGCCCCGCGCCCGGCCCGCCACGCCGCGCCGATCGCGGCGGCCAGGACGTCCGTCCAGTCGTGGGCGGGGTGGGCGGGCAGCACCTCGACGACGGCCCGCGGCGAGGCCCCCGCCGCCAGCTCCGCCAGGAACGCCGGGCCGCCGGCGTAGTCCGCCAGCGCGGCGTCGTGGGAGGGACCCGCGGCGTGCGGGGACAGCCCGGTGGAGTGGCCCGGCGCCTCGGCCAGCCGCTGCTCGACCTCCTTCTCGACGCGGGCGACGCGGGGCGGGACGGCCACCCGGACGACGTCCGCGGCCGTGCCGGCCGAGCGGGCGGCCACGTCCTCGGCCAGCCGCGCGATCTCCGGGGCGAGCACCGGCAGCGGGGACATGACCCGGCGCAGGGGCTGGATCCGGTGCATGACCTCCGAGTCGGCGGTGCGCTCGAGCACGTAGCCCGTCAGCTCCTGGCCGCCGAAGCCGACCTTGACGCGGGCGCCCGGCACCGCCGCCTCGGCCATCTCGGCCGGCACCAGGTAGTCGAACGGGCGGTCGAGGTGCGGCACGTGGGTGTCCAGCAGCACCCGGGCCACGGGGTCCTGCCCGGCGGGCAGCACGGCGCCCACGCCCTTCGCGTCCTCGCGCGGCGGCCGGGGCGGGAAGCCCGAGAGGAGCGACAGCTGCCGCGGGCCCTCCGCAGCGTCCCCGGCACCCTCCGGGTCCACGCTCAGACCCCGGCGGCCGACCGCAGGTCCGCGACGCGGTCGGTGCGCTCCCAGGTGAACTCGGGCTCGGAGCGGCCGAAGTGCCCGTGCGCGGCGGTGCGCGCGTAGATGGGGCGCTTGAGGTCGAGGTCCTCGATGATGGCCAGCGGCCGCAGGTCGAAGACCTCGCGGATGGCGTGCTCGATCCGGGCAGGGTCGACCTTCTCGGTGCGGAAGGTCTCGACGTAGAGACCGACGGGGGCGGCGCGCCCGATCGCGTAGGCAACCTGGACCTCCACGCGGTCGGCCAGGCCGGCCGCCACCACGTTCTTGGCCACCCAGCGCATCGCGTAGGCGGCCGAGCGGTCGACCTTCGAGGGGTCCTTGCCGGAGAACGCCCCCCCGCCGTGGCGGGCCATGCCGCCGTAGGTGTCCACGATGATCTTGCGGCCGGTCAGGCCCGCGTCCCCCACGGGCCCGCCCCGGACGAAGTTGCCGGCCGGGTTGATGATGACCTGGGTGCCGGACAGGTCCAGCCCGGACTCCTCGAGCACGGGGGTGATCACGCTCTGCCGCAGGTCGGAGGCGAGCTGGTCGAGGTCGTAGCCCTCGACGTGCTGGGAGGAGACCACCACGGTGTCCACGGCCACCGGGCGGTCGCCGTCGTAGCCGAGGGTGACCTGGGTCTTGCCGTCGGGGCGCAGACCGGGCAGCACGGCGGTCTTGCGCACGCGGGTGAGCTGCTCGGAGAGGCGGTGGGCGAGGAAGATCGGCGCCGGCATCAGCACCTCGGTCTCGTTGGTGGCGTAGCCGAACATGATGCCCTGGTCCCCGGCCCCCTGGGCGTCGCGGGCGTCGCGGGCAGTGCCCTCGCGGACCTCGAGGGACTGGAACACGCCCTCGTAGATCTCCGGGGACTGCTCCCCGACGCTGATGGACACCCCGCAGAACTCTCCGTCGAAGCCGTGCACCGAGGAGTTGTAGCCGATGTCGAGCAGCGTCTTGCGCACCACGTTGGGGATCTCCACGTAGCCGCGGGTCTTCACCTCGCCGGCGACGTGCACCAGCCCGGTGGTGACCATGGTCTCGACCGCCACGGAGGACTCGGGGTCCTGGCGCAGGAGGTCGTCCAGGATGGAGTCGCTGATCTGGTCGCAGATCTTGTCGGGGTGCCCCTCCGTGACGGACTCGGAGGTGAACAGTCTCAGGTGCTGGGTCGTCTCGCTCACGGGAGACCACACTACCGGGCGCCCCGGACGGCGCAGCGCCGCCCCGGTCCGCGCCCGCCGGCACCGGGCCCCGGCACAGCACCGGGCCCGGCACAGCGCCGGGCGCCGGCTCAGGCGTGGACGCCGGCCAGTTCCTGCGCGATCCGCGCCACGAGCCCGCGGGCCACGTCCGACTTGGAGCCCTCGAGCACCTGCTCGGGGGCTCCGGCGGCGCTGAGCACGGTCAGGACGGTGGTGTCCTGGCCGAACACGAGGTTCTCGCCCACGTGGTTCACGGCCAGCAGGTCGCAGCCCTTGCGCACGAGCTTCCGGCGCCCGAAGGTGAGCGGGTCGGTCTCGGCGTCACCGGTCTCGGCGGCGAAGCCGACGAGGAGCTGGCGGCGGCGGGCGGTGTTGCGCAGGTCCACGAGCTCCTTGAGGACGTCCGGGTTGCGCACCAGCTCGAGCACGGGGTTGGTGCCGTCCTCGGCCTTCTTCATCTTGGCGTCGGCGATCCGGGCCGGGCGGTAGTCGGCCACCGCGGCGGCCATCACCACGACGTCGGCCCGCGCGGCGGCGCGCACGCAGGCCCGGCGCAGCTGCTCGGCGGTGCCGGCGTGCACGACCTCGACGCCGGCGGGCACCGGGGTCTCCAGGTGGGCGGCCACGAGGGTCACCGCCGCGCCGGCGTCCCGGGCGGCGGCGGCGATGGCCACGCCCTGCTTGCCGGAGGAGCGGTTGCCCAGGAACCGGACGGGGTCGAGGGGCTCTCGGGTGCCGCCCGCGCTCACGAGCACCCGGGTGCCGGCCAGCGGGCCACCGGGGGCGTCGCCGCCTCCGGCCAGGCGCAGCGCGGCGTCGCGGACGGCCTCCGGCTCGGGGAGCCGGCCGGGGCCCGAGTCGAGGCCGGTGAGCCGGCCGTCGGCGGGCTCGAGCACGGTGTGCCCGTGGGCGCGCAGCGCCGCGACGTTGGCCTGGACGGCCGGGTTGAGCCACATCTCGGTGTGCATCGCCGGGGCGAACAGCACCGGGGCGCGCGTGGCGAGCAGCGTGGTGGTCAGCAGGTCGTCGGCGTGCCCGTGGGCGGCCCGCGCGAGCAGGTCGGCGGTCGCCGGGGCGACGACGACGAGGTCGGCGGCCTGGCCCTGGTGGACGTGGTTGACCTCGTCCACCCGGTCGAAGACGTCCGTGCTGACCCGTTGGCCCGAGAGCGCCTCCCAGGTGGGGGCGCCCACGAAGCGCAGCGCGGCCTCGGTGGGCACGGGCACCACCGTGTGGCCGCTCTCGGTGAACAGGCGCAGGAGCAGCGCCGCCTTGTACGCGGCGATGCCCCCGCCGATGCCGAGGACGATCCTCATGCCAACGCGCCCCGTGGCAGGGGTGCCGGCCGGCTCACAGGTCCTGGAGGTCCCCGGGCTCGCGCCCCGGCTCCTCCGGAGCGGCATCCGCGGCGTCGCCCGCGCCGTCGGAGGCGTTGTCGGCGGCGATGGCCGCGCCGCTGCCGGGCAGGTCGCCCAGCGGCTCGACCGGGGTCTCGGCGCCGGAGGAGAAGTCCACCGAGGTGCCGCCGGAGAAGGCGGCGTCCGCGGAGAAGTCCACGGCGCTCTCCTCGGTGCCCTGGGCGAAGAAGTCGGCGCCGAAGACGTCGGCAGCGAGGTCGGCCTCCGTGGTGAGCTGGCCGTTCTCGGCGAACCCGGCGTGCTCGACCGGGCGGCCCTCGATGAGACCCTCGTCGATCTCGCGGAAGGAGATCGACAGCGGCTTCTCGTTGAGCTGGGTGTCCACGAGGGGACCGACGTACTCGAACAGGCCCTCGTGCAGCTGCGAGTAGTAGGCATTGATCTGCCGGGCCCGCCGGGCGCCGAAGATCACGAGCCCGTACTTGGAGTCGGATTTCTTCAGCAGGGCGTCGATCGGCGGGTTGATGATGCCTTCGGTGTGGGTAGACAAGCGATTGCTCCAGACGGGGTGGACGGGTCTCAGGATGCCTGCTCGGGGTCGACCCCCATGAGCTGCACGAGTTCTGCGGCGGCGCGCTCGACCCGGTCGTTGATCACGGTGTGGTCGAACTCCGGCTCGGCCGCGAGCTCCAGTTTAGCGGTTTCCAGCCGGACCCGCTGTTCGGCCGCCGTCTCGGTGCCCCGGCCGACGAGCCGGGCGACCATCTCGTCCCAGCTGGGCGGGGCGAGGAACACGAAGTTGGCCTCCGGCATGGTGTTGCGGATCTGGCGGGCGCCCTGCAGGTCGATCTCGAGCAGCACGCTGCGCCCGCGCTCGAGGGCCCGCTCCACGGTGGAGCGCAGCGTGCCGTAGCGGTGCGAGTTGTGCACCACAGCCCACTCGAGCAGCTGGCCGTCGCGGGCCATGGCGTCGAACTCCTCGTCGGAGACGAAGAAGTAGTGGGTGCCGTCCACCTCCCCGGGGCGGGGGTCCCGGGTGGTCGCGGACACGGACAGCCACACCTGCGGGTAGTGGTCCCGGACGTAGGTCGAGACCGTGCCCTTGCCCACGGCGGTGGGTCCGGCGAGCACGGTCAGGGACGGGCGCGCGGCGCGGGGCGCGTCGGGGCTCACGGGCATCCTCCTGGGACTGGGGTGTTTCCTCCAATCTAGCGGATCGTGCCCGGGCCCCTCGCGCCCCGCCCGCGGGCGTCAGCGGTCGAGGTGCTCGATGAGCGCCTTGCGCTGGTGCACGCCGAGCCCGCGCAGCCGCCGGGTGCGGGCGATGCCGATCTCGTCCATGATGGCGGCGGAGCGGACCTTCCCGATGCCGGGGGTGGCCTCGAGCAGGTCCGAGACCTTCAGCCGGCTCACGGCCTCGTCCCGGTCCGCCCGGTCCAGGATCTCGGCGACCGTCATGCGGCGCTCGCGCAGCCCCTTCTTCACGTCGGCGCGCGCCGTCCGTGCCCGGGTGGCCTTCTCCCTCGCGGCGGCTCGCTCCTCGTCGGTCAACGGACGCAGTGCCATGTGGTTCCTCCTCGTCGCCACGGACTGCAGCCCCCGTCCCGCGAGAGGACGGACAGCCCGTTTGCTAAAGAAACTACATGAAGATCGATGCTTCACGGGGCGACACGACCGTGGCGTGACCAGGCGTGTCGTCGCCGGACCACCGGTGGGAGCGTGCGCGCGGACGCACCCGGGGCTCAGCCCAGCGCGTCCGCCAGTTCCCCGGCGGAGCGGCGGACGGCCTCCCGCAGCGCCGCCACGTCCGGCCCCCGGCGCAGGATCGCCCGGCTCGAGGCCGCGAGCACCTGGCCGGCCGCGGCGCCGAACACGGCCGGGAGCTCCTCGGCGCGGGCGCCCTGCGCGCCGTAGCCGGGGGCGAGCAGCGGGCCGCGCACCCCCGTCAGGTCGATGCCGAGCTCGGTCAGGGCGTTGCCGACCGTGGCGCCCACCACGAGCCCGCAGGAGCCCAGTCCGGCCCGGGCGGCGGACGCGCCTGCGGCCGCGGAGAACCGGGTGTTCTCGGCGGCCGCCGCGGCGCACACGGAGCCCGCCACCGACTCCCGGCCCCCGACGTGCTGGACGGAGCGGCCCTCGGGGTTGGAGGTGAGCGCCAGCACGAACGTGCCGCGGCCGGTGCGGGCCGCCAGGTCGAGGGCCGGGCGCAGCGACTCGAAGCCGAGGTAGGGGCTCAGCGTCACCGCGTCCGCCGCGAGCGGGGACCCCTCCCCCATCCACGCGGCCGCGTAGGCCTCCATGGTGGAGCCGATGTCGCCGCGCTTGGCGTCGGCGACCGTCAGCAGGCCCGCCGACCGGGACTGCGCGAGCAGCTCCTCGAGCACCGCGAAGCCGGCGGCGCCGTAGGGCTCGTACAGCGCCACCTGGGGCTTGAGCGCGGCGGCGTGCCCGGCGGCCGCCTCCAGGACCGTCAGTGTGAACCGGCGCAGGCCCTCCGCGGAGCGGGGCAGGCCCCACGCGTCCAGCAGGACCGGGTGCGGGTCGATGCCCACGCACAGCGGCCCGTGCTCGTCCATCGCCGCGCCCAGCCGCGCGCCGAAGGGCGCGCGGCCGGGCACGGGGGGCACCGGGGCGGGGACCTCAGGCACGCACGGCCTCGGGCTCGTCGGCGCGCAGGAGGGCCTCGAGGCGCTGCTCGTGCTCCTGCAGGCTCGTCACGTCCCACGAGTAGGCGCGCAGCGCGGTCACGGCCTGCAGGGCGGCGCCCAGCACGGAGACCGTGGTCATCAGGGGCACCCCCACGCTGGTGGCCGCGGCACGGATCTCGTAGCCGTCGCCGCGGGCGGCGCCGCCGGCCGGGGTGTTGAAGATCAGGTCGATCTCCCCGTCGGCGATGAGGTCCACGATGGTCCGCTCGCCGGGGGCCGTCTCGCGGATCTTGCGGACCACGGTGGACTCGATGCCGTTGCGGCGCAGGACGTCGGCGGTGCCGCCGGTGGCGAGGATCTCGAAGCCGAGGTCGCGGAACATCCGCACGTAGGCGATCGAGGAGCGCTTGTCCTTGTTGGCGACCGAGACGAACATCCGCCCGGACGTGGGCAGGGAGACGTTCGCCGCGGCCTGGGCCTTGGCGAAGGCGGTGTCGAAGTACTTGTCCAGGCCCATGACCTCGCCGGTGGAGCGCATCTCCGGGCCGAGCAGCGAGTCGACCACGGCGCCCTCAGCGGTGCGGAACCGCGCGAAGGGCAGGACGGCCTCCTTGACGGCCACGGGGGCCGAGGCGGGCAGCGTGGACCCGTCGATCCGCTGGGGCAGGTGGCCCTGGGCCCGCAGCCGGGCGATGGTCGTGCCGGTTCCGATGAGGGCGGCGGCCTTGGCCAGCTGCACGCCCGTGGCCTTGGAGACGAACGGCACGGTGCGGGAGGCCCGCGGGTTCGCCTCGATGACGTAGAGGATGTCGGAGGCCACGGCGAACTGGATGTTGATGAGCCCGCACACGCCCACGCCCCGGGCGATGGCCAGGGTCGCCTCGCGCACGCGCTCGACCACGTCCGGGCCGAGGGTGATGGAGGGCAGGGTGCACGCGGAGTCCCCGGAGTGGATGCCGGCCTCCTCGAGGTGCTCCATGACCCCGCCCACGTAGAGGTCCGTCCCGTCGTAGAGGGCGTCCACGTCGATCTCGATGGCGTCCTCGAGGAACTTGTCGATCAGCGCGGGCCGGGAGGCGGAGACCTCGGTGGCGTTCTGCAGGTAGCGGGCCAGGGACGGCTCGTCGTAGACGATCTCCATGCCGCGGCCGCCGAGCACGTACGAGGGGCGCACGAGCACCGGGTAGCCGATGTCGTCCGCGATCCGCTTGGCGTCCTGGAAGGTGGACGCCGTGCCGTTCTTCGGCTGGCGCAGACCGGCCTCGGCGAGCACGCGGGCGAACTCCCCCCGGTCCTCGGCGAGGTCGATGGCCTCGGGGGTGGTGCCGAGGATCGGCACGCCGGCGGCCTTGAGCTGGGCGGCGAGCTTGAGCGGGGTCTGCCCGCCCAGCTGCACGAACACGCCGAGCAGCCCGCCGGTGCGCCGCTCGACCTCGACGACCTCCATGACGTCCTCGAAGGTCAGGGGCTCGAAGTACAGCCGCGTGGAGACGTCGTAGTCGGTGGAGACGGTCTCCGGGTTGCAGTTGACCATGACGGTCTCGTGCCCGGCCTCGCGCAGCACCATGGACGCGTGCACGCACGAGTAGTCGAACTCGATGCCCTGCCCGATCCGGTTCGGGCCCGAGCCGAGGATCATGATCGAGGGGCGCTCGTGCCGGCCGACCTCGCTCTCCTCGTCGTAGGAGGAGTAGTGGTACGGGGTGAACGCCTCGAACTCCGCCGCGCAGGTGTCGACGGTCTTGAACACGGGACGGAGGCCCAGCGCGTGGCGCACGCCGCGGACCACGTCCTCGGGCAGGTGGGCGAGCTCGCCGATCTGCGCGTCGGAGAAGCCGTGCCGCTTGGCCAGGCGCAGGGTGCGGACCGTGAGGTCGGCGTCCTGGCGCACGACGTCCGCGACCTCGTTGAGCAGCACCAGCTGGTCGAGGAACCAGGGGTCGATGCCCGTGGCCTCGTACAGCCGCTCCACGGACGCACCGGCCAGCAGGGCCTGCTGGACCTGCTGGATCCGCTCCGTGGTGGGCGTGCGGGTGGCGTCGACGAGTCGCGCGAGCGCGTCGTCGTCGAGCTCGGGGCGCGCGAAGGAGAAGCTGGAGCCCTTCTGCTCGAGGGAGCGCATGGCCTTCTGCAGCGCCTCGGTGAAGTTGCGCCCGATCGCCATGGCCTCGCCGACCGACTTCATGGTGGTGGTGAGCGTGGGGTCCGCGGCCGGGAACTTCTCGAACGCGAAGCGCGGGATCTTCACGACGACGTAGTCCAGCGTCGGCTCGAAGGAGGCGGGGGTCTTGCGGGTGATGTCGTTGGGGATCTCGTCGAGCGTGTAGCCCAGCGACAGCTTCGTGGCGATCTTGGCGATCGGGAAGCCGGTGGCCTTCGAGGCGAGGGCCGAGGAGCGGGAGACGCGCGGGTTCATCTCGATGACGACGACGCGGCCGGTGTCCGGCTCGATCGCGAACTGGATGTTGCACCCGCCGGTGTCGACGCCGACCTCGCGGATCACGGCGATCGCGATGTCCCGCAGGTTCTGGTACTCGCGGTCGGTCAGCGTCATGGCCGGGGCCACGGTGATCGAGTCCCCGGTGTGCACGCCCACGGGGTCGAAGTTCTCGATGGAGCACACGACCACGACGTTGTCGTGCTTGTCGCGCATCATCTCCAGCTCGTACTCCTTCCAGCCGAGGATGGACTCCTCGAGGAGCACCTCGGAGGTGGGGCTGTACTGGATGCCGGCGCCGGCGATGCGGTGCAGGTCCTCCTCGTCGTAGGCCATGCCCGAGCCGAGGCCGCCCATCGTGAAGGACGGGCGCACCACCATGGGGTAGCCGAGCTCCTCGGCGGCGGCCAGGGCCTCCGGCATGGAGTGCACGACGACGGACCGGGCGGACTCGGCGCCGCAGCGCTCCACCACGCCCTTGAACTTCTCGCGGTCCTCGCCGAGGTTGATGGCCTCGACGTTGGCGCCGATCAGCTCGACCCCGTACTTCTCGAGCACGCCGTTGGCGTCGAGGGCGATCGCCGTGTTGAGCGCGGTCTGCCCGCCCAGGGTCGGCAGCAGGGCGTCGGGCCGCTCCTTGGCGATGATCTTCTCCACCACCTCGGGGGTGATGGGCTCCACGTAGGTCGCGTCGGCGAACTCGGGGTCGGTCATGATGGTCGCCGGGTTGGAGTTCACGAGGATGACCCGCAGGCCCTCCTCCTGGAGCACCCGGAGGGCCTGCGTGCCCGAGTAGTCGAATTCCGCGGCCTGTCCGATGACGATCGGCCCGGAGCCGATGACCAGAACGCTGGTGAGATCTGTCCTGCGCGGCATGTCAGTTCTGCCCTTCTTCCTGTGCGTCCTGCGCGCCCTGGGCGCCGCCGGGGACGGCGTTGTCGATGGTCGGGTCGGCGCGGCCGTCCCGGTGGCTGTCCATCAGCTCGATGAACCGGCCGAAGAGGTAGGAGGCGTCGTGCGGGCCGGCGGCGGCCTCCGGGTGGTACTGCACCGAGAACGCGGGCAGGTCGAGGCAGTTGAGGCCCTCCACCACGTCGTCGTTGAGGCACACGTGGCTGACCTCGACGCGACCGAACTCGTCCAGGGGCGCCTCGACCGGGCCGTCCAGGGGCGCGTCGACGGCGAAGCCGTGGTTGTGGGCGGTGATCTCCACGCGCCCGGTCCTGCGGTCGAGCACCGGCTGGTTGATCCCCCGGTGGCCGAAGACGAGCTTGTAGGTGCCGAAGCCCAGGGCCCGGCCCAGCAGCTGGTTGCCGAAGCAGATGCCGAAGAACGGGATGCCGGCACGCAGCACCTCCCGCAGCGTCTCGACCTGCCGCTCGGCGGTCGCGGGGTCGCCGGGGCCGTTGGAGAAGAACACCCCGCGCGGGGCCAGGGCGCGGATCTGCTCGAATCCGGTGTCGGCGGGCACCACGTGCACGCGCACCCCGCGCTCGGCGAAGCGGTGGGGCGTCATCGACTTGATGCCGAGATCGACCGCCACGAGCTCGTGCAGCACCTCGCCGGTCCAGCCGTGCTCGGCGGGCTCGACGACGTAGGCCTCCGGCACGGAGACCGTCTCGGCGAGCCGGCGCCCCTCCATCCGCTCGGCGGCGCCGACCTCGGCCACGAGCTCGGCGTCGGGGCGCAGCGCGGCGTCCCCGGAGAAGATCCCGCCGCGCATCGCGCCGCGGTCCCGCAGGTGGCGGGTGACGGCCCGGGTGTCGACGTCCTGGATGCCGACGACGCCCTGCGCGGCCAGCTGCTCGTCGAGGGACCCCTCGGAGCGCCAGTTGGACGGGCGGCGGGCGGCGTCGCGCACGACGTAGCCGGACACCCAAATCCGCCGGGACTCGGCGTCGGCGGCGTTGACGCCGGTGTTGCCGATGTGCGGGGCGGTCTGCACGACGAGCTGGCCGGCGTAGGACGGGTCGGTGATGGTCTCCTGGTAGCCGGTCATGCCGGTGGAGAACACGGCTTCGCCGAGGGCGGTGCCGAGCGCGCCGTAGGCGCGGCCGCGGAAGACGCGGCCGTCCTCCAGCACGAGCACGGCGGGGTCAGTGGTGATCGAGCTCAAGGTCGTCCTCACGTTCGGGTCTGTGGGTCGGGAAGGCGGGCGGCGGCGGGGCGCCGCCGGGGGTCAGGAGTGCGGTGCTGGGGCGATCGCCTCCACGGCGGCGAGGAGGCGCTGCTTGTCCTCGGCCCGCTGGGTGCGGAAGCCGGTGTCCACCACGGTGGAGCCCAGCTTCCAGGTGAGCACGGCGAGCCCGTCCTTCTCCACGAACTTGCCGACCATGCCGGAGCTGGTGCCCACGGCCACGACGTCCGCGGCGGGCACGAACAGGGCCGGGGCGCCCTGCCGGTCGATCAGCACGCCGTCGTCGAGGACCAGGACCGTCGCGCGGGCGCGGACGCCGAGCCCGTGTGCGGCGATCCGCTCGAGGGGGGCGCCGGTCTCCGTGGTGCTCACGTACATGCCCGGCACGACGAGCCGCGGCTCGCGCTCCTCGATCCCCGCGGGCGGCGCGGCCGGCGCGGCGATCCCGGCCTGGCGCCGCACGCGCGTGGTCCAGCCTCGGCGGAGCAGGGCGAAGAGCACGGCGAGGATGAGGACCGTGACGAGCACGGTGGTGAGCTGGTCCATGGGACGGGGGCCTCCGGGCGGTGGAAGGGGTCGGCGCGGTCAGGCGGCAGAGGTCGGGACGGGGGTGCTGAGCGCCCCGTCGAGGACGGTGGGGTGGCCGCGGAAGAAGGTGGCGCGGACCGCACCGGGCAGCTCCATGCCGCGGTAGGGGCTGTTGCGGCCCTTGGACGCGTGCCCGGCGGGGTCCACCACGGTGGTCGCGGCCGGGTCCCACAGGGTGATGTTCGCGGGCTCGCCCTCCTCGAGCGGCCGGCCCTGGCCGGCGAGGCGCCCGATCCGGGCAGGGGTCGCCGAGGTGATCCGGGCGACGTCGCGCCAGGTGAGGAGGCCGGTGTCGACGAGGCTCAGCTGGACCACGGACAGCGCGGTCTCGAGCCCGGTCATCCCGTTGGCCGCGCAGGACCACTCGCACTCCTTGTCCTCGGCCGGGTGCGGGGCGTGGTCGGTGCCGATCACGTCGATGGTGCCGTCGGCCACGGCCTCGCGCAGGGCGTGCACGTCCTCGTCCGTGCGCAGCGGCGGGTTGACCTTGAACACCGGGTCGAAGCTGCGGACCCGCTCGTCGGTGAGCAGCAGGTGGTGCGGGGTGGCCTCGGCGGTGACGTCGATGCCGCGCTGCTTGGCCCAGCGGACGATGTCCACGGAGCCCCTGGTGGAGAGGTGGCAGATGTGCACGCGGGAGCCGACGTGCTCGGCCAGCAGCACGTCGCGGGCGATGATGGCCTCCTCCGCGACGGCGGGCCAGCCCGTCAGCCCGAGCTCGGCGGACACGGAGCCCTCGTTCATCTGGGCGCCCTCCGTCAGCCGGGGCTCCTGGGCGTGCTGGGCCACGACGCCGTCGAAGCCCTTGACGTACTCCAGCGCCCGGCGCATGAGCACGGGGTCGTGCACGCACATGCCGTCGTCGGAGAACATCCGCACCCCGGCGCGGGACTCGGCCATCGCCATGATCTCGGACAGCCGCTCCCCCTTCAGGCCCACGGTCACGGCACCCACGGGACGGACCTCGACCCAGCCCGCGGAGCGGCCCAGCTCGTGGACCTGCTCCACGACACCGGCCGTGTCCGCCACGGGATCCGAGTTGGCCATCGCGAAGACCGCGGTGTAGCCGCCGAGCGCGGCCGCCCGGGTGCCGGTCTCGACCGTCTCGGCGTCCTCGCGGCCCGGCTCGCGCAGGTGGGTGTGGATGTCCACGAGCCCGGGCAGGGCCACGAGCCCGGCGGCGTCCACGACCTGGGCGTTGCCCGCGGCCGCGGCGAGGTCGGGGCCGATGCGCCGGATGACGCCCTCCTCGACGAGGATGTCGGCGGTCTGCTCGCCGAGCAGCTGGGCGCCCTGGATGAGGTACGAGGTCACGTGGGTTCAGCGCTCCTGGGGATGCGGGGTGGAGGTGGGGTCGAGGTCGTCGCCGGACAGCAGCAGGTAGAGCACCGACATCCGCACGGAGACGCCGTTGCGCACCTGGTCCAGGACCGTGGAGCGCGGGGAGTCCGCGGCGGCCGAGGAGATCTCCAGGCCGCGGTTCATGGGTCCCGGGTGCATGATCGCGGTGCTCGCCCCGGCGGCGTCGAGGGCGGCGACCCGCTCCGGGGTCAGCCCCCACTCCCGGGCGTACTCCTGGGCGGTCGGGAAGAACGCGGCGTGCATCCGCTCCCGCTGCACGCGCAGCATCATCACGGCGTCCGGGGCGGGGTCGAGCGCCTCGTCGAGGGAGAAGACCACCCGGCACGGCCAGTCCGCGATGCCGACGGGCAGCAGTGTGGGCGGGGCCACGAACGTGACCCGGGCGCCCAGGGTGGTGAACAGCCACAGGTCGGAGCGGGCCACCCGGGAGTGCAGGACGTCGCCGACGATCACCACGTGCAGGCCCTCGAGGTCGAGCCCGCGGGTGCTCTCCCGGCCCTCGGTGCGGGCGCGGTGCTGGCGCAGGGTCATGGCGTCGAGCAGGGCCTGGGTGGGGTGCTCGTGGGTGCCGTCGCCGGCGTTGACCACGGCGGCGTCGATCCAGTCGGACTCGGCGAGCTGCTGCGGGGAGCCGGAGGCCGAGTGCCGGATCACCACGGCGTCGGCGCTCATCGCGGCGAGGGTCTGTGCGGTGTCCTTGAGGGACTCGCCCTTGGAGACCGAGGAGCCCTTGGCGGAGAAGTTCAGGACGTCCGCGGACAGGCGCTTGGCGGCCGTCTCGAAGGAGATGCGGGTGCGGGTCGAGTCCTCGAAGAAGAGGTTGACCACGGTGCGGCCCCGCAGGGCGGGGAGCTTCTTGACGGATCGCTGGCCCACGGCGGCCATCTGGTCCGCGGTGTCCAGGACCGTCAGGGCGGCGTCGTAGGAGAGGTCCTTCGTGGACAGCAGGTGCCTCATGCGCCGGCTCCGGGCGCGGTGGTCTCGATGACCACGCAGTCGGCGTTCTCTTCCGCGCGCGGCTCGGGGTCGGTCTCGGCCAGGCGGACCCGGACCTTCTCCTGGGAGGACGTGGGCAGGTTCTTGCCCACGTGGTCGGCGCGGATGGGCAGCTCCCGGTGGCCGCGGTCGACGAGGACGGCGAGGCGGACCACGCGGGGGCGACCGACGTCCACGAGGGCGTCGAGGGCGGCGCGCACGGTGCGCCCCGAGTACAGCACGTCGTCGACGAGGACCACGGTGCGCCCGTCGATGCCCTGCACGGGGATGCGGGTCGGCTGCGGGGCGCGGGCGGGGTTCTTGCGCAGGTCGTCGCGGAACATGGTGACGTCGAGCTGGCCGAGGCTCGCGGCGGCGTCGAAGCCGGAGTCGGTCGCGGCGATCTTGGCGGCTATCCGCTGGGCCAGCGGATAGCCGCGGCGCGGGATGCCGAGCAGGACGAGGTCCGAGCTGCCCTTGTTGGCCTCGAGGATCTCGTGGGCGATGCGCGTCAGCGCGCGGTCGATGTCGGCTGCCGAGAGGATGACGCGCGCGGCCGCGGGTCCCGTCGAGGGACCGGCCGTGGTGGTGTCGTCAGTCATGGGTGCCGCCTCCTTCCCCGCCTCACAGGACGGACTTAAAGGTTGCTTGCTCGCCCCAAACTAGCACAGCGGCCCTCCCGCCCCGGGTCGGAAGTGACCTCCGTCTCGACCGGCGACCCCGGCCGGGTCAGGCGCTGTGGTCGGCCCGCTCCCACCAGGCGGCGGTGGCCGCGGCCGAGCCGAGGGCGACGAGCACGACGCCCGGGATCCCGGCCCGTCCGGCCTCCTGGGCGTCCGGGCCGGCGGTCCCGGCGAGCAGGGCGGGCACGGCCCAGGGGAACCAGGCGCCGTGCCCGACGGCGGCGAGCACCTGGGCCACGAGGACGGTGAGGAACAGGACCGCCACGGCGGGCAGGTAGCCGCGGCCCACGCTCGCGGCCAGCCCGTAGGACGCGGCCAGGCCCGCCGTGAGCAGCCCGGTGCCGAGGACGCCGCCCGCGCCGCGCAGGGCGGCGCCGGCCGACCACCCGGGCAGCCCGAGCGCCGCGCCCAGGACGAGCACGAGCGCGACGAGGAGCACGGTGAGCGCGGCGCACCAGACGAGCAGCAGCAGCAGCTTGGCCAGGACCACGGCGGTGCGGGAGGTGGGCAGGGCCAGCAGGTCGGTCGCGGTCCGGTCGGAGAACTCCCGGCCGAAGAGCCAGATCGCGGCGGTGCCGAAGATGATCAGCCCGCCCACCGCGACGGTCTGCGCGGTGAGGGAGAAGTACCCCGGCCAGTCCGCGGTGCCGCCGGTGAGCTGGGCCTTGGCGCCGAGCAGTCCCAGTGTCCGGGCCCGGTCGACGTCCTGCAGCACGAACATGAAGAACGCCCCGACCGCACCGGCGAGGGCGATGGCCCCGGCGGTGGCCCACGGCACGCGGGAGCGGCGCAGCTTCAGCGCCTCCGCCCGGACGGCGGCCACCAGGTCACCGGGCACCGGGGCGCTCCTGCGGTGGCCGCGCGCCGACCAGGCGCAGGAAGTAGGCCTCGAGGTCCTCGCGGACCACCGCGAGACCGGTGGGCGGCACGCCGCCGTGGACGAGGGCGGCGGACACGTCGTCGGGCCGGTCCGTGGCCCGGAGGTCCTCGAGCAGGACCGTGCGGGGTCCGCGGCGCGCGGCGAAGCCGGCCGCGGCCAGGACCCGCACCGCCCGGGCGTCGTCGCGGGTGCTGAGCTCCAGATGGCGGCGGACCCGTCCGGGCAGGGCGGCGGTGGCGAACTCGTCGAGCAGTCCGCCCCGGTGCAGGACGCCGATCCGGGTGGCGACGCGGGCGACCTCGCCGAGGATGTGGCTGGAGAGGAGCACGGCGGTGCCGTGCTCGCGGGCGAGTCGCTCGAGCAGGGTGCGGACCTCGACGACGCCGGCCGGGTCCAGGCCGTTGACCGGTTCGTCCAGGACCAGCAGGGACGGGCGGTGCAGCATGGCACGGGCCAGCGCCAGGCGCTGCAGGTTGCCCTGGGACAGGACGCGGGCGCGGCGGTCGGCGTGCTCGCGCAGCCCGAAGACCTCCACGGCGTCCTGCACGGCGGTCGGCGACCGCAGCCGGCGCAGCCGGCGGGCGACCTCCAGGTTCTCGCGCACGGTCAGCTCCGGATAGGCGGAGGCGGCCTCCACGAGGTAGCCGACCTCCGCCCGGACCGACCGGTCGCCGGGCCCGCGGCCGAGGATTGTGACGGCGCCGGCCGAGGGCCGGACCATGCCGAGGACCGTCCGCATGACCGTGGTCTTCCCGGCGCCGTTGAGCCCCAGCAGCGCGTAGAGCTCCCCCGGGCGCACCTCGAGGCTGACGCGGTCGACGGCGCGCACGGACCCGTAGTGCTTCGAGACGCCCTGCAGGCGCAGTGCGGGAGCTGTCATGCGGACCTCCCGGGAACGGACGGGTCTGGTCCCGGAGATCGTAGCGCGCCGGGCGGGCGGCTCAGCCCAGCAGGGTCGGCTTCATCTGCTGCAGCCGGCCCAGCAGGCCGTTGACGAAGCGCGGGGAGTCGTCCCCCGCGAGCTCTTTGGCGAGGTTCACGGCCTCGGCCACGGCGACCCCGTCCGGGACGTCGTCGTTGAACAGCAGCTCCCAGGCACCCACGCGCAGCACGTTGCGGTCCACCGCCGGCATCCGCTCGAGGGTCCAGCCCTGGGAGTACGTCTCGAGGTACTCGTCGAGCTCACCGCGGCGCATCGTGACCCCGAGCACGAGCTCCTCGGCGTACGGGGAGACGAGCGAGTCGCTGTGCACCCGGCGCCGCTCCATGACCTCGCGGGCGTCCTCGGAGCGCTGCTCGGCCTCGAAGAGGATCTCCACGGCGCGCCGGCGCGCCTTGCCCCGGGCGCTCACTCGTTGACGCGGCCCAGGTAGTCACCCGTGCGGGTGTCGACCTTGACCTTGGTGCCCTGCTCGAGGAAGAGCGGCACCTGGATCTGGTAGCCGGTCTCCACGGTGGCGGGCTTGGTGCCGCCGGTGGAGCGGTCGCCCTGCAGGCCCGGCTCGGTGTAGGTGATCTCGAGGACCACGGACGCGGGCAGCTCGATGTAGAGCGGGGCGCCGTCGTGCAGCGCGATGGTCGCGTTGAGGTTCTCGAGCATGAAGTTGGCGGCGTCGCCCACGACCTCGCCGGGGACGGTGATCTGGTCGTAGGTCTTGTTGTCCATGAAGACGTAGTCGGCGCCGTCCTGGTACAGGTACTGGTACTCGCTGCGGTCCACCGTGGCGGTCTCGATCTTGGCGCCGGCGTTGAAGGTCTTGTCGACGACCTTCCCGGAGGTGATGTTGCGCATCTTGGTGCGCACGAACGCCCCGCCCTTGCCCGGCTTGACGTGCTGGAACTCGATGACGTTCCAGAGGTTGCCCTCCAGCTTCAGGACGGTGCCGTTCTTGATGTCGTTGGTGGTAGCCACAGGTTCTCTCTCTGGTTGTCTGCGAAGTCGGCAGGTCGGCGCGGTCGGGGGGTGTCGTCCCGGGCCGCGGACCAGTCTAGCTGGGCGCGCCCTCGGCGATCTCCTGGTAGGTGGCGAAGAGGATCGCGGGGTCGGGGACCTCGAGCACGCGGGGCCGGCCGACGGCGTCGAGGACGATGAAGCGCAGCAGGTTCCCGCGGGTCTTCTTGTCCCGCTTCATGACCTCCAGCAGCCGCGGCCACTGGTCCCACCGGTACGTGGTCGGCAGCCCGAGGGAGGCGAGGACGCTGCGGTGGCGCTCGACGACGTCGTCGGCCAGGTTCCCGGCGGTGCGGGCGAGCTCCGCGGCGAAGACCATCCCCACGGAGACCGCGGCGCCGTGGCGCCACTGGTAGCGCTCGTTGTGCTCGATCGCGTGGCCGAGGGTGTGCCCGTAGTTGAGGACCTCACGGCGGCCGGCCTCGCGCAGGTCGCCGGAGACGATCTCGGCCTTGACCCGGATGCTGCGCTCCACGAGCTCGCGCACCACCTCGGACTGCGAGTCGCGTACCGCCCCCGGGTGGGCCTCGATGAGCTCGAGGATCCGCTCGTCGGCGATGAAGCCGCACTTGACGACCTCCGCCATGCCGGTGAGCAGCTCGTTCTCGGGCAGCGTCCGCAGCGTGTCGAGGTCGCACAGGACGGCCGCGGGCGGGTGGAAGGCGCCGACGAGGTTCTTGCCCTCGGCCGTGTTGATCCCGGTCTTGCCGCCCACGGCGGCGTCGACCATGCCGAGCAGGGTGGTGGGCACGTGCACCACGCGCACGCCGCGCAGCCAGGTGGCGGCCACGAAACCCGCGAGGTCGGAGACCGCTCCCCCGCCCACGGAGACGACCGCGTCGGAGCGGGTGAAGTCGTTCTGCCCGAGGACCTGCCAGCAGAAGGACGCCACCTGGACGTGCTTGCCCTCCTCGGCGTCCGGGATCTCGGCGGTGAACGCCTGGTAGCCCTGGCCGCGCAGCTCCTCCATGACGACGTCGCCGGTGCTGCGCAGCGCCCGCGGGTGGATGACGAGCACGCGCTGGACCCGGTCGCCGAGCACGCGCGGGACCTCCCCGAGCAGCCCGTGGCCCACGAGGACGTCGTAGTTCTCGGCCGGGCGGTCCCCGGTGACGGGAATGGTCGTGACGGTGCGGGGAGCGGACTCGCTCATGCCTGGACCTCCTGGGTGCTGTCGGTGGTGCCGCCGGCGCTCCGCTGGGAGCGCAGGCGGGTGAGCTCCGCCTCGAGGTCGGCGCCGATCTCGGCGACGGGCCGGTTGCCCCGGCCGTCGAGGGTGATGTCGGCGAGCTCCTCGTAGCAGGCGCGCCGGGAGTCGTAGAGCTCCTGCCAGCGCCGCTCCGGGTCCGGCTGGAGCATGGGCCGGGTCCGGTTGCCGCTGATCCGGGGCAGCACGGTCTCGGTGTCCACCTCGAGGTAGGCGACGAGCTCGTGGCGCAGCAGCTCCCGGGTGGACGGGGTCATGGGGGCGCCGCCGCCCACGGAGAAGATCGCGTTGGCGTGGTCGGGGTCCCGGAGGATCTCGGCGACGGTGTCCGCCTCGAGGTCGCGGAAGTACTTCTCGCCGTGCTCCGCGAAGATCTTCGAGATCACCCCGTAGCGGGAGACGATGACCTGGTCGGCGTCCACGAAGTCGTAGCCGTAGAACTTGGACATGTGCAGGGCCAGGAAGGACTTGCCGGCGGCCATGGGCCCGATCAGCACCACGGGACGCTGCGGGGCCGCGGCGGCGTCGGCCGGGGCGGGGAACTGCGCGTTCACGCCTGGCCCTCCCCGCTCTCGGCGGGCGCCACGAGGGGGTCGCCCATGTGGTCGTCACGCGCCGCGGCGACGTCGTCCTCGAACGCCCCGAGCTCGCCGGCGGAGTGCAGGGACTCCGGGATCGAGGCGAGGTAGGCGTCCTTGTTGCGGGCGGTCTCGGCGATCGAGTCCCCGCCGAACTTCTCCGTCACGGCGTCGGCCAGCACGAGGGCCACCATCGCCTCGGCGACCACACCGGCGGCGGGCACGGCGCAGACGTCCGAGCGCTGGTGGTGGGCGCGGGCGGCCTCGCCGGTGGCGACGTCGACGGTGCGCAGGGCCTTCGGCACGGTGGCGATCGGCTTCATGGCCGCGCGCACCCGCAGGACGTCCCCGATGGACATGCCGCCCTCGATACCGCCGGCCCGGTTGCTCACGCGGCGCACGACGCCGTCGGCGCCGCGGGAGATCTCGTCGTGGGCCTCCGAGCCGGGCCGGCCGGCGGTCAGGAAGCCGTCCCCGACCTCGACGCCCTTGATGGCCTGGATGCCCATCAGGGCCCCGGCCAGGCGGGAGTCCAGCCGGCGGTCCCAGTGCACGTAGGAGCCGAGCCCCGGCGGCAGCCCGTAGGCGAGGACCTCGACGACGCCGCCGAGGGTCTCCCCGTCCTTGTGGGCGGCGTCCACCGCCGCCACCATGGTCTCCGCCGTGGCGGGGTCGAAGCAGCGCAGGGGGTCGGCGTCGAGGCCGGGGACGTCGGAGGGCAGTGGCCGCGGGGCGTCCACCGGGGCGCTGACGGCGCCCACGGCGGTCGTGTGGGAGACGAGGTGCACGCCCACGGCCTCGAGGATCTTCGCGGCGACGGCCCCGAGGGCCACGCGCGTGGCGGTCTCCCGGGCGCTGGCCCGCTCGAGCACGGGCCGGGCCTCGTCGAAGCCGTACTTCTGCATGCCGGTGAGATCGGCGTGGCCGGGGCGGGGGCGCGTCAGGGGGGCGTTGCGGGCGCGGCCCGCGAGCACCTCCGGGTCCACGGGGTCGGCGGACATCACCTCGCGCCACTTGGGCCACTCGGTGTTGGCGATCTCGATCGCCACCGGCCCGCCCTGGGTCACGCCGTGGCGGACGCCGCCGAGCAGGCGCACCTGGTCCTGCTCGAACTTCATCCGCGCGCCGCGCCCGTAGCCGAGCCGGCGGCGGGCCAGGGCGTCGCGGACGTCCTGGCTGGTCAGGCTCACCCCCGCCGGGACGCCCTCGATGATCCCGACGAGCGCCTCGCCGTGTGACTCGCCGGCCGTGAGCCAACGCAACATAACAACTCTTTCCGTTCGGGGTCGCGGCGGCAGGGCCCCGGAGGGCGCGGCCGCCGACAGGTCTCAGGTGCGGGGCAGGGACGGGGCGGCGAGGATGGGCCGCCCCACGGCCGTG
Organism: Kocuria arenosa; assembly: GCF_042879215.1. Taxonomy (NCBI): domain Bacteria; kingdom Bacillati; phylum Actinomycetota; class Actinomycetes; order Micrococcales; family Micrococcaceae; genus Kocuria; species Kocuria arenosa. Next base: position 197,252 of record NZ_JBHZTA010000002.1, on the reverse strand, counting down.
CACATCGCTGCGACCACGTCCTGCTCGCGGGGCAGGGTCGTGCCCGGGTCGCGGCCGGTGAACAGGCGGATCTGGTCCACCGCCTGGAAGATCAGCATATCGAGTCCGGGGGCCACCGCTCCCCCGGCCCGGGACCAGGCCCCGGCGATCGCCGACGGCCACGGGTCGTAGGCGGCGTCCAGGAGGACGCCCGCGGTCGCCGGGGCGCCGGCCTCCAGCTGCGCCGCCAGCTCGTCGGCACCGTGCGGCGGGAGGGTCGAGACGACCACGTCGTATCCGGCCAGGAGGCCCGGCGCCTCGTCCCACGCCCGCAGGCGCACGGGGATCCCGAGCCGGCGCCCCGCCTCGACGGCGCGCCCGGCGCGGGGGGCGGAGCGCACGAAGACGTCCACGGAGGCGGCTCCGAGCCGCTGCGCGGCGGCGACGGCGGCCGTGGCCGTGCCGCCCCCGCCGAGCACGGCGGCCCGGGGCACGTCCGGCACCGCGCCGGCCGCGAGCACGGCGCCCACGATGCCGGTGACGTCGGTGTTGTGGCCCAGCACCGTCCCGTCCGGGCGGAAGAGCAGGGTGTTGACCGCGCCGACCGCGTCCCCGAGGGCCGTCAGCTCGTCGGCGCAGGCGGCGGCGACCGACTTGAGGGGCATCGTCACCGACAGCCCGCGCCAGGCGGGGTCGCCGCGGCGGGCGTCGACGAACGGCGGGAGCTGCTCCTCGACCAGGTCGTGGGCGTCGTAGTGCACGTCCTCGCCCAGCACCGCGTACGCGGCGCGGTGCAGGTCCGGGGACCTCGAGTGGCCGATGGGGTGGCCCACCACGGCGGCACGGGCAGGGCTCACCCGCACCGGCCCTCGTTCTCGCTGCACCACTGGTTGTACTCCTCCACGTACCCCAGGTGCTCGGCGTAGGTCTCGGCGAACTTCGTCTCGCCCGTCTCGAGGTCCACGGTCACCCAGAAGTAGTAGTCGTTGTCCTGCGGGTCGGCGGCCGCCACGATGGCGGCGTCGCCCGGGGAGCCGATCGGGCCCACCGGCAGTCCCGGGTTGGCGAACGTGTTGTACCGGTTGGACTCGTCGCGGCGCTCCTCCTCCGAGAAGTCGTAGCTCTTGCGGTCGAGGCCGTAGGTCACGGACGCGTCGGACTGGATGAACCCGGAGGTCTCGCCCTCGGGGTTCTTGAGGCGGTTCTCGATCGCGCCGGCCACCACGTCGTAGTGCTCGGGCTGGACCTCGAACTCGATGATCGAGCCGATGGTGAGCACTTCGAAGATCTCGTCCTCGTCGGTGATGCCGTTCTCGTCGAGGGTCGCCCGGGTGCTGTCCACCATGGTCCGCAGGATCTGCTCCGCGGTGGCGTCCAGCGGGAACCGGTACTCGCCCGGGTGCAGCCAGCCCTCGAGGGTCGGGAAGCGGTCCGGGATGCCGAATGTCGCCGTGTCCTCCCGATAGGCCTCGAACTCGGAGACGGGGATGCCGGTGGACTCGCTGAGGACCCCGAACACGTCGGACATGCGCAGGGTCCGGTTGACCGCCGCGTAGTGGCTGGCCTCGTCCTCCTCCATGAGGGCGCCCACGGCGGCCTCCGAGCTCATCTCCGTGCGCAGCTCGTACTCGCCCGGCTGGATGAACTGCTCGGCGTGGTCCTCCTGGTACGTCTCGATGAATGTCTCGGCGTCCGCCACGATCCCCTGCGCCTCGAGGGCGACGGCGACCTGACCGGTGGTGGCGCCCTCGGCCACGGAGAAGGTCACGGGGTCCTTGCCGTCGCCGCGGTAGTCGCGGATCTCGAACCACCCGAAGGTGGAGGCGAGCACGGACACGGTGATCAGCGCGGCGAGCAGGAACAGGGCGATGGCCGTGGTCAGGGACACCCGGCCGCGGCGCCGGCGCCGCTGGACCTGCTCGGGGGTGAGCTCCTCGTGCTCGAAGACGCCGCGCAGGCCCGTGGAGGGCTCCCGCGACGACGGGGAGTCCAGCAGGCTGCCCAGACCGCCGCCGGACGACTCGCGGGGCGCCTCGGCTCGGCGGGGCGCCGACTGGTCGTACGGGTCGTCGCTCACGAATGCTCTCCGTCCGGATCGGTGGTCGTCAACGGTGCCGTCCGCGCCCGGTCGGGCGCTCCGGCGGTGTCCTCGGCGGTGTCCTCGGCCGCGTTCCCGGCTCCGGCGGACGACTCCCCGCGGTGCGCCACGGCGGGACCCTGCCCGTCGTGGTCACTCCCATTATGCGGGACGGCGGGGACCGGGGCGGCGGGAACCGGCGGGTCCACCGGCGCGCCGGGCTCCGCGCCGGTCGCCTCGGCCCGGTCCAGGGCGCTCTGCAGGATGGTGGTCGCGGCCACCTGGTCGACCTTGTCCATGTGGTCGCGGCGGGAGACCCCGGCCTCCAGCAGCGCCCGGTGGGCGTCCACCGTGCTGAGGCGCTCGTCGACCAGCCGCACCGGCACGTCGCGGCCCTTCACGCGCAGCCGCCGCACGAGGGCCTCCGCGTAGTCCCTCGCCATCGCGGTCGAGGCGTTCTCCCCGCCGTCGAGGCTGCGGGGCAGGCCGACGTAGACGGCGACGACGTTGTGCTCCTGGACCAGCCCGGCCAGCAGCTTCACGTCGAAGCCCTTCCGGGGGTCGCGCCGCAGCGTGGTGAGCGGCGTGGCGAGGATGCCGTCGGGGTCGCACAGGGCGACCCCGACGCGGACGAGGCCGACGTCGACCCCCATCCGCCGTCCTCGGGCGTAGGCGTCGCTCACGCGGCGGCGCCGCCCGTCGCCCGGGCGATGTCGGCCAGCACGGCGTCCAGGGCGGCCCCGGTCTGCGCGGGGTCCTGCCCGCCGCCCTGGGCGATGTCGTCCTTGCCGCCGCCGCCGCCGCCGAGGACCTTGGCCGCGGTGCGCACGAGCCGGCCGGCCTGCACCCCGGCCTCGCGGGCGCCCTCGGTGGTGGCCACGAGGACCAGGGGACGGCCCTTGGCCGTGCCCGTGACGGCGACGACGAACGGCTCGGCCGTCATCCGGCCGCGCAGGTCGAGGGCGAGCGAGCGGACGTCGTCGGCCCCGGAGACCTCGCCCATGTCGTGGGTCAGGACTTTGACCGCGCCGACCTGGCGCACCCCGTCGAGCAGGGAGCCGGCCTGCGCCTGGAGCTTCTCCCGGCGCAGGACCGCGAGCTCCTTCTCGGCCGACTTCAGCTTCTCGAGGGTGCCCGCCAGGCGCTCGGGGAGCTCCGCGGAGGACTGCACCTTGAGCATGCCGGTGAGCTGGTGCACGAGGGTCCGCTCGGCGGCGAGGTGCCGGAACGAGTCCAGGCCCACGAGCGCCTCCACGCGGCGGTTGCCCGAGCCCACGGACTGCTCGGTGAGCAGGGTGAGCGAGCCGATCTGGGCGGTGCCGCCCACGTGCGTGCCGCCGCACAGCTCCCGCGACCACGGGCCGTTCAGCTCGACCACGCGCACCCGGTCCCCGTACTTCTCGCCGAACAGGGACATGGCGCCCATGGCCTTGGCCTCGTCGAGGGCCATCTCCTGCGTCACGACCTCGTGGTTGGCGTGGATCGCCGCGTTGGAGACCTCCTCGATCTCCTGGCGCTGGGCCTCCGCGAGCCCCTCGCCCCACGCGAAGTCGAAGCGCAGGTAGCCCTCCTTGTTGAAGGAGCCGCGCTGGACGGCCTCGGGGCCGAGGATGTCGTGCAGGGCCGCGTGGACGATGTGGGTGCCGGTGTGGGCGGCCTCGGCGGCCCGCCGCCGGGCGACGTCCACCTGGGCGAGCACCGTGGCCCCGGAGAGGGCCTCGCCCTCGCGCACCACCGCCTGGTGCACGGACAGCCCCTTCACGGGCTGCTGGACGTCGGTGACCTCGAGCACGAAGCCGTCGCCGCTGATGGTGCCCCGGTCGGCGGCCTGGCCGCCGGCCTCCGCGTAGAACGGCGTCTCGTCGAGGACGACCTCGACGTGCGCCCCCGCGGGCGCGGCGGGGACGGTCACGCCGTCCTGCAGCAGGGCGCGCAGCACGGTCTCGTGGCCCAGCCGGGTGTAGCCGGTGAACACCGAGCCGCCCTCGTCGACGAGCCGGCGGAACACCGAGAGATCGGCGTGGGCGCCCTTCTTGGCGCGGGCGTCCTGCTGCGCGCGGTGGCGCTGCTCCTCCATGAGACCGCGGAACGCCGTCTCGTCGACGGCGACCCCGGCCTCGGCGGCCATCTCGAGGGTGAGGTCGATGGGGAAGCCGTAGGTGTCGTGCAGGGCGAAGGCCTCCGCGCCGGAGACCGCCTGACCCTGCCGCCTGGCGCCGGCCACGGCCTCGTTGAGCCGGGTGGTCCCGGACTCGATGGTCTTCAGGAACGCCCGCTCCTCGGCGTAGGCGATCCGGGAGATCCGCTCGAAGTCCTCGGCCACGTAGGGGTAGACGCCGCGCATGGCGTCCCGGGACGCGGGCAGCAGCACGGGCAGGCACGGCTCGGTGACACCCATCAGGCGCATCGCACGGATCGCGCGGCGCAGCAGGCGGCGCAGGATGTACCCGCGGCCCTCGTTGGACGGGCTCACGCCGTCCGCGATGAGCATCAGCGAGGAGCGGACGTGGTCGGCGACCACGCGCATCCGCACGTCGTCGTCGTAGCCCTCCTCCCCCGGCTTCTCGGAGCCGTGGTAGCGCCTCCCGGAGAGCTCGGCCGCCTCGTCGAGGACGGGGCGGACCTGGTCGGTCTCGTAGAAGTTCTCGACGCCCTGCAGCAGCATGGCCAGACGCTCGACGCCCAGGCCGGTGTCGATGTTCTGCTCCGGCAGGTCGCCCAGGATCTCGTAGTCCTTGCCCGAGCCCTCACCGCGCTGGTACTGCATGAAGACGAGGTTCCAGATCTCGATGTAGCGGTCGTCGTCGACCGCCGGTCCGCCGTCTTGGCCGTACCGGGGGCCGCGGTCGTAGAAGATCTCGGAGTCGGGGCCCGCGGGGCCGGGCTGGCCGGTGTCCCAGTAGTTCTCGTCCCGTCCCATGCGCTGGATCCGCTCGGCGGGCACGCCGACCGTGTCCTTCCAGAGCGTGTAGGACTCCTCGTCGCCCTCGTAGACGGTCACCCACAGCCGCTCGGGGTCGAGCCCGAAGCCGCCCTTGTCGAGCGGGCCGGTGAGCAGCTCCCACGCCATGGGGATGGCGCGCTCCTTGAAGTAGTCGCCGAAGGAGAAGTTGCCGGCCATCTGGAAGAACGTGCCGTGCCGGGCGGTCTTGCCCACCTCGTCGATGTCGAGGGTGCGGATGCACTTCTGGATGGACGCGGCGCGCCGGTAGGGGGCGGTCTCCTGGCCGAGGAAGTACGGGATGAACGGGACCATGCCCGCGATCGTGAACATGGCACCGGGCTGGGAGGAGATCAGGGAGGCGGAGGGCACCACGGTGTGGCCCTGGCCTTCGAAGTAGTCCAGCCAGCGCTTGGTGATTTCCTGAGACAGCATTACCGGTGCTTTCCTTCGCGGTCGGTCGAGGGGTCGGTGGGGTCCGCCGCGGTCCCGTCCGCGCGGGGGGCGGCGGTGCCGTCGAGCACCGGCGGGACGGCGTCACGGGCAGCCAGGCGGGGGGCCGGCGGCCGGGGCGTGGCGACGCCGAAGGACTCGCGCAGCTCGGCCTCGCGCTCGTCCATGCCCGCGCGCACGGTGGCGGCGAAGCGGTAGAGCCGGGAGCGCCAGTCCCCGGCCCGGGGGGTGCGTGCGGCGCCGGGGGCGCCCGGCACGGAGAGGTCCTGGCCGGGTGAGCGGGCGAACCGGGTGGCGGCGGCGCCGAGAACGCCGCCGGCGGCCACGAGGGCGAGCCGGCCCCAGAAGCTCATGAACGGTCCTCCCCCGGGGTGCCGGGGCCCTGCTCGTCGGCGGTCCCGAAGCGGTCGGCCCGGTGGGAGCCCTCCGCGGCGGTGTCGCCCGTGAACGCCCGGCGCACGCCGTGGGAGAACGCCGCGACCTTGATCAGCGGCTGGCCCACGGTGGAGGCCACCAGGGAGGACAGCGCGGAGACGTTCGCGGAGGCGTCGGAGACGTTGGTCGTGATGCCGTCCACCTTCTCGAGCTGCGAGTTGGTGGTCGAGACGGTGCGGGTGACCTCGTCGATGAGGGGGACGGTCTCGTTGTTGAGCGAGCGGATCGTCAGCCGCAGCTCGTCGAAGACCTTGCCGAGCTTGAGGATCGGCACCGCGAGCAGGAGCACCAGCACGGCGAACACCCCCGCGGCGAGCAGTCCTGCGATTTCTCCACCGGTCATGGGGCGGCGCGCTCCTTGCTGGTCGGGTCGAGGGTGCCGGGCGGCGGGACCGTCCGCGCGGGCGGGGACGGGCACCGGCGCGGTGCCCGGGGATCAACTGTACCGAACGGGAGAGCCCGCGGCGCAGGCGCCGCGGGCTCTCCGCAGGGAAGGCCCTGCCGCCGGGGTGTCCCGGCGGCAGGAGCCCGCAGGATCAGGCCATGCGGGCGTAGTACTCCACCACGAGCTGCTCCTCGCAGGTCACGGGGACCTCGGCGCGCTTGGGCTTGCGCACCAGCTTGGCCTGCAGCTTCTCGATCTGCACGTCGAGGTAGCCCGGGGTGTCGGGCAGCACGGCCTGGTGCGCGCCGGCGGCGGCGACCTGGAAGGGCACCATCTTCTCCGACTTGGCGTGCACGTGGATCAGCTGACCCTCCTTGACCTGGTAGGAGGGACGGTCCACCCGCTCGCCGTCCACCAGGATGTGGCGGTGCACGACCATCTGGCGGGCCTGGGCCATGGTCCGGGCGAAGCCGGAGCGCAGGACCAGGGCGTCCAGGCGGGACTCCAGCAGGGCGACCAGGTTCTCACCGGTCTGACCCTCCTGGCGCTTGGCCTCGACGTAGGCGATGTGCATCTGCTTCTCGCGGATGTTGTACTGCGCCCGGAGACGCTGCTTCTCGCGCAGACGGACGGCGTAGTCCGAGTCGGCCTTCCGGCGGGCACGGCCGTGCTCACCGGGGCCGTAGGGACGGCGCTCGAAGTACTTCTCGGCCTTCGGGGTCAGGGCGATCCCGAGGGCACGGGACTTGCGCACCTGGCGGCGCGCACGCGTGTTGTTAGCCACGTTTACCTTTCACAATGCGGTGCTCTCCCCCGTCCGGAGTCCGGTGCGGGGGAAGCGTGTTCTGTTCGGTCCGGCCTCCGAGGACGGGATCGGTCCCGCCGGAGAGGTGAGGATCAGCCGCAATCCTCCTGTCCTGCAAGCGCCGTGGCCGCGCGCCGTGCACCGTGGTTGAGGCGGTGCGCCGGGCGTGCGGGAGCACGGGCCTTGCCGGCCGACGTCCCACTATAGCGTGTGCGGGGGCGTGGCGCGCCCCGCGCCCTCGCCGTGCGGGCCGGCCCCCGCCCCGGTCCCGGCGCGCCGGAGCGCCGCCCGGGAATCCCGGACGGCGCTCCGGCGGCGAGCCCTCGGGGAGGACGCGGTCAGTCGACGTCCTCGTCCACCCAGTCGAAGGTCTTGGTGACGGCCTTCTGCCAGTTGCGGAACAGCCGGCCGCGCTCGGCGTCCTCCATCTGCGGCTCCCAGCGCTTGTTCTCGGCCCAGTTCGCGGTGACCTCCTCCGTCCCGGACCAGAAGCCGACGGCGATGCCCGCGGCGTAGGCGGCGCCGAGGGCCGTGGTCTCGGTGACCTCCGGGCGGATCACGGGCACCCCGAGCTGGTCCGCCTGGAACTGCATGAGCAGCTCGTTGGCGGTCATCCCGCCGTCCACCTTGAGCTCGGTGATGTCCACCCCGGCGTCGGCGTTCATCGCCTCGACCACCTCGCGGGACTGGTAGGCCGTGGCCTCCAGGGCGGCCCGGGCGATGTGGCCCTTGTTGACGTAGCGGGTCAGGCCCACCAGGGCGCCGCGGGCGTCCGAGCGCCAGTACGGGGCGAACAGGCCGCTGAAGGCCGGGACGAAGTAGGCGCCACCGTTGTCCTCGACCGACGCGGCCAGGGACTCGACCTGCGGCGCGGAGGAGATGATGCCCAGGTTGTCGCGCAGCCACTGCACCAGGGACCCGGTCACGGCGATGGAGCCCTCCAGGGCGTAGACGGCGTCCTGGTCGCCGATCTTGTAGCACACGGTGCTCAGCAGCCCGTTCTCCGAGTGCACCACCTCGGTGCCCACGTTCATCAGCACGAAGCTGCCCGTGCCGTAGGTGTTCTTCCCCATGCCCTTCTCGAAGCACGCCTGCCCGAACATCGCGGCCTGCTGGTCGCCCAGGATGCCGGCGATCGGCACGTCCTTGAGGAAGCCGCGGGTGCGGCCCCGGCCGTAGACCTCGGAGGAGGAGCGGATCTCGGGGAGCATCGACGTGGGGATGCCCATGTCGGCGCAGATCTCCTCGTTCCAGTCGAGGGTCGCCAGGTTCATCAGCATGGTGCGCGAGGCGTTGGTGACGTCGGTGACGTGCACCCCTCCGTCCACGCCGCCCGTCATGTTCCACACCAGCCAGGAGTCGGTGTTGCCCATGAGCAGGTCCCCGCGCTCGGCCCGCTCCCGGGCGCCGTCCACGTTGTCGAGGATCCACTTGACCTTCGGGCCCGAGAAGTAGCTGGCCAGGGGCAGGCCCACCCGGTCCTTGTACCGGTCCGGGCCGGCCTCCCCGCCGAGCTCCTCGGCGATCTTCTGGGTGCGGGTGTCCTGCCAGACGATGGCGTTGTAGACGGGCTCTCCGGTGGTGCGGTCCCAGACCACGGTGGTCTCGCGCTGGTTGGTGATGCCCACGGCGGCCAGGTCCCGGGCGTTGATCTCGGCGGAGGCCTCGGCGTCCGCGACGACCTTGCGGACGTTGCGCCAGATCTCCATCGCGTCGTGCTCCACCCAGCCCGCGCGCGGGAAGATCTGCTCGTGCTCGAGCTGCCCGGTGCTGACGATCGAGCCCCCGTGGTCGAAGATGATCGCCCGGGTGCTGGTGGTGCCCTGGTCGATGGCCATGACGTACTTGGTGTCGGTGCTCATGGGTGGTACCTCACTTCGTGGTGGTGTCGTGGACGGGTCGGTCGGTGGTGGTGCGGGCGTCAGGCGGGAACGTTGGCGTACAGCTGGAAGAAGCCGCCGGCGAGCACGGCGCCGATGAGCGGGCCCACGACCGGGACCCAGGCGTAGGCCCAGTCGCTGGAGCCCTTCCCGCGGATGGGCAGGACGGCGTGGGCGATGCGCGGACCGAGGTCACGGGCGGGGTTGATGGCGTAGCCCGTGGGCCCGCCGAGGCTCGCGCCGATGCCGACCACGAGCAGCGCCACGGCCAGCGGCCCGATCTCCGAGGGCGTGTTGCCGAAGAGCAGGATCACGATGACGAGGACGAACGTGCCGATCACCTCGGTGACCACGTTCCAGCCGTAGGAGCGCACGGCGGGGCCGGTGGAGAACACGGCGAGCTTGGTCTCCGCGTCGACGTCCTCGTCGAAGTGCTTCTTGTAGGCGAGGAAGGCGAGCACGGCGCCCAGGAAGGCACCCACCAGCTCTCCGGCGAAGTAGACGAGCGTGCTGACGAGGCCGACCGCCACACCGGGGGCGTACTCCTCGGCGCCGCTGGCCCACAGGCCCACGGTCACGGCGGGGTTGATGTGCGCGCCCGACTGCCAGGCGACGTAGACACCGGCGAACACCGCCAGGCCCCACCCGAAGTTGATCATCAGGAACCCGCCGCCGAGTCCCTTGGTCCTCGGCAGCACGGCGTTGGCGACCACGCCGGCGCCGAGCAGGATCAGCATCGCGGTGCCCGCGACCTCGGACCAGAAGACGGTGGACAGGGAGATGGGCACGGTAGGCGCGACGGCCTGGACCACAACGTTCGACATCGACAGCACTGCGACTCCTCAGGTGGTGCGGACTGGACGGACCGGCCGTCCGTCGGGGACGGCCGGTGGGGGGTGGGTCGGTGGGGGGGTCGGTGGAGGTTCGGCGGGACGGGGACCGGGAGGCGCTCAGGCGTCGGAGGGGCGCACGAGCTCCAGGACGTCGGGGGCGGCGGCCCGTGCGGCGGCCGCCGCGGTGTCGTCGGAGGTCCCGGCGGCCGCGTCCTCCGCCGCGCAGCGGAGCCGGTAGGCCTCGACCTCGGCCCCGCGCCGCTGCTCGTCCCAGCCGAGGGCCTCGGCCGCGAGGTCCGCGACCTCCTCGACCGCGTCGAGGCCGTGGCGGGCCTGCTCCCAGGTGAGCCGGGTGCGGGTGTCGTAGAGGTCCTCGAGGTGCAGCGCACCCTCGTGGGTGCACGCGTGCACGATCTCCGCCCTCAGGTAGGCCGGGGCGCCCTCCAGCGGGCGGCCCAGGTCGGGGCGGTCCTCCACGAGCTCGGCGATCTCGGTGATCGCCGACCCGTAGCGGCCGAGCAGGTGCTTCACCCGCTCCTCGTTCCAGTCGTACCGGGCGCCCAGGGTGCCGGCCTGGCGGCTCAGCGCGAGGTAGCCCTCGGCGCCCAGCAGCGGCGTGCGGTCCGTGACCGAGGGCACGGCCTTGGCCCGCTCCTCGCCCAGGGCGAGGTCCACGGCGTCCTCGGCCATCACCCGATAGGTGGTGAGCTTGCCGCCGGCGATCGTGATCAGCCCGGGGGCCACCTCGGTCACGGTGTGCTCCCGGGAGATCTTCGTGGACTGCGCGTCCCCGCCGCCCTTCTTCGTCCCCGGCTGCAGCAGCGGACGCAGCCCGGCGTACGTGCCGATGACGTCCTCGCGGGTGAGCGGCCGGTCCAGGACCACGTTGGCGTGGTCGATGACGTAGTCGATGTCCTCGGCCGTGGCCACCGGGTTCACCAGGTCCTGGTGGTAGGGGGTGTCGGTGGTGCCGATGATCCAGTACCGCGCCCACGGGATGATGAACAGCACGGACTTCTCGGTCTGCAGGATGAGCCCCTTCTCGCCGCGGATCCGATCGCGGGGCACGATGATGTGGATGCCCTTGGAGGCCAGCACCTTCAGCCCGCCCTCGGCGTGCGCCAGGTCCTGCGTCTGCTCGGTCCACACCCCGGTGGCGGCGATGACCGTCTTCGCCCGGACCGTGTGCTCCGCCCCCGTCTCGAGGTCCTGGACGGTGGCCCCCACGACGCGACCGGTCTCGTCCGTCGGGAAGGCGACCGCCCTGGTCCGGTTGGCGGCGAGCGCGCCGTAGCGCACGGCGGTCCGCACGATGGTCACGACGAGGCGGGCGTCGTCGACCTGGCCGTCCCAGTACTGGACGGCGCCGACCATGGAGCCGGGCTTCACGTCGGGGAAGACCCGCTGGACGCCCTTGAAGCCGTAGTGCCGCTGGTAGGGCAGGGTCGCGACCTTGGCGCCGAGGTGGGCCAGGGCGTCGTAGAGGCCGATCCCGGCGGTGACGTAGGGCCGCTCCCAGAAGCGGTGGGTCAGCGGGTAGAGGAAGGGCACGGGCTTGACGAGGTGGGGGGCGAGGAAGTCCAGCAGCAGCTCGCGCTCCCGCAGGGCCTCGGAGACCAGCTTGAAGTCGAGCTGCTGGAGGTAGCGCAGTCCGCCGTGGACGAGCTTGGAGGACCACTGGGAGGTGCCGCCGGCCCAGTCCTGGGCCTCGACGATGCCGGTGCGCAGGCCCCGGGTGACGGCGTCGAGGGCGATGCCGGCCCCGGTGATGCCTCCGCCGACCACGAGGACGTCGAGCTCGGGGCCGCCGGATAACTCGGCGAGCGCCCGGTCCCGTTCGGTGCTGGAGAGTGCTGGGTGGGCCATGGTGGGGAACTCCTCGGGAGGGTGGGTTTCGGGCCGGTAACGTGCTCTGCATCACACTCTGTCGCGGATTGCACCTATGCTCAAAGCAAATGAACGGACGTGCAGGACATGGAGGGCAACATGCACGGTGATGCCGAGCTCCACCACGCGGCGGAGCTGTACTACGTGCAGGGCATGACGATGGAGGCGGTGGCGGACCGCTTCGGCGTGTCCCGCCCCACGGTCTCGCGGATGCTGCAGGCCGCCCGGGAGCGGGGCATCGTGCGCATCAGCCTCGCCGCTCCCCCGGACGCGGGACACGACCTGTCCCGCCGGCTGCGGGAGGCCTTCGGGGTAACGGTGCACGTGGCGGGCACGCCGCGCACGGCCACGGAGCCGCAGCGGCTGGAGTCCGTGGCCCGGGCCGCGGCGGGGCTGCTGGGCGACTGGTTCGGGGACGGGATGACCCTGGCGGTCGCCTGGGGCATCACGACCTCGGCGATCGGGAGCCACCTGCAGCCGAAGGCCACGCGGGACGCCGTCGTGGTGCAGATGAACGGGGCGGTCAGTGCCCGCTCCACGGGGGCGGCGCAGTCCTCGGCCCTGCTCGGGCAGATGTCGGCGGCCTTCGGGGCCGCCCTGCTGCCCTTCCCCACCCCGGCGTTCTTCGACCAGGAGGAGACGCGGCGGCTGATGTGGCAGGAGTCCTCGGTGCGCCGGGTGCTGGCGGTGCGCAACGCGGCGGACCTGGCGGTGTTCAGCGTGGGGGCCTTCCGCGGGCCGATGATCTCCCAGGTGTACAGCAGCGGCTACCTGCCGGAGGACGCGCTCCGGGAGCTGTCCGCGCACCGCGTGGTCGGCGACGTGTGCACGGTCTTCCTGCGGGAGGACGGGACCTACGCCGACATCGACTACAACCGGCGGGCGAGCGGGCCGACGCCCATGGAGCTGCGGCGGATCCCGCGCCGGCTGTGCGTGGTGGCGGGGGACCACAAGGTGCCGGGCGTGGTGGGCGCCCTGCGGGCGGGGGTGGTCACGGACCTGCTGATCGACGAGCGCACGGCCTCGTCGGTGGTGCGGCACCTGTTCGGCCGCTGAGCACGGCGGTCACCGGCCCCGGACGATGCCCCGCAGGATCTCGAGCCGGTGGGCGATCTCCCGCTCGCGGCCGTGCTCGGTGGGCCGGTAGTAGTCGGTGCCGACGAGCTCGTCGGGCGGGTACTGCTGGACGGCCACGCCGTTGGCCTCGTCGTGGGAGTAGACGTAGCCCCGGCCGTGGCCGAGCTGGCCCGCCCCGGGGTAGTGGGCGTCGCGCAGGTGGAGCGGGACGGGACCGGCCCGGCCCGCGCGGACGTCGGCGATCGCCTCGTTGATCGCGGTGTAGGCGGCGTTGGACTTCGGGGCGGTCGCCAGGTGCGCCACGGCCTGGGCCAGCGGGATCCGCCCCTCGGGCATGCCGATGAGCTGGACGGCGTCGGCGGCCGCCACCGCGGTCTGCAGGGCGGTCGGGTCGGCGGTGCCGATGTCCTCGGAGGCGGAGATGATGAGCCGGCGGGCGATGAACCGCGGGTCCTCCCCCGCCTCGATCATCCGGGCGAGGTAGTGCATCGCGGCGTCCACGTCCGAGCCGCGGATCGACTTGATGAACGCGCTGACCACGTCGTAGTGCTGGTCGCCGTTCTTGTCGTAGCGCACCGCCGCCCGGTCGAGGGCCTCCTCGGCGTGCTCCCGGGTGACCACCGGGACCGGCCGCCCGAGAGCCCCGTCGTCGTCCTCGGCGTCGTCCGCGTCGTCCTGGTGGTCCTCGCCGTGGGGCACCGGCTGCTCCGAGAACGCGACCCCGGCGGCGGCCTCGAGGGAGGTCAGGGCCTTGCGGGCGTCCCCGCCGCACAGGTCCAGGAGGTGCTCGCGCGCCTCCGGGGAGAGCGCCACCTCGCCGTTGAGGCCCCGGGGGTCGACGACGGCGCGGTCCAGCAGCGCCCCGATGTCGGCGCGTTCCAGGGGCTGCAGCGTGAGCAGCAGCGAGCGCGAGAGCAGCGGCGAGATCACCGAGAAGGACGGGTTCTCCGTGGTGGCCGCCACCAGCACCACCCACTGGTTCTCCACCCCCGGCAGCAGCGCGTCCTGCTGGGCCTTGGTGAAGCGGTGGATCTCGTCGAGGAACAGCACCGTGGTGCGCCCGTGCAGGTCCCGGTCCGTGAGCGCCTCGTCCATCACCCTCCGCACGTCCTTGACGCCGGCGGTGATCGCGGAGAGCTCCACGAACTTCCGAGACACGCCCCGGGCGATCACGTGGGCCAGGGTGGTCTTGCCCGTGCCCGGGGGTCCCCACAGGATGATCGACGACGGTCCCGCCGGTCCGCGGTCCGCCCCCGCCAGCACCTGCAGCGGGGAGCCGGGCTTGAGCAGGTGCTGCTGGCCCACGATCTCGCCGAGGCGGCGCGGGCGCATCCGCACCGCGAGGGGTGCCCGGGAGCGGGACCGCCGTGCCCGGCCGGCGGGGCGGGCGCCGCGGTCCTCCTCGTCCCCGGGGGCGCCGGAGCCGGGATCGGGGGCGTCGAGGTCGTCGAAGAGGGAGCCGGTCACCCCCTCAGGCTAGCGGCTGCGCCCGCCGTGGCCTGTCCGTGGGGGGGTCGATGGGCGTACGATCAGCATGCTGATCACGTCGGTGCCACCGGCGGGCGCTCTCCGCTCGGCGGCGGCCACGACGACGGCCATGACGACGACCAGCACGGCGCGGGGTCCACCGGGGACCCCGCCCGGCCGTTCCAGGAATGAGGTACCGGTGTTCGAGGCCCCGAGTCTGCTCTTCGCCGCCGCCGGGCTGGCCGTGTTCGCGGCCGCCCTCCTGCCCCGCCTGCTCGTGCGGGCCCCCGTGTCGATGCCCATGGTGTTCCTGGGCGCCGGGGCGGTGATCTTCTCGCTGGCCGACACCCTGCCCGACCCGGACCCGGTGGCCCACGGCGACGTCACCGTGCACCTGAGCGAGATCTGCGTGATCGTCTCGCTGATGGGCGCCGGACTGGCCCTGGACCGCCCACTGGGGTTCCGGCGGTGGGCGACGACCTGGCGGCTGCTGGGGATCGCCATGCCCCTGAGCCTGCTGGGGGCGGCCCTGCTGGGGTGGTGGGTGCTGGGACTGAGCGCGGCCGGCGCCGTGCTCGTGGCCGCGGCACTCGCGCCCACGGACCCGGTCCTGGCCTCCGAGGTGCAGGTCGGGGAGCCCTCGGAGTCCCAGGAGGACCTCGAGGGCGAGGACGAGGTCCGCTTCGGGCTCACCTCCGAGGCGGGGCTCAACGACGGCCTGGCCTTCCCCTTCGTCTACCTCGCCATCGCCCTGAGCGTCGTGGGCACCGCGCCCGGTGCGTGGCTGCCGCACTTCCTCTCCGTGGACGTGGTCTGGCGGATCGCCGTCGGCTGCCTGTTCGGCGTCCTGGTGGGCCTGCTCCTGCGGCGGCTCTTCTTCCGGTCCCGGCTCGACAGCGTCCGCGGGGCGGCGCAGACCGAGGGGTTCGTGGCCCTCGCGGCCACCTTCCTCACCTACGGTCTGGCCGAGATGGTCGAGGGCTACGGCTTCGTGGCCGTGTTCGTGTGCGCGGTGACCATCCGGGCGGGCGAGCGGGTGCACGGTGCCCACGGCGTGCTGCACAGCTACATCGAGCAGCTCGAGCGGCTGCTCACCGTGGTGGTGCTCGTGCTCCTGGGCGGTGCCGTGGCCCGGGGACTGCTCGCGGGGCTCACCTGGCGGGAGGTCCTCGTCGCCGCGGCCTTCCTGCTGCTGGTGCGCCCCCTCGCCGGGTGGATCAGCCTGATCGGCGGCCGGACGGGCCCGTGGGAGCGCGGCGTGCTCGCCTTCTTCGGCGTGCGCGGCATCGGCTCGATCTACTACCTCGGCTACGCCCTGTCCGAGGGGGAGTTCGCCGCGGAGGACCAGGCCCTGTGGCGCATCGTGGGGCTGGTGATCATCGCCTCGATCGTGCTGCACGGGGTCACCGCAGGGCCCGTCATCACACTGCTCGACCGCGCCCGGGAGCGCAAGGCACGGAAGGAGACGGGCACCGAGGAGGCAGCCCCCCGCACGGCGATCTGAGGCCTGACCCGGGGTCCGCCGGCCGGTCCCGCCTCAGCCCCGGCGGGGCCGCTCCAGCTCGGCGCTGTCCAGGACCAGGGTGAACGGGCCGTCGTTGACGAGCTCCACCTACATCGCGGCCCCGAAGCGGCCGGTCGCCACCCGGGCGCCGAGCTCCCGCAGCGCCTGCACGTAGGCCTCGAACACCGGCTCCGAGACGGGACCGGGCGCAGCCGCCGACCACGAGGGGCGCCGGCCCCGGCGGGCGTCGCCGTAGAGGGTGAACTGGCTGACGGCGAGCACGGGGGCGCCGAGATCGGCGCAGGACCGCTCCCCCGCCAGCAGCCGCAGCGTCCAGGACTTCTCGGCGAGCTTCGCGGCGGTCGCGGCGTCGTCGTCGTGGGTCACGCCCACGAGGGCCACGAGGCCCGGCTCCTCGATCGCCCCCACGACCTCTCCGCCGACGGTCACGGCGGCCCGGGCCACCCTCTGCAGAACGATGCGCATGGGCCCCAGTCCACCACAGGCGCGGGCGGGCCCGGGACCCCCGATAGCCTCGTCCCATGGCAGCCGCGTCCAGCACGTCCCGACCGAGCACCCTGGTGGCCGAGGTGTTCGCACCCGCCCCGCTGGTGCTGTCCCTGCTGGTGCTCGCCGGCTGGTCGGGGGCCGGGTGGTCCGGGGCCCTGTGGGGCCTGGGGACGGCGGTGGTCGTGGCGTCGCTGCCGATGCTCGTGCTGCGGGTGCTGGCCCGGCGCGGGCGCGTGGACGGGCACTTCGTGCGCGCCCGGGCCCAGCGGCTACCGGTCTACGCCGCCACCGGGCTGCTGACGGCACTCGTGGTGGCCGCGGAGCTCGCGCTGGACGCCCCGGTGGTCGTGCCGGTGACCACGGCGTTCGTGCTGCTGGGCATCCTGGTGCTGCTGGTCGTGACGCTCTGGTGGAAGGTCTCCGCCCACGTGGCGATGGCGGCGTGCTGGGCCGTGGGGCTCGGCGTCCTCCTCAGCCCGTGGGCGGCGCTGGCCGCGGCGCCGGTGCCGGTTGCGGTCGCCGTCTCGCGGGTGCGCACCGGGGACCACACCCCGGCGCAGACGGCCGTCGGGGCGCTCGTCGGGGTGCTCATCGGGCTGGGCTACGGTGCCGCCGCCGGCACGGTGCTCTGACCCGGGGACCGGGACCCCGATCCTTCGCACCGGGACGCCACGACCGGACCTCGTGCCACCGGACCTCGGGTGCTCGCAGCGCCGTCGGCCGGGCCGGTTCAGCCCAGGACGGAGAATCCCGGCGGCAGCGGCCGCCGGCCCGTGAGCGCCAGCAGGACCCCGGGCAGGTGCCCGCCCTGGGCGGCGACCTCCAGCACCGTCTGCCCGGCGTCGGCCAGGACGTGCTCCGGGGGCCTCCGGTCCAGCCCGCAGGCGTGCGCCACGTCCAGGCCGTGGACCGCGAGCTCGAACGTGCGGGTGGGCACGTAGGCGCGCAGCCGGGTGCCGCCCACCACGGTGCGGATCAGGGGGTCCTCGTCGAGCGGCACCTGCGCCAGGGCGTCCCGGGCCCGCTCCAGCGACGCCCGGACGGCGGCCGCCGGGTGCCGGCCGAGCTCGCGGCCGGCGGCGACGCCCCGGGCCGCGACCTCACCGGGGTCGGTGGTCGCTGCGGAGAGCGCGTAGTACTGGGCCACGGCGGTGCAGGTCTCGTCCTCGGCAGGAACCGTGAGATAGGTGCCGAGCGTGACGAGCGCGCGGTGGGTGTGCCCCACCAGCGCCCGGACGTCCCAGGCGCCCAGGCCCGGACGCGTCCAGTGGTGCGGCCGGAGCTCCTCGACGAGGTCGGCGAACCAGGCCCCGGCGTCGAGGAGGGCGGTGCGGGCGGCGGCGGGATCACGGCTCATGGGCTCCCCTGAAGGCTGCGGGCCGGGCGGGTCCGACCGGTCGGGCGGGACACGGCCCCGGAGGTGACCGAAGCATACTGCGGGGGTACGGCGGCGGGACCGATGTTGCTCCCGGTTGCGCCCGCACATTCCCCGGCCGGGCCCGGGAGCCGGCGGCGACCGCGGCGCGGGACACGGGCCGGCCCCCGCGGGGCCCGGACGGGGCCGGAACGCCGTACGCTCGGAGGGAACCCGCGCGGCCGCGCCGGTGCGCGCCCGTGCGGGCCGCCCCGGCCCGGCCCGTGCACCTGTGACCCGACCCCTGCACCTCCCTCCTGTTCCACCGCTGTCCCTGTTCCGCCGCTGTCCCGATCCGCCGCTGTCCTGCGCAGTCCCTGTCCCGCTCCCGTCCCGGAAGGCCCAGCATGCCGCCCCGCCCCTCCTCTCGGACCATGGCCGCCGCCTCGATCGGCGCCCTGACGATCGCCCTGACCGGCTGCGGCCAGGAGGCCCAGGACGTGCAGGAGGTGGACTCCGACTACGCCCAGATCTGCGTCCAGGACCCGGACGGGGAGGGCGGCGCCGAGCCCGTCCGGGTGGACGACGACGAGTGCGACGACGACCGCGGGCCACGGGTGGGCGGCTTCTTCCCCATGTGGGTGCTCATGAGCTCCGCGCGCGCGGCGACCGTCCCGGCGGTCGGCACGCCCGTGCCGCGCTCGGCGGGCTACACCACCGGACGCCCGCCGGCGTCGGCCACCGTGGCCCGCGGCCTGCCCCGCGACGGGACGGCCGTGGGCAAGAGCGGCGTCTCGCGCGGCTTCGGCGGCTCGAAGAGCGGCTGGGGCTCCTGATGCGGCGCATCGACGGCCTGGCGCCGCGCCCGGGCTGGGAGCGCACCATCCGCGACGAGGGGCTCACCTACGCCCTCACCGAGCGGCCCGACGGCCGGCGCTTCTCGTACTGGAACGAGACCGCCGCCTACGTCTTCTCCCCCGACGAGGTGGACGAGCTGGAGTCCGTCACGGACGAGCTGCACCGGATGTGCGCCGAGGCCGCCCGGTACCTGGCCACCGGCGCGCTGGGCACCCTGGGCCTGTCGGAGGCGGCCTTCGAGCTGGCCCAGCACTCCCTCCGGCTGCGGGAGCCCTCGATCTACGGCCGTTTCGACCTGGCCTGGGACGGGACGGGCCCGCCGAAGATGCTCGAGCTCAACGGCGACACCCCCACCGGTCTCGTCGAGGGGGCGATCTGCCAGTGGAGCCGCATGGAGGCGCTGTTCCCTGGCCTGGGCGAGGACCACCCGGAGTTCGACCAGCTCAACGGCCTGTGGCCCATGCTCGTGGACCGGTGGCGGCAGCGGCTGCCGTTCTCGGCCACGAAGACCCTGCACGTGGCCTACACCCGGGAGGAGGAGTCCGGGGAGGACGCCGCCAACGCCGCCGTCATCGCGAACACCGCCGTCGAGGCCGGCTACCGGGCCGTCCTGCTGCCGGTCGAGGACGTCCGCTACGACACCCGGTCCCGCGGCTGGGTGCACGCGACCGGGGACGTGGACGACCCCGTGGTGGTGGGCCCGATCGAGGAGATCTTCGCCCTGCACCCGTGGGAGCACATGGTCGACGACGGGCCCGGCGCGTTCGTGCTCGACGACCCCACCCTGATGCACCACTGGTACGAGCCGGCGTGGAAGATGTTCCAGTCCAACAAGCTGCTGCTCGTGGCCCTGTGGCGGTGCTTCCCCGGGCACGAGAACCTGCTGGCCGCCCACCCGGACGGGCCCGGCGACCTGCAGGAGTGGGTGCGCAAGCCCGTGTTCGGCCGCGAGGGGGACGGCATCGAGATGCACGCCCGCGACGTGCGGATCCGCTCGGAGCACCCCCATCCCTCCCCGCTGGACGTGTGGCAGGCCTACACGCCCATCCGGAACTTCCCCGGCTCCGACGGCGCCCCCAACCACCCCGTGATCGGCTCGTGGGTGGTGGGCGAGGCGGGCGCGGCCGGCATCGGGATCCGCGAGTCCGACGGCCCGCTGACCGACTACTACTGCCGGTTCGTGCCCAACGTCATCGACAAGAAGGGTCAGCTGTGACCGCCCACCTCCTCCCCCGGTCGATCTCCACCACGACCTCCGCGGTCATCGGGTCCACCTCGATCGCCCCGCTGTACTCGGCCGTGGTCACCGTCGGGCTGATCCACGCCCTGGTCGGCGCCTGGACCCCCGTGGTGCTGGTCGGCGCCGTGCTCCCCATGGTGGTCGTCTCGATCTGCTTCGCCCGTCTGGACGCGCTCTACGAGGACCAGGGCACGGTCTACCGGTGGGCGCGGGAGGCCTACGGCGCGTTCACCGGGTTCCTGGGCGGCTGGGGGCTGTGGCTCTCGGCGACCCTCGTGCTCGCCTCCCTGGCCTGGGTCACGGCCGACTCCGCCCTGTTCGCCCTCGGGATCGAGGCCGGGCCCTGGACCACCACCGCCGTGGCCGCCCTGCTCATGGCGGCCTTCGCGGCGGTGTCCTCGACGGGGATCAGGATCTCGGCCGCCGTGCAGTGGGCCCTGGCCGTCCTGCAGCTGATCGGGGTGGGCGTGCTGGTGTGGGCCGTGCGCACCGCGCCGGCCCTCCCGCCGGGCACGGGCGCCGGGGACGGGGAGTGGACCGGCTTCTACGGCGCCGCGGAGCTCGCGACCGGCGCCGGGGTCTCGGCCGGGGACGTGGCGGCCGCCCTGCTGCTGGCCCTGTTCCTGTACTGGGGGTGGGACTCCACGTTCTCGCTCACCGAGGAGTCCACCACCCAGCGGGCCCCGCGGGTCTCCGCGTGGATCGCGCTGGGCGTGGTCGCGACCGCCTACGCCGCCATCGGCTGGGCCTACGCCCCGGGGTCCTCGGTGGCCTCCCCGATGCTGGCCGCGCTCGTGGCGGTCTCGGCGGGGGCGTCCATCGGCACCACGATGATCCCCACCTCCCGCGGCCTGATGTCCATGGCCCGCGGCGGGCACCTGCCGCGCCGCTTCCTGTCGCTGTCCTTCGCCACGTGGTCCACCGCCGTGGTGGCCGCCGCCTGGATGGCGTTCTCCGGCCCCCTGTTCGACGACTCGATCGGCATCATCTCGGTGCTCGTGGCCCTCTACTACGGTCTGGCCTGCGCGGCGGTCGCCAAGCTCGGCCGGACCGCCGGCGCGCGGGCGCTCGGCGCGGTGGGCGCCGCGCTCATGGCCGTCGCCCTCGTGCTGACGGGCGCGGAGTACGCGCTGACCGCCTCGTGGGTGTGGGTGGGCCTGCTGCTGGCGCTGCTCGTGGTCCCGCTGTGGTTCCTCCTGGGCCGCGGCCGCGAGCCGCTGCCGGGCGCCCACGAGCGCACCCCGCACCTGGAGAGCCTGCTCGACTGACCTCGCCCGGCCGGAGCTGCCCGGCTGGGCGCGGGCACGCGCGAGGGCCGGGCCCGTCGTCGTCGTCGTGCACGACCCGGACCCGGCCCTCGCGGGGTACCGCTGACGGATCAGGCGTCGACCGGCTTCTTCCCCCGGTCCCCGGACTGCGCCTCGGCGTCGGCCTCGGTGCCGGACGCGGCCCCGGTCCGGGCCTCGGGCTTGGCGTCCACCCCGGCCTCCTTGCGCTGCTGGGGGGTGATCGGCGCCGGCGCGGCGGTCAGCGGGTCGAAGCCGTTGCCGGTCTTCGGGAACGCGATGACCTCGCGGATGGAGTCGGTGCCGGCGAGCAGGGCGACCACGCGGTCCCAGCCGAAGGCGATGCCGCCGTGCGGGGGCGCGCCGTACTTGAAGCCCTCGAGCAGGAACCCGAACTTCTCGTCGGCCTCCTTCCGGCCGATGCCCATGACCTCGAAGACCCGCCGCTGCACGTCCTGCTGGTGGATGCGGATGGAGCCGCCGCCGATCTCGTTGCCGTTGCACACGATGTCGTAGGCGTAGGCCAGCGCGTGCTCGGGGTCCTGGTCGAAGGTGTCCAGGAACTCGGGCTTGGGCGAGGTGAACGCGTGGTGGACGGCGGTCCACTGGCCGGCGCCCACGGCGACGTCGCCGGACTCGACGGCCTCGGCCGCGGACTCGAACAGGGGCGCGTCCACGATCCACACGAACGCCCACGCGTCCTCGTCGATCAGCCCGGTGCGGTGGCCGATCTCCACGCGGGCCGCGCCGAGCAGCGCGCGGGAGGACTTCTTCTCGCCGGCGGCGAAGAAGATGCAGTCCCCGGGCTGCGCGCCGGTCGCGGCGGCGAGGCCCTCGCGCTCGGCCTCGGTGATGTTCTTGGCCACCGGCCCGGTCAGGGCGCCGTCCTCGCCGACGAGCACGTAGGCCAGGCCCTTGGCGCCGCGCTGCTTGGCCCACTCCTGCCAGGCATCCAGGGTGCGGCGGGGCTGGGAGGCCCCGCCCGGCATGACCACGGCGCCCACGTACGGGGCCTTGAACACGCGGAAGGTGGTGTCCTGGAAGTACTCGGTCAGCTCGGTGAGCTCGAGGCCGAAGCGCAGGTCCGGCTTGTCGGAGCCGTACTTGGCCATGGCCTCCGCGTAGGTCATCCGGCGGATGGGGGTGGGGATCTCCACGTCGATGAGCTTCCACAGGGCGGCCACGATGCGCTCGCCGAGGGCGATGACGTCGTCCTGCTCCACGAAGGAGGCCTCGATGTCGAGCTGGGTGAACTCTGGCTGGCGGTCGGCGCGGAAGTCCTCGTCCCGGTAGCAGCGGGCGATCTGGTAGTACTTCTCGATCCCGCCGACCTGCAGCAGCTGCTTGAACAGCTGCGGGGACTGCGGCAAGGCGTACCAGGAGCCCGGGGCCAGGCGGGCCGGGACCACGAAGTCGCGGGCGCCCTCGGGGGTGGAGCGGGTCAGCGTGGGCGTCTCCACCTCGGTGAACCCGTCCTCGTGCAGCATCTCGCGGGCCACCCGGTTGGCGTCGGAGCGCAGGCGCATGATGCGGGCCGGCTCGGGTCGGCGCAGGTCCAGGTAGCGGTGCCGCAGCCGGGCGTCCTCGCCGACCTCCACGTGCTCGTCGATCTGGAAGGGCAGCGCGGCGGCGGTGTTGAGCACGGTCACGGTCTCGGCCATCACCTCGACCTCGCCGGTGGCCAGCGCCGGGTTCTCGTTGCCCTCGGGGCGGCGCTCCACGGTGCCGGAGACCTGCAGGACGAACTCGTTGCGCAGGTGGTGGAAGTCCGCCTCGTCGCGCACCACGATCTGGGCGATCCCGGAGGCGTCGCGCAGGTCCAGGAAGGCCACCCCTCCGTGGTCGCGGCGCCGGCCGACCCAGCCGGCCAGCGTGACGGTCTCTCCGATGTGCTCGGCGCGCAGGGCGCCGAGGTTGTGGGTGCGCAGCACTGAAAAACCCTTCGTTGTTCGGGAGGTGCGGACGGGGCCGCGCGTCTCGCGCGTTGACCCGGTGTTTCCCCGGTGCCCCTACTCTCGTTCCGAGAGACGAGTTTACAGCCCGGTCCTCCGGCACCGGGACGACGACAGGACGCCCATGACCACCTCCCCCGGCCACCCGGCCCTCGCCCGCCGCCTGGGCGCCCTCGACGCGACCGTGATCGGCGTGGGCTCCATGGTCGGGGCGGGGGTGTTCGTGGCCTTCGCCCCGGCCGCGGCGTTCGCCGGCCCGTGGCTGCCGCTCGCCCTGCTGCTGGCCGCGGTGGTCGCGTGGTGCAACGCGACCTCCACCGCCCAGCTGGCCGCCGTCCACCCCGCGTCCGGCGGCACCTACGTCTACGCGAACCGGCAGCTGGGACCGTGGCCCGGGTTCGTGGCCGGCTGGGGCTTCGTGACCGGCAAGACCGCGTCCGCGGCGGCGATGGCGCTGACCTTCGGCCTCTACGCCGCGGAGCTCACGGGGGCCGACGACGCCGGGGCACGGCTGCTCGCCGTGGCCGCCGTCCTCGGTCTCACGGCGGTGAACCTGGGCGGGGTCACCCGCACCGCCCGGCTGACGAAACTGCTGGTCGCCCCGGTGCTCGTGGTCCTGCTGGCCCTGGTGGTCCTGCTGTTCGCGGGCACCGGGCCCGCGGCGGGCGGGACCGGATGGGGCGGGTCCTCCGGGGCGACGGCCGCGGTGTGGGACGGCACCGCCTGGGGTGTGCTGCCGGCGGCGGGCACCCTCTTCTTCGCCTTCGCCGGCTACGCCCGCGTGGCCACGATGGGCGAGGAGGTCCGGGACCCGGCCCGCACCATCCCCCGGGCCGTGCTGGGGGCGCTGGCGTTCACGCTGCTGCTCTACGGGCTGCTCGGCCTCGGGCTGCTGCGCTTCCTCGGCGTCGACCGGCTGGCGGCGTCGGCCGCCCCGCTCCTGACGGTGGTGCGGGAGGCCGGCTGGGCGGCCGGGCCGGCGACCGCCGGCGCCGTCGTCGTCACCGCGGCCACCGCCCTGGCCACGCTGGGGGCGCTGCTGGCGCTGGTCGCCGGGATCTCGCGCACCGCCCTGGCCATGGCCCGCGAGCAGGACCTCCCGGGGCCGCTGGGCGCGGTGTCGCGGGGGCACCGGGTGCCGTGGGCGGCGGAGCTGGCGGTGGCCGGGCTCGTGGTGGCGCTCGTGCTGGTCGGGGACGTGCGCACGGTCATCGCGTTCTCGAGCTTCGGGGTGCTCGTCTACTACGCGCTGGCCAACCTCTCGGCGCTCACGCTGCGGCAGCGGCCGGGGTGGGCGCCGCGGGCGGTCAACGCGCTCGGGCTGGCCGGCTGCCTGGTGCTGGCGTTCACGCTGCCGTGGCAGTCGGTGGTCACCATGCTCGGGGTCTTCGCCGTGGGCCTGGCCGGGCGCGCCGTGGTCCTGGCAAGGCGACGCTGACCCCTGCTCCCCCAGCTCGACCGCCGAGCCCTCACCCCGGGCCGAGCCCCCACCTTCCCGGTCACTCCTACCGCCGAGCCCCCACCCCCCCCATCACCATCCCGGCCGAGCCCCCACAACTGGACGCCGCCCGCGCCGAGTCCCCCACCTCTCGACGCCACCGGCGCCGAGCCCCCACAACTGGACGCCGCCCGCGCCGAGTCCCCCACCTCGTGCCACCATCACGCGCCGAGCCCCCAGCCTCTCGACGCCACCGGCGCCGAGTCCCCACTTCCGCCGCAATTCCCCAGAAGAAGTCGGGGGAAACGGAACGGGACTGGGGACTCGGCGGAATGGGCGGAATGGGCGGTCGGAGGGTGGGGGCTCGGTGATTCCGGACCGGACGGGCGAGCGGGTCAGGACCCTGCGGCTCGCACGACCGGGCGCAGGTCCTCGGCCGGCGGGGTCCAGGAGGCCGGGTCGGCGGGGACCTGCTCGCCGGAGCGGATGTCCTTGACCTCGTGGGAGAGCGTCCCGTCCTCGCCGCGGACCGTGAACCACACGTAGGGGATGCCGCGGCGCTCGGCGTACTTGATCTGCTTGCCGAACTTCGCAGCGCTCGCAGAGACCTCGCACGCGATGCCGCGCTCGCGCAGCTGCTGGGCCACGTCCTGGGCCGGGGACCAGGACTCCTCGTCCACCAGCGAGACCAGCACGGCGGTGGGGACCTTGCGGGAGGGCGCGGCCATCCCCTGGGACAGCATGCGCGTGACCAGCCGGGTGACGCCCACGGACAGGCCCACGCCCGGGTAGGTCTTCTTGCCGGTGGACGCGAGGGACTCGTACCGGCCGCCGGAGCACACGGAGCCCAGCTGCTCGTGGCCCACGAGCACGGTCTCGTAGACGGTGCCGGTGTAGTAGTCGAGGCCGCGGGCGATCGAGAGGTCGGCGACCACCGTGCCGGGGGCGCGGCGGGAGGCTTCCCCCACCACCTCGGCGAGCTCGCGCAGCCCCTCCTCGAGCAGCTGGGTGTTCACCCCGAGGGCGCGGACCCGGTCCACGAAGGAGGTGTCCTCGGTGCGGATCGCCGCCAGCTGCAGCGCGGCCTGCGCCTGCTCGGGGGTGGCGCCGGCCTCGTCGCACAGGGCCTGGGCGACCCGCTCGGGGCCGATCTTCTCGAGCTTGTCGATGTTGCGCAGCACCCCGGCGGTGTCCTGCAGCCCGATGCCCTGGTAGAACCCCTCGGCGAGCTTGCGGTTGTTGACGCGCAGCACGAACGGCGGGATGGGCAGCTTGGACAGGGCGTCGATCATCACGAGCGCGAGCTCCACGTCGTAGCGGAACGGCAGCGTGCCGTCGCCCACCACGTCGATGTCGGCCTGGGTGAACTCGCGGGCCCGGCCCTCCTGGGGGCGCTCGCCGCGCCACACCTTCTGGATCTGGTAGCGGCGGAACGGGAAGGCGAGGTGCCCGCCGTTCTCCACCACGTACCGGGCGAAGGGCACGGTGAGGTCGAAGTGCAGCGCCAGCTGGTCGTCGCCGCGCTCGGCGGGGGCGGCGTCCTCGTCCTCCTGCAGGCGGGAGACGACGTAGACCTCCTTGTCGATCTCGCCCTTGCGCAGCAGCTGCCCGACCGTCTCGACGGCGCGGGTCTCGATCGAGGAGAAGCCGTGCAGCTCGAAGCTCTCCCGCAGGACGTCGAGGACGTGCAGCTCGACCAGACGCTCCTCCGGAAGCCATTCGGGGAAACCGGACAGGGAGATCTTGCGGGCCATGGGGACGTGCTCCTCGAGTGGATCGGCGGCGGAACGGGGGACGGCCGGCCCGGACGGGCCCGACGGTTCCGCACTCATCCTAGGGATCTGCGTGCGCGCGGCCCAAAGCCCCGGCCGGAGCCGGACCTCCGCCCGGCCCACCGGCCGGGCGGGCGCACGTCGGCACGCAGGGGGGCCGGGTGGGCGCTCGGCAGCCGGAGGAGGTGGTCTCGGTAGTATGGGGCAGACGATTGTCCGAAGCCGGGCGACGACGCCGGGCACGTTCCCGGGGGCGCCGCCGGCGAGAGCGAAAGAGTTTCAGCGGTGACAGAACGTCTCGAATCCGACGACCAGCCCACGCCCCGCCCCGTCCCCACCCCGGGGCCCGTGCCGAAGCCGGGGGCCCCCAGGCCGGGGGCCCCGGCGGCGCCGGCACAGGCCTCCCCCGGTCCGGCTCCCACGCCCGCAGCGGTCCAGCCGCCCGCGACTCCGGCGGCGGCCCCGGCCCCCGCGGCGCCTCCGGCGGCGGCGCCGGCCCTCGCCTCCCCGGAGTCCGTGGCCCGCGCCCGGGCCTTCGGGCGGGTCACGGAGGACGGCCACGTCTACGTGGTCGTCGACGGCGAGGAGGTCCTCTGCGGCCAGTTCCCGGACGCGACCGAGGACGAGGCGCTGGGCTACTTCGCCCGGAAGTTCGACGACGTCGAGGCCCAGGTGGCGCTGCTCGAGCAGCGGGTGGCCGCGGGCGCGCCCTCGGCGGACATGCAGAGCACGGTGGACCACCTCGCCGAGCAGGTCGGCCAGCGCAAGATGCTCGGGGACGTCAAGGCCCTCGAGTCCCGTCTGGAGGCCCTGCGCCCGGCGATCCGGGACCTGGAGGCCGCCGAGCGGGCCGCCCACGAGGCGGAGCGCGCGCAGAACGTCGCGGCGCGGGAGGCGATCGTCGCGGAGGCGGAGCAGATCGCCGCCCAGGACCCGCAGCGGACGCAGTGGAAGCAGTCGTCGGCCCGGATGGCGGAGCTCTTCGACCAGTGGAAGACCCACCAGAAGTCCGGCATCCGGCTGGGCCGGGCCGCGGAGGACGCCCTGTGGAAGCGGTTCCGCACCGCACGCACCACGTTCGACCGGCACCGCCGCGCGTTCTTCTCGCAGCTGGACGCCGACAACTCCGAGGCGAAGAAGGCCAAGGAGGCCCTCATCGCCGAGGCGGAGGCCTTGTCCGGCTCCACCGACTGGGGCGCCACGGCCGCGGAGTACCGCCGCCTGATGGACCGGTGGAAGGAGTCCAAGCGTGCGTCCAAGAAGGACGACGACGCCCTGTGGGCGCGGTTCCGTGCCGCCCAGGACACCTTCTTCGCGGCGCGCAAGGCCGACAACGACCGGATCGACGAGGAGTTCGAGGGCAACCTCGCCGTGAAGGAGCAGCTGCTCGCCGAGGCGAAGGCGCTGCTGCCGGTCACGGACCTCAAGGCCGCCAAGCGGGCGCTGGGCGACATCCTGGACCGGTGGGAGCAGGCGGGGAAGGTCCCGCGCGCCCACATGCGCCGGGTGGAGGCCGAGCTGCGCACGGTGGAGGACGCCGTGCGGCAGGTCGAGGACGAGAAGTGGCAGCGCTCCAACCCGGAGACCAAGGCCCGGTCCAACTCGATGCTCACGCAGCTCGAGTCGAAGATCGAGGACCAGGAGGACGCGCTGGCCCGGGCCCAGGCCACCGGGGACACCAAGCGCGCGGCCAAGCTGGAGGGCGAGCTCGCCACCAGCCGCCAGTGGCTCGAGACGCTGCGCCGTTCGGCGGCGGACCTGCGCTGACCGGGGACGCACGGGAGGGCCCCGCGGCCGCGCTGTCCACAGCGCGCCGCGGGGCCTTTCCCGTGCCGCGGCCGCGGGTCAGAGTGGGCTCATGGACGCCCCGCCCTGGCACCCCGACACCCTGTTCCTGCCCGCGCGGCCCTTCTCGCGCGTCGAGCTCTCCGCCCTGGTCACGGACGGGGTGCTCGTGCCCGTGGTGCTGGAGGCGCACGTGCTGCGCGGGCGCCCGGTGACCCGGGCGGTCAAGATCGCGGCGCTGGAGGCACAGCTGCCTCCGCACCTGCTGCGGCGCGGGGTGCTCGGGCGGCTCTCCGCTGCGTGGTTCTACGACTGCGCCGGGCGCCCCAGCATCCTGCCGGTGCTGCTGGACAAGCTGCGCCGCACCACGATGTCCCCGGTGCCCGAGGGTCTGGCGCTGCACCAGGTCACGCTGGGCGGCTATGACGTCCACGACGCCGGGCCCGTGCACGTCACCACGCCGCTGCGCACCGCCGTGGACCTGGCCCTGCACGTGCCGGGACGGGAGGGGATCGCGGCCCTGGAGAAGCTCATGCACGCCCCGCACCTGCACTGCCCGCCCCCGCTGGTGCAGACCGCGCTCGAGAGCTTCGAGCGGATGCCCGGCCGGCAGGCGGCGCTGCTGCGGGTCCGCCGTGCCGCCCGGGCCGTCGGCCGCCCCCTCCGGTGATGCGGGCGGCCGGGCGGCTCACCGGCCGGACGGCTCCGAGATGGGCCGGTTGCCCGAGGTGCGGTAGACGTCGTACACCCCGTCGATGCGGCGGACCTGGTTGAGCACGTGGTCCAGGTAGCGCGGGTCCCCCATCTCGAAGGCGAAGCGGGAGATCGCCAGCCGCGACTTCGAGGTGTGCACGGAGGCGGAAAGGATGTTGACGTGGTTCTCGGAGAGCACCCGGGTGACGTCCGAGAGCAGGGACTTGCGGTCGAGGGCCTCCACCTGGATCTCCACCAGGTACACGCTGGACTGGGTGGGCGCCCACTCGACCTCGACCACTCGCTCGGTGGAGGTGAGGGCGAGCATGTTGGCGCAGTCCTTGCGGTGCACGGAGATGCCGGCGCCACGGGTCACGAAACCCATGATCTCGTCCGGCGGCACCGGGGTGCAGCAGCGGGCGAGCTTGACGTAGACGTCCGAGGCGCCCTGGACCGTCACCCCGGAGTCGGACACGCGCGGGCGCACCGGCTGGGTGGCGATCGTGGTCTCCGCGAAGTCCTCCTCCGCGCCGTCGGCCCCGCCGAGGTCGCCCACGATCTTCGCGACCACGTCCTGGGCGCTGACCACGTCGGAGCCGATCGCCTCGTAGAGGGAGCTGATGTCGGTGCGGTGGAAGTCCTGGGCCACCGCGAGCAGGGACTCCTGGGTGAGCGTGCGCTGCAGCGGCAGGTGGTGCTTGCGCAGGGCGCGGGTGAGCGCGTCCTTGCCCTTCTCGATGGCCTCCTCGCGGCGCTCCTTGGAGAACCACTGCCGGATCTTGTTGCGGGCCCGCGGGGACTGCACGAACTTCAGCCAGTCCTGCGAGGGCCCGGCGTGCTCGGACTTGGAGGTGAGCACCTCCACCCAGTCACCGTGCTGCAGCTCCGAGGACAGCGGCACGAGCTTGCCGTTCACCCGGGCCCCGATGGTCTTGTGCCCCACCTCGGTGTGCACGGCGTAGGCGAAGTCCACGGGCGTGGAGCCGGCGGGCAGGGCCATGACCTCGCCCTTGGGGGTGAAGACGTACACCTCGGACGTGTTGATCTGGTAGCGCAGGGAGTCGAGGAACTCGGAGGAGTCCTGGGTCTCCTCCTGCCAGGACACCAGCGAGCTGAGCCAGGCGAGGTCCCCCTCCATGGCCTTCGGAGTCGCGGAGTTCGCCTGGTTGGCCTGGTCCTTGTACTTCCAGTGCGCGGCCACGCCGTACTCGGCGCGGCGGTGCATCTCGTGGGTGCGGATCTGGATCTCCACGGGGCGCCCGTCCGGGCCGATCACCGTGGTGTGCAGGGACTGGTACATGTTGAACTTCGGCATGGCGATGTAGTCCTTGAACCGCCCCGGCAGCGGCCGCCACCGCGCGTGCAGGGCGCCCAGCGCCGCGTAGCACTCGCGCACCGTGTTCACCAGGACCCGCACCGCCTGCAGGTCCTGGATCTCGTCGAAGTCCTTCCCGCGCACGATCATCTTCTGGTAGATCGAGTAGTAGTGCTTGGGCCGGCCGGTGATGGTCGCCTCGATGCCCGCCTCCGAGAGATCCTGGGCGATCCGCTCCCGGATCTTGGCCAGCGACCGCTCGCGCTGGGGCTGGCGCTCGCCCACCATCCGCACGATCTCCTCGTACACCTTGGGGTAGAGCGCCGCGAAGGCGAGGTCCTCGAGCTCCCACTTGATGGTGTTCATGCCGAGCCGGTGGGCCAGCGGGGCGAAGATCTCGAGGGTCTCGCGGGCCTTCTTCGAGGAGGAGCTCTGGGAGACGAAGCGCCAGGTGCGGGCGTTGTGCAGGCGGTCGGCGAGCTTGATGACGAGCACGCGGATGTCCTTGGCCATCGCCACGATCATCTTGCGGACGGTCTCGGCCTGCGCGGCGTCCCCGTACTGGACCTTGTCCAGCTTCGTCACGCCGTCCACGAGGGCGGCGACCTCGTCGCCGAACTCCGCGCGCAGCTGGTCGAGGGTGTAGTCCGTGTCCTCGACGGTGTCGTGGAGCAGCGCGGCCACCAGCGTGGCGCCCGTCATGCCGAGCTCCGCGAGGATCGTGGTCACGGCCACGGGGTGCGTGATGTAGGGGTCGCCGCTCTTGCGCTTCTGCCCCTCGTGGCACTTCTCCGCGACCTTGAAGGCGCGCTGCAGGACTTCGAGGTCCTCCTCGGGGTGGGTGGCGCGCACGGTGTGCAGCAGCGGCTCGAGGATCGGCGAGTGGTCCATGGGCCGGCCGGAGAGGTAGGACAGGCTCGACCGGGTGCGGTCGCTGCGGCCCGGGAACACGGCCCGGCCCAGCAGGGGCCGGGAGGCGGGCACCACGTAGTGCGTGCCGGCCATGTCCGACCGGCGCGGCGGGGTCGGCGCGGCGCCCTGGCCCGTGGGGACGGCCCCGTCGTCGGACGAGCTCATGACCGGCACTTCCTTCCCATTCGATGCACGCGGGGCGGCGGCCGTGCGGCCGCCGCCCCGGTCGTCGAGCCCGGATCCGGTTCGACAGGTGCTGCTGTGGCGGGCCGCTCCTGCACGGCCCGCCCTACGGTGGCTACAGTCTAGTGCGCGAGCGCCTCCTCGGCGGCACGCTCCGCGGGCGCTCCCGCACGGGCCTCCTGCTCCTGGATGGCGGGCTCCCCGCGGCGCAGCAGCGCGTAGAGGGGCGCGGCCACGAACAGGGTGGCCGCGGTCCCCACGATGATCCCGACGAACAGGGACAGGGACAGGTCCTTGAGCGTGCCCGCGCCCAGGACGAGCCAGCCGATGAACAGGATCGAGCCCACCGGCAGGATGCCCACCACGGAGGTGTTGATCGAGCGCACCAGGGTCTGGTTGACGGCGAGGTTCACCTGGTCGGAGTACTTCCGTCCGGCCCGCTCCGGCGGGGCGGTGCCGTCGAGCAGGCCCTCGGTGTTCTCCCGGACCTTGTCGAAGACCACCACGGAGTCGTAGAGCGAGTAGCTGAGCACCGTGAGGAAGCCGATCACCGCGGACGGGGTGACCTCGAAGCCCACGAGCGAGTAGATGCCGGCGGTGATCGCCACCGAGGCGAGCATGCCGGCGATCGCTGAGACCGACATCTTCCAGGTGCGGAAGTACAGGGCCATCAGGGCGGTGGCGAGGACCACGAAGACCACGAGACCCCGCAGGGCCTGGCTGGTGACGCCGGCGCCCCACGTGGGGCCCACGAAGTTGGAGGTGACCTCCTCCTCGCTCACGCCGTAGGCCTCGACCAGGGCGTCCTTGACGGCGAGCGTCTGGTCGTCGTCGAGCTGCTCGGTGCGCACCCGGACGGTCTCCGGGGCGATGTTGGTGACCTCGACCTCCGCGGCGTCCGAGGACCCGGCGACGGCGCGCTGGCCGGTCTCGATGTCCGGGTCGGCCACGGCGGACACGGTGAACTCGGACCCGCCGGTGAAGTCGATGCCGAGGTTGAAGCCGCCCTTGGCGACGGGCACGAGCAGTGAGAGCAGCACGAGGACGCCCACGATCGCGAGCCACTGCTTGGCCCGGGCCACGAAGGGGTACGAGGTGCGCCCGCTGTGCAGGGCGTTGCCGAAATCTGCGAACCGGGACATCAGGCGTTCTCCTCGGGGGTGCGGGCGGCGGACGACGACGCGCCGACCGGCGCCCCGTCCGGTGCTGCCGCGGACGGGGGGTCCTGCGGCGCCGTCTGTCCCGCACGCCGGCGCCGCTCGGCGATCGTCAGGCCGTCGTGCTCCGCCCCGGGCTCGCGCAGCCGTCCGGCGCCCCGGTACAGGGGCACCGCGTCGAGGGCCTCGGGGCTGAGCCCCGAGTGCTTCCCGCCGCCGCCGAAGTAGCGGGTGCGGGCGAGCATGACCATCACAGGGTGCGTGAAGAGGAAGACGACGAGGAGGTCGGCGATCGCGGTCAGGCCGAGGGTGAAGGCGAAGCCGCGCACGTTGCCCACGGCCACGAAGTACAGGACCGCGGCGGCCAGCAGGTTCACGGCCTTGGACGCGAGCACGGTCTGGCGGGCGCGCTGCCATCCGTGGTCGACCGCCGCGGGGATGGAGCGGCCGCTGCGGATCTCGTCGCGGATGCGCTCGAAGTAGACGATGAACGAGTCGGCGGTCTGGCCGATGGCCACGATCAGGCCCGCCACGCCGGCCAGGGACAGGCGGTAGTTCGCGGACCAGCCCAGCAGGGTAATCGCCAGCCAGGTGAGCACGCCCGCGACCACGAGCGAGCTGATGGTCACGAGGCCCAGCAACCGGTACTGGAACAGCGAGTACACGCACACGAGGACCAGGCCGATGATCCCGGCGATGATGCCCATCCGCAGCTGGTCGGCGCCCAGGGTCGCGGAGATCTGCTGCTCCGACTGGATGTCGAAGCTCATCGGCAGCGCACCGTACTTGAGCTGCTCGGCCAGGAACTTGGCCTGCTCCTCGGTGAACTGGCCCGTGATCTGGGCCTGGCCGTCGGAGATCACGGCGTTCATC
This sequence comes from Kocuria arenosa, assembly GCF_042879215.1. Taxonomy (NCBI): domain Bacteria; kingdom Bacillati; phylum Actinomycetota; class Actinomycetes; order Micrococcales; family Micrococcaceae; genus Kocuria; species Kocuria arenosa. The sequence continues at coordinate 164,201 of NZ_JBHZTA010000002.1, read as the reverse complement.
GACGGGGCGGAGACCACCTGGCCGTCGAGCAGGATCGCGAACTGGCTGCGGGGGTCGCCGGGCGTGGCGCTGCCGATGCCGTAGAGCCGCTCGGAGAGCTGCCGGAACGTGTCCGTGGCCTCGGGGCCGAACTGCAGGTTCACGGCGAACTGGTTCAGGGACACGCCCTGCGAGTTCTGGGCCGTGCCGTAGGAGGCGTCCTCGATCCCGGTGCCCTGGATCTCGACCGGGCCCAGGAGGTACTTGGTGGCGGTCTCGGGCTCGCAGGCGACGACGGGCGCGCCGGCGTCCTGGGCCTCCCGCTCCTCCGGGGACTGCGGCACGGTGCAGTCGGTCTCCTCGAACTCCCGGAACAGGTCCGGGGTGATCCAGTTGGGGTCGGAGGCGTCGGTGGGCTCGGCGGTGGGCTCGGGCACCTCGTCGTCGGCGACGCGCTGGTCCTCGGGCACCGGCTCCGCGGCGGCGGTGGTGAGCACCGGCCGGAAGTTCATCTGCGCCGAGGTCTGGATGAGCTCCCGGGTCTGCGCGGAGGGCACGCCGGGCATGGAGACCACGATGTTGCTGCCGGACTGGGTGGCGATCTCCGCCTCCGCCACGCCCGAGCCGTCGACGCGCTGGCGGATGATCTCCACGGCCTGGTCCAGCTGCTCGGCGGTGATCTCCTGGCCCGCGTCCTCCCCCTGCAGGGACGGGGAGAGGATCATCTGCGTTCCGCCCTCGAGGTCGAGGGCCAGCTTGGGCCCCCAGCCGGCGCGGTCCGTGCCCGCGCCCCAGGCCAGCAGCCCGGCCAGCAGGGCGAGCAGCACGAGCAGTCCGATCAGGGACCGGCGCGCCGTCGAGAGGGCGGCCCGCACCCCCGAGCGCGCCGGAGCGGTCGAGCCGCCCCGGCCGGACGGGCCGTCCGGTGCGGCGGGTCCCGGGTCACCGGGGGTCTTGCGTGTGGTCAGTGCCATGGTCTTCCTTACGAACAACGGCCCGGTGGGGCCGGGCCTGTGCATGGGAACGGGCCGACCATCGGTCGGCCCGTCGTCCCGCGTGGGGGGTCAGTCGTTGCGCTGCCCGGGATCGCGCCGGGCGTCGTCGTCCAGGGGGTCGACCGGGGTCGACCCGGCGCCGGGGGCGTCGGGCTCGATCACGGACGCCTCGGCCCGGGTCTCGGGAGCGGCGGCGGCGGGGGCCACCTCGTCCTCGACGACCGTGGTGACGGTCTGCAGGTGCACGGTCACGGCGGTGCCGGGGGCGATCTCGAGGACGACCTTGTTGGTGTCCCGGTCGATCGAGCGCACCGTGCCGTAGAGGCCGTAGTTCGTCATGACCTCGGTGCCGGGGCCCATGGCCGCCTGCTTCTCCTTGACCTGGGCCACGGCCTTCTTCTGCCGGCGCATGGGCAGCCACAGCAGGAGCACCATGGCCACGAGCATCAGGGGCAGCAGCCAGGCGGTGCCGCCTCCCGTGGGCTGGGCGGCCTGGGCGGGGAGGGACTGGGCGAGGAGGAGCGGGCTCACGGACTTCCGTTCGATCGGTGGCGGGTGTCCTCACCATGGTAGGGGATCGAGCCCTTCAGCGTCCCGGACGGCGCCCGGAGAGCCGGCCCGGGTCCGGGGACGGCGGCCGCCCTCAGTCCTCGAACAGGGACGGGACGTCCTCGGCGGCGGCCGGGGCCGTGCCGCCGAAGGCGGCGCGCAGCCCGGGGTCCTTGAACGCGGCGTGCTCGGGCGGGCGCAGACCCAGGTGGTCCCAGGCCGCGGCCATCGCGATCCGGCCCCGGGGCGTCCGGCCGAGCAGGCCCTCGCGGACCAGATAGGGCTCGGCCACGGTCTCGACGGTCTCGGTCTCCTCCCCCACCGCGATCGCCAGGGTGGACAGGCCCACCGGGCCGCCGCCGAACTTCGTCACGAGCGCCTCGAGCACCGAGCGGTCCAGGCGGTCGAGGCCGCGGGTGTCCACCTCGTACATGTCGAGGGCCGCGGAGGAGGTGCGGGAGTCGATCCGGTCGATGCCGTGCACGAGCGCCCAGTCCCGAACCCGGCGCAGCAGCCGGTTGGCGATGCGCGGGGTGCCCCGGGACCGGGAGGCGACCTCGGCGAAGCCCTCCGCGGTCATCGCCAGGTCCATGAGCCCGGCGGAGCGGCGCAGCACGAGCTCGAGCTCCGCCACGGAGTAGAACTCGAGGTGGCCGGTGAAGCCGAAGCGGTCGCGCAGCGGGCCGGGCAGCAGACCCGCCCGGGTGGTGGCGCCCACGAGGGTGAACGGCGGCAGGTCCAGCGGGATGGACGTGGCGCCGGCACCCTTGCCGACCACGATGTCCACCCGGAAGTCCTCCATCGCCATGTAGAGCATCTCCTCGGCGGGCCGGGACATGCGGTGGATCTCGTCGAGGAACAGCACCTCGCCCTCCGTCAGGGAGGACAGGATCGCGGCGAGGTCACCGGCGTGCTGGATGGCCGGGCCGGAGGAGATCCGCAGGGGCGCGCCCATCTCCTCGGCGATGATCATGGCCAGGGTCGTCTTGCCCAGGCCGGGGGGCCCCGAGAGCAGGACGTGGTCGGCGGAGCGGCCCCGCAGCCGCGAGGCCTCGAGCACGAGGGACAGCTGCTGTCGCACCCGCTTCTGCCCCACGAACTCGTCGAGGTTCGCGGGCCGCAGCGCCGACTCGAGCTGCTTCTCGTCGGGCTCGTCCTCCCCCGAGACCAGCCGGTCCCGGGAGTTCACCGCGGCACCGTCCTCGCGGGCCACGATCAGACCCCCCGCTCCGCGGGAACCCGGGGTCCGGCCTTGGCCGCGCCGAGCCACCCGAGCACGGTGCGCAGGATCGTCGGGACGTCGCCGGAGGCGGCAAGCTCCTCCCGGCCGGCGAGGGCGTCCGCGATGCCCCGGGCCGCGTCCTTCTCGTTCCAGCCCAGACCCACGAGGGCCTCGAGCACCTGCGCGCGCCACGGCTCCATCGGGGCCGCGGCAGGCGGGGCGGGACGGTCCGGGACGATGAGCTTGTCGGCGAGCTCCAGCACGATCCGGCGGGCGCCCTTGGGGCCGATGCCCGGGACGGTCGTGAACGCCTTGGCGTCCCCCTGCGCGATGGCGCGGTGGACGGCGTCCGGGCCGAGCACGGAGAGCACCGCGAGGGCGGTGCGGGGGCCCACACCGCTGACGCCGAGCATGATCTCGAAGACCTCGCGCTCGGCGGGGCTGCGGAAGCCGAAGAGCAGCGGGGACTCGTCCTTGCGGGCCACGTACGCCGTGTCGAGCCGGACCTCTCCGCCGATCCGCAGGCCGGACAGGGTCTCCGGCGTCGCCTGGACCTGGACGCCGAACCCGCCCACCGCGACGACGGCGGTGGTGAGGCCGACGTGCTCGACCTGTCCCGTGATGGACGCGATCACCGCGCAACTCCTTCCCGTGCCCGGCGGGGGCCGAGGACGGTCGATCGAACAGATCTACGAATGACGACCACTCTAGCAGTGGACACCGACTCAGCGGCGCCCGCCCCGCTTGGCGCGGTGCTCCGCCTCGGCCCAGGCCCGCTGGGCGGGGGTCATGCCGGTGCGGGCGGCGGCCAGGGGGCGGGCGCCCTGGTGCGTCTCGGTCCGGGCGGTCGCGTCCACACCCGTGCCGCCGCCGCGCCAGCCGTGGCAGATGGCGATGGCCAGGGCGTCGGCGGCGTCGGCGGGCCGGGGCGCCTCCTCGAGCCGGAGGATGCGCACGACCATGCGGGCCACGGACGCCTTGTCGGCGCGCCCCTCCCCCGTCACCGCGGCCTTGACCTCGGACGGGGTGTGCCAGGCCACCGGCACGCCGTGGCGGGCCGCCGAGGCGATGACCGCGCCGGAGGCGTGGGCGGTGCCGATGACCGTGTTCACGTTGGTCTGGGCGAACACCCGCTCCAGGGCGAGGGCGTCGGGGTGGTACCGCTCGATCCACCGCTCGGTGGCCTCCCAGATCCGCAGCACGCGCACGTCGAGCGGGTCGGCGGCGTCCGTGCCGGCCACCCCGACGTCCACGAAGGACGCGGTGCGGTTGCCGGCCATGTCGATCAGGCCGAACCCGCACCGCGTCAGCCCGGGGTCGACCCCGAGGATCCGCTGCGTGGCCGTGGTCAGTCCTCGGAGTCGAGCTGGGCGAGGACCTCGGCGGGGATGTCCGCGTTGGCGTAGACGTTCTGCACGTCGTCGAGCTCCTCGACGGCGTCGACCAGGCGCAGGAACTTCCGGGCGCCCTCGGCGTCGAGCTCCACGAGCATGCTCGGGCGGAACTGCGGGTCGTCGTTGTTGTACTCGAGCCCGGCCTCGTCGAGGGCCGCGCGGATCGCGGGCAGGTCGGTGGCCTCGGAGACGACCTCGAAGACGTCCTCCTGCTCCACGACCTCGTCGGCGCCGGCGTCCAGGACGGCCATGAGGACGTCGTCCTCGGTCAGCCCGCCGGTGCGGGTGACCTCCACGACGCCCTTGCGCTCGAAGAGGAAGGCGACGGAGCCGGAGTCGGCCATCGTGCCGCCGTTGCGGGTCACGGCCACGCGCACCTCGGAGGCCGCGCGGTTCTTGTTGTCGGTGAGGCACTCGATGTACAGCGCCGTGCCCTGCGGACCGCGGGCCTCGTAGAGGATCTCGGTGTAGTCGACGACCTCACCGGTCAGGCCCGCGCCGCGCTTGATCGCACGGTCGATGTTCGCCACCGGCACCGAGTTCTTCTTGGCCTTGGACACGGCGAGGTCCAGCGCCGGGTTGCCCGCGGTGTCGGGCCCGCCCATGCGCGCGGCCACCTCGATGCCCTTGATGTACTTGGCGAAGGCCTTCGCGCGCTTGGCGTCGATCGCGGCCTTCTTGTGCTTGGTCGTGGCCCACTTGGAGTGTCCTGACATGCGTCCCTCCTCGGGAAGTCGTTCGCGGTCGGCCGGGACGCGTCGGTCGTCGTCCCGGCACGGCCCGCCCCGGCGGTGGCCGGGACGGGCCGGAGAAGTTCTGCTCCATTCTACCGGGTGCTCCCGTTCCCGGCCGGGGGGTCTAGCGGGGCCGGGCCTGCGCGACCTCCCGGGCCCGCTCGGCCAGGGTGTCGTCCAGCGGTGCGGCGTCGAAGGCCCCGAGACGTCGTTCCACGGCGGCGCGGATGAGGTGGTCGGCCACGGCGGGGTTCTTGGGCAGCATCGACCCGTGCAGGTAGGAGCCCACCACGTGGTGCACGCGGGCGCCCTCGGTGCCGTCCTCGCCGTTGTTGCCCGCGCCCTTGACCACCGTGCCCAGCGGCGTCTGGTCCGGGCCGAGCCGGGTGACCCCGGAGTGGTTCTCGTAGCCGACGACGGTCCCGAACTCCGGGGACTCCAGCACGATGTTGCCGATCAGGCGCGTCGGCCCGCCCACCGTGGTGAGGTCAAGGATCCCGATGCCGGGCAGGGTCTCGCCGGCGCCGGTGCGGAACTCGTGGCCGAAGAGCTGGTAGAGACCGCAGATCGCGAGCATCGGCACGCCGTCGGCGGCCATGGCCCGCAGCTCGGGGGCGATGCGCTGCAGGTCCTCCTGGACCCGGAACTGCCCGGAGTCCTGGCCGCCGCCGCCCACGAGGAGGTCGGCGTCGGGCGGGAACGGGTCCCCGGGGTTGTGGTCGCTCAGCCGCACGGCGTAGCCGTACTTCTCGAGCCGGCGCTTGAGGGTGAGGGTGTTGCCCCAGTCCCCGTAGATGTTCATGTCCCGGGGATAGAGCTGGACGAGGTGGACGGTGCGGTCGGTCACGGGGGCTCCGCTCAGATCTCGGCGACCTCGGCCACGCGGGACAGCTCCCGGCGCAGCTCGAGCATGGACGTGTAGGTGCAGAAGACGCGCATGGGACGGTCCCCGGCCCCGGCGACGAAGCGCTGCAGGGCGTCACCGAGACCCGGGACCACCTCGCGGACGGCGACCTCGTCGTAGTCCAGGCGCAGGGCCATGTCCCATGCCCGGGTGCCTGCCACCACGTCCACGCCGCCCGGGCGCAGGGAGTGGAAGTCGACGTCCCACAGCCAGGAGACGTCGCGGCCGTCGGCGTACTCGTCGTTGATGGCGATCATCGTGGCGTAGTCGCCCGGCCGGGCCGAGGCCAGCGAGAGGCGGAACCCTGCGGGGTTCTTCACGAGCAGCAGCTGCAGCGGCCGGCCGTCCACGGTGATGGTCTCCCCGCGCCCGAAGGCGGGGGTGACGCGCGAGAGCTCGTCCACCAGCGCGGCGCGGTCCGCGTCGGGGCCGGCCACGGCGAGCGTCACCGCCAGCGCGGCCGCCGCGTTGTACATGTTGTAGACGCCGTAGAGCTCCACGGTGGTCTCGACGGACTCGCCGCCCACCGTCAGTCGGACCCGGTTCGCCTCGAAGGACGTCAGCTCCACGTCGGCGGCCGGCCGGGGCGCCAGCTCCACCTCGTGGTCGGCCTCGGCGTCGGGCCCGCCGGCCGAGCGCATGTCGTCGTCGGAGGGGAACAGGGGTCGCAGCGGCGCGGACAGCCCGAACCAGCGGGTCTGCGTGCCCTCGGGGATGTGCTCCGCGAGGGACACGATCCGGGGGTCCTCCCGGTTGAGCACCACGGTGCCCGTGGTGGCCGCCGCGATCTGGGCGAGCATCCGCCGGGTGGTGTCGATCTCGCCGAAGCGGTCGAGCTGGTCGCGCATGACGTTGAGCAGCAGCGCGTGGCGCGGCCTGACCTGCTTGACGAAGTGCACGGCGTGGGCCTCGTCGAGCTCGAGCACCGCGATGTCCGCGTCGAGGCGGCCGGTGAGGCTCATCTCCCCGAGCAGGGCGGCGGCCACGCCGCGCACGAAGTTGGAGCCCGTGCGGTTGGTGAAGACCTTGTACCCCTGCGAGCGCAGCAGCTGGACGGCCATCTTGGTGGTGGTCGTCTTGCCGTTGGTCCCGCTGATGAGCACCACGCCGTGCGGCAGCTTCGCGAGCTCCTCGGCCACGAACCCGGGGTGCAGCCGCTCCATCACGAGGCCGGGGAAGGCGGAGCCGCCGCCGCGCAGTGTGGTCAGGTACCGGATGCCTTGGCCGAGCAGGCGCACGTGGGGTCTGGACATGCGCTCCATCCTATGGTCTGCGCCCCTGCGGCGGCGGGCACCCGCGTGCGCGCCCGGGGGCGTGGCCGGCGTCCCGCCCCGCGACGGACGGGGACGGACGACGACGGAGCCCCGTCAGCTCGCGGGATCGTCCTGGAACGCGCGCACCTCCTGCGCGCACCGGCAGGCAGCCGCGATCCTTGCAGCCCATGCCAGCGCCGCCTCGCGGGAGGGCACCTCCAGTACCGCGTAGCCGCCTTCGAGCTGCTTCGTCTGCGGGTACGTGCCCTCGGTCACCGTGCCGTCCTCGTCGATCAGGACGGGCGGAACGCTCTCGTCGATGCCACCGCCGAACACCCAGACGCCGGCCTCCTTGGCCTCCTGCACCACCGCGTGCGTGGCCTCCGACACGGCCTGCAGATCCTCGCCGGCAAGGTCCATGGCGCCGCTCGGGAACGAGATCAGGTACTTCGTCATCGGGGCGTCCCTTTCGTCCGTGGCACGGAACAGGTCCATCGTCGACGAGCGGGCGCGCCGCGCACAAGCCTCGCTCGCCCACCCCGGCGGGCTCACCGAGCGTCCGCGGCGCGGCCGCCGGGGGCGGCATCCCGAGCACGACGACGATCCGGCCGGCCAGAGGGATCGGGCCCGGCTGGACCGGCTGTCACAGAGGCGGGGCCAAGGGCTCGTCGACGGCGTGGAGCTCGTTGCTGAGGCTGCTGCCGTCGGTGCCGTCGAGCGGGGTGATGTCCACGACGATCCCCGTCTGCACGTCGAGGTGCACCCGGTACACCGTGGCGAGGTCTCCGCCGGTGGGGGTCGGGTCCTCGGGGCCGTACTCGTGGATCCGGCTGGCCGGGCTGTCCAGCAGCGGGCAGCAGCCGCACCGCGGGGTGTAGCCGTCCTCCCACTCTTCGCCGTTGCCGAGGAGCGGCTGGCAGGTGGCCGACCAGGTCGGGCGGCCCCGCAGCACAGTGGCCAGGACGTCGCTGACGTCCACTCCCCGGCTGAGCTCGACCGGGTCGAGCATGGCCGTCCACTGGTAGTCCTGCCAGAGGGGATCACCGTGGTCGTAGTGCCAGCCCTCCGGGCGCCGGGCGACCAGGCCGTCCGGGCGCAGCAGCACCTCCGGTTCCGGCGGTGGCGGCACAGCGCACCACGCGTCGTCGTCGTGGCGGGCCACCAATTTCACGGCCGCGCCGTAGGGCGGGCCCTCGGCGACCTCGACCCCCGCGGGGGAACGCACGACCACTCGGCCGGGACCCCGGTCGAGCCAGGCCTCGACCGGCGCACCGCTCGGCGCGCTTCCGCTGTCCCGCTGCCGCCGATGGGTGAAGTGCACGGTGCTGAAGCGCCACGGCGAGCTGCGCGCCAGCGCGCGGAAGTCATCGGCCGTGGGGGTCTCAGGCAGGGCATCACCGCTCATGGGACCGAGTAGAGCACATCCCGTGGCCTCCCTCGCACGAGTGCGTGCGCCCGGGTGCGGTCCGTCGGTACTGTCGGACCATGACAGGGCACGAGCTGTTCCCCATCATCAACTGTGCGGACCTGCCGGCCGCCTGCGCCTTCTACGAGCGGGTGTTCCGTGCCGTGCAGACCTACCGGTTTCCTGAGACGGGAGAGCCGGCCTACCTCGTGCTGCAGGTGGGAGACGGTCAGCTCGGTCTGGGCGTCGGCACCACGGAGGCGCTGTACGGCGACACACCGCTGCCCGCCACCGGACACGCGGTGGACCTGTGCGTCTACGTCGAGGATCTCCCGGCCGTCGTCGAGGCCGCCCGCCGGTCCGGTGCCGCCGTGCCGGTCGATGCCCAGGACATGCCGTGGGGCGAGACCGTCGCCTACGTCCGGGATCCCGAGGGCACGATGCTGCTGGTCGTCCAGTCCGGCCAGGACTGAGGAGGCCTGGCGTCATGGATACTGGCCGGGACCTGGAGGTCGAGAGCTGTTCGCCGCTGTTCGAGACCGCAGAGCACGCCATCGAGGAGCCAGCAGAGGAGTCACTGCCGGTGGATGCCGACGTCGGCCCGGTCCCGCTGAAGGGGTCGCGCCCTTCCCCGCACGCGCGCGAAGCGACCTCCCCGACGGACCTGGCCGCGCCGCGGCCCCCTGCCCAGGCCGCCGCCCAGCGGCGGGACGTCCGGACCGCCCTGGGCCGGCGGACAGCTCCGCTGTGGCCGGCTCATGCGACGGTGGCGCCGTCGACGGCGGAGGCGACCCGTCGGGACTGGCAGCAGGTCCATCGACTGGCGGGGTGGGAGATCCAGTACCACGCGCTGGTGCTGCGGAGGATCACCACCGCCTGTGTCGTGGACGTGGCCAGGCCCTGCTTCGAGGCCGGCTGGTCCATCGCCGACATCCTGCACGCCCTGGACTGGACCCCGCAGGGGGTGCGCTACACCCACGACTCGGTGACCGGGATCGAGAACCCCGGCGCCTGGTTCGCCGCCCGCCTGCGCGCCTGGACCCACCAGGACGGCACCCCGATGCGCTCGCTCGACCAGCGCGCCGCTGCGGAGGCCGAGCAGCGCCGGGCCGAGGCCCTCGCGGCCGCTGAACAGCACTCTGCCCGCGGGGTCCAGTCGCAGACCGCGGGAGTGGGGCCGGGGGTGTCGGGGGCGGCCGGCGAGTCGCAGGAGGCGGCAGAGCAGGATCGGCGGCCGTTCCGGGTGCGCTGGGCCGCCCAGATCGCCGCCGGCCGCGCAGAAGCGAGCCGCAGCTCGGGAAACCGGTGAGCTGAGGGACGAGAGGACATCGAGCCCGGAGCCGCCCGCGGAGGCGGGTGCTGCCACCTGGCGAACCACGGGTCGAAGGTCTGCTCACCGTGCTGGGACCCGGGCCGGGCCACCAGGGTGCCGTTGCGCATCGCGCGCCCGGACCCGCCGGGGACCGGAGCCTCGAGGACCCGTCCGCGAGCGCCGGTGGCGGCAGCCCAGCGCCGGCTCAGCTCGGCCATGCGCTCCACCCGGGGACCGACCGGGTCCGGCACCCGGGCCGCGGGGCCGGCCGCGGCGAGCTCCACCAGCCGTGCGGCGACTTCCCGGGCGGCGATCGGCTGTGCTCGCATCGCCGGGACGAGCGCCATCGGCCCCAGGTGCATCCGTCGATGGATCCGCCGGGCGAGACGACGTGAGGGCCCACGACTCCGGTGCCTCCGGCGACGGCGATCCTCATGGCGGTGCTCCTCGTCTCCGGTGCGGCTCCCTTTCGCCGATGGTGCCACCGGGCTCGGGCGGCGCGAGCAGGACCACCTGCCGCTTCGTGGAGGTTCTCGCCAGGTCCGCCTGCTCTGCTGGAGCAGGACCCTCCACGAAGCGAGCAGAAGCAGGTGCGTCATCACAGCCAAGAGCCCCGTGCCCGGCCCCGGTTGCCTCGGACCAGCCCCGACCCGTGAGCCGGCCGGCACCCAGCAGCCCACCGTGCCGCCTGCTCGTCCGCACGCGTCATGACCGTCGAGGACACGGGCGGGGGCCGGCGCGGCCCCCGGCGGGCGCTTCTGGGCCTTCTCCTCCTGGGGACGCTCGCGGCAGCGCTGGCGTTCCTCGGGCCCGGGCTCAGCGGCCTGCGCGCAGGGGACGGCTGGCCGCGCTGGGGCCCGGAGTGCACGGTCGAGACCTCGGCGGGCGAGGTCGAGCTCGACCGTGAGGAGGCGAAGCGGGCCACGACGGCGGTCGCGCTCTCCGCCCGCGGGGCGGAGGCTCCGGACACCTCCGGCATCGACGAGGCGGTGCTGCAGCGGCTGGCCGAGGGGCCGCCCGAGGACGCCGGCGCGAGCCTGAGGTGCCGGGGCACGGCCGCCGGTGATCTGCCGGAACAACAGCTGACCAGCACCGGTCTGACACCGCGCGCCGAGCAGCTCCGCGAGGCGATGACCGGGGTGTTCGGCGAGCAGAGCCTGGGCGGGTTCGCCCCGGGCGGTGTCGACCAGGGGCACGGAGGGGAGTCGACGCACTACGACGGCCGCGCCGTCGACGTCTTCTTCCGCCCGGTGACCGAGGAGAACCGGCGTGAGGGGTGGCTGCTGGCCCACTGGCTGGTCGCCCACGCCGAGGACCTGGACGTCCAGTACGTCATCTTCGACGACCGGTTCTGGAGCGCCCACAGCTCGCGAGGGCAGTGGCGGGACTACGACGCGCCCGACCCCGGCAACGAGATCCTGCGCCACCTCGACCACGTGCACGTGGACGTGCTGCGCGGAGGTCCTGGCTGAGGCGCGGGTCGCGGTCTCGATCAGTGCATCCGCTCCCGCACGGCGTCGGACAGCGAGCCCACCGGAACCTCAGTCCTCTCTTCGAGCGGAACCGTCAGGGATCACGGCCACGGCGGAGGCGAGGCCAGGCATAGGCTGGCGTCACCATGGTGATCATCGAGGGCCGCCACCAGAGACCGTCGGCAGGGCCGCGAGGCCGACGGCACAGCACAGCCGCCGCTGACGCGTGCCACCCGGGCGACGTCCTCGTCACGAGCCCCGACCGGTGGTGAACCACTCGGTCCTGCGGGCGCCGGGGATGCCGCTGCTGCTGACGATGACCGTCCTGGGCTTCTCGGGGTACGCCGCGCTGCTGGCGGTCGCGCCGCTCTGGGCGGTGCGCGGAGGCGCTGACACCGTCGGCGCGGGGCTGGTGAACGGCGTGCTCATGCTCTTCACCGTGCTCACACAGCTGTTCGTCCCCCGTGCGCTGCGCCGCTTCGGCTGGGCCCCGGTCCTCGTCGCGGGCATGCTCCTGCTGGGACTGCCCGCACTGGCGCACGGCGTCAGCGATGCGCTCGGGCCGACCTTGGCGCTGTCCGCGGTGCGCGGGCTCGGTTTCGGCGTCCTGACCGTGACCGGCAGCGCCCTGGTGGCCGAGCTGGTGGAGCCCGAGCGTCGCGGGAGGGCGATCGGGGCCTACGGCCTGGCGATCGCGGGACCGCAGGTCCTGTTCCTGTCGGCGGGACCGTGGATCGCCGAACAGCTCGGTTTCTGGGTCGTGTTCGTCGTCGCGGCCCTGCCCGCCGTGGCCGTCGTGCCCGCGATCGGCCTGGCCCGAATGCTGGACCACGTCCCGGAGGAGGTGGATGAGCGGGCGCCCTATGCGAGCCTCTTCCCTCCGATGGCGCTGCTGATCGGCGTCACCCTGGCCGGTGGTGCGCTCATCACCTTCATGGCCCAGATGAGCAGCAGCACCGTGCTGACCGCCCTGGCGCTGCTGCTGATGAGCGTCCTCGCCGCGCTCGCGCGCTGGCGGATCGGCTCCCTGTCGGACAGGCACGGACCGCGCCGGTTCATCGCACCGCTGGTGCTGCTAACCACGGCGGGCATGATCGTCATCGCGTGGGCCGTCCGGGATCCTCAGGCGACCGAGGCCCCGGCGTTGATGGTCGGAGCGGCCATGGTGGGCATCAGCTACGGCGGACTGCAGAACCTGACCCTGGTCGTGACCTTCCAAGCGGTCAGACGGCGGCACTACGGACCGGCCAGCGCAGTGTGGAACATCGGCTTCGACGCCGGGACCGGCCTCGGCGCGGTGGTGGTGGGGATGGTCGCCGCAGGGACCTCGTTCAGCACCGCGCTGCTGGTGGCGGGAGCGATCTCGCTGCTGACACTGCCGCTCGCGCTGGGCCGGTACATCTCCAGGACGCGGGTGACCTGACGCATCCGGCGCATCCGTCGTGGACAGGGAATCCCGCTCGCGCTGCCGAGTCGGCGGGTGACCCGCCCGCTCGGCGGCTCCGCATGATCCGGTCCGGTGCTCGTGGCGGAAGCAGCGGGTTCCGAGGGCCCCTGGCAGGGCGGGTCCGCCCCGGGTGACGCCGGACGACGGGAAGGGTGTGCACGGGGGGCGGCCGGTCCTAAGGTGAGGAACGGACCGTACGGATCCGGACGTGCCCGGCCGCGGCACCCATGGACACCTGCCGCGGCACCCACCGCTGGAATGCAGTCCGCCACCGCCGTCGAGGAGAGGCCCCTGCCATGAGCGTCACCGATGACCTTCTGCACCACGCCGAGACCTATGCCGCCGGCTTCACCCGAGGCGATCTGCCCATGCCCCCGGCCTTGCCGGTGGCGGTGGTGGCCTGCATGGACGCCCGGCTGAACCCCTACGGTCTGCTCGGGCTGAGCGAGGGCGACGCCCACGTCATCCGCAACGCCGGCGGGGTGATCACCGACGACGAGGTCCGGTCCTTGGTGATCAGCCAGCGTCTGCTGGGCACCCGAGAGATCATCCTCATCCACCACACCGACTGCGGCATGCTCACCTTCACCGACGACGCCTTCAAGGCACAGATCGAGGCCGACACCGGGATCCGCCCGCCGTGGTCACCGGAGTCCTTCGCCGACCCCGACGACGACGTCCGCCAGTCGATGGCACGGATCGCCGCCAACCCCTTCGTCCCGTACAAGGACAGCGTGCGCGGGTTCGTCTACGACGTGACCGACGGCTCCCTGCGGGAGATCCACTGACCCACGACAGCTCCGAGGGTCGTGACAGTGCCCGATCGGCCCGGGCCACTCGGATGAGACGCCACTCCCTCCGGGAGCTCCCGCTGAGCTACCCCGAGGTCGGGGCCACGCGCGGGCCCCTGCCCGGGGACTACCACCACCTGGTGCGCCACCGCACCGTCGGCGCCGGCGCGACGACGTTCCGGGCCGCGGCCGAGCAGCTGATGTCCTGGGACCTGCACCGCCGCGCCGGCCTCACCGTCGCACCGACGACCCCGTCGGCCGTCCCCGGCGCACGGGTGCTGCTGGGCCTGGGGCGCGGACCGCTGACCCTCCGCTTCGGCTGCGAGGTCGTCTACGTCCTGGCGGAACCGCGCCGGCGAGGCTTCGCCTACGGCACGCTGGAGGGCCACCCCGAACGGGGTGAAGAGCTCTTCGCCCTGGAATGGCGGGCGGACGACACCGTGGTGCTGACCATCACCGCCTTCTCCCGCCCGGCCACCTGGTGGGCCCGCGCCGCGGCACCCCTGAGCCGCGCCGTGCAGCGACGGATCACCCGCCGGTACCTGCACGCCCTGTGAGGACCCGCCTTCGACCGCGCGGAGCGCTCGAGGTCCGCCGGACGGGACGCTGATGGCCTGAGCGCCGGTCCTGCTGGTCGTCGCGTCCGCCTCTCCTGGTCCGGCTCAGCGGCGGGCTCGGCGGGTCTGTGCGGGCGGTCGTACTCGGCGGTCCCCAGAAGTGTGGTCCCGCGCCGCTCGCCGATCGCGGTGCCACGGCGTCGGACTGTGGGACCGTTTCCATCAGTGAATTACCCCGTCCAGGGGGCGGGGCACACCGACCAGGGGAAGTGGGAGCAGGAATCCATGTTCTACATCGTCACGGGCATCGTCCTGGCCTTCATCACCGTGCTCTCGATCGTCGCCTGGATGATGTCCCCGAAGGAGACCGTCCGGAAGGACGCGGACGGCGAGCACGTCCGCCCCGGCGCCACGAGGAAGGCGGCCGGCCTCACCGCCGTCAGCGCCCTGGTGCTCCTGCTGCTCGTCACAGCCGGGACCACGCTCGCCCGAGTGGGTGCCCGTGAGGTGGGGATCGAGACCAGCCTCGGCAAGTACTCCCGCACCCTGCAGGCGGGATGGCAGATCAAGGCGCCCTGGGCCGAGGTCGAGACCTTCTCCACCCAGCTGCAGCGCTCGGAGATGGACGCCCCGATCGCCTTCGCCGGCGGCGGATCCGGCACCCAGCACATGACCGTGCAGTGGACCATCACGGGGGAACAGGCCCAAGAGCTGTGGTCCCGGTATCGGCAGTTCGAGAACGTCGACGGGATGCTCGTCCAGCCGGCCGCCAGGGAAGCGGTCGCGACCGTGCTGGCGTCGTACACACCCGCTGAGGCCCGTGCCGAGGGCAAGGTGGAAGAGGTGCGAGAGGCAGTGGAGAAGGCTCTGACCGAACGCCTGTCCCCGTACGGGGTGCAACTGGATTCCGTGGCGCTGCCCCCGGCGGCACTCGACCAGACGGCACAGGACGCGCTGAATCGGGTCGTGGAGGCCGAAGCGAACGTGGACCGCGCCGAGTCCCGCCTCGAGCAGGCCAAGATCGACGCCGAAGCGGACCGGGAGCGCAACAAGAACGTCACGGCGGAGAACCTCGTCCTCGAGTGCCTGACCATCACGAACAACTGGAACGTCAACGAGAACGGGCCCCTGCCGGCCACGTGGAACTGCTTCGGCGGGGACGCCGCGGACGTCCTCGTGAATTCGAACCGGTAGCCCACGAACGCTGCGGAGCGCGCAGACGCAGCCCCGGTGCGGACCCAGCGGTCCGCAGTGTGCTGATCGGCAGCAACAATCGGCCGATTGACGCAAGGACCTGCACGAACGTTGTGCGGTGCCGGTCTGGTCGACAGCATGAGAAGCACGGCCGTGTCGCAGCACCGGGCGGACAGGCCCGACCCGATCAGGCGGCGCGGGCCTCTCGTACTCGACCGAGTGCACAGCGGCGGAGGCAGTGCCGGTGGGCGGGAGCGCAGGAGGTGGACATGAGCGTCTGGACGGTGCAGGTCACGATCAGCACGACCCGTCGGGTGGACGCTCCCACGGTGGCGATCCTGCTGGCCGGCGCCACGGCCTGTCGGAGAGTGTCCTGCAGCCATGGAGTGCCGGGGGTGTCCGTGCTGCTGGCCGTGGAGGCCGCCACGGCTGCCGCCGCCTACGGTGCTGCTCTGGTCCATCTGGTCACCGAGGTGCTGCCGCGGCTGGAGGGGCCGGTTCTGACCGATGTGCTCATCAGCACCGGCGCGCAGCCCCTGCCGGAGCATCCCGCGAGGGGGATGTCCGCCGTGGGCCGGAGCGAGACCGCCCCGGCATGAGGCCCGCTCCCCCGCCCCTGCTGGGCCGTGACCGGAGCCGGCACGCCAGGGGCTGCACGGGCGCCCTGCCCACTGTCGAGACCCCACCGCTGAGTCGTCGCGGGTGCGAGGGACGAGGACAGTGCCGGGGTCCGGGATGTCGAGAACGTGGTGCCGGCTCCGTCCCAGGTGCACCAGAGGCCACGACAGGCCGAGCGACGAAGAAGGAGAACCACCATGACGATTCAGCGGATGGACCACGTCGGCGTCGTCGTCGACGACCTCGAGACCGCCGTGGCGTTCTTCGTCGACCTCGGTCTGGAGCTGGAGGGGCGGGCGCCGATCGAGGGGCGGTGGGTGGACCGTGTCTCCGGGCTCGAGGGCGTCCGGGTCGACATCGCGATGCTGCGCACCCCGGACGGCCACGGCCGGCTCGAGCTGACGAAGTTCCACACCCCGAGGGCGGTCAGCGCCGAGCCGCAGAACGCCCCGGGGAACACGCTGGGCCTGCGCAGCATCATGTTCACCGTCGACGACGTCGACGCCAGTGTCGCCGGTCTGCGAGCCCGCGGCGCGGAACTCGTCGGTGAGGTGGTGCAGTACCAGGACAGCTACCGGCTCTGCTACGTCCGCGGCCCCGCCGGGATCATCGTCGCGCTGGCCGAGCAGCTCGGTTGACGGCCCGTCGCGGCCGTGGGGGCACCGCGGGCCGACATGTGGGGCACGCCGGGCTGCGGTGCGGCGCCGCCACGGGACGGTCCCGCGGCTTCAGACGATCACCGTCAGCCCGGTCCACAGCAGCGGCAGCCCGCGGACGGTGAGGTACTGATCGACGGTGGTCACCGACGGCGAGGTCAGATCCTCCTCGGCCTCCCACAGCGCGTCGCACTCGTCGCAGACCCGCACGATCTCCTGGGTGGACTCCACCCGGTAGCGGATCACCCGTCCGGCCTCGCACTCCGGGCACTCGTCGGGCTCCATGCCGGCCTCCTTCTCCCGGGTTCCCGGGCTGGCGCCGGGACGACCATCGGATCGATCGAGGACCCTGCCGCGCTGGGGCTCAGCGCTCACGAGGTCCTCGATCGATCAGATGGTGCACCGGCTGACCCCGGTGGCGGAAGCACCCGGTCCTCCGCGCCGTCCAGAGTCTGCAGGGTCTGCTCGCGATCATGGTGCTCCCCCTGGCCGGTCCGGCTGCGCCGGACGTCCTGTGCTCGGCCCACCCGCCGTCCCGCGCGCCACGGGACCTGACGCCGACGCCTGCTGTGCGCATAGGATCGGAGCAGGTCGATGCCCGTGCCTCTCTGCGTTCGGCCTCCTGCCCTTGCTCGATCCCCGACGACCGGAGCTCCTCGTGCGCCGCGCTGCTACCGTCCTGCTCTCCTTCTCCGTCCTGGCCCTGACCGGCTGCGGGCCGACCGCCGACGACATCCAGGCGATGGTGAACGGCGAGACCGCCTACGACGACGCGCTGGCCCTGCGCGAAGCCGTCGTCGACGCCGGCGTCGAGTGCCCGGGCACGGATCAGCTGTCCGCGCCGGCCGATCCGGAGACCACCTTCCTCGACTGCGCCAACGGCGAGATGGCGATGGCGGTCGCGGGCTCCGAGGAGAGCATGGAGGAGCTCCTGGGGGCGTTCCGCGGCGAGGTGGACGTCTCCGTCCTGCAGGCGACCGACTGGTTCGTGCTGTCCAGGACCGAGGAGCCGCTGCAGCAGCTGCAGGACGAGCTCGGCGGGCAGGTCACCACGAACCGCTGACCCGGCACGGCTTCGGCGCACGTCCGGCAGACGGGGGTCCGGGTTCGGCGCGCACAGCGGTGCGGCAGGCAGGTGTCGGGCATCTGCTCGGCCGACGTCGGCGGCGGCTGGACATCGCGCTCCGCCAGGCCCTACCGTCTCGACAAGCGGTGGCAGACCACGAGCGGAAGGCGTCCCATGCTGAGGCCCGTCGCTGAGGGCGTTCTCGTGCACGAGAGCGAGTTCCTCCAGAGCAACTCCGTCGTCGTGCAGGGCCGGGCCGGGGTGCTCCTCGTCGACCCCGGCATCACCCGCGCCGAGATGGCCGCCCTCGCGCACGACCTCCGCGAGTCGGGCCGGCCCGTCGTGGCCGGCTTTTCGACGCATCCCGACTGGGACCACGTGCTCTGGCACGGGCTCTTCGGCGACGTGCCGCGGTACGGTACCTCCCGCTGCGCGGCCTCCGTCCACGGTCTGCTGTCCCACGCGGACTGGCAGGCCCGCATCGCCGTGGGGCTGCCACCGGAGTACGCCGAGGAGATCCCGATGGACCTGCTCGGCCTCATCACCGGGCTGCCCGCCGACGCCGCGCGGATTCCCTGGGACGGCCCCGAGGTCCGGATCATCGAGCACCAGGCCCATGCCCCAGGCCATGCGGCGCTGCTGATCGAGGAGCACGGCGTTCTCGTCGCCGGCGACATGCTGTCCGACATCCTGATGCCGTTCCTCGATCTGGAGGCCGCGGATCCGATCGACGACTACCTCGCCGCCCTGCGGCTGTTGGAGCGCGTGGCCGACGACGTCGTTGCCGTCGTCCCCGGTCACGGATCGGTCGGCGGCGCCGAGCAGGTCCGCGCACGGATCGAGCAGGATCGCGCCTACGTGGTGGCCCTGCGAGACGGTGGTGCTCCCGACGACCCGCGGGTCGGCCCCTCCGCCCCGTTGGACTGGCTGCCCGACGTGCACCGGTGGCAGCTGCAGCAGCTCGCCCGCAGAAGATAGCCCGACGAGACGCCCGGACGGAGAGCACCTGCTGCAGCATCGCCCGCGGGCAGCTTCGGTTGACCGATGAGATCACGGAGTCTGTCGGAGTGGTTGCGGAGTCAGTGCTCGTCCGGTGTGGACGGCCGGCTTCGTCGAGCGGCTGCGCGCAGCGCCGTCAGGGTCGTGTGGATCAGCCGGGCCCTGGTGGGGTGGGTGCGGGTGTGGGCGACGATGCGCCGGTGGACGGCCGGGTCGACCAGCGGCCTCGTCGTGAGATTCGCAGGCAGCCCGGTGAGCGCGATCCGGGGCAGCACCGTGATGCCCAGCCCGGCCGCGGCCAGGCTCGTGGCCGCGTGGTGGTCGTCGAGACGGGCGACGTAGTGCGGGGTGTAGCCGGCGGCGTGACAGGCGCGGGTGATGATGCGCCCGGTGGGGCCGTCGTGGATGTCGTGGTCGATCCAGGGCTCGTCGCGCAACTGGGCCATGGTCACGGTGTGTCGGCTCGCCAGAGTGTGGTCCAGGGGCAGGACCACGTGAAAGTCCTCCTCGTGCAGGGGATAACGCTGGTAGCCCTCCAGATGACTGGGGGGCCCGTCGAGGGATTCGTTGCGCACGTCGACGTCAGGTGCCCGGCGGCCGCCGGTGGGGTGCAGTTCGTTGATGCTGATCTCCACCACCACGTCCGGGGACCGGGCGCGCAGGGCGACCACCACCTCGGGCATCCAGGCCTGGGCCAGGGACGCGAAGCAGGCGACGGCGATCTGCTCAGCCCGGCCCTGCCGCAGATCCTCCACGGTGCGCTCGAGGCGTTCCAGGCTGTTGAGGGTGTCCGCGCTGGCCTCGCACAGGTGCCGGGCGGCAGGGGTGGCCTCGATGCCCCGGCCGTTCTTCTCGAACAGGACCAGCCCGGTCTGCCGGGCCAGAGCACGGAGGTGCTGGCTGACGGTGGCCGGGGCAAGGTGGAGGTTTCGGGCGGCGGCGTGGATCGAGCCGGCGGCGATGACGGCGCGCAGGATGGTGAGCCGGTGCGGGTCGAGCATGCCTCGATCGTACGCTTTCACCTGTCAATCGTGCGGAAATCATTGCTAGTGCTGAATGGTGATCCGGTGGCACGGTGGAGGCCTTGGATCACTGACCGGAATGGAGCTGCCGTGGACACCTCGAGCTATCTGGCCCTGCTGGGAGTGGCCGTGGTCCTGGCTCTCACCCCGGGACCCGACACCGTCCTGACCCTGGGCTACGCCCTGCGCCGGCGGCGGGACGGGATGCTGGCCGCTGCCGGTTCCGCGGTGGGGGTCTTCGCCTGGGCCGGGCTGGTCGCGGTGGGGGTGGCCGCCTTCCTGAACAGCTCCCCGGCGGCCTTCCATGCTCTGCGCCTGCTCGGGGGCGCCTACTTGTTCTACCTGGGCTACCGAGCGGTGACCGCTCACGCGCCTGCCCCGGCCACCGCGGTCCCGGCGACCATCGGTGCCGCCCAGGTCGCCGGCTCGACCGCCGCGGTCGCCCCCACCCGCCCGGAGCCGTCCCGGCGGCGGGTGCGATCGGCGTTCACCGCGGGACTGGTGTGCTGCCTCACCAATCCGAAGACCGGGCTGTTCTTCCTGGCACTGCTGCCCCAGTTCACCCCGGCCGGGGCCGGGGCGCTGTTCGTGGTGGTGGTGATGGGCGGAACGGTGGCGGCCACGATCGGGGTCTACCTGCTCGTCGTGGCCCTGGCCGCCCACACGGCCAGCACCTGGCTCAACCGTCCCACCGTGACCCGCCGGATCGAGCTCGTCTCCGGGGCGGTCTTCGTGGCGCTGGGGCTGATGACCACCGTCCCCGTGCTCGCCTCCTGGATCTGAGCGGACTCCGCCGTGTGACAGGAACCTCATGCGGGCACCGACCAGAACGATCCGCGTGGACGGACCGACCACGCCAACGGAACCCGGCCCTGTCCACGACCGGCACCGCCGCGTCGAGACGCTGCTTCCTCAGGGCACGGGGAGGTTGACCTGCCGACGGTCGGACTGGATCATCGGCTACGAACAGGGCATCGGGCGCCCCATGGCACTGACCGTTCCTCACCTCCCGTCGGCCCCGGGGCACCAGAGAGGCATCCCATGGACCTGATCGACCTGGCCCACATCACCCCGGAGACCACCGAGCTCGTCGGGGGCAAGGCAGCCGGCCTCGGGGCCCTCATCGCTGCGGGCGAGCGCGTGCCGGACGGGTTCTGCCTGACCACCGAGGCCTACCGCTCGGGCGCCGTCCCCGAGCGGTCGGTCCTGGCGGCCTACGCACACCTCGGCGGTGGCCACGTCGCCGTCCGCTCCAGCGCCACGGCCGAGGACCTGCCGGACGCCAGCTTCGCCGGCCAGCAGGACACCGTCCTCGACGTCGAGGGCGAGGGCGCACTGCTCGAGGCCATCCGGCGGTGCTGGGACTCCGTGCACAGCGAGCGCGCCGTCGCCTACCGGGCCGGGCAGGGGCTGGAGACCGACGACCTGGCGATGGCTGTCGTCGTGCAGCGCATGATCACCCCGGCGGCCGCCGGGGTGATGTTCACGGCCAACCCGCTGACCGGCACCCGCACGGAGACCGTCATCGACTCGGTCCCGGGGCTGGGCACCGGCGTCGTGGACGGCACCATGGACACCGACCACTACGTCCTGCCCGGGCACGGCCCGCTCCCCGGGCCACACGATCACGGCTGCCTCTCCCCCGACCAGCTCCGCGAGCTCCAGCAGACGGGGCAGCGGGTGCAGCGCGTCCTCGGCAGCCCGCAGGACATCGAGTTCGCCTACGACGCGGAGGGCACGCTCTGGCTGCTGCAGTCCCGGGCCATCACCACGCTCTTCCCGCTCCCGCCCGGGACCGACCCGGTGCAGGACGACCCGCGTGTCTACATGGAGATCGGCCACATGCAGGGCCTGCGGCGCCCGGTGACCCCCATGGGCGTGTCCGTGCTGCGGGAGACGACCCGCCGCTGGCTGCAGATCATCGGTGTCGACGACGCCCTGGTCGATCCGTTCCTCGTCGACATCGGCGGCCGGCTGTTCATGGACCTCACCGGCCTCGTCCGCAGTCCGCGCCTGCACTCCCGCGTCCCCGAGATGGTGCAGGTCTACGGTCCCGCCGTGGCGCGGGGCGTGCGGCGCGTCCTGGACGACCCCCGCTACGCGCCCTGTCCCGCTCGTCCCGGTCAGCGAGCGTTCTCTGCCGGTGCGACCGCCCGGCTGCTCCTGGCCGTCGTGCCCGCCTCGCTGCTCGGCGCGCTCCGGGCCCTGGCGCGGCCCGCCGCCGCCCGCGAGCGGGCGTTCCACGAACTCGAGCAGGTCCGCCGGCAGCCCCGGACCGAACCGGCGGACACGGCGAGCCGGATCCGCTCCGCCGCCGGTCTGCAGGACGCGACGATGACCGGACCGATGATGCGCGCCCTGCCACCACTGTGGGGAGCGCTCATCGCTCAGGGAGTGGCCGGCTGGCTGCTCCGCGGCATCCTGCGGCCCGGCGAGCTGAACGCGACCCTGCGCGGCATGCCCCACAACGTCACCACCCAGATGGACCTGAAGCTCTGGTTCGTCGCTGAGGCCGCCCGTCCACACCGCGAGCTGTTGGTCGGCACCGCCCCGGACGAGCTCGCCGCGCGCTTCTCGCGCGGCGAGCTGCCCGAGTTCGGTCTGACGGCCTTCCTGGAGGAGTACGGGATCCGGGGCAGCGCCGAGATCGACGTCGGCTCCCCCCGGTGGGCCGACGACTCCACCCCCGTGTTCGCCGCCCTGGCCGGGTACCTGCAGGTGGCCGACCCGGACCAGGCCCCGCCGATTCGATTCGCCCGCGCCGCCGTCGAGGCCGAGGCCGCCCTGGCAGACCTCGTCGACCGCGCCAGGCGCACCCGGCCGCTGCGAGCCCGCCTCGCCGCCTCCATGCTGCGCCGGGCCCGGGAGCTGGCCGGCCTGCGCGAGCTGCCCAAGTTCCTCTGGCTGACCCCGCTGGCCGAGGTGCGCCGGCAGCTGCTCACCGCGGGGTCCGAACTCACCGAGCGCGGCCTGCTGGAACAGTCGGAGGACATCATGTTCCTGACCCTGGACGAGGCGCTCGATGCCGCCCCCGGCGCGGACCTGCGCGCGGTGGTGACCGGCCGGCGTCGGGAGCATGACCGCGAGGCCCGACGGCGGCAGGTCCCGGGCCTGCTGCTGTCCGACGGCACGAACCCCCAGGCCCTGCCCGACGACACCGCGGCCGAGTACGGGCCGGACGTGCTGGTCGGCCAGCCGGCGGCCACCGGGGTCGCGACCGGGCCGGTGCGGATCGTCCACCACCCGTCCGAGGCGAGGCTGCAGCCCGGTGACATCCTCGTCGCCCCGACCACCGACCCGGGCTGGACCCCGCTGTTCCTGACCCTCGGCGGACTCATCACGGAGACCGGATCCACGATCGCCCACGGCCCGACCGTGGCCCGCGAGTACGGCATTCCGGCCGTCATCTGCGTGCCCGAGGCCACCACCCGGCTGACCGAGGGCCAGGTGGTCACCATCGACGGCGCCACGGGGCTGATCCAGATGCACGAGAAGGACGGCGATGCACAGCGTCCGGAGGACCTGGACGCTCGAGAACATCGGCCCAGTGGGCCGGACCGGGCCGCACGAGGAGAATAGGTGCATGTCAGGACGATTCGAATGGGTGCCCGACCTCGAGCGGGGCGAGTGGCTTCGCCCGATGGAAGCTGAGCCTCCGGGCAGCATCCTGTCGGTGGTACCGCGTGGCTTCGAGGCGTACGCGCGCGTGTTCCATCCTGTCGACCGCGACCGGCCCCGGCACACGAGGACCTGGCAGGGCCTCGACGCGACGACGTACTTCGAGGGTGTCGACGACATCGAGGCCGCGCTCGAGACGGAGTGCACCACGTGGGCGCAGGCCGCGGAATCGTTCGGCACGACCATGCACGCCCAGGCGCAGTACGCACGGCTCGTGCGACGTGACTACGGCGATGTCGACGGAGCGATCGCCGCAGACGGCTGGCGTTACAGCGATACGTCCGAGGGCTGCCTCGACGCCGCGTCGCTGGCTGCGGCCTCCGCGGTGCTGGCCCGTCACACCACGACTCCGGACACCGGCATCGCCGCGATCTGGGAGGGCTGGGGCGGTCTCGTGAGTTCGGCCGGGGTTGCGCGCTTCGTGCTCGAGTCCAGCGCGAGTCCGCCCGCCCGATACACCGACGACGACACCGGGCACGTCATCGCCCCATCGCTGCGGAAGCGGCTCGCTGCGGCCGTGCGGCAGGGGATCGCCGGAGCGCACGGGGTGCTGAAGGCCCGTCACGGGCCTGCCCACAATGAGCCGGGGCCGGGCTCCGGGCTGCTCTCTCGAGAGATCGCATCCGGGCCGCGGTTCGAGCTGCACGGAGACACCGGGCGGCGCTACATCCTGTTCGAGGCCGGTGCCAACGATTTCGCGGATGCCGCGTGGCCCGCCCGCGCGCCCTGGGTCGACGACGTCATGTGGGCGCATTCGCCCAGCATTCTGTGGCCGAACGATCACGCCTGGGTGCTCGCCACGGAGATCGACTTCGACTCGACGCTCGTGGCGGGGACCAGGGCGCTCGTGCGCGAGCTCATGCAGACCCCGGGTCTCGAGGTGCTGTCCATTCGCACCGACGCCGACCTCACCCGGGACGGCGACGTGCTCAATCTCCCCGAGTGAATTCGTAGCCCGGAACACGGCGCCAACGTCGTCCGCAACCAGGACCTTCAACACCGCTCGCCGACCACAGCTTGAGCGCTACGAGCGGATGCTGGAGCCCGGATGGGAACCCGGACTGCAACGCTGCACATCTCTCCGTCGACGCGAACGTCAGCGGTTCTGGCCACGGCGCCCATGACGGCTGGACCGCCCATGGGCGTCCTGTGGTGGGCAGGTGCCACCCCTCTTCGACGCCTCCGCGCGCCACCGTGCCCCGGGACGCACCGTTCTCGCCCTGGTGGGGGTGTGCCTCGTTCTTGCCGTGGGCGGGGCAACGTTGCTGTACGCGCAGATGAGCGTGCGCCCCCCTTCGATGCCTGGTGGCGGCATCTCCAGAGCGTGGAGCGGCAACTGGGGCGGCTCGACGGGGTCGACCGGGCGGTGCTGTCGGTGGAGACACCGTACTGGGTCAACCGGTCCCTGCAGGGGGCCTGGCGGCCTCGCTCAGGGACCCTGGATCTACGCCTGGATGAGGACACGGACCAGACCAGGCTGCTGGAGCTGCTCCCGCAGGCGCACCGGATCATCGACGAGCACGACTGGCCAGTGGATGAAGGCCACCGCGTGGGCCCCGAGGAGGGCCCCGACGAGGTGACGTTCCCGGTCGACCCGGCCACCTGGGAGGTCGTGGTCATTTCCGGGGCCGACCGCCTCGAGACGACAGAAGGACCCCTGTCGGTCCTGCCGCTGGCCCGCCAGTGGACGGATGCGACCCGGGAAGCCACGAACCGCCTGGAGACGTTCCCACCCGCCCGCACCGGCAGTGCCACCTTGATCGGTTACAGAGACGTGGATCTGGCCTCGGAGGCCTCGGTCCAGGACTTCCTCGACGCCCGCCAGGCGATGGCCGATGACGTTCAGCTCATCGGCCAGCAGGGCAACACCACCGTGCTGGCGGAGACCCCGACGGGCATGGGCAGGGTCACGGCCGCCGACATCGTCGCCGGCGCACGTTGGGGTGGTGCTGGAGGAATCCGCACGCTGGACATCGGCTACGGAGGCGGGGCCATCCCGTAGTGGCTCCCCCGTGATTGCCGTGGGACCACGACTATGTGGATGGTGGGCAGTGGCGGGCGGTGGTAGGTCCGTCAGCAAGCCCTCACCCGGAGGGATTGCTCAGATCGCCCAACCGTGAGGAGTCCCACGATGCGACAGGCCCAGCTCTGGTTCGCGTGCAACAGCCGGTGGATCCGGTGAGAGTTGCCGCCCTCGTCCACGCAGGCTTGCTGATCGTCGGCGCGCTGGGTGTCATCGCTGTGAGCGTCTACAACCAAGCAGCAACTTTTGTCGGCCCCGGCATGGTCCTGCTCATGGGCGCCGTGGTCTTCTTCTGGGCACAGAGACAAGGGCAGGGCTCATCCGGGAACCCGAGTGATCAGACAGCTGCCGCGAGACCATGGCGGGCTGACCTCGACGGATCCTTCCGCCGGTCTGCTCTCGCTCTCACCGGGGCCGGCGTCGGCATCGCCCTGGCCATGTTCGCGCTCATCGAAGTATCCCGGCTCCAACACCCGACGGGGTTCCCCTTCCTGCCGGCCGGAATCTTCCTGCTCGGATGTGGATCAGCTTTCCTCGGCGCAGTCTTCGTCGTCGTCGACGCCGTGTACTTCCACCGCACCGGACGCCGCTTCTAGGTCCGCCTTTTGCGCGACACTGGGATCGTGGCTGGCACGGAGGTCGGATACGCCCGCGTGTCGACCGTCGAGCAGGACCTCACCGTTCAGCGCGAAGCCCTGTTGCGTCCGGGAGTGACCGAGGACCGGATCTACGTCGATCACGGTCTGACCGGGGCCCACCGAGGCCGTCCGGGGCATTCGAGTCGAATCTCATCCGCATGCGCACCCGTGAAGGCCCGGCATGAACTGCCCCGATGGGCACCACGCGACGTCGTCGAGGTCCGCGTCGCGTGGTCGACGGGTGCGGCGTGCTGACACCCCCGTCACACGGGAAGGCTAGTCTTAAGCGCGCCCGTTCGCCCACCACGACAGAAGCCGACCCTTGGACAACCCACTGCTGCGCCCCAGCGAGCTCCCCTACGAGCTGCCCGACTTCGGGCGGATCAGGGAGAAGCACTTCCCGCCGGCCTTCGAGTCGGCGATGGCCCAGGACCTCGAGTGCGTTCGGGCGATCCTGGCCGACCCGGCTCCGCCCACGTTCGCCAACACCATCGAGGCCCTCGAACGCGGAGGCCTGGCACTGGACCGGGTCGAGTCCGTCTTCTTCACGCTGACCGCCGCCCACAACACCGAGGGCATCCAGCGGATCTACCAGGAGCTCGCCCCGCGGCTGTCGAAGCACAAGGCGGACTTCACGCTCAACAAGGACCTCTATGCCCGGGTCCGGCGGGTCGACCGCACCGATCTGGACCCGTGGCAGCTGCGTGCACTGGACGAGTACATCTCCTGGTTCGCGAACTCCGGCGCGGAGCTGACCCTGGACGACCAGCAGCGGCTCCGGGAGATCAACGACGAGCTCTCGGAGCTGAGCATCCGCTACGGCAACGATCTGATCCGGGAGGTCAACGCCTCGGCCGTGGTCGTCGACGACCCCGCGGAGCTGGACGGGCTGTCCCCCACCGACGTCGAGGCCGCCGCCTCCGCCGCCGCCGAGAACGAGATGCCGGGCCGGTACCTCCTCACGCCCTCGCTGTTCACCGTCCAGCCGGTGCTGTCGGTGCTCACGGACCGCGCGCTGCGCCGACGGATCCACCTCGCCGCCGTCAACCGCGGCACCGGCGAGCACGGCGGCGAGGGCTCGCAGAGCCGCACGGACCTGCTGCCCGTGGCCGCCCGGATCGCCCGGCTGCGCGCGGAGCAGGCCGGGCTGCTCGGCTACCGCAGCCACGGCGACCACGTCATGGCCGGGGCCACGGCGCCGTCCCCGGAGGCGGTGCACGAGATGCTGGAGCGGATCACCGGCCCCGCGGTGCACAACGCTCTCGAGGAGCGGGCGGAGCTCGAGGAGCTGGCCGGCCACCCGATCGAGGCGTGGGACTGGCCGTTCTGGGCCGAGCGGCTGCGCCGGGAGCGCTACGCCGTGAACACCTCCGCGCTGCGGGAGTACTTCGAGCTGGAGTCCGTGCTGGAGCACGGGATCTTCCGCACCGCCCGGGTGCTCTACGGGCTGGTCTTCACCGAGCGCCCCGACCTGCACGGCTACCTGCCGCAGGTGCGGGTGTGGGAGGTCACCGACGAGGAGGGCCGCGGCGTCGGGCTGTTCCTGGGCGACTGGTTCACGCGGCCCACCAAGCAGGGCGGCGCCTGGATGGGATCGCTGGTGCACCAGAACCGGCTGACCGGGCAGCGCCCCGTCGTCGTCAACAACGCGAACTTCACCCGACCGCCCGCGGGCAGGCCCAAGCTGCTGACCCTGGACGAGGTGGTGACGGTCTTCCACGAGTTCGGCCACGCCCTGCACGGGCTGCTCTCCGACGTGCACCTGCCCTCCTTCTCCGGGACGAAGGTGCCGCGGGACTTCGTGGAGTACCCCTCCCAGGTGCACGAGATGTGGGTGCTGCACCCGGAGGTGCTCCGGCACTACGCCCGCCACCACCGCACGGGCGAGCCGATCCCCGAGGAGACCCTGGCGGGCCTGCGGGAGGCGTCCGCGCACGGGCAGGGGTTCCGGACCGTGGAGTACCTCGCCTCGACCTACCTGGATCTCGCCTGGCACGGGATCGAGGATCCGGCCGAGCTGCCGGAACCGCGCACCGTGGAGCAGGACGCGCTCGCCCGCGCCGGGGTGGACGTGGACGGCATCGCCCCGCGCTACCGGTCCGGCTACTTCAAGCACATCTTCGCCGGCGGCTACTCCGCGGGCTACTACTCCTACATCTGGTCCGAGATCCTGGACGCCGACACGGCCCAGTGGTTCACCGCCCGCGGCGGACCGACCCGGGAGAACGGGCGTCGCTTCGCCGAGGAGGTGCTCTCCCGGGGCAACGAGACCGCCCCGATGGAGGCCTTCGAGGCCCTGCTGGGACGCCGTCCGCACCTCGGAGCGCTGCTGGAGCGGCGCGGGCTCCAGCAGCGGGAGCATTTCGTCCACCAGCAGCGCGGGGCGCCCGCGCCGGACGCCCGCGGCTGAGCGCCCCGGCGCCCGGAGTCGGGCGCAGGGGTCGAACCCCCGGCGTCGTGCCGGAGGACAGGGCCGGAAGATCAGGCCAGGAAGCTCGGGCCAGGAAGACCAGGCCGGGAAGCTCAGGCCGAAGAACTCAGGCCGGGAAGCTCAGACCGCGGGCCAGGCCTCGGCGATGTCCTGGCGGGTGTCCCCGAGGGTCTGCATGATCGCCTTGGTCCCGGCGAGGACCGGCATGAAGTTGGCGTCCCCGTTCCAGCGCGGCACCACGTGCTGGTGCAGGTGCCCCGAGAGGGAGCCGCCGGCCGCGGCCCCCAGGTTGATGCCCACGTTGAAGGCGTGCGGGGACGCGACGCTGCGGATCGTCGCGACCGCGGTGCGGGTCAGGTCCGTCAGCTCCCGCAGCTCCTCCAGCTCGAGCTCCGTCAGGTCGGCCACGTGCCGGTACGGGCAGACCATGAGGTGGCCGGGGTTGTAGGGGAACAGGTTGAGGATCACGAAGCAGTGCTCGCCGCGGTGGACGATCAGCGACTCCTCGTCCGCGCGGTCCGGGCCGTTGCAGAAGGGGCATCCGGGGTCCTCCCGCACGGACGGGTCCTCGCCGCGCACGTAGGCGAGCCGGTGCGGGGTCCACAGCCGCTGGAAGCTGTCGGGCACCCCGGGGATCTCGAACTCGTCCTGGCGGATCCAGTGGTGCGGGGGCCCGGCGTCGGGCGCCGTCCCCGTCACTGCCCCACCCCGGCCGTCTCCGCGGCGGGGCCGGCGTCCTCGGCGGCGGCGGCCGCCGGCTCCTCGTTCACCCGGCGCTGGACGTGCGCCACGATCCGCTCGACGGCCTCGCCGACCGGGACGCCGTTGTCCTGCGAGCCGTCGCGGAAGCGGAAGGACACGGCGTTCGCCTCGGCGTCCTCCCCGCCCGCGATGAGCACGAACGGCACCTTCTCCTTGGAGGCGGTGCGGATCTTCTTGGGGAACCGGTCCGAGCCCGCGTCCAGCTCCACGCGCACGCCACGGGCCCGCAGCGTGTCCACGACGCCCTGCAGGTAGTCGTTGAACGCCTCGGCCACCGGGATCGCCACGACCTGCACGGGGGCCAGCCACGCGGGGAACGCCCCGGCGTAGTGCTCCACGAGCACCCCCATGAACCGCTCCACGGACCCGAACAGGGCACGGTGGATCATCACGGGCCGCTGCCGGGTGCCGTCCGCGGCCTGGTACTCGAGGTCGAAGCGCTCCGGCAGGTTGAAGTCGAGCTGGATGGTGGACATCTGCCAGGTCCGCCCGATCGCGTCCTTGGCCTGCACCGAGATCTTCGGGCCGTAGAACGCGGCGCCGCCGGCGTCCGGGACCAGGTCCAGGCCGGACTCGGCCGCGACCTCGGCGAGGGTGTTCGTGGCCTCCTCCCAGAGCTCGTCCGAGCCCACGAACTTCTCCGGGTCCTTGGTGGAGAGCTCGAGGTAGAAGTCGTCCAGGCCGTAGTCCTTGAGCAGGTCGAGCACGAAGGTGAGCGTGGTGGTCAGCTCCGCCTTCATCTGGTCCCGGGTGCAGTAGATGTGGGCGTCGTCCTGGGTCATGCCCCGCACCCGGGTCAGACCGTGGACCACGCCGGACTTCTCGTACCGGTAGACCTGCCCGAACTCGAACAGGCGCAGCGGCAGCTCGCGGTAGGAGCGGCCCCGGGACCGGAAGATCAGGTTGTGCATCGGGCAGTTCATGGGCTTCAGGTAGTAGTCCTGGCCCTGCTTGGTCAGCTCCCCGGTCTGCGGGTCCCGCTCCTCGTCCACGTGCATCGCGGGGAACATGCCCTCGCGGTACCAGTCGAGGTGGCCGGAGACCTCGTAGAGGTGGCCCTTGGTGATGTGCGGGGTGTAGACGAACTCGTAGCCGGCCTCCGTGTGCCGCTCCCGGGAGTAGTCCTCCATGGTCTTGCGGATGATCCCGCCCCTGGGGTGGAACACCGGCAGGCCGGAGCCGAGCTCGTCGGGGAAGGAGAACAGGTCCATCTCCGAGCCGAGCCGGCGGTGGTCGCGCCGCTCCGCCTCGGCGAGACGGTTCTTGTACGCCGTGAGGTCCTCCTTGGAGGGCCACGCGGTGCCGTAGATGCGCTGCAGCTGCTTGTTCTTCTCGGAGCCGCGCCAGTAGGCGGCGGCCGAGCGCATGAGGGCGTAGCCGTTGCCGATGAGCTTGGTGTCCGGCAGGTGCGGGCCACGGCAGAGGTCCTTCCAGACCGTCTCCCCGGTCTTGCGGTCCACGTTGTCGTAGATCGTCAGCTCGCCGGCGGCGACCTCCACGGAGGCGCCCTCCGCGGCGGCGTCCACGTTCGCGCCGGAGCCGGGGCCCTGGGACAGGCCGATGAGTTCGAGCTTGTACGGCTCGTCGGCCATCTCGGCCCGGGCCTCCTCCTCGCTCACCGCACGGCGGCGGAAGGACTGGGTGGAGTTCACGATCCGCTGCATCCGCTTCTCGATGGCCTTGAGGTCCTCGGGCGTGAACGCCTGCTCGACGTCGAAGTCGAAGTAGAAGCCGTCGGTGATGTAGGGGCCGATGCCGAGCTTCGCGTCCTCGTGCAGCTGCTGCACGGCCTGGGCCATGACGTGGGCGGCGGAGTGGCGCAGCACCTCCAGGCCCTCGGGCTCGGAGACCAGGACCCGCTCCACGGCGTCCCCGTCGGCCAGCTCGGTGGCGAGGTCCCTGAGCACGCCGTTGACCCGGGCCACCACCACGGCCCGGTCCTCGCGGTACAGGTCCGCGGCGGACGTCCCGGTCCCCACCGTGCGCTGCTCGCCGTCGACGGTAAGCGTGAGGGGGGCGGACTCGGGCTGGTGCTCGGGCACGGTGGTCATGGGGAAGGTGCTCCTCGGGTTCGGCGACGGCACGCACCGGTACGGGGGGCGCGTGGCAGCGGCACCGCCGGGCGGCGCGCACTGCATCGATGGTACCTGTCGGCCGGTGCGGGCAGCGGCGGTGAGATGTTGACCGGTGGAGGTGAGCCCCCCATGCCCGCAGACGTTCCCGGACCGCCCGCGCCGGGAGGGGAGGGGTCCTCCTCTCCCCTCCCCTGTCCACCTCGACCCGCTTCCTGTGCACGGACGTGGGGGCACTGGGCCCGATGCTCATGGGGACCTGGTCCCCGCGCTCGGCTACCGGGACATGTACGTGGCGGCCGCGGCGGTGGTGGCGCTGGGCCTGGTCCACTACGCGGCCGTGCCCGGGGCGCGGGCCCGGCGGGGAAGGGCGTGAACCGCGCCCGGCACGACGACGGGGCCCCCGTCACCAGGCGGTGACGGGGGCCCCGGAACAGATCGGGCGCGATCAGATGCGGTCGCGGCGATCGTTGTCGGTGAGGCCGGTGCCGCGCTCGGCGTCGGTCTCGACCTCGACCTGCTCCTTGCGGACCTCGGCGTCGACGCGCTCGGTGTCGCGGACGGTCTCCTTCTCGAGGCCGACCTTCTCGACGCCCACGGTCTCCTTGGCGACGACGGGGCGCTCCTCGTGGAGGGTCACCTCGACGTCCTCCTCGCCGATGGTGCCGGAGGTGGCCTCGGTGCCGCTCAGCGGGGTGCGCTCGACACGGACCTCTTCGCGCTCGAGGGGCACGTCCACGGACTCGTTCTCCGTGACCACGTACTTGCGCAGACGGGCGCGGCCGGTCTCGCGCTGCTCCTTGCCGACGTGCAGCCGCTCCTCGTGGCGGACCACGCCGTTGTCGGCACGGTCGGTGAGGTCACGGTCGCGGTCGACACCGGTGCGGTCGCGGTCGACGTCGGCGATCCCGGCCGTGCTGTTGCGGTCGGCGTACCCGTCGTTCTCGGAGTAGCCGGTGGTGCCGGTCGCCGGGACGGCGTTGCGGTCGGTGTCCGCGGCGTAGCGGTCGTCGCGGTCGGCGAGACCCGCGGTACCGGAGGTGCGGTCGCGGTCGTCGGCGCCGTTGCCGGAGTAGTTCATCTTGTAGTAGCGGTAGATCTCCTCCTCCTCGGCCGGGGAGAGGTGCTGGTCCGCGTCCACGTTCGGGGCGTCCTTGATGACGTCCTTGGTGTAGGGGAGGACGAGGCGGTCGCCGTCCTGCTGAGCGCCGTCGGCGGGGACGAAGCTCTCCTTGGTGCCGAACAGACCGGTGTTGACGGTCACGAAGGTGACCTCTTCGGTGTTGTCGTCCAGGAAGACCTGCTCGATCTTGCCGATCTTGTTGCCGTCCGACCCATAGGCGGTGGCGGACAGCAGTGCGTTCACGTCGTACGTAGCCATGAGAACTCCTTCTCTATTCTGCGAGGCAACGGGCTCCCCTGGACGGGGGGCTCGCCGCGGACGATCTCCGTCCGGGGAGGCGGGGTGCAGCTCGTCCGCTGTTATTAGTAACCATACTGGCAATCAGTTCGCTGGCCAATGGCTTCACTGAGAGTGAAACCCCTGGAACCGAGCGGTTCTCCGGCTCATCCTGACCCGGTTTCCCGGAGGCGCAGCGGGGTCGCGGCGCGCACGGCCGCCGGGGTTGCCGGGTCGGCGAGGTCCCAGGCCTGCTCTGCACTGAGGCTGATCCCGCGGGGCCCGGTGCGCCGCGTCCGCCCCCGCACCAGCAGCATCCGAGTGCCGAACAGGTGCTGTCCCGAGCGGGACTGGGCGTCGGAGAAGAAGGCGCAGTCCACCGTGCCCGTGCCGTCGTCGAGACTGACGAAGACCACCCGCCGGCCGCTGCGCATGGGAGGGGTCATGGTCGAGACCCGCACCCCCGCCACGAGCACCTCGGACCGGCTGCGCAGCTCCAGCAGCCGCTCCGCGGGCGTGACCCCGAGCTCACGGAGCAGGGGCGCCCAGCTCTCCAGCAGGTGCGCCGAGACGTCCACCGCGAGCAGGTCCAGCTCGGTGCGGACCTTCTCCGCCAGGGTGGGCTCGGGGCGCTCCGCGGGCAGCGCCCGCAGCTCGAGGTCGCCGAGCGGGAGGGACAGCTGCCCCTCGACCTCCCCGGCCGGCCGGCCGGGCCGGCCGCTGTCCGCCCGGGCCCGCAGGGCGTGCACGAGGTCGGCCCGGGAGGCGGCGCCGCCGGAGCGGCGCAGCAGGCCGTCGAAGGCACCGACGGCGGCGAGCCGCTCGAGGGTGCGCCGGGCGGGACGGGCCCGCTGCCGCAGGTCGGCGAGCGAGGCGTAGGGCTGCCCGGCCACGATCCGGCGGACCTCGGCCTGCGAGACCCCGTGGATCCCGGCGAGGGCCAGGCGCACGCCCAGGCGGGCGGGGTCGTCGTCGAGCCGCTCCACCCGGTAGTGCTCGTCGGAGCGGTTGACGTCCACGGGCAGGACGGGGATGCCCATCCGCCGGGCCTCCCCCACGAGCAGTCGCTTGGGGTACATCCCGGGATCGTGCTCCCACAGCCCTGCGAGGAACGCCTCCGGGTGGTGGGCCTTCAGCCACGCGGACTGGTAGGTGGGCACCGCGAATGCCGCACCGTGGGCCTTGCAGAAGCCGAACGAGCCGAACGCCGCCAGGATCTCCCAGACCCGGTCCACGACGTCCAGGGGGAAGTGCCGCGCGCGGGCCCGCTCGCGGAAGAACTCCTCCACCTCGAGCTGACGCTCGGAGCCCAGCCGGCGGCGCAGCTCGTCGGCCCGGGCGAGACCGCACCCGGTGAAGGTGTCGAGGATCCGCAGGACCTGTTCGTGGAAGACGGTCACGCCATGGGTCTCGGCAAGGATCGGGTCGAGGGCCGGGTGGATCGAGACGGGCGCGGACCAGCCGTGACGGTGCTCCAGGTAGGGCCGGACCATGTCCGAGTGCATGGGCCCGGGACGGAACAGGGAGATGTCCACGATGAGGTCCCGGACGCTCGTGGGCGCCATCTTGCCGATGAGCTCGCGCTGGCCCGGGGACTCGATCTGGAAGCAGCCCAGGGTGTGGGTCGAGCGGATGAGCTCGAACGTCCTCCCGTCGTCCACGGGGATCGCCTCGAGGTCCAGGCGGGGCCGGCCCGGGTGGATGCGGGCCACCTCGTCCACGGCGTGGGCCAGCGCCGACTGCATCCGCACGCCGAGGATGTCGAGCTTGAGCATGCCCATCGGATCCATGTCGTGCTTGTCGAACTGGCTCATGGGCATCCCCGTCCCGCTGGACTGCACCGGGGTGCGGTCCAGAAGGCTCAGGTCCCCCAGGATCACCCCGCACGGGTGCATGGAGATGTGCCGGGGCAGCCGGTCCAGGCGCTCGGTGAGGTCCACGAGGAGGTCGAGCTGCTTCTCCTGGGCCACCTGCTCGGCGAAGTCCCGCAGCTCCGGCTGGCGGGCGATGGTCTCCCGCAGCGCCGAGGCCGGCAGGTGCCACAGCTGCTTGGCGGCACCGTCCACGGTCTCGGGGTCGATGCCGAGCGCCAGCCCGGCGTCCCGGACGGCACCGCGGGCCCGGTAGGCGTTCTGCATGCTCATGAGGCTCACCCGCTCGGGGCCGAAGCGCTCGAAGATCCGCCGGTAGACGCGGTGGCGCTCGGCCGACTCGACGTCGATGTCGATGTCCGGGAGGGTCGAGCGGTCGTTGGAGAGGAAGCGCTCGAAGAGCAGCTCGTGCTCGAGCGGGTCCACCTGGGAGACGTCGAGCAGATAGTTGACGAGCGAGGACACCCCCGAGCCGCGGGCGGCGTGGCGGACCCCCAGCTCTCCGATCATCGTGGAGACCTCGGCCACGGTGAGGAAGTAGGAGGCGAAGCCGAGGTCCTCGATCACCCCGAGCTCCCGCTCCAGCCGGTCCCGCACGGCCCGTGTCGCGCGGCGGCCCGGGTAGCGGCGCCCCAGCCCCGTCTCGCACCGGGCCCGCAGCTCCGCCGGCGCCGGCCGCTCCAGGCCCAGCACGGAGGCCTCGGGCACCACCGGCCGCCCCCAGCCGCAGTCGGCGACCGGGTCCAGCCGGCACCGGTCGGCCACCCGCTGGGTGCCCGCCAGCAGGGCCGCGGCCCCGGCGGCGCCGAGGTCCGCGGCCCGGGCGATCTCCGCGGCGAGCGCGCGCATCTGCCGGGCCGACTTGAGCCAGCCCTGACCGTTGGGCTGCAGCGGCTCCGGTGCCGCCGCCCGCCGGGACGCCCCGGCCCGTCCGGCGCCTCCTCCTCTGCGGCCGGGCGCGTGCCCGGCGCGCGCGCCGAGGGTCTCGAGCGGGGTGAGGGCGCGGGCGGCGTCGAGGACGTCGGCGGTGGCGGCCTCGGCGGGGGTGGCGTAGCGCACCGCGTTGGTCAGCACGGGGGTCAGCCCCGCCTCGAGGGCGGCGCGCAGCATCCGGGCCGCGTGGGACGTGCTGCACGCCGTGCCGGGGGCCGCCAGGTGCGAGACCACCTCCACGGCGAGCGCCGGCGCGGGGAGCAGGGCCCGCCACCGGGTCAGGGCGGCGCGTCCGGTGCGGTAGCGGCGGGCCGCGAGCTCCTGCCCGACGTCGGACGCGGGCCCGAGCAGCACGGTCAGGACCGGCTTCCCGTGCCGGGGCGAGCGCGCGGAGGCCGCGATCTCGGCGGCGGTCGCCCCCGGCGGGCCCTCCGTGGCGTGGGCGGTGGAGACGAGCCGGCACAGGGCGGCGTAGCCCGCGCCGGCGGTGCCGCCGGCCGCCAGGACCACCACGCGGCCGAGGGCGCGCTCGCGGCCGGGGTCCAGCAGGGCGAGGTCGACCCCCAGGACCGGGTCGATGCCGTGCTCCCGGCACGCGCCCAGGTGCTTGATCGCCCCGTAGAGCCCGTCCCGGTCGGTGCAGGCGAGCACGTCCGCGCCGTCCGCCGCGGCGGCGGCCGCCAGGGCGGCGGGCCGGCTGACCCCGAAGTGGGCGCTGAAGGCGGTGGCGACGTGCAGGTGCGGAAAGCTCACGCCCCCATTCGAATGCCTGTTCGAATATTAAGTCAATTGCAAACCGCCGGGCTCGCCAGAACTTCGGGATCCTACGGTGTCCTTCGCAGCGCGCTCAGGCCGGTGCCGCCGATCTCCCGCCGCCACGGCCGGGTCCGGTGAGGGTGGCGGCGGCCTGAGCGGGTGCCGTCGTCCCGGGGAGGCCGAGCGCGAGGACGAGGGAGGGTGTCCTGACTCTCATGTCTCCGCTCCGTCCCGTCCGGCGTCGGGCACGGGGGGCGCCTCCGTCGGCGCACGACCGCGTGCCACCGGAAAGGCCCTCGCGCCGAGATCCCCTCCGTCCCCTGGGCACGGGGACACCTCCAAAACAGGCCGTCGCCAGGCCCGTGCGGGACACGATTCGACCACGGTCCGCAGGAGCACCTCGCACGGGGAACACCCTCCTTCCGAGACGGGGAGTTCCCGCGCTTCTGTGGCATGTTGTTTCCTGCACCCACAGACAGGATCGATGAGATCTGCACTCCCGGGGCGGGCGGTCGCCGCGCGGACGGGGTCCCACAGCAGGACGGGCGTCCGGCCCGCACGCCCCGCCGTCCGGACGCAGGAGGAGACGACGATGGACGTCCGGCAGCTGACGTGTTTCCTGGCCGTGGTGGACCACGGCGGCTTCACCCGCGCCGCGGAGCAGTTGATCATCGCCCAGCCCTCGCTGTCGCAGACGATCAAGGGCCTGGAGCGGGAGCTGGGGGTGCCGCTGTTCCACCGGATCGGCCGGCGGGTGGTGCTCAGCGCGGCAGGCCAGGAACTGGTGGGCCCGGCCCGGGTGGTGGTCCGGGACCTGGAGGCCGCCCGGGCCGCCGTCGACGAGCTGCGCGGAGTGCGCAGCGGGCGCCTGGACGTGGTGGCCATGCCCTCGCCGGGGATCGAGCCGCTCACCGCGATGATCGCCGCCTACACCCGGGGCCACCCGGCCGTGACGGTCAGCGTGGAGGCGGCGTTCACCCCCGAGGAGGTGGCCGCCGCGGTGCGCACCGGCAGCGCGGAGATCGGGGTCCTGGGCTCGGAGCGGCCCTTCCGCGCCGCCGAGGTCGAGGTGCGGCACCTGGAGCAGCAGCCGCTGGTGCTGATCGTGAACCCGCGGGCGGACACCTTCGGCGACGACGACACCATCGGCCGGCAGGACCTGGCCGGGCACCGGGTGGTCGTCTCCCAGCGGGGATCGCTGATGCGCCGGCTGGTCGACGACGCCCTGGCCGGCGGGGTGCGGCTCGAGATCACCGCCGAGGTCGCCCACCGCACCTCGGTGCTGCCGCTGGTGCTGGCCGGGGTCGGCCACGCG
Organism: Kocuria arenosa; assembly: GCF_042879215.1. NCBI lineage: Bacteria > Bacillati > Actinomycetota > Actinomycetes > Micrococcales > Micrococcaceae > Kocuria > Kocuria arenosa. The sequence continues at coordinate 126,754 of NZ_JBHZTA010000002.1, read as the reverse complement.
GTGATGCCCTCGTCCTGGGCCCCGCTGGCGCGCGCCGCCGGGCTGCGCGTGCTGGGCATCGAACCGGTCAGCGTGCTGCACGTGGCCGTGCTCAGCCGCCCGGCCCACCTCACCCCGGCGGCCCGGGCGTTCCTGGCGGTCGCCGACGAGCACGCGAGCCGGCACCCCGACGACCACCCCCGGGCGCCGTAGAGGGCACCTCCGGGCGTGCCGCGGAGCACGCCGTGGAGCGGACCATAGGGGGTTCCTATCTGTGGGATGAGAATCCGGTCTTGGACCTGCCCGAAGCCGGAACGTTCTACTGGTACCTGACACCGCGCTGCACTGCGGACAACAGGCAAGAGCACCCGAGAAGGAGAGCACCCCCATGGCCGAGCCCCAGGTCTTCAGCATCGCCTCGATCCCCGCCGACGGCGTCGGCAAGGAGGTCGTCGCCGCCGGGCGCACGGTCCTGGACGCGGTGGCCGCCCAGTCCGGCGGGGCGTTCTCCTTCGACTGGACCGAGTTCCCCTGGGGCTCCGCGTACTACGCTCGGCACGGGGTGATGATGGATCCCGACGGCCTGGAGACGCTCAAGAACTTCGACGCGATCTACTTCGGGGCCGTGGGCTGGGAGAACGTCCCCGACCACGTCAGCCTGTGGGGGCTGCGGCTGAACATCACCCAGAACTTCGACCAGTGGGCCAACATCCGCCCCGTGCGCTTCCTCCCCGGGGTGCAGTCCCCGCTGCGCAAGTCCGACGACACCGAGCTGGACTGGATCGTGGTCCGGGAGAACAGCGAGGGCGAGTACGCCGGGCTCGGCGGGCGCAACCTCGCCGGCCGCGGCCCCGGCAACGAGGTCGCCGTCCAGTCCTCGCTGTTCACCGAGAAGGGCTGCGAGCGCATCATCCGCTTCGCCTTCGACCTGGCCCGGACCCGCACGGTGCAGAAGGTCTCCAGCGTGACGAAGTCCAACGCCCAGCAGTACGGCATGGTGCTGTGGGACGAGGTCTTCGCCCGCGTCGCGGCCGACTACCCCGATGTGCAGACGGAGTCGGTGCTGGTGGACGCGATGAGCGCGAAGTTCGTCCTGCACCCCGAGGAGCTCTCCGTGGTGGTGGCCTCCAACCTCAACGCCGACATCCTCTCCGACCTCGGCTCCGCCCTCGCCGGCAGCCTCGGCCTGGCGGCGAGTGCGAACCTCAACCCGGAGCGGCGGTTCCCGTCCATGTTCGAGCCCGTCCACGGCACCGCCCCGGACATCGCCGGGCAGGGCATCGCCAACCCGATCGGGGCGATCGCCAGCACGGCCCTGATGCTCGACCACTTCGGCCTCCACGATCAAGCCCGACGGTTGGAGGCCGCCATCGAGGCCACCACCGCCGCCGGTCACCTCACCCGCGACATCGGCGGCACCGCCGACACCGACCAGGTCACCCAGGCGATCATCGAGGCCCTGGCCACCTCACTGACCCCGGTCTGAAACCCCGCCCGTCCCGGACGCGACGGTCACCGGCACGTGGCGCAGATCGCCCGTTCGATCAGGGAGGCGCTGCGGCGGTCGACCTCGTCCTCCACGAGCCGACCGGGAGCATCGGGGTACCACCCGAGGTCGTCCCGCACGTCGGCGGCGACCTCGGACCCTCCCCTGCTGGGGGCGACCCGGAAGGTGGCCTGCAGGGGCAGCGCCCGCCACCCGAACTCGGAGGCCGTCCCGCGGCGGCGGAAGGTGACGTCCGAGCCCACCGACACCTCCACGCAGCACTCCTCGGAGCGGACCGCCGGGCCGAGGTCCTCGAATGCCGTGCGGATCCGCTCGAGGGCCTCCTCCGGAGGGATCGGGCACGTCCACGCACGGGTCGTGGTGATGCGCGGCCGGTTCGGGGACCGGTGCGCCAGCCAGGGGACGACGACCCGCTGTCCGAGCACCAGCGCGACGACGACGAGCGCCGCCGCTCCGAGCGCGAGCTGAGCCACGGAGACCACGCCCCGGAGGAGGAGCTGGACCCCGACGAGGACGACGACCGCCGATCCGGCCGGCCCGGCCAGCCGGTCCCATCCCATGGCGGAGCGTCTGGCAGACACACGACCTCCTCTGCTGGCCCGGACCACGGTGCACCGCGGCCCTCCTCCGTCGCTGTCATTCTTGCCCTCGCACACTCACGGGCACTAGATGTGCCTCCGCAAAGGGGACAAGCGCGTGGCGGCGCGCCCTGTGTGCAGGGAAGGCAGCGGCGAGGCCCAGCGGTCCCCGATGTCCCGCCCTGCCTATGCTGAGGCCGGGTGACAGCACGGCGGCAGCCCAGGCAGCGCTGGACCGGCGGCCGCGACGACGGAGGGGTGTGGGGGCATGGCGGCGAGCTATCGGTACGACGTGGAGGTCCTGCACCTGCTGGTGTCCCCGGGGCACGCCTACTTCGGCCGCGCCCGGGACGGCGCCGCGGACGTCCCCACCACCGACGCCGAGCAGGTCGAGCTGGTCGCCGGCAAGGGCGTGGTGGGCGACCGGTTCTTCGGCAAGGCCGCGCACATGGACGCCGCCGTCACCCTGCTCGCCGTCGAGGCGCTCGAGGCCATGGCCGCGGATCTGGACACGGCCCCGTTCGACCCGCTCCTGACCCGTCGGAACGTGGTCCTCCGCGGAGCCCACCTGGCCCCGCTGCTGGGCGAGGAGTTCGTCCTGGAGTCCCGGGGCGCTCTCGTGCGGCTGCGGGGCGGGCGTCCCGCCCACCCCTGCGCCTGGATGGACCGGGTCCTGGCACCGGGCGCGCACGCCGCCATGCGGGGGCGAGGCGGTGTGCGCTGCCGGCCGCTGTCCAACGGGGACCTGTACCGCGGGCCGGCCGTGCTGCACAGCCCGGTCCCGCTCGATCCGGAGCAGGCCGGCGCGGCCGTGCTGCGCCGCCCGTCCCGGCTGCCGTAGCCCACCCCCGGCACCGCCCCAGCCCGGATGGAGCGGGCGGTCCCTTCGTCCGACGCGGGAGCGGGGCACAGGAACCCGCGTGTTCACTATTGCAATAGTACTGGGCTGGTCGTACGGTGAGCGCACAGCAGCCATCCAGCTGTGCCACAGGTGCCCTCACGCCTGCCGGCACGCGCGCCGGACGGTCAGCGGTACGACACCTCTCGCTTCCCCGCCCGACGGCGGCCCGGCAACAGGGCCGGCCGCGCGCTGGTGGCCCTCGGGACGGTCCCGGAGCCCGGGGAGAGCAGGAGACACAGAGATGACCACGATGACCACGGCTGTGAAGGGCTGGGTGGCCGCCGGTTCCTCGGCCGCGCTCCTGCTGGGCGGGCTGGTGCTGGGCGCCCCCGCAGCTGTCGCCGCACCTGGCGACGCCGCGTGCCTTCAGGCGTCGGGCCAGTTCAACGCGGCCCTGGTCGCCGCCGGGATCACCGCGGGCTCCGTGACGCAGCTGGAGCGGGCGGCAGAGGACGTGGTCGTGGCCGAGGAGCAGTACTTCGCGCTGCTCGACGCCGCCGCCGGGGATCTGTACGTGCAGCTGGAGACCGCCCTGGAGGACCTGGACGCCGCCGAGACGGCCGGCGACCCGGAGGCCGTCGCCGCGGCCGAGGCCCGGCTCGTCGAACTGGAGGCGGCCCTGGAGCTCGCCCTGGACACCCCGGACATCCTGGCCGCCGAGCAGGTCCTCTACGACGCGACGGACGCCCTCGACGCGCAGCTGAGCGCCCTGGCCCTGGACGAGGCCTCCTCGGAGCAGCTCCTCGTCCTGTTCAAGCAGTTCCTCACCGCGTGCGAAGGCGCCGGTGGAGGGGCCCCGGTCACCGCACCGGTCGGGAATCCCTCCGCACCGGCACCGGTGGCCCCCGCGCCGGCCGCCCCGGTGACGCTCGATCCCGTGACGGTCGATCCCGTGACGGTCGACCCCGTGGTGATCACTGCGCCGGAGCCGGCCGCACCGGCGCCGGCCGCGTCCGTGGCGGTGAACCCGGGCCTGAACATCCAGACCGCCGCGATCCCGGACCGGGAGCCGCACCCCGGGGCCGCGCTCGTGGCCGCCCTGCTGGCGGCCGGGATCGCGGTCCCCACCGCCACCGCCCTGCGGATGCACAGGCTGCAGCGCCGCCGGGCCTGACGCGCGCGCCGCCCCGGGTCCGCCCTGTCAGCGGCCCCGGGGCGACGGTCCCGGCAGCGCCGGGTCAGGCCTGCGCCAGCTGGGGCAGCACCGTCTCCCCGAAGGCGTCGAGGAAGGGGCGCTGCTCCTGCCCCACGTGGTGCAGGTAGATCTCGTCGAAGCCGAGCTCGGCGTACTCGTGCAGCCACTGGGTGTGCCGGCCGAGGTCGGCGGAGACGTTGACCGCCCCGGCGATCTGCTCGTCCCCCACGTCCTCCTGGATCGCCTTGCGCTGATAGTCCTGGGGCGAGGCGAGCTCGGCCATGGTCACGGGGTCGAAGACGTTGGTGCGCCACTGGTCGAGGGCGATCGCGCGGGCCTGCTCCGGGGAGGGCGCCCAGCTCAGGTGCACCTGCAGCGCGGCCCGGCCGGTGCCGCCGGCCTCGCGCCAGGTGTCGAGCATCCGGCGCAGGTCCTCCAGGGGCTGCTGGACGGTGATGAAGCCGTCGGCCACGGGGGCGAAGCGGCGGACCGTCGTCGGGGTGAGCGCGGCGACGAGCAGGGCGGGCGGGGTCTCCGGCGGGTCCCAGATCCGGGCGCGGTCGGCGTGGAACGGCTCGCGGCAGGACACCTCCTCGCCCGCGTGCAGCCGGCGGACGACGTCGAAGCTGCCCTCGAGGAACCGCTGCCGCTGCTCCTTGGCCAGCCACTCGGGGGTGACGGCCCGCTCGTTGAGCTTCTGCCCGCTGCCCAGGGCGGTCCAGATCCGGCCGGGGAACATGCGGGCGAGGGTGGCCGTGGACTGGGCGGTGACCACGGGGTGGTAGCGCCGGCCCGGGGCGTGCACGAATCCGAACGGCAGGTCCGTGGTGGCCAGGGCGGCGCCCAGCCAGGACAGGGCGAACCCTGAGTGGCCCTGGTGCGGTGACCACGGCTCGAGGTGGTCCGAGCACATGGCGGCGCCGAAGCCGGCCTGCTGGGCGTGCCCGACGTCGCGCAGCAGCTGCTCGGGAGGGATCTGCTCGTGGGAGGCGTGGAAGCCGATCGTCGCCATGGGGTCCTCCGGTCGAGGGCGGGAACAGGACAGTGGGAACAGGACAGCAGGACCGAGGGTACGGGTGCCGCGGACCGGGCCGGCCGGAACGGGTGGGGACGGGTGCCGCGGACCGGGTCAGCCGGCCGCCGCCCGGAGGTCCTCGGCGGGGGTGCAGACGTTGCGCAGCTCGCCGATGCCCTCGATCTCGGTGACGACCTCCTGGCCGTCGCGCAACCAGATCCGGCGGGGCTTCTGGGCCAGGCCCACGCCGGCGGGAGTGCCGCAGGCCACGAGGTCCCCGGGCTCGAGGGTCAGGAACCGGCTGAGGTACTCGACCAGCTCCACGGCGGAGAAGATCATCCGGTCGGTGCCCGAGTCCTGGTGCCGCACGCCGTCCACGGTGCAGCGGATCGCCAGCCCCGTCCCGGGGTCGATCTCGTCGGGGGTCACCACCACGGGACCCACCGGGGTGGTGCGGTCGAAGTTCTTGCCCTGGAACCACTCGGAGGTCCGGCCCTGCCAGTCCCGCACCGAGATGTCGTTCATGATGGTGTACCCGGCGATCGCGGCCCGCGCCTGGTCGGGGGTGGCGTGGCGCAGGGGCGAGCCGATCACCACGGTGAGCTCGGCCTCCCAGTCGATCTTCTCCGACTCCTCCGGCATGGCGATGGGGTCGGTGGGGCCGATGAGCGCGGTGGCGTACTTCGCGAAGATCGTGGGGTGCTGCGGGATCTCCTGGCCGACCTCCTCGGCGTGGTCGTAGAAGTTCAGCCCGGCGCACAGGATCTTGCCCGGGCGCAGGACGGGGGTCGCCAGGTCCTCCGGGGCCGGCGCGGGGCCCGGCTCCCCCGGCAGCCGCAGGTCGCCCCCGGCGAGGAGGGCCCCGACGTCGGGCACGGGGAGGTAGACGGTCCGCCGGCCCTCCTGCCGGAAGGCCTGGGTGGTGCCGTCGCGTCGCACGGTGCCGAGTCTCACGGGTGCTTCCTCACGTTCTGCGGTGCGGTCTCCGCCTCCGATCCTATGCACCCGCGGCGGGCCCGCGCACAGCGGCAGACCTACGCACAGCGCACCACCCGGATGCCCGAGGCGCTCGTGGCCGCGAGCAGCCGCCAGCGCCCGGTGTCGAGGGTGTGGACGAGTTCGAGGGTCAGCAGCTCGGAGCGGGTGTTCAGCTGGACCTGGACCCGCCACATCTGCTGGTCCACCGCCCCGATCCCGCGGTCCTTGGGCAGCCGCGCGTCCTCGGACCACCAGGCGCGGCGTTCGTACCAGCGCACCGGGTCCTGGGCCACCAGGTAGTTCCGCCCGCGCCAGCGCACCCCTACCGGCACCCCGTCCGTGTCGCAGTCCACGTCGACGCTCTCCGTCAGGAAACCCACGACGGCTCCTCTCTCCCTCGGCCCGGCGCCCGTCCCGCGGTGCGCCCTGTCTCCTGGAAGCTAGAACATCTGTACGACACGCTAACCCCCGAGGACACCGGAGCGGAACAGGTGTTCCCCTGAAACTGTCGCACCGGCCAGTGCGTTCACTTTTGCGACCACGAGAGGGGAAGCATGGACAAGCCCAGCGAAATGGATACGCTGAATGCACGGAGGGCCTGCCCTGCGCGGCCCGCCCGGACGTCCCCTGTCCCTCGTCCGCCCCGCCGGAGCAGCCGGCGTCGACCTCACGGAGGCCTCCCATGACCGGAACCATCACGCTGATCGCCCACACCGCGGCGAACACCAAAACACCCGCGGTGAACCTGCGTCCGGCCGGCCCGGAGGACGCCGAGAGCCTCGCCCAGCTCTACTACTCCTCCTACGAGCAGGGCGGGGTCTCCAGCCTGGAGGAGGCCCGCCAGGTGATCCGGGGCGTCTTCGACGGGGAGTACGGGCCCTTCCTCCCCGACGCCTCGCCGGTGGTGGTCGACGACGACGGGACGGTGGTGGCTGCTGCGCTCGTGCTGTCACGGCGGACCGGCGAGGACCTCCCCGACGTCCCCTACATCTTCGAGCTGTTCACGGCGGCCTCCCGCCGTCGCCAGGGCCTGGCCGAGCAGCTCGTGCGCTGCGCCATGAGCACCCTCTACGACAACGGCTACGACCAGGTCAGCCTGCGGATCGACGAGGACAACGCGGCGGCGCTCGCGCTCTACCTGACGCTCGACTTCAACCGCTGGGTCCCCGAGACGGACTACGTCTGAGCCCGGCGAACGCTCCGGACCGGGGGACGCCGGAGGGGACGCCGGAACGAACGGCACGAAGAAGGCCCGGCAGCAGGCCAGGAAAAGGCCACAGAGAAGGCCACAGGGAAGGCCCGGGACCCGCGGTACGGGTCCCGGGCCTTTCCCACGGCGTCCCCCGTGGCCGGGTCAGAGCGTGAACTCCTCCCGGACGGGGGGCTCGACGGCGATGTCGACGAACCGCGCCCAGCGGCAGCGCACCGCCACGAGCCGGGTGCTGGTCTTGCCCGTGGCACCCGGGTGCCGGGACTCCAGCACCTCACCGGCGTCCCGCGCGGCCGGCCCCTCGAGCACGGCGGCCTCGCCCTCGAGCTGGAACTCCTGGCCCGTCCCGGAGACCACCACCAGGGAGACCCGGGGGTCCGCGAGGAGGTTGGCGTACTTGCGGCTGCGCTCGTTCGTGCCGAAGACCAGCCGCCCGTCCCCGAGGGCCGCGAGGTTGATCCACGCGGACTCGGGGCAGCCGGTGCCGCTGCTGGTCGCCACGACCCCGCCGCCGTGGGCGCGGACGAAGTCGGTGACCCGGTCGACGGGCTCCCGGGGACTCAGAACAGGCTCCGCTGCGGCACCACGAGCTCCGGGGAGTTGTTGCGCACGCTGCCGACCGCCGGGTCCACCGGGTCGAGCACCCAGCGGGCGGCCGTCCGGTGCGCCTCGGCCCGGACCAGGTCCACGAGCTGCGGGGCGTCCTCCTCCCCCGGGCGCAGCCAGTCCCCCACGTGCTCGGGCGCCAGCGGGATCGGCATCCGGTCGTGCAGACCGTGCAGCTCCGTGAGCACGGGGTGCTCGTCGGAGGGCTCCGGGGAGTCGGTGGTGAGGATGGAGCAGGACAGCAGCCAGGTGCTCCCGCCGCCGTCCTTGCCGGGCTGCAGGGCCGCGGAGTGCAGCTCGGTGCCCTCGGGCACCCGCCACCACTCGTAGATCCCGGCGAACCAGATGGTCTCCTCCGGGTCGGCCGGGTGGACGTAGTAGGGCTGCTTGCGCCCGCCCTTGCCTGCGCCGGGCTCCTTCTTCCACTCGTAGTAGCCGTTGGCCGGGACCGCGCACCGGCGGGCGCGGACCGCCTTGCGGAAGGACGGCTTCTCGAGGACGGTCTCCGACCGGGCGTTGAACATCTTCGACCCGATCGCCGGGTCCTTGGCCCAGCCCGGGACCAGTCCCCAGCGGGCGACGTGCAGCTCGCGGACCAGCTCCCCGTCGTCGTCCTGGCCCGTCAGGCGCTCGAGGACGATCGGCACGTCGGTGGTGGGCGCGGTGTTCCAGTTGGCCCGCAGCCGCTCGGAGTCGGCCTCGCCGAGGCTCTCGTCCGGGACGGCCCCGGTCTCGGCCACGAGGTCGCCCACGGCCCGGGCGATGACATAGCGTCCGCACATCTGCTGCCTCCTCGGTCTGCCCGGCCCGCGGCCGGGACTCAGTCGGTGAGCGGCCCGTACCCCAGGTACTGGGAGTACATGCCGTACACCTTGCGGATCCCGCGCTCGACGTCGGCCACGGTGGTGCCCGGGCGCAGGTCGTCGACGGCCCCCGCGGTGGCGGGGTCCCAGTCCAGGTCGAGGGCGGCGTAGACGTCGGTGAGCACCGAGCGGATGGGCTCGGACTGCTCGATCACCAGCACGGTGCTGAAGTACCAGGCGCCCGCGACCACCCGCTGGGCGGTCCCGGCCAGCTTCACCTTCTCGCCCGGGGTCGGGGACGACGCCGGGTGCGTCCCGTGCACGCTGTGCTCGCCGGCGCAGTACTCGCCCGGGATCTCGCCGACGTCGGCCTCGACCTCGAGCTCCTCCAGGGCGGCCACGATCATGTCGCCGAAGAGGCGGTAACGGTCCTGGATGCCCGAGGTGGGGTCCTCGGCGGCCTCGAGGTGGTCGATGATCAGGCACCCGCCGTGGTAGGCCGCGGCACGGCCGCCCACCTTGCGGACCAGGGGCTCGAACCCGCTCTCGCGGGCGGCCCGGGCGGCGTCGGCGAAGCCGGGGCGCAGCTCGTCCCGGCGGCCGAAGGCGACCGTGGGGGCCGGTTCGTAGAGGCGCAGGACGGGCCCGCTGCGCCGCACGTCGGCGAGGAGGGTCATGGCGCTCTCGTAGTCCTGCTGGGCGCTCAGGGACTCGCGCTGGCGGAGAAGTTTCATGCTGGTCCCAGTCTAGTGGTGGATCCGGACGGTGCGGCGGCGGGTCACGACCGGGCGATCCCGCTGCCGCGGAACCACCGGCCCAGGGCCAGGGCGCTGAGCTCCACCTTCTCGGCCCACGCGACCGCCTCCTCGTCGGCGGCGTCGGAGACGTGCTTGACCATCCGCAGCGGCACGCCCAGGTGCCGGCAGGCCACCGCGATCGCCCAGCCCTCCATGTCCACGAGGTCCGCCCGGGCGGCCAGGGCGTCCCGGGCGGGTCCGCCGGCCACGAAGGAGTCCCCGGTGGCGAGCACGGGCCCGTCGCCGCCGAGCTCGATGACGTTGTCCACGGGGATCCCGGCCGCGCGCAGCAGCTCCTCGTCCACGTCCCGGTTGATGATCCGGGAGGGCTCGAGCACCCCGGTCAGGCCGTGCCTCAGGGCGCCGGCGCTGCCGATGTTGAGCACCGTCAGCTCGGCCCGGCGCGAGGGGTCCGGGCAGCGGGTCAGGACCGCCTCGGTGGTGCGCACCGCCGCGGCCGACATCCCGACGCCGGTCAGGACCAGGTCGATGTCCTCCGGGAAGTACTTGGTCTCCAGGGGGTGGGCGGCGAGAACGAGCAGCTGTGGCACCCCGTCACTCTAGCCGCCCGCTCCGGCAGCCGGGCACTCAGCGCGGGCGGTCGGTGAACAGCGCGGCGAGCCGCCGGTCGGACTCCGCCTGGGCGTCGAGGTCGTGCGCGCCGCCCGTCACGAGCAGCTCGTCCGCCCCGGTCCGCGCGAGCAGTCGTTCCAGCTGGTCCCGGACCTCCGGGGCCGTGCCGTGGACGGAGGACGTGAGGGTCTCCTCCACGAGGGCCCGCTCCCGGGCTGTGAGCCCGTCCGGCTCCGCGGACCGCGCGGGCGTCAGGGGCGGGAACTCGCCCCGGGTGCGGGACGCGGCGAGGGCGCGGGCCTCGGGCAGCAGCAGATCGCGGGCGGCCGCACGGGTCCGCGCCACCGCGACGTTCGCCGAGACCACCACGTAGGGGTGCGGCCACCACGACGACGGGCGGAACCGCGCTCGGTACCGATCGAGCACCGCGGCGCCGCCGCCGGGGCCCTCGCGGGTGAGCGCCGGGCCGCCGAGCACCACGGCGAGTCCCGCCCGGGCTGCGGTCTCCACCCCGGCCCCGGTCGCCAGGACGAACACCGGTGTCGCGGCGTGGTTGCGGGGCCGGGCGGTCACGGGGGCCGTGCCCGAGAGGTGGGCGAGCAGCTCCGCGAGGTCGTCCCCGAAGCGGTCCGCGGCCTCCTTGCCGGTGCGCAGCGCGTCCCGGACCGCGGCGGTGAAGCCGAGGGACCGGCCCACGCCGAGATCGATCCGCCCGGGATGCAGGGCCTCGAGGGTGGCGGCCTGCTCGGCGACCACGAGGGGCTGGTGGTTGGGGAGCATGATCCCGCCGGAGCCGATCCTGAGGCGGTGGGTCCGGGCGGCCAGGGCGGCCATCAGCACCGCCGGCGCGGACCCGGCGATCCCGGGCACCGCGTGGTGCTCGGCCACCCAGAACCGGTGGTAGCCCAGCTCCTCCGCGCGCTCGGCCCGCTCCAGGACGCGGGCGAGGTCCTCTGCCTCCGTGGAGCCGTCCCGGGAGCTGGCGCGATCGAGGAGGGAGAGCGGAACGTCGGAGAGGGCCATGGTGCGCACAACCCGGGCGGCGGCGGAAGCATTCCGGGATGCGGGCCACCAGGTCCTCGAGCTGCTTCATGACCGCCTCCTCAACGCCGGGGGCGGTCGGTGTCCCACCCCGCCCCGGGCGGGACAAGGACGTCCTGGTGTGTGCAGACCGGCGGCACCGGGAGCCGCTCAGCCGGCGCGGTCGAGGGCCTCCTCGGCGGCGACCCAGCCGAGCATCGCGCACTTGACGCGGGCCACGAACCGGGACACCCCGGCGAAGGCGGCGGCGTCGCCGAGGACCTCCTCGTCGGGGACCACGGTGCCCCGCGACCGCAGCAGGTCCCGGAAGGCGTCGATCAGCTCGCCCAGCTCGTCCCGCGTCATCCCGGGGGCGGTCTCGGCCAGCACGGAGGCCGCGGCCATGGAGATCGAGCAGCCCTCGCCCTCCCAGCTGAGCCGGGACACCACCGGCTCCGCGCCCTCGGGACCGGCCGCGAGCTCGACCCGCACCGTGATCTCGTCGCCGCACGTGGGGTTGTACTGGTGCGACTCCCCGGTCCCGTGCCCGGGCGCCGGGGCGACCAGGCCCTCCCCGGTCCGGCGCCTGGCGTGGTCGAGGATGACCTCCTGGTACATCCCGTCCAGCGCGCTCATGCAGTCCTCCTCGGTGGGTTGAACGGGTTCAACGGGGCCTGTGGCGTCCACGACCCCTGGGACATCAGTGGCTCCGGTGGCTCCGGTGCGGTGCTCACGGGGCTCAGCCGGTCACGCGGAAGTAGGTGCGGACCCCGGCGAGCTCGGTGAGGAACCTGTCGACGTCCTCGGTGGTGTTGTACAGGTAGGCACTCGCCCGGGTGCTGGCCGTCAGCCCCAGCGCCCGGTGCAGCGGCTGGGCGCAGTGGTGGCCCACCCGCACGGCCACCCCCGCGACGTCGAGGACCTGGCCGACGTCGTGGGCGTGCACGCCCGCCACGTCCACGGCCGCCAGCCCCACCCGCTCCGCGCCCGGGGGCGGGCCGATCAACCGGATCCCCTCCAGTTCGGCGAGCCCGGCCGCGAGCCGCTGCCCCAGCTCGTGCTCGTGGGCGGCGACCCGCTCCATCCCGATGCCCTGCAGATACTCCACGGCCGCGGCCAGCGCCACGGCCTGGGCGATCCGCTGGGTGCCGGCCTCGAACCGGGTCGGGGCCGGCAGGTACCGGGCGGACTCCATCGTGACCTTCGTGATCATGGACCCGCCGGTGAGGAACGGCGGCATCGCGTCCAGCAGCTCGGCGCGGCCCCACAGCGCCCCGATCCCGGTGGGCCCGAGCATCTTGTGCCCGGAGAACACCGCGAAGTCCACCCCCAGGGCGGGCAGGTCCACGGGCAGGTGCGGCACCGACTGGCAGGCGTCCAGCACGCTCAGCGCCCCCACCCGCCCGGCCAGCCCGACGAGGGCGGCGACGTCGGTGATGGCGCCGGTGACATTGGAGACGTGGCTGAAGGCCACCACCCGGGTGCGCTCGCCGATGACCTCGGCGGCGGCCCCGAGATCGAGGGCGCCGTCGCCGTCGACGGGGATCCAGCGCAGGGTGGCCCCGGTGCGGGCGGCCAGCTCCTGCCACGGGATGAGGTTGGCGTGGTGCTCGAGCTCGGTGGTGACGATCTCGTCGCCGGGGCCCAGGCGGAAGCGGGCGGCCGCCTCCGCCCCGCGCCCGGCGGAGGCGTTGGAGAAGGAGTAGGTGATCAGGTTGAGCGCCTCGGTGGCGTTGGAGGTCCACACCAGCTCCCGCTCGGTGGCCCCCACGAAACCGGCCACGACCCGGCGGGCCTCCTCGTAGGCGTCGGTGGCCTCCACGGCCAGGGCGTGGGCCCCGCGGTGGACCGCGGCGTTGCGGTGCAGGTAGAACTCCCGCTCGGCGTCCAGCACCGCCAGGGGCTTCTGCGAGGTGGCCCCGGAGTCCAGGTAGACCGCCGAGCTGTTCGTCAGCAGGGGGAAGTCCTCCCGGAGCGCACGCACCTCGGGATCGGTCAGGGGCAGCACGTGGTTTCCGTCCATGCTCCGACACTGTACGGCCCGGGGCCGGGTGTTCCTCGGCCGGGCGCCTCCCGGCGTCACGGGCGGGCTAGCGGTGGCGGGGGCGCAGGTAGGTGTTGCCGTTCGCGTCCTTCTCGACCACGAACTCCTCCTGCAGCTCCTGGTACCACTGCTGCGTCCGCTCGCTGGGCTGGTCCTGGCCCCGGAGGTCGCGGGGGCTGCGCACGGCGGGCCCGTAGAACCGCATGGCGAAGTCGTCGAAGCGCCGGAACAGGCTGGGTCGGGGCTCGTCGTCGGAGTGCTGGTGCTTGCGCATGGTGTCCTTCCGGGTGGCGGTCCGGGACGTCTCCCCCCATGATCTCCCGCCGGGTGGGGGAAGGCGAAACGGGAACGGCCCTCGACGGCCCCCGGCCGGCGATGTCTGCGGGGTCGTCCGGACCGGTGCCGCGCCGGAACGGCTCGCGGGGCTCAGCCCTGGACGAGACGGGTGAGCAGTCCCGCGGCGACCAGCAGCGTGCCCGCAGCGGCGAGGAGCCACAGCCAGCGGTACGGTGCGACGAGGGCCCAGCGGTGCGGATCCCGGGCGTGGTAGTAGACCGTGACCTCCGCCCCGGCCTCGGGCGCGGGAGCCGGCGGGCGAGGCCACGGTTCTTCGTGGATCTCGTACCGGGTGGTGTGCCAGCGCAGCCGGTGCCGGCCGTCCTCCACCAGGTGCACGGCGGCGGTCCTGACCCACCAGGCGTACAGGCACCGGACGAGCAGCGCGGCCACCAGGAGCGCCGTTCCCGCGGTGAGGCACACGGCGCTCACTACCCCGGTGCGGGCCATCTCGCTGAGCTCGGTCACGGGGGCGAGCCTATCGCCCCGCCCGGCGCGGAGGGCCCGCTCCCGGCGTCGGTGCGCTGCGGCTCTCCCGCTCGCGGCGTGGTCGGCGCCCGGCCGCGGGCGTCAGGCCCAGGTCGCCGCCGCCAGGCGGGCGAGGACCGGTCCGACGTCGTAGGCGGTGGTGCTGTTGGCCATCACGACGATGCCGAGGCCGCGGTCCGGGTAGAGGCGCATGACGTTCCAGAAGCCGGCGCCGGTCCCGTAGTGCTCGACCCACTCGTGGGAGCCCGGGCCTGGACCGCGGAACCACCCGATGCCGTGGTCGAACGGTCGTCCCGGGTGCTCGATCGTCCGCATGGCACGAGCCGCGTCGGCGGACAGCACCGGGCGGCCGTCGATCTGGCCGTCCCCCAGGTGCAGGCGCAGGAACCGGCCGGCGTCGAGCACGTCGCCGACCAGGCCTCCGTACGCGGGACCGTCCACGTAGAAGGGGCGCAGGCCCAGGTGCGCCCCGGTCCGCGAGCCGACCACCCCGCGGGGCAGCAGCAGCCGCAGCAGGGGGTCGGCGAGCCGCGGGGCGCGCAGACAGCCGGTCGCCGCCGCGGCGTCCTCCCGGTAGGCGAACCCGGTGCGGGTCATGCCGGCCGGGTCCAGCACCGTCTCCCGCAGACAGGACTCGAACGGCGCCCCGGTCACCGCCTCGACGATCCGGCCCAGTGCGAGATAGCCCACGTTGGAGTACCGGGCCCTCTCCCCCACCGGGTACCGGTACGCCCGCCGGCGTCGCATCAGCCGGCGCAGCAGGTCGCCGGCCGGCGGCGTCGGCGCCCCGGCCGGATGGACCCACCGGATCGGCAGCGGGTTGGACAGTCCAGCGGTGTGGGTCAGCAGCTGCTCCACCGTCGGCCGACTCGTTCCGGGGGCCCGCAGGAAGTCAACGTAGTCGTCGACGGGCGCCTGCAGGTCGAGCCGCCCGGCCTCGGCGAGCGCCATGACGGCGGTGGCGGTGACGGGCTTGGTCATGGAGAACCACGGATACGCCGTGCCCGGCGTCGCGGGGACTCCACCGGCGAGGTCGGCCGTTCCGAAGCCGGCCGCGCAGAGCACTCCGTCCCGGTCGACCACCGCCAGGGACAGCCCGGGGACGCGCCCGGCGCGCATCATGGCCGTCACCGCGTCCTGCAGCTCGGCCGGTGGCGGCACCGGGAGGGAAGAGCTGCCGCCGGGCGAAGAGCTCTGCATCGGGACCTCCGGACGCGGGCCGCGGGGGTTCCCGCCGCCCGACAGGACCACCGTGCGACCGGGTGGGCCGCGTGTCAAGAGCGCGCACGGACGTCGGGGGACATGACAGACGTATTGACGAACGTCGATGTTGGTGGCACTCTTCCACATAGACGGACGTCGATATCAAGGAGCGTTCGTCGCACCCGAAAGGAACCCGTCATGTCCAGAGTCCAGCTCGCCCTGCGCGTGGCCGATCTCGAGCGCTCCATCGAGTTCTACTCCACCCTGTTCAACACGGCCCCCGCCAAACGACGCCCGGGCTACGCCAACTTCGCCGTCGCGGAGCCCCCGCTGAAGCTCGTGCTGCTGGAGGGCGAGCCCGGTGACGACACCCGCATGGACCACCTCGGCGTGGAGGTGGAGAGCACCGAGGTCGTCGACGCGGCCGCGCAGCGCCTTGCCGACGCCGGCCTGACCACCCGCCCGGAGGAGCAGACCACCTGCTGCTACGCCGTCCAGGACAAGGTCTGG
Organism: Kocuria arenosa; assembly: GCF_042879215.1. Classification (NCBI taxonomy): domain Bacteria; kingdom Bacillati; phylum Actinomycetota; class Actinomycetes; order Micrococcales; family Micrococcaceae; genus Kocuria; species Kocuria arenosa. Next base: position 111,070 of record NZ_JBHZTA010000002.1, on the reverse strand, counting down.
GTGACCGGTCCGGGCCAGGAGCCGTGGGAGGTCTACACCGTCACCGCCGACGCCCGGCCCGACCTCGAGGGCAGGACCGGCCGGGAGCTCTCCGCGGTCGGCGGCGACGGCTCGTGCTGCACCACCGGTCCCGCGGCGTGATCCACGGCGGACCGGTGAGTCCGGCCGCTCCAGAAGGTCACGAAAGGGAACGCCCCTGGTGAGCTTCGGGTTGCAGGAGTAAACTGGTGTCCTCAGCTGTTGCGCCTCGGCATCGGGACGTCGTTCCCGGTGCCACCGGTCCCCCGGAGGCGCATCGCGCCCCGGGGGCTTCTCCCGGTCGGCCGGGGGCCGACCGACGACTCCGGCACGTGCCACCGGCACCCGTGCCGACGATCCACCTCACGACCTCGGGGACCCACCATGAAACACCTACTCCTCTCGCGCGTGCTCACCGGCGCGTCCGCCACCGTGCTGGCGACCGCCGGGCTCGCCGTGGGCGCACCGGCCCAGGCCGCGACCGCGCAGCCCATGTTCTCCTACGCCCAGGGCTGGCGCGTGGACCAGCACGTGCGCGAGCTCGCGGACGTCAACGGCGACGGCCGCGCCGACGCCGTCGGCTTCGGCAACGCCGGCGTCCAGGTCGCCTTCGGCCAGACCAACGGCACCTTCGGCACGCCACGGATGAGCCTGCGCGACTTCGGCACCGCCCAGGGCTGGTACAACGCACGGCACGTGCGCACGCTCGCGGACGTCGACGGCGACCGCCGCGACGACATCGTGGGCTTCGGCGACGCCGGCGTCTACGTCGCCTACTCCCAGGGCGACGGCAGCTTCACCGCGCCGCAGCTCAAGGTCCGCGACTTCGGCTGGAACCAGGGCTGGCGCGTCGACAGGCACCCCCGCGAGCTCGCCGACCTCAACGGCAACCTGACCGCCGACATCGTGGGCTTCGGGCACTCGGGCGTCACCGTCTCCCACGGCCTGTCCAACCGGACGTTCACCGGGACCGGCAAGCGCATCGACAGCTTCGGCTGGGACCGCGGCTGGCGTGTCGACAAGAACCCGCGCCTGCTCGCCGACGTCGACGGCAACAGCACCGCCGACATCGTGGGCTTCGGCGACGCCGGCACGTACGTCTCCTACTTCTCGGCGCTCGGGGACACGTTCACCCAGCCCGCCCTGGAGATCCGCAACTTCGGCTACGCCCAGGGGTGGCGCGTCGAGCAGCATCCGCGGATGCTGGCCGACGTCAACATCAATCCCGCCGGCAACGCCGCGGCGGACATCATCGGCTTCGGCTACTCCGGGGTCTCCGTCGCCCATTCGCTGAACGGAGGGAACTACACCGGCGTGGCCGTGCGGGTGAACAACTTCGGCCAGGCCCAGGGCTGGCGGGGCGACCGGCATCTGCGGACCCACGCGGACATCAACGTCGACGGCATCCAGGACCTCGTGGGCTTCGGCAACGCCGGGGTCTACGTCGCCCACGGCCGGGCGGACGGCTCCTTCGGCCCGGTGCACCTGAAGGTCGCCGCCTTCGGCTACGACCACGGATGGACGCAGGAGCGGTATCCGCGCCTGCTCGGTGACGTCAACGGCGACGGCCGCGACGACGTCGTCGGCTTCGGGCACTCGGCCACGTACGTGCAGCTGTCGTGAGCCCGCCGGCCGCGCTCCGGCGCGGCCGGACCACGGCGCAGCCCCCGTCCGTGCGGACGGGGGCTGCGCCGTGCTCACGTCACGGGCTTCGGCTCCGCGCCGCGCTCGTGGACATAGGCGGCCATCGTGATCACGGTGACGAGCTGCACGGCGACCACCACGAAGGTCCAGCCGCCCTCCGCGACGACATAGACGGCGGCGGAGACGATCAGGACCAGTGGGAGGACCCGCTGGACGGCGAACGCGCGCCCGCCCTCGCCGGAGGCGCCCGGTGATTCGAGGCCGGGTTCGGGGTCGGGCTCGGCCGGCTCGGTCTCGGCGGCGGGGGCGGCCCGCCGGCGCCGTGCGGAGTGCACCGTGCTGACCAGCACAGCCACATAGAGGGCCGCGACGAGCCCGGTGACGAACAGCATGACGGAACCGTCGTCGTCGCCGACGCACAGGCCCACGACGAGACCGAGGGCCACCGGCAGGAGCCAGAGCCCCAGGAGCAGCCTGTCGCGCACGGTCAGCACGAGGCCCTCCCCCCGTTCGACGATCCCCGTGAGCGCATCCTCGCACCCGGGGAGCCCGCGTGTCTGACCCCTCATCCGGGGATGGCGCGGGCGGGGACGTCCGGCACGGGCAGCAGGCAGTGGAGCAGCGGGCCGCCCGGCCAGGGCGTACAGCACGGTCCCCGCGCCGCCGCCGAGCCCTCGCCAGCGGCCCGGACCGCGAGCTCGGTCGTGGTGCGCACCAGCCGGCGCGGCGCGCTCCGGCGTCACACTCGCGCCGGTGGCCGTCATCTGCGGCGCGCCGTGCGGTGACGGACGAGCACCGGACGTAGAACAGGAGAGCGCCTCCCGCGCTCCCCCGGCGCGCTCCCTCCCCCAGGTGCACTTCCCCTCATTCCCCCAGGAGCACCATGAGCAGCACCCCCTCCTCCTTCCCCGCGCCGGGGACGGATCCGGCGTCCCGCCGCGGTTTCGCCGTGGGCACGTGGATCGCGTCCGTGCCGCTGCACCTCACCCTGGCGATCGGCCTGGTCGCCGGTTGCGCGTCCAGCACCGCGTCCACCGACCCGGTCGCCGATCCCGGCCCCGTCCCGGGGACGGTGACGACGGTGCCCGCCACCCCGTCCCCGAGCACCACAACGAGCAGCACTGCCTCGCCCACGCCCTCGAGGACCCCCGGGTCGGTCACCACGGTCACCGCGGCTCCGGAGCCGTCGGAGACCCCCGTCCGCGCCGTGGCCCCGCCCTCAGGGGCGTTCCTCGCCCTGGAGGACCTGCCGGTCGCCGCAGCCGGGACCATGTCCGACTACGACCGTGAGCGCCTGTTCGGCGGGTGGATCGACGCCGACGGCGACTGCGAGGACTCCCGCAACGAGGTCCTGGCCCGGGACCTGACCGGCATCACCTCCACCGACGGGTGCAGGGTCGACACCGGCACCCTCGCCGACCCCTACACCGGGGCGACCGTCGACTTCGTGCGCGGGGTCGCGACCTCCGACGACGTCCAGGTGGACCATGTGGTCTCGCTCGGCAACGCCTGGGTGACCGGGGCGCGCCGGCTCTCCCCGGCCGACCGCGTGGCCCTCGCCAACGACCCGCTGAACCTGCTGGCGGTCGACGGCCCGACCAACGGGTCGAAGTCCGACAAGGACGCCTCCCGGTGGCTGCCCCCGAACCGGGCCTTCGCCTGCGAGATGGTGGCCGTCCAGATCGCGGTGAAGTCCCGCTACGACCTCTGGGTCACCGCCCCGGAGAAGACCGCCATGGCCGAGGTGCTCTCCGACTGCCCCGACCAGCAGCTGCCCGGCGGCACCCCGTTCGGCGACATCCCCGGGGGCACCGGGACGGCTCCGGAGCCCGCCCCGGCCCCTGCTCCCGCCCCCGTAGACGTGCACTACGCCAACTGCACGGCCGCCCGGGAGGCCGGCGCCGCCCCGCTGCTACGCGGGGCGCCCGGCTACCGGGACGCGATGGACCGTGACGGCGACGGCGTCGCGTGCGAGTAGGACGACAGCAGGACGAGGACCGGACGACGGACACCACCCGCTGGGCCCCTGCTTCCACGGCCGCTGCCGGTCCGGGACGGGCGCCCCGCCGCGCTCAGCCCTGCCAGGCGGGCCGCCCGCCGGCGCGGCCTGCGAACTCCGCCGCGCGGCGGTGCGGCAGCGCGTCCCACAGGGACCCCGCGGCCATGCCCACGAACCACAGGCAGGGGAACCACCACCGTCCGCCGTCCAGGTGCAGATAGCACGACACGGCGAGGACGAGGGTCAGCGCGATGTTGAGGAACATCAGCGTCATCTGGTGCGGCACAGCGGCCCCCTTCACTGTTCGACGGCATGCCCTCCGCATCGTGGCACGGCGCCCCCCTCCCCGTCTGACCCCTCTTGGGTGGGCAACTCTCCGGCGGGCAACCCGGGTTCGCCGCGCGGGCCGCCTACAGTGGGAACCCCGCCCCCCAGCGAAGCAGAGGCACCCCATGAGCACGAAGGCCGTCGTCACCAGTCTGTTCCTCGCGTCCGGTCTCGCCCTGGCCGGCTGCGCCGGCGACCCCCCGGCCCAGGAGGACACCCCCGCCGCCCGGACCTCGCCCTCCCCGTCGGCCACCGCCTCGGCGACGACGCCGGAGCCGGCCCCCGAGTCGACCCCGGAGCCGACAGCGGATCCGACAGAAGAGACGGACGAGGAGCCGGGCGAGGAGCCGGGCGAGGACTCCCCGTCGCAGCCCGAGGCCGCGCCCGCGGATCCCGTTCCCGCCGATGCGTGGTCCGCCTTCTCCGCGACGCCCGAGGGACAGCCGTACGCCGGGACCGTGTCCAGGATCGAGCAGCAGGAGGCCCCGGGCGGCGGTGTCGTGCACCGGCTCACCGCGGACGTGAACGACCGCGCCGTGGCCGTCGAGATCTGCCGGGCCTACCAGTCCTCGATGGGCACCGGCCAGGACCGGATCGACGTCGTCGACACCGTCGGCCAGCTCCTGGCCTTCGCCCCGGGCGGTCCCGGGACCTGCCAGGTGCAGGTGAACACGGACGTGGGGGCGGTGCCCTTCCCGGAGAAGTTCACCTACGAGGAGGCCCTGGCTGCCTGGCAGAGCGGGGTGCCCTACTACGACGCCTTCTGCATCAACTACGATCCGGTGACGGAGGCCGGTGTCGCGCAGTGCACGGGCATCGAGAACGGCACCGTGGACAGCGTGACCGGGGAGCGCATCGGCGGGTGACCGGCACTCGCACGGGTCGCCCGGGTGTCGACGGCGGCCCGTGCGGCGTATCCTGCCAAGCATGGGGGACACTGTGCGACGGGCGGTCTTCACCACCCGCGACCCGGCCCAGGCCCTGGCCAAGCTGGGCGAGGTCTACGCCCTCCGTGATGTGCAGTGGATCACGGACGGGGACTTCTCCATGTCCCTCTCCTCGACCGGCGCAGGACCGGCGAGCTACGGCCGGCTGAGGCTGGGCGGATCCTCCGTCCGGGGAACCACCGAGGACGCCGAGGTGGTCCGGATCGGTCATGTGCTGGACGGCGTGCTGAGCACCACCGGCGGCCTCGACCGCTTCCCGCGCCGTGGCCCGTTCCTGTTCCCCCAGCTCCCGTGCACCAGCTACTGGGCGGACCTCGATCTGTTCAGCGTCTCCGTGGACGGCGCCGCGGTGGCGGAGCAGGCCAGGCAGCTGCTGGGAGCGGACTCCTTCCGTCTGCAGTTCACCGGCACCCGCCCCGTGAGCCCGGTCATGGCCCGGTACTGGTCGAGCACCGTGTCCCACCTGCGGCGCGACCTGCTGCCCAATACCCAGGTGATGAGCAGTCCCCTGGTCCGGAACGAGATGACCCGGTCCCTGATCACCGCGCTGCTGCACACCTTCCCGAACACCTTCCTCCAGGACCCGCCGGTGTCCGATGCTCCCGCCCCCCGCCCGGCGGCGCTGCGGCGGGCCGTCTCGTTCATCGACGCCCACCTGAGCGAGGACATCGGGCTGCCGGAGATCGCCGCGGCCGCGAGGCTGAGCCCCCGCGGGGTGCAAGCGGCGTTCCGGCGCGAGCTGCACACCACGCCGTTCGCCTATCTGCGCTCCGCCCGGCTCGAGGCCGTCCACCGCGATCTGCTGGCCGCCGACCCGACCACCGGGGCGACGGTGGAGGCCATCGCCGCCCGGTGGGGCTTCGCCCACCGCGGACGGTTCGCCGCCGCCTACCGGGACACCTTCGGTCAGGCCCCGTCCACCACCCTGCACGCATGACAGCGTCGCACCGGAGCTCCGGGAGGAACGACGTGGCGGACCCGCTGCCCATCCGCCTGCGCGTGGCGACCACCGACCCCGAGGTCGCCAGCGACAGGCTCCGGCAGACGTACGCGGGGGCAGAGATCCGCACGCCTCGCGACGACCCCGCGTTCGCCTACCGCCAGGACGTGGACGGGGACGCCGAACTGAGCCTGGGGCGATTCCACTTCGGGGGCCGTGGACGGGTCAACCTGGTCCTGGAGGACACGCTCACGGTGGTCCGGCGCCGCACCGGCGCCCACCGCTGGGAGGTCGACGGCCGGCGCGGCACCGGTCTGATGGTCATCCAGCCGCACGAGGACTACCGGGCCGAGCTGGAGTTCCTGGAGGTCGACACCCTGAACCTGCACCTGCCCGCCCTGCAGGACACTGCCCGCGCCGTCCACGGCGACCAGGGTCTCGAGGTCGCCTTCGACCATCCCCGGCCCGCGTCCCCCGCGCACGCGAAGTACTGGGCCGACACCTTCGACTTCGCCCACGGGGTCCTCACCGATCCCGCGATCGCCACGGTCCCCCTGCTGCGGGCGGATCTGCTGCGCCGGATGTCGGTGGCCACGCTGGAGACGTTCCGCCTCTCCGGCGACCCGAGGACCCGGCGGATCTCGGTCGCCGCCCGGCAGAGCGCCCACCGGCAGGCCGTCGAGTTCATGCACGCGTCCCTGTCGCTGCCGATCACGGTCGAGGACGTCGCCCGCCACGTGGGTCTGAGCACGGTCGAGCTCGCCGGGGCGTTCCGCGCCCAGACAGGGATCACCCCCGCGGCCTACCTGCGCGGTCTGCGGCTGGCTGCCGCCCACCAGGACCTGGTCCGCGGCACCCCGGCCGGTGGTGAGACGGTGCGCGCCATCGCCCTGCGCTGGGGCTTTCCCCACGCCGGGGACTTCGCCCGCCGTCACCGGCAGGCCTACGGCGAGAACCCGGCGCGCACCCTGCACGGATAGGCCCGGAAGAGCCCGACGGCGCACGGGGCCGCCGGGCGCTCAGGGGGCGGGCGCCTCAGGTCCCGCAGTAGGTCGTGTAGGCGCCGAAGTCGTCCGGGGGGCCGGCGGCGTAGCGCTCCAGGCCGGGACGCTCCTCGTAGGGGGCGGTCACCGCCTCCAGGAGTCGCCCCAGCGGGTCGAGGTCGCCGTCGACGGCGGAGGCGAGGGCCTCCTCGACGAGGTGGTTGCGGGGGATGTGGACGGGATTCACGCGGTCCATCACCTCGGGGTCCGGGCCCACGGCGCGCCAACGCTCGGCCCAGGCGTCGAACGCCGGCAGGTCGAGGACCAGGTCGCGCGCGGCGTGCGCGCCGGTGCGGGCGGTCCCGCCCAGGGCTCGGAAGAACGAGGTCCAGTCGACGTGGTTCTGCTGGAGCAGCACGAGCACGTCATCGACCAGGGTCGAGGCGACCTCGTCGTCGAGGTCCCCCGGCAGACCGAGCTTGGACCGCATCCCCGCGGCCCAGGCCGCGCTGTACTGCTGCGGGAACGCCTCGAGCGCTCCCTCCGCCAGGGACACCGCCCGGTCCTGGTCCTCGTCGAGCAGCGGGAGCAGGGCCTCCGCGAGCCGGGCGAGGTTCCACTGCGCGGCGACCGGCTGGTTCCGGTAGGAGTAGCGTCCGCCGTGGTCGATCGAGCTGAAGACCGCGGCCGGGTCGAAGGCGTCCAGGAACGCGCACGGCCCGTAGTCGATGGTCTCGCCCGAGATGGTCGTGTTGTCGGTGTTCATCACCCCGTGCACGAACCCCAGCAGCATCCACCGGGCCACGAGCGAGGCCTGGGCGGCGACCACCGCCTCGAACAGCGCGAGGTACGGGTGCTCGGCGCCGGCGGCCTCGGGGTGGTGACGGCTGATGGCGTGGTCGGCGAGCCGGCGCAGGAGGTCGGGGTCGCCCGTGGCACGGGCGTACTGGAAGCTGCCCACGCGCAGGTGGCTGCTCGCCACCCGGGCGAGCACGGCCCCCGGCAGCAGGGTCTCGCGGCGCACCTGCCGCCCCGTGGCCACCACCGAGAGGGACCGGGTCGTGGGGACGCCGAGCGCGTGCATCGCCTCGCTCAGGATGTACTCGCGCAGCATGGGTCCCACCGCGGCGAGACCGTCGCCGCCGCGCGCGAAGGGCGTCCGCCCGGAGCCCTTGAGGTGCAGGTCCCGGCGGCGGCCGGCGGCGTCCACGAACTCGCCCAGCAGGAGGGCGCGGCCGTCGCCGAGGCGCGGGGAGAACGAGCCGAACTGGTGCCCGGAGTAGGCCTGCGCCACCGGCGTCGCCCCGGCCGGCACGAGGTTGCCGACCAGCAGGCGTGCGCCCTCCGCGCTCCGGAGCCACTCCGGGTCCAGCCCCAGCTCGGCGGCGAGGGGTTCGTTGAGGACCAGCAGCCGGGGGTCGGGGACGTCGTCGGCCCGCCAGGGCACGGACAGCTCCCCCAGCTCCTGGGCGAAGCTGCTCTCGAGGGTGACGGTGGACAGGGGTGCGGTGCTCACACCCACCACGCTACTCGCTGAACCTGGTCCCGCCGAGGGGCCGGCGGGATCAGGGCTGCCCGGCGGTCCGCAGCACGGCCACGAGGAAGTCGCTGTCCGCCCGGAACGGGCGCAGGTCCCAGGTGGACAGCAGCAGGTCCGGCACGAGCCCGGCCCGCTCGGCGTCCTGCAGGAACTCCGGGAACGGGTAGCCGCGGCCGGCTCCGAAGCCCACGGCCGCCCGCCCGTCGGCGGCCAGGTGCCGGCGGAAGCGGCGGAGCACCTCGGTGCGCGTGCTGGGGGCCAGGAAGGCCATCACGTTGCCGGCGCACACCACGGCGTCGAAGGGCTCCGGGACGCCCTGGGCGGGCAGGTCCAGCTCCGCCAGGTCCCCCACGAGCCACCGGGGACCGGGGTGGTCCTCCCGGGCGGCGGCGACCAGGGCCGGGTCGACGTCGACCCCGACGACGGTGTGCCCGCGGCGGTGCAGGTGACCGCCCAGCCGACCGGGACCGCACCCGGCGTCGAGGATCCGCGACCCGGGCGGGACCATGGCCTCGATCAGCCGTGCCTCCCCCACGATGTCCTCACCGGCGGCCGCGAGGGCCCGGAACCGCTCGACGTACCACGACGAGTGCCCGGGATCCGCCCGCACCTTCTGCATCCACACGCTCTGCTCGACCACCCAGTCAGGGTACCGCCCGGCGGACGACATCCGGAGCGGTCGCCGGGCGGCTGGGTGCGCCTCCTGGCGCCGGTCCTCCCCGGGAACGCCGCAGGTGGGAGTCAGCGTGTCCCGGGAGCCGGTGGCCACCGGCAACGTCTCGGCCGAGGCCGGCAGCTCCATGAGCTCCGGGTGCGCCAGGGCGCAGCAGATCTGCCGGCCCTCGGTGCGGTCATCATGTCCCGCCTGCATTTCCAACCTACAGCGCTCCGGGGGGCTTGCGGCAAGACCCCCGGCGCGCCGCAGAATGCTCGGGCTGGGATCGGGGCCTGCGGACGGAGGCGGAGAGAATGGACGAGCATGCGGTGGTGGTTGTCGGCGCAGGGCCGACAGGACTGGTGCTGGCGGGCGAGCTGGCACTGGCGGGGGCCGACGTCGTCGTCGTCGAGCGGCGGGCCGGCCAGGACCTCGTCGGGTCGCGTGCCGGTGGGCTGCACTCGCGGACCATCGAGGTCCTCGACCAGCGCGGCATCGCCGACCGGTTCCTCGCGGCGGGAACGACCGCCCAGGTCGCCGGGTTCGCCGGTGTCCCCCTGGACATCAGCGACTTCCCCACCCGCCATCCCTACGGTCTCGCGCTGTGGCAGAACCACATCGAGCGGCTCCTGGCCGGCTGGGTCCGCGAGCTCGGGGTGCCGGTCCGCTACGGGCACGAGGTGACGGGCATCGTCCGGGACGGCACGGGCGTCGACGTCGAGCTGGCGGACGGCCGGCCGCTGCGGGCGCAGTACCTCGTCGGGTGCGACGGAGGACGGAGCCGGATCCGCAAGTCCGCGGGCATCGGATTCCCCGGGTGGGACCCGACGACGAGCAGCCTGCTCGCCGAGGTGGAGCTGACCGAGGCGCCGGAGTGGGGCATCCACCAGGACGCCGTCGGAAAGCATGCCTTCCGCCCGCCCCAGGACGGTGGGCCGGTGGGCGTCATGGTGACCGAGCGCCACGTCGGGCCCGGCCGCGAGCCCACCCTGGAGGACCTCAGCGAGGCGCTCGTCGCCGTGCACGGGACGGACTACGGGGTCCACAGCCCCACCTGGATCACACGGTTCACCGACATGACCCGGCAGGCGGCGTCCTACCGGGACGGACGGGTCCTGCTCGCCGGCGACGCGGCGCACGTGCACGCCCCGGACGGCGGGCAGGGCCTCAACACCGGCGTGCAGGACGCGGTGAACCTGGGCTGGAAACTGGGCCAGGTGGTCGAGGGGACAGCACCGGAGAGCCTTCTGGACAGCTACCACGCCGAGCGCCACCCGGTGGCGGCCCGCGTGCTGCGCCTCACGATGGCGCAGGTCGCGCTGCGCCGGCCCGACGACCGCAGCCGGGCCGTGGGCGAGACCGTCGCCGAGCTGCTGCGCATGGACGAGCCGCGCCGGTGGTACGCGGCGATGCTGTCCGGTCTGGACATCCACTACGACCTCGGTGCGGGACACCCGCTGCTCGGGCGGCGCATGCCGGACCTCGACCTCCGCACGGCCGGTGGACCGACGCGGGTCTTCACCCTGCTGCACGAGGCCCGGCCGGTGCTGCTCGACCTCGGCACGCCCGGCGGCGTCGACGTCGGCGGCTGGGCGGACCGCGTCCCCCTGGTCGTCGCCGCGCACCACGGCAGCTGGGAGCTGCCGGTGCTCGGGCCCGTCCCCGCCCCCACCGCCGTGCTGGTCCGGCCGGACGGGCACGTCGCCTGGGTGGGCGACGGGAACACCTCAGGACTCGAGGCCGCGCTCAGCACCTGGTGCGGCCCACCTTCCGGAGCCGGTGCCGTCAGCGCAGGTCGAACCGGTCGAGTTCCATGACCTTGACCCACGCGGCTGCGAAGTCGCGCACGAACTTCTCCCGGGCGTCGTCGCCGGCGTAGACCTCCGAGATCGCCCGCAGCTGGGAGTGCGAGCCGAAGACCAGATCGGCCGCGGTGGCCGTCCAGCGGAGCTCGTCCGTGGCGAGATCGCGGATCTCGAAGACCTCCTCCGCATCCTCGGACGCCCGCCACTCCGTGCCGGCGGCGAGCAGGTTGACGAAGAAGTCGTTGGTCAGTGCCTCCTGGCGGTCGGTGAGGACACCGTGCGCCGACTGGCCGTGGTTCGCGCCCAGGCTCCGCAGACCGCCGACCAGGACGGTCATCTCGGGGGCGGTGAGGTTGAGCATGTAGGCGCGGTCGAGCAGCAGGGTCTCGGGCGAGAGCCGCACGTCGGACTTCGCGAAGTTCCGGAAGCCGTCGGCCTGCGGCTCGAGCACGGCGAAGGACTCGATGTCGGTCTGCTCCTGGGTGGCGTCCGTGCGGCCGGGCCGGAACGGGACCTGGACCGGGTGCCCGGCGTTCCGGGCCGCCTGCTCGACGGCCGCGCAGCCGCCGAGGACGATCAGGTCGGCCAGCGAGATCCTCGTGTTATCGGACCGGGCGCCGTTGAAGTCCTGCTGGACCTGCTCGAGGACGCGCAGCACCTCGGGCAGCTGCTCCGGCTCGTTCACCTCCCAGTGCCGCTGCGGCTCGAGGCGGATGCGGGCACCGTTGGCCCCGCCTCGGTTGTCGGTGCCCCGGAAGCTGGCCGCCGAGGCCCACGCGGTGGACGCCAGCTGCGCCACGGTCAGTCCCGAGCCGAGGAGAGCCTCCTTCAGGGCCGCGACGTCGTCGTCCTCGACCAGGTCGTGGTCGACCGCCGGGACCGGGTCCTGCCACAGCTGCGGTTCCGGCACCCACGGCCCCAGGTAGCGCGTGACCGGGCCCATGTCGCGGTGCAGCAGCTTGTACCAAGCCTTGGCGAACGCCTCGGCGAACTCGTCCGGGTGCTCGTGGAAGCGTCGGGAGATCTTCTCGTACTCCGGATCGACCCGGAGCGCGATATCGGTCGTGAGCATCGTCGGCCGGTGCTTCCGCTCCGGGTCGAAGGCGTCCGGGACACTCTCCTCGGTGTCCTTGGCGACCCACTGGTGCGCCCCGGCGGGGCTCTCGGTCAGCTCCCACTCGTGGCCGAAGAGGTTGCCGAAGAAGCCGTTGCCCCATCGGGTCGGGGTGCTGGTCCAGGTCACCTCCAGACCACTGGTGATGGTGTCCGGGCCCTTGCCCGTCCCGTAGCTGCTCCTCCAGCCCAGGCCCTGGCCCGTGACCGGGCAGGCCTCGGGCTCGGGGCCCACGTGGTCGGCGGGCCCGGCCCCGTGGGTCTTGCCGAAGGAGTGCCCGCCGGCGATCAGCGCGACCGTCTCCTCGTCGTTCATCGCCATGCGGCGGAACGTCTCGCGGATGTCCCGGGCGGAGGCGAGCGGGTCGGGGTTGCCGTTCGGGCCCTCGGGATTGACGTAGATCAGCCCCATCTGCACCGCGGCCAGCGAACCCGAGAGCTCGCGGTCGCCGCCGTAGCGCTCATCACCGAGCCAGGAGTCCTCCGGGCCCCAGAACATCTCCTCGGGCTCCCACACGTCCTCGCGCCCGAAGCCGAAGCCGAAGGTCCTGAAGCCCATCGACTCCAGCGCCACGTTCCCGGCGAGCACCAGCAGGTCGGCCCACGAGATCTTCCGGCCGTACTTCTGCTTGACCGGCCACAGCAGGCGCCGGGCCTTGTCCAGGTTGGCGTTGTCCGGCCAGCTGTTGAGCGGGGCGAACCGCTGGGCGCCCTCCCCGGCACCGCCACGGCCGTCCGCGATCCGGTACGTTCCGGCCGAGTGCCAGCTCATCCGGATGAACAACCCCCCGTAGTGCCCGAAGTCGGCGGGCCACCAGTCCTGCGAGGTGGTCATGAGCTCGACGAGGTCCCGCTTGAGCTCCTCGACGTCGAGCGTCGCGAACTCGCTCGCGTAGTCGAAGTCGGGGCCCAGCGGGTCGGTCGTGGTCGAGTGCTTCCGCAGGACGTTCAGGTCCAGCTGGTTGGGCCACCAGTCCTGGACGGTCCGCGGCTGACCGGTCTTGGGTGTGGGTGCGTCGATCGCCGGGTTCTCGCTCTCGCTGCCGTGCACGGGAGCATCAGAGATCTGGGACATGGGTCTTCCTTCCAGGATGGCGGTACCGGCCCGGGGCCGGTCGCGCAGCAGAGGCATCGCTCCGGGTGGTCGGCCCGGACTCGTCAACGGGCAGCACGTGGTCGGCGGATGCCGCCGGCCGCGACGTGGCGCCGGCCGGCATCCGGAGGGCGTCGTCCACCGTCCGGGGTGGGACGTCGAGGCAATCACGACGGACGCCGCGGGTGATCGAGATCGTGCCGGCGCTCGGGGGCGCGGACACGGCGTTCGGGACCGCCGGCGGAGTCGGGTCGACCCGCTGGGCGGTGCTCCGAGGGAGCTGCTGGAGGTCCAGCTGTGCGTCCACCTCTCAAAGTGTCGTGGCCGGTCCGGAGGCCGTCAAGGTTCCGGGGTCTCCGACACCGGTCCCGCGAGGACCCGGCGGTGGCCGGGTGGGGTGCTGGGCGAAGGGGCCGCCGCTCGTGCGATCGAGGAGACCATCTGCGGGCTACCAGCACATGATGGCGGTGTCTCCCGACTGTCCTGCCCAGGCGAGTCTGACGCGGACGACGTACCGCCTCCCCCGGAAGAGCTTCGCCGACACAGCGGAGTTGCGTTCCTCCCCGCTGTCGTCGTCGCCGGCGAGGAAGCGCAGCTCTCCGGCGACCTCCTCGAAGAGCACCAAGGTGGTGTCGGCCGTCCCGAAAGTGGCGATCTGGTACTTCCGCGACACGTCGGGGGTGATCTCGAGGTCCGCCTGCTGCCCCGGAGCGAGGGTCAGCGGCGTGGACCGGAACGGTTCGAGCGTCGGGAGCAGGTCCGGCAGGACCGGGTAGAACTTCCGCACCCATTGCTGGTCCTTGGTCGAGAGGCCGCCCGGGGGGCTGATGCCCGGCTGGTAGCGGGCGGGCTCCTTGATGAGTCCCTCGGGGAAGGCGTACTGCATCACCGAGTCGGGATCCCAGGTCGAGCCCTCCACCTCGTCCTGTCCCAGTTTGCGCAGGACGTTGTGGTGCGTCGTCTCCGGGGACCAGTGGTTGGGGGCCTCGGCGAAGAACTCATAGACCCTCGCTTCGTCCCACACGATGCCGGCGAACGGGTTCTGATGCTCGTGCGGCAGGCCCATCGTGTGGCCGATCTCGTGCAACGCCGTCGTGCGCCCGTACTCATCGGTCAGGTCCCAGCCGAAGTTCATGGTCGCGTCCTGGGTGCCGATGGTCAGGACGTCCCGGCCCACGTAGGACCACGACCCGTCGGCCTGGTCGAAGGAGATCCTGACCTCCGCCTCCCCCGGCTCCTCCACCTCCTGGAACCCGAGACCGATCCCCAGGTTCTTCCACTCCTGGAACGCGCTCCGCACGGCGTGGCGCTGAGGCTCGGGCCCCTCCCGGAACGCGTAGCGGAGCACTGTCCCGTTGACCCATTTCTGGGCCATCAACCGTACGAGTCGCTGTCTGACGTCCACCACCCCCTCGGGGAGGGGACGCACGATGCGCGGCTTGACAGCGCAATAAGGACGGACTGAGGAATTCATCATTCTCGACTCCTGAACGAGCACCTGTCGGATGGTCTCGAGCACGGCCCGCGGCAGGCCGAGGGCGTCGAAGCCCTGCGAGGACCCGGCGACCAGCGCCCGCCGCGCGAGCCGTTCCGCGCCGAGCAGTCGCGGCCCGCACGGTGTTGGCACAGCTTCCCGGCACACCGGGCTGGTCCACGGTCTGACATGGACGGGCACCGGCCCTGGCGGACCGAGGTGTCGATACGGGTCAACGCCGGCACCCATCGCTTCTCGCAGTGTGGGGTGAACACCATCCTAGTGATATGCATCGACAAAACCACGTTCGGGGATGCACTTCCAAGACGACGATCCTTGCCGTGCCGCGGCTGTGACCATGTGACACCAACATGAAGAACCCCCACCCCCGTCTGTGCTTCTGTCGGGCCGCTCTCCTCTGCACCGAGAGGAACGCTGGGGTTCCTGCAGGTGCCGATGTGCCAGGTGCGATGTCCCCCTCGTCATACGGGACCCGATACCGGACACCCGTTCCATGCCCTCACATCATTTGCTGTACTGACAGTGGGAACAGGACGTGCCGAGGGGGCGTGGACAGCATGGAGCGGTATGCCGACCTGGTGCTGGAGGGCGGGGGCGTGAAAGGCATCGCCCTGGTGGGAGCCATCGAGGTCCTCGAGGAGCGCGGCTACCGTTTCAAACGGGTCGCGGGCACCTCTGCCGGTGCCATCGTCGGGGCTCTGGTCGCCGCCGGCGCCCCGGCGAGCAAGCTGGTGGACATCATCGGCTCCGTCCAGTACCCGGACTTCCGCGACGGCTCCCGTCTGACGCGCTACACCGCGGGCAAGGCCGCCGGGATCCTGGCCCGCAACGGCATCTATCTCGGCGAGCACCTCCGCTCCTGGCTGCAGTCCCAGCTCGACGAGTACGGGGTGCGGACCTTCGCGGACCTGCCCTACACCGACGACGAGCGGCCCCCCGCCCCGGAGCGGTCCTTCCGGCTGGTCGTCACCGCCTCGGACATCAGCAGGGGCCGGTTGCGCTACCTGCCCTGGGACTACGACGAGTTCGGCCGTGACCGGGGCGCCCAGCACGTGGTCGAGGCGGTCCGGGCCTCGATGTCCATCCCCTTCTTCTACCGTCCCGTGCGCTGGGACACCGCCGACGGCAGGAAGGCGTGGCTGGTCGACGGCGGGATGCTCTCCAACTTCCCGATCGCCGCCTTCGACGCCCCGCCGGGCACCGCTCCGCGGTGGCCCACGCTGGGCATCAAGCTCTCGGCCCATCCGGACGCGGTCCAGGGCACGGGGTACCCGATCAAGGGGCCGGTGAGCATGAGCCGGGCCATGCTCAAGACCATGACCGGCTTCTACGACCAGATGCACATCGAGTCCCCCGACGCCCAGGCCCGCACCATCTTCGTCGACACCGGCACCATCCGCGCCACCGACTTCAACCTCACCGACGACGACCGGGACTTCCTCTACCACAACGGCCGGGCGGCCGCCGAGAAGTTCCTCGACGGCTCGTCCACCCGCCCGCCGTGGGACTTCGACGCCTATGTCGCCGCACACCGCTGACGTTGTGTCGGGTCTGCCGGCCCGGTCGGGCCCGTCGGCCGGCCACGGCCCTCGTCCTTCGGCTGAGCGAGGGCGGTGGCCGACCGGCGGTCTCGCTCAGAGGGGGGACGAAGGGGCGGTGACGCCGTTCCCGGCATCCTCCGCCGCGATCTGTGCGTACGTCGCCGAGACCCGGCGGTAGACCGGGGTCAGGAAGGCCAGCAGCGCGGCCGCGATCATGACGATGCCGGCCACCAGGAACACCAGGGCGATGCCGCGCGAGGTGCCCTCGCCCAGCAGCGGGGCCAGCTGGGCGCTGCCTTCCGCGGATCGCGCGTACGGGATGATCCAGAACTGGGCGATCGGCGCGATGAGGAACGCGGTGATCGGCGCCGCCGCGGACTCGAACGCCATGGCGAAGCCGAAGACCCGGCCCTGCCGCTCGAGCGGCACGACCCGCTGGATGACCGTCTGTTCGGCCGCCTCCACGAAGGGGACGAGCACCAGGTAGAGCCAGATGCCGAGGGCATACAACCAGGCCCACTCCCGCACGGTGAACAGCGCGCCGAGCATGCCCATCGCGACCACCGCGAGCAGCATGGTGCGCAGCGGGTTAGACCCGAGCCCGAACTTGCCGATCAGCGCCCCGCCCACGATGAACCCGGTGGCGCCGAGCGCGAAGACCGTTCCCCAGATCTCCACGGGGAACATCTCCAGGCCGTAGGGGTCCATCAGTGCCATGTAGACGCCGCCGATGAAGTTGTTGAACGTCGAGAACAGGATCAGCGCGAACAGCCCGGACACGGCCAGTACGGCGGCGAGCGCCCCCCGCAGGTCGAAGCTGCCATGGGCGTCCGTGGCCGCGGCACGCACCTCCTCGGGCATGCGCAGGGTCAACAGGTGCACGAAGGCCACGGCCGTGAGCGCCACGGCGACCACGACCGTCCAGCCCATGCCCAGCAGTCCGACCGACAGCCCGGAGAGCACCGAGGTGATGATGAACATCAGGCCTTGCACCATGCCCACCAGCCCGTTGGCGTTGGCACGCCGGTCCGGCTCGATGAGGATCGTGACCGTGGTGGACAGGGCGATGTTGCGCATGTTCTCCACCACCGCCCCGATCAGGACGACCAGGGCGAAGATCCAGATCCACGGCCGGGTCAGGTCCGCCATCGAGACCGCCGGGGCGACGAAGAACAGGATTCCGGCCAGCACGAACATCACCAGTGTGAAGGCTGCGGCGAAGCGCATCACGGCGAGCTTGCGGTAGCGGTCCACGAAGGTGCCGAAGCTGATGCTCGAGAGCGCGATCAGCAGCATGTAGGCGCCACCGACCACCCCGGTGGCGATCACGTTGCGCGTCTCCAGGTACACCCAGAACGTCAGGGCGAACCAGAGGTAACTGGTCGTGATGTTGGCGAGGGCGGTGTTCACCAGGATCCCGGCGAAGGTGCGGGACCGCTGCGCGGGACTGCGCACGGAGGTATCGACGGCATCGGGATCGATCAGCCCCGGTGCTGCCTCGGCGTCATCGGTCGGAGCGGACGTGACGGCCGCGTCCGCGGGAAGTGCTGCGCGGCCGACGGGAGCCGCGGCGGCCCGGGACGGGCCCGGTTCCTGCTCGTTCATGCGGCCCAGTGTAGTGACGGGCGCGGACACGCCAACGGCTCGGTGGCCCGCTCGGACCACCGAGCGGAACAGGCCGGTGCCCGGCATCGCGCCGCCGTTCCCGCAACGGTCCGGTGCGCCGACGACGGTCCTCCGGTCGGGCCCGCGGAGGTGTCCGGAAACCCGCCCCCAGGTCAGGACATGCATCCCGGGGACCCGCGCCCCTTCCCGGTCCCCGTGCCGGGAACGGTGCGGCTCATCGCACAGTACAGTGATCCGGGGCACAGGACTCCGGCGCGGACCGGGCCAGTCCGATCGAACACCGCGACCCCTTCGGCCGGCTCGCGTTCGTGCGGGAGACCCGGATCTCCCGGCGCCGCACGATGACGTCGCCGATCAGCAGTCCTGTGCCGATTCCCGCCGGGAGCCACGGCATGCACATGATCGATCCGATGAGGACATAGATGAGCCACCAGAACGAAACAGATTTCGCGGCCCACGAGGCCCGCGCGGACGACGACGGCGGCGCACCCGCCAAGTGGAAGATCGTGGGACCCGGCCTGGTGGTCGCCGCCACCGGTGTGGGCGCCGCCGACATGGTCGCCACGCTGGTGGCCGGCTCCCGGTACGGGTACGGCCTGCTGTGGGCCGTGATCCTCGGGGTGATCCTCAAGATCATCCTCGTGGAGGGTGCCGGGCGCTTCACCCTGGCCACCGGCCGGACCATCTTCGAGGGCTGGCGGTCCCTGGGCCGGTGGACCACCTGGTACTTCGGTCCGTACATCATGATCTGGGGCTTCGTCTACGGAGCGACAGCGATGTCCTCCGCAGCCCTTCCCCTCGCGGCGGTCTTCCCCGTCCTGCCGCTCTGGGGCTGGGCGATCCTGATGGGCCTCCTCGGGTTCGTCATGGTGTGGTTCGGGAAGTACTCCACCTTCGAGAAGATCACCGCCGCACTGGTCGGCCTGATGTTCGTCACCGTCGTCGGGCTGGCCGTCATCGCGACCCCCAACATCCCCGAGATGCTCACGGGACTGGTGCCGATCATCCCGGAGGGCGGCGTGCTCTACACCTTGGCCCTGGCCGGTGGGGTGGGTGGCACCATCACCCTGGCCGCCTACGGCTACTGGCTGCGGGAGAAGGGCTGGTACACCCCGAAGTGGATGCGCGTCATGCGAATCGACAACTCCATGGCCTACGTCGTCACAGGCATCTTCGTCATCGCCATGCTGATCGTCGGCGCCGAGGTGGTCCGCTCCGCCGGCCTGGCGCTCAGCTCCGGCGACGAGGGCCTCCTCGACCTCTACGACGTGCTGCGCGCGGAGTACGGGGACGTGGTCGGCACCGGCTTCCTCCTCGGCTTCTGGGCCGCGTCCTTCTCCTCGATCATCGGTGTCTGGAACGGCGTCTCCCTCATGTTCGCCGACTTCTGGGGCAATGTCCGCGGCAAGGAGTCCGGCCACCCCGACACCCGCGTCGGCGGGAAGTACTTCCGCTTCTACGTGCTGTGGCTGACGTTCCCGCCCATGATCCTCTTCGCCCTGGGCCAGCCCATCGGCCTGATCCTGGCCTACGGCATGCTCGGCTCGCTCTTCATGCCCTTTCTCGCCCTCACCCTGCTGGGTCTGCTCAACGGCAGGCGGATCCCGAAGAAGTGGGCCAACAAGCTGCACACCAACATCGCCCTGGGCATCACGGCCCTGCTGTTCGCCGTCCTGGGCGTGCAGCAGCTGATCAAGTCCCTGGCGCCGGTCCTCGGCGGCTGAGGCGCAGACCGTGGATCCCTCCGCCGGAGGCCCGGACCGCATCAACCGGTGGCGTTCCTGCCGGAGCGGATGAACAGGGTGGGGACTGCGGCCAGGGTCACGATCACGGCTCCGAGCACCAGGGCGGGGGCATATCCGCCGCCCAGCAGGGGCGCTGCGGCCAGCGGCCCGAGGATCTGCCCGATGCTGAAGGCGATCGTGAGGATGGCTGCCGAGCGCGGGATGCCCATGCGGGCCCCGGTGCCCATGCCCAGGGAGACGATGCCCAGGAAGGTGCCACCGAACACGACCCCGGCGAACAGCGCCACGCCGCTGCCCGAGAACACCGCAGGCAGCAGCATGCCGACGCCCTGGACCAGCAGCGCGGTGCGCAGCACCGTGGCCGGTGGGAAGCGAGAGGCGAGGCGGGAGTACAGCGCCGAGGACGGCAGGGCCGCCAGGCCCACGACCACCCAGGCGCTGCTGCCGATCCATCCCGGGGAGGTGGCACGGATCGCGGCGACCAGGAACGTGCCCGCGATGATGTAGCCGGCGCCCTCCAGGAGGTAGCTGACCACCAGCGCCATGAAGGAGCGGCGGGCCCCCGGGCGGACCCGCACCGGGGAACCGGAGCCGGCCCGCGACGCCGGGGCCCGGACGGGGCCCGGCGCGCCGCCCACCGGCAGGATCCAGGCGACCGCGGCCAGTACCGCGGCCGCCACCGCGCAGGCCCACCAGGCGGTGCTCCAGGTCCCGACGCGCTCCAGGGCCAGTACGAGCACGCCGGACAGCGCGATGCCCCCACCGATGCCGCCGTAGACCCAGCCGCCGCTGCGCGCTCCCCCGTGCGACAGCCGGACCGCCACGACGCCGGCCACGGCGATGAACACCACGGCGCTGGCCACCCCGGAGCTCAGCCGGGCCAGAACCCAGGCGGGTGCCGAGGCGGTCGCCGCCATCGCGGCCAGAGTCGCGACCTGGACCACCAGCCCGACCTTGAACGCCAGGACCGACGAGGTCACCGCGGGCCGCACCAGGGCCAGCACCGCTCCCAGCAGATAGCCCAGGTAGTTGGCGGTGGCCAGCTGTGCGCCCTGCTCCGGGGCCAGGCCGGCCTGGTCCTGCATGAGCGGCAGGATCGGGGTGAACCCGAACCGGCCCACGCCCATGGCCAGCGCCATCGCCGCAGCTCCAGGGACGACGACGGTCCACACGCCCGGTGTCCTGTGGGGCATGGGCGCTCCGTCCTCTCGTGGTGGAGCCGGATGGGTCCGGTCTGCTCCAGGAGCAGGGGTCCCGATCAGCGCCCCGGCCGTCGTGGGTCCTGCCGGTGGGTGCAGCGCCGATGACCCTCAGCATGGCATTTCCACGGCCGACACCGTGCACGCGGGCCCTGTCCGGCCCGTGTCCGAGCGGGTCGTCATCCGTCGGCCAGGGGTTGATCCCCGGATGTCGTCGAGAAAAAATGGTGCTCGCGGATCTTGCAGGAGCACACCGAAGGGTCATCCCATGGGCATCATCCAGGTCGACCTCTTCCTCACCCTCGACGGCGTGTACCAGGGGCCGGGCGGGCCCGACGAGGACCGTTCGGGCGGTTTCGAGCTCGGCGGATGGCAGGGGGCGTACTTCGACGACGAGTCGGGCGAGAGGATCGCCGCCGGCATCGAGCGCCTGGACGCTTTGCTGCTCGGCCGCAGGACCTACGACATCTTCGCCGGCTACTGGCCGGCCCAGGGCGACGCCGACCCGATCGCCGTGAAGTTCAACGCGGTGCCGAAGTTCGTCGTGTCGCGCACGCTGACCGACCCGTCGTGGGAGGGGACCACGGTGCTGACGGACGTCGCGACCGAGGTGCAAGCGCTCAAGGACCGCTTCGACGAGATCCACGTCATCGGCAGCGGCGACCTCGTGACGAGCCTGCTCAGGGAGAACCTGGTCGACCGGCTGAACCTCTTCCTCTATCCGCTGGTCCTGGGCTCGGGCAAACGCCTGTTCGGCGACGGCACCGTCCCGGCCGCCTTCACCGTGGTGAAACCACCGCAGGCGTTCCCGAAAGGCGCGATCTCGCTCGTCTACCAGCGGGCCGGCGACCCGGTCACCGGCGTGGACATCTCGAAGCCGGCGCAGTAGTCGACCGCGCCGGAGCCGCCCTGCTCCCGCTGCTGACACTGGTCGTCGCCCTCTCATCTCCGCGGGCTCCACGCACCCCCGACGAAAAATGGCTCGCCCGGTCCAGTAAGACCGAGCGAGCCGCGGACACGAGAAGGCGAGTTCTGCATGTCCACCACGAACACTACCCCACCCCTGCTCCCCCAGGGAGGCCATGGCCCCAGCGCACAGCGCGAGGCGCCACCTGGGACGCCCTCGCCGTCGGCGTCTCACTCACGCCGCACGCAAGGATGTTCACCATCGTGGGCCGGCTCGGCCTGCCATGGAGTAGTGCGGTTCCCCACGGCTGCAATGATCTTTGAGAAGAAGACATCCAGACGGATACGCTATAATCCCGCCGTCCGAACCCGCGAAGAAGGGCCTGGGATGGACGTGCTGGACGCACCGCGGTACCGGGTGCCGTTGCGGCTGCGGGGCGTGGAAGGCAGGATGGCGACCTTCGAGGTGCCGCCGGAGTTCACAGAGCACATCGCCTCGGCCACGCCGGCGAAGAACGCATGGACCCGGGACTTCAATACCGGTCTCGTCGGCGGGGCCCGGATCGACCGATCCACAACGCCGCCGACGGTTGTCAGCTACCTCACCCGGCCCTTGAAGCAGATGGACGTTGCCGGCGAAGGTTGGGTGGCGCTGCTTCGGCGCGACACTCGTCCCCGGGCCAAACGGCCCTACCAGTTGATCTCCGTCACTCGCAGCATCGGTCAGGGCAAGGTCAAGGACTCAAGCAGCAAACCGACACCGGTTCCGGTTCACGTTGCCCCGCCCATGGCCCTGGACGACCGGATCTGATGTTCTGGTGCCATGGTCGCACCACTCAGGAAACCCGGTGGAGGGGCCGAGCCCGCTGACCGCACCGCGGTGCGGGTCTCCCCCGCTGTCGTGCTCTCCCCTCGATCGTCCGAGCTCCTGGCGCTCGGTCCGGGAAATCTATAATCCGGACAGGTGGAGGGGAGACGGCGATGCCCAACGAGGAGGTCTTCGTACCCTACGGCGCCACTCACTGGGCTGCCCTGGGCGTCTGCGTCCTCGGTGCTGCGGCCGTGGTGATCCTGGGCCGCCGTCTACGGGATTCCGAAGCCGAGGTGATCTTCTCCCGGGCTTTCGCCTCGGTGCTGACCACGTACACGGTGACGATGCTCGTCTACCGGTGGTGGCCGGGCAATTTCGACGTCCACATCTCTCTGCCGGTCCACCTCTCGGATCTCGCGTGGATGGTCGCCGTCATCGCCCTGTGGACACGGGCCCGTTGGGCGACGGCGCTCACCTACTACTGGGGACTCACGCTCAACCCGCAGGCCATCCTCACCCCGGCACTCGACTCGCCGGACTTCCCCCACATCGACTTCATCGACCTCTGGGTCCAGCACATCCTGGTGCTCTGGGCGACCCTGTACCTGATGTGGGGACGCGGCGGCCGCGTCGACTGGCGCGACTACCGACTGGCCCTCGCCGTCACTGTCACCTGGGCGATGGCAACGTTCGGGCTCAACAGCCGGCTGGGGACCAATTACGGCTTCCTCAACGGCAAGCCGGACAACCCCTCGGTCCTCGACCTGCTCGGGCCCTGGCCGTGGTACCTGCTGGTGGAGTTCCTCGTCGTCACTGTGGCGTGGGCGCTCATCACCTGGCCGTGGACGATCCGGCGGACGAGCACAGCCGGGACCCGAGTCGACGCGGCAGACTGAGGCAGCACGACCACAGGGCATCGAGTCGGGCCCGCCGGGGCAGCGTTGAGTGGCCTGCCCCTCGGGGACGGTCCGGTGCAGCGGTGTGGTTCCTCGCTCGCGGCGAGGGGCGCAAGCTGCTCGTCGCCGATGGAGCTACGTCGGCGATCGACGCAGTGTCCTGCGCTTTGCTCCTGCCGAGTGGCACGCACGGCTTCAGTTCCTGCCCACCGATCGTGCGGGCCCGTCCTGTTCGCCTGCGCCTACCGTCGGACCGGACGATGCGCGCCCGTCGAGTGCGACGGACCGGAGGTCGAGACGAACGCTGTCGCGGGCCGAGGAGTCGACCTCACCTCTCGCCTGGGCTACAGCGGTGCGCCGGCGATCCTCGTCTGGGCCAGCGCCGTGACCTCAGGAGCCGTGCGGGAAGATCGCTTCGGCGCTTCAGGACCCGGGAATTGTTTCGAGGATCTCGGCGCCGCTGCACGTGATCGACGCCGTCGTGGAGACGGGGTCCGATAACCGGGCGTGGACCGCAGGGGATCCGCTCCGGCTCGAAACGGCCAGGCGCAGGCTGCGCCACGGACGGGCGCTGACGACGCTCGCTCTTGCAGCTCTCGAGAAGATGCTCCTGGAAAGCGGTGCGGGACCTCGCGAGGACCTGGAACGCACCAGCGCGGGCGAGCTTGCTGGATTCATCAAATCGCTGGTCGGCCTGGACCCTCAAATCGTCCAGGAGGCGTTCGCCGAGTTCATCGCCGCAAGCACATCGAACACGCGCCAGCGGAAAATGCTGAACATGCTCTTCGGCCAGCTCACCCGGGGCGGCCGCATGGACGCTGAGAAGCTCTACGAGTCTCCGTACACGGAGTTCGGACCCCTCGGGCCCGAGAACCTTTTCGTCGAGGACACTGTCAATCGCCTTTTTGCCGTCGTCGATCGCTTCGGGGGCCAGAATTTCCTGCATCAGGGGACGTTGTCGGGGAAACTGCGTAAGTCGGATAATCAGTCATCCGACAGTTGGCCACACCTCAGGGCAAGCGTCAGATAGAAAATTTCGGCCTTGTGCCGCAATTCATACTTTTAGACCGATTGGGATTCTGGGCGGCGGCCCGAGTTGCTCCTCATGTGAGCCATTGCGCAGGATAGGCTATTCGCGCATTTCGCTCGAATCAAGCCAATTCTATAAGCTACTTGAACTTCACCGACACCATGGCTCATCCGCTTAACTGCCCGATCCCGGCGATCGGATCATCAAATCACCGGGATCGGGTAGGGCTAAGAGGTCAGGTGGACCGCGGTATCACAACATCTGATCAATGCTCAGATCCGGCGGCCGAACTGCTCAGACAGGGCCACATTGCTCAGATAGGTCGGGGTCTCACTCGGGATGTGAGGTACCAGGCTAACTGGCCAATGTGGCCAGTCCTAAAGTCCCGAGATTTAGGCATTTTCCTCACATCGAGCATGTGCTCGCTGACCCGGCATAGTTGGCCATTCCCGACCTCTCCGACCCCGCCCGGCTTCAACCGTTTAAGGGTTCATACTGAGCCAGCGACGGCGTTGCCAGCAAACCCCGAAGACTGAAGGCCGGGCACCGCTTCAGTCGTCACTGCATTTCGTGGACAAGCCTGGAGCTCGACGCGTCGACTGTCAGCCAATCGGCCAGTTCCCGTTTCTCGCCCTCGGAAGGAGAGAACCCCGCCAGGGCGGCCTGTTCGAGCACGCTGCTGAACACAGCGCGGCCGATGGCGGACGCATCAGGGACCTGATCCGCGCTATGGTTGGCGCCACCGGTACGGGCGCCTCGAATAACGTAGAGAAGTGCTCTTCGAGAGACCTCAACGCCCAGCTCCCTGGCGCGGTCTCGGGACCACTTCGAAGCCTCCGACAGGATGAAGTCGAACTCACGGGCGTACTCCGAGAGCACCTGGAACACGACGGGCCAGTGTTCCTGCGGCAGTCGGGGCATCTTCGCGACGTCGCAGAATCGAGTAATACCCGGAGGAAGCGGCGCCAAAGTTTCCGGCGGGGCGCTGAGGCCAGGCTGGACAGGTGCGGGCGCCAGGTGCCTGGCCGAGTCCCAGAAGTGGTGCTGTGAAAATTCGATATTCGGCAAGCCGATCCGTTCGACAGCTTTCCGAAACGTTCCTCCCCCGAACCACCGGGTACGCGTGACGACTTCACCCATATCTGCGTGGATCCTGCTGGCGAGGCGGGCACAATTGTTGGGCACCTCGGAGGACTCGTAGTCGCTGCGCACCACCTCGCAGAACTCCCGCCTTGCCTCCTCATCCTTCGGCCGGCCCTCGGAAGCGGTGTCCCCTGCGACGTCGTGTGCCTCCAGGATTACCGCTGCTTCCTCATTTACATCAGCTTCCGACTTCTGCGCCGGAGCCATGAGGTCGAAAAGGTCCTGCTCATCGAGGTACTGGTCGGCCAGGGCTTCATAAGCAACAGCCGTCGAGCCAGTGGCGATGATCGCAGTTCTGCGGTCATGGGCGCGCAGGACCTGGAGCAGCGGCGTGAAGTCCGCGTCGCTGGACGCCAGCACAATCTCGTCGTAGTGAGTCTCGTGCTGCAGAGCGGTCATCACGTCGACCACAATGCGGATGTCCGCTCCGTTCTTTGCACCCTTGGTGAGGCTGGGGCAGTCCACGACCTCCACGCCGGCCTGGGTGAAGAAGGGTCGGAACTTCGAAAAGTACAGCCGTTCATCCGGGCGCAACGGGTGGGCGACGTTACCGGATGGGTTCATGTAGCAACGAAGTACCAGCCAGCGTCGAGCATCGTCACCACTTTTTGTGGACAGCCGATTGATCCACACGGATGGTCGTTCCGCTAGTTCGAGGGCTGCTTTCGGGTCGCTACTGAGCAACCCGCTGAAGAAGTTGTCGAAGTCTATGAACATGGCGGATCTGCGGTGGCCCATGGCGTCCTCGCGATTGGGTGGAATGCAATATGCGCGTTAGCTAATCACTTGCAGTAGTGCCACAGTCCGCGACTCGGACGTGGCCCGCCCCAAGAGGGGGTCCGGCGGGCCGTTCATCGGGTGCGGTGACGCGGGGGGTGTTCCGGCAGTCAGGAGGGGTCTAGCTGGTGGCGGCGTAGTCGGCCTGGCGGATCTCTTGGGCGATCCGGCCGCGGTCGGAGACCTTCCGGCCGTTCTCCTGCGCCCAGGCCCGGATCATCGCGGTCTCCGGGTTGTCGGCCGCCGTGGTCCGGGCCCCGGCGGCGCGGGCCTGCTTGACCTGCTTCCGCCGCCCGGAAGAGTTGACGGGGTGCAGCGTTTCCCGGAGCTTCTCCGCGTTCGCGCGGTTGAGGTCGATCTCGTACTGCTTCTCGTCCAGGCTGAACTGAACGGACTCGTCAGCGAGACCTCCGTCGAGGTCGTCCTCCAGAATCATCGTCACGCTCTGCGCCACTGCTTCACCTTTCCGTTGATCTCAACATCGTTTGAGTAAGAACCCGCTCAAGATTCGAGCCCAAGGTGTTTTCCAACGCGTTTCGGTGCGAGAGTTGACGTTTCGGAGAAAGCATTACACGAAAAGCATCCACCCCAGGCCCACCGCTGGTGGTGAGCCGTGAGCGGAGCACGGCCATGGCTTTGTCGGCTCGATTACCTGCTGATGGTCGACGAGTTCGAGGCCGGTGGTGTTCACGAGTGCATACACTGCAACCATGCGCATCTTCGACACTTCATTCGACTACAAGGCCGGCATTCCTCATGGAGGGGAAAGTTCCGACCCGGACAGTCTCAGCCCGAGGCTGAGGGCCGACCATGAGCTGTTGTGGACCAAGGAACTGAACTCCGGCGTCCTTTTCGCCCCGACCGTGCCACCGGGTCGCCGCCACCTCGTCTTCACGGACACCTCCGGAGGCCGGCACCGGTACGGCAGCGACGCCATCACCAACTCCTACACCCGGTGGATGCGTCCCAAGGCCCTGGCCGCCGCCGTCGCCTCGATGGACGAGGGTCAGCGCTCCCGCTACCTCGACCCGCCGTACACCATCGGCAGTGCGATGATCTGGCCGGTCAGGATGAAGGACCGGCCCACCATGAACCAGGCGCGAGGGACTCGCCTGCGGATTGCTGACCGGATGGATCTCACTCTCGAGTGCATCCGGCGTCACTACGCCGGAGAGCCTCAGAGCCCCCTGGCCGATGTCATCACCGCTTATGCGGATTTCTTCACGCTCTTCGACGGGTTCCCTGAGTTCGTGGACTTCTTCCACTTCCAGGACCTCGTGACGCCCGACTATGCCGAGGTCCGGTTCTATCTACCGTTCAACAACTTCGAGCTTTCCGGAACACCGGTCACACCGGAGGAATACGTGGAGTACCGGGAAGCCGTCCTGGAGTTCATCGGAAAACGGCGGCGTCGGATGGCCCAGTGGGTCAGGAAGAACCGCCCCGATATTCAGGTGCTCGAGTAGCGCCCGGTCAAAAGCATCTCCCCCGCGGTCCCAGTCCCGGTATAGCAGGGGGACGGCATTCCCCGTGGCGGATCGGAAAGACCCGGGCGAGCGTCCCCGTGCCCTACGGTGCTCGCCGGAGGGGCCAGTGCAGCACCCGGGAGAGCAGGTGCAGCTGGAACAGCTCCCACATCTGCCGCGGGGCCGGCAGGCAGACCAGTACCAGGGCCGCGGCGAGGACCTGGGCGACCGTCACCTCGTAACCGGGCACCGCCACGTCGGTCCCTCACCCGGTGAGCAGGCCGGTGATCCACCCGGAGACGGGGACGAACACCGCCACGGCGAAGTTGAGCCCCGCATAGTGGATGTAGCGCGGTGGCCTTGCTCGTCGTTCCAAATAAGAGCGCGGCCACCGTGTGAAGGATCACGCGGTGGCCGCCCTCCTGCCAGACCCCGGCCTGAATCCGGCACGCTCACCAGCATCAAGGGTTAAACGGCAAGCTCAGGCGCAGAATGGTTACTCACCGCACTTCCTAGGTCCTGCACAAAGGCCCTGGCCAACTGCGCGGTCGTTGGCCAACCCGCTGGCGCATTTTGGCCAACTCCTACCGCTTTGGCCAACTAGCTCGGCCCCTCACAGGGGATCAGAAATCCCAGTCCTCGTCCTCCGTGTTCACGGCCTTGCCGATCACGTAGGAAGAGCCCGAGCCGGAGAAGAAGTCGTGGTTCTCGTCGGCGTTCGGGGACAGCGCGGAGAGGATGGCCGCCGAGACGTCGGTCATCTCCTTCGGGAACAGCGCCTCGAAGCCCAGGTTGTTCAGGGCCTTGTTGGCGTTGTAGTGCAGGAACTTCTTGACGTCCTCGGTCCACCCGACACCGTCGTAAAGGGACTCGGTGTAGCGCACCTCGTTCTCGTAGAGCTCCTCGAGCAGCTCGTAGGTGTAGAGCTTCAGCTCGTCCTGACGCTCCTGGGTCTCCAGGGCCATGGCACGCTGGAACTTGTAGCCGATGTAGTAGCCGTGCACCGCCTCGTCACGGATGATGAGGCGCACCAGGTCGGCCGTGTTCGTCAGCTTGGCCCGGGAGGACCAGTACATGGGCAGGTAGAACCCCGAGTAGAAGAGGAATGACTCGAGCAGGGTCGAGGCCACCTTCTTCTTCAGCGGGTCGTCGCCCTTGTAGTACTTGATGACGATGTCGGCCTTCTTCTGCAGGTACGGGTTCTCCCGGGCCCAGCGGAAGACGTCGTCGATGTCCTTCATGGAGGACAGCGTCGAGAAGATGGAGGAGTAGGACTTCGCGTGCACGGACTCCATGAACGCGATGTTGGTGTACACCGCCTCCTCGTGCAGGGTGACGGCATCCGGGATCAGGGAGACGGCGCCCACGGTGCCCTGGATGGTGTCCAGCAGCGTCAGGCCGGTGAAGACCCGCATGGTGAGCTCCTGCTCCTCCGCGGTGAGCGTCTTCCAGGAGGGGACGTCGTTGGAGATCGGCACCTTCTCGGGCAGCCAGAAGTTCGCGGTCAGCCGGTCCCAGACCTCGTCGTCCTTCGGGTCCTCGATCCGGTTCCAGTTGATGGCCTGGGCCTGGTGGTGGAGCAGCTGCACCTTGTCGATGCTCTCGCTCTTCTCCAGAGTCATGATCTGTCTCTTCCTTGAACGGGGTGGACCCCCGCGCGCGTCCTGCGGACGCGCGCGGGGAGTTTTGGGGTGGTCGCCGGGGCTCCGGCGGTCAGAGCATGCACGAGACGCAGCCCTCGACCTCGGTGCCCTCCAGCGCCAGCTGGCGGATCCGGGAGTAGTACATCGTCTTGATGCCCTTGCGCCACGCGTAGATCTGCGCCCGGTTGATGTCCCGGGTGCTGGCCGTGTCCTTGAAGAACAGGGTCAGGGACAGGCCCTGGTCCACGTGCTGGGTGGCCGCGGCGTACGTGTCGATGATCTTCTCGTAGCCGATCTCGTACGCGTCCTGGAAGTACTCCAGGTTCTCGTTGTTCATGAAGGGCGCCGGGTAGTACACGCGTCCCAGCTTGCCCTCCTTGCGGATCTCGATCTTCGAGGCGATCGGGTGGATCGAGGACGTCGAGTTGTTGATGTAGGAGATCGACCCGGTCGGCGGCACGGCCTGCAGGTTCTGGTTGTACATCCCGTGCTCCATGACCGAGGCCTTGAGCTGCTCCCAGTCCGCCCGGGTGGGGATGTGCACGCCCGCCTCGGCGAACAGCTGCCGCACCCGCCCGGTGGCCGGCGCCCACTCGCGGTCGGTGTACTTGGTGAAGTACTCCCCCGATGCGTACTGGGACCGCTCGAAGCCGGCGAACACCGCCTTGCGCTCCTTCGCGATCTCGTTCGACGCGCGGACCGCGTGGTACGTGACCGTGTAGAAGTAGATGTTCGTGAAGTCGAGGCCTTCCTCGGAGCCGTAGTGGATGTGCTCCTTGGCGAGGTAGCCGTGCAGGTTCATCTGTCCGAGACCCACCGCGTGGGACATCTGATTGCCGCGCTCGATCGAGGGCACCGAGGTGATGTCGGACATGTCCGACACCGCGGTGAGACCCCGGATCGCGGTCTCCACCGACTGCCCGAAGTCCGGGGACTCCATGGTCAGCGCGATGTTGAGGGAGCCGAGGTTGCAGGAGATGTCCTTGCCGACCTCGTCGTAGTTCAGGTCCTCGTGGTACGTGGACGGCTCGGAGACCTGGAGGATCTCGGAGCACAGGTTGGACATGATGATCTTGCCGTCGATCGGGTTGGCGCGGTTCACCGTGTCCTCGAACATGACGTACGGGTACCCGGACTCGAACTGGACCTCGGCGAGGGTCTGGAAGAACTCGCGGGCGTTGATCTTCTTCTTGGTGATCCGGCCGTCCGCGACCATCTCGTGGTACTTCTCGGACACGTTGACGTCCGAGAACGGCATCCCGTAGACCCGCTCCACGTCGTACGGGGAGAACAGGTACATGTCCTGGTTCTTCTTGGCCAGCTCGAACGTGATGTCCGGGATGACCACGCCCAGGGAGAGGGTCTTGATCCGGATCTTCTCGTCCGCGTTCTCCCGCTTGGTGTCCAGGAAGCTGTAGATGTCCGGGTGGTGGGCGTGCAGGTACACCGCGCCCGCGCCCTGGCGGGCACCCAGCTGGTTGGCGTAGGAGAACGAGTCCTCCAGCAGCTTCATGATGGGGATGATGCCCGAGGACTGGTTCTCGATCTTCTTGATCGGGGCCCCGGCCTCACGGACGTTGGTCAGCGCGAACGCCACGCCGCCGCCGCGCTTGGACAGCTGCAGGGCGGAGTTGATCGACCGCCCGATGGACTCCATGTTGTCCTCGATGCGGAGCAGGAAGCAGGAGACGAGCTCGCCGCGCTGCTGCTTGCCCGCGTTGAGGAACGTCGGGGTCGCCGGCTGGAAGCGCCCGGAGATGATCTCGTCGACGAGCTGCGTGGCGAGCAGCTCGTTGCCGTCGGCGAGGTAGAGGGACACCATGACCACGCGGTCCTCGAAGCGCTCGAGGTAGCGCTGGCCGTCGAAGGTCTTCAGCGTGTAGGACGTGTAGAACTTGAACGCGCCCAGGAAGGTCTCGAAGCGGAACTTCTGGGAGTACGCCCGCTTGGAGAGCTCCTTGATGAACTCCATGCTGTACTTCGCCAGGACCTCGGGCTCGTAGTACTGGTGCGAGACCAGGTAGTCGAGCTTCTCCTCGAGGTCGTGGAAGAAGACGGTGTTGTTGTTCACGTGCTGCAGGAAGTACTGTCGCGCGGCCTGCCGGTCGGCGTCGAACTGGATGTGGCCGTCGGCGTCGTAGAGGTTCAGCAGGGCGTTGAGCTCGTGGTAGCCCAGGCCCCGGTACTTCTCCGGGACGCGCGTGTCCTCGTGGCCGGGCTCGACGCTCACGCCCGGAGCTGCGGAAATTGTCGCCAAAACTGTTCCAATCCTTGGTTTACCTGGTGGACATCCTCGGGGGTGCCCATGAGTTCGAACTTGTAGAGGACGGGGACGCCGCACTTGGCCGCGATCTTGTCCGCGGCCAGGCAGAACGCCGACCCGAAATTGGTGTTGCCCGCGCCGATGACGCCGCGCAGGAACCGCCGGTTGGTCTCCTTGTTGAGGAACTTCACGACCTGCGGCGGGACGGCCCCGCTGCCGTTGGGCCGCCCGTACGTCGGGGCGGCCAGCACGAAGGGCTCGGTGATCTCAGGGGGCTCCTCCCCGGTCAGAAGAGGAAGGCGCAGCACGCGGGCGTCGAGCTTCTCGACGAAGCGGTGCGTGTTGTTGGAGACCGAGGAGAAGTAGACCACCAGCGGGGCGTGGCTGTCCGGCGCCGCGGCGGTGTCGCCGTGGTCCTGCTGAGCGGTCCCGGTACGGGTGCCGGGGTGGTGCGTGCTCATTGCTTCCGCGCTCCGAAATGGGGTCGGTGGTGGAGGGCCGGGGCGCCGCGGGGAAGCGGGCGGCGCGCCGGCCTCAGGCCGAGAGGAGGACGGCCAGGGACGTGATCTTGTCCGGACGGTAGCCGGACCAGTGCTCGGTCGCCGTCTCGACGACCGGGACCTGCTGATAGCCGAGGGCCAGGACGTGGGCCAGGGCGGCCTCGTCCTCCGTGACGTCGACGACGTTGTACTCGATGCCCTTCTTGGTCAGGGCCCGGTAGGTGGCATTGCACTGGACGCAGGCCGGCTTGCTGTACACGGTCACGGACATCGCTGTTTCCCCTTGGTCGATCGGGTGGTTTGTGGGGGAGATCCGGGACTTCCGCAGACTCTGCGGCGGTGAAGGGGTCTCTCCGGGTGGCTGATTTCAATACTACATCTAGTGCCAGGAAGGGGAAGCGACCCCTAGATGCAGTGGTGGGGGTTGTCCACAGCTCCTTTCTCGCTATCCCCAGAACGACCGCTGGCCATCCACAGGGGCTTCCGCAGGGGGTCGCGGAATTCCGGCGCCGGGGTCCCGTTGTGCACAGGCTGTGCGCACCGCGGGGTCCCCGGCCGGTGGACAGGATTAATTTTCGGACACGGCGTGTCGGCTCCGGCGGCGGGGCCGGCGCAGCCCGACCGCCGCGGCGGCGAGCCGGGCCCGCAGGCCCCGGTAGGGCGGGTAGACGACCCGCAGCGTGTCAGGGGCGAGCGGCTTGTCCAGGACCGCGCGCGCGTGGGAGAACGTCGTGAACGAGAACTTCCCGTGGTAGGCGCCGGTGCCGCTCTCCCCCACCCCGCCGAACGGCAGCGCGGGGCTGGTGAGGTGCAGCAGCGGGGCGTTGAAGGACAGTCCGCCGGAGGACGTGCGTCGGCGGAACAGATCCTTGACCGACCGCTCCTCGGTGAACACGTAGAGGGCCAGCGGCTTGTCCCGGGCGGTGATCAGCTCGACGGCGTGCTCGGCGGAGGCGACCGGCACCAGGGGCAGCACGGGCCCGAAGAGCTCCTCCTCCATGAGCGGGCCGTCCGGGGCGGAGCGCACCACCGTGGGCGCGAGGTAGCGCTCCCCCGGCCCTGCCGTCCCGCCGCAGACGATGTCGTGGGCGGGGACCCGGTCCAGGAGCCCGGTCAGCCGGTCGAGGTGGCGCCCGGTGACGATCCGCCCGTAGGAGTCGCTGCAGGACGGGTCCTCGCCGTAGTGCTCCTCCACCGCCCGCACCAGCTCCGGCTCGAGGGCGGCGAGCGTCTCGGGGGTGCCGAGCACGTGGTCCGGGGCCACGCAGGTCTGGCCGGCGTTGAGGAACTTCCCCCACACGATCCGCCGGGCGGCGGTCCGCAGGTCGGTCGAGCCGTCCACCCAGACCGGCGACTTCCCGCCCAGCTCGAGGGTCACCGGGGTCAGGTGCCGGGCGGCGGCTGCCATCACGATCCGGGCCACCGACCCGTTGCCGGTGTAGAAGACGTGGTCGAAGCGGTGCTCGAGCAGCCGCGTGGTCTCCGGGACGCCGCCCTCGACCACGCTCACGCAGTCCCCGAGGTAGCGCTCGAGCAGCTCGGCCAGCACCCCGGAGACGGTTGCGGAGACCTCGGAGGGCTTGACGACGACGGTGTTGCCGGCCGCGAGCGCTCCCGCCAGGGGGCTCAGGACGAGCTGGACGGGGTAGTTCCACGGCGCCATCACGAGCACGGTCCCGAGCGGCTGGTGCTCCACGTGGGAGCGTGCCGGGGCGAGGCTCAACGGGACGGGAACCCGGGTCGGGGTCATCCAGCGGCCGAGCTCCTTGCGGATCCCGGCGATCTCCTCGAGGGTGAAGCCGAGCTCGGTCAGCCACGCCTCCGCCGGGGGCTTGCCGAGGTCGGCGGCCAGCGCCTCCTCGAGCCCGGCCCGGTTCTCCCGCACGAGGTCCTCGAGCCGGTGCAGCCGGTCCAGCCGGGTCGCGAGGTCGACGTCGGGGACGAAGGCCGCCCGGGCGCGGTCGACGGCGGCGTCGACGGCGGGGAAGCCCGCCGAGACGTCTGCCGGTGCAGGGGCGGAGGTGGTGCTGCGGGTGCTGGTCATGGCTCCAGGGTAGGGCCCGGCTCGGACGCCACAGACCGCCGGGGCGGCACGCCCGGTCAGGGCTGCCCCAACAGTCAAGGGCGACGAGGACGGCCAGGGCAGCACCGGGAGCCGGAACAGCACAGATAGCCGGGAGGCACGGCCGTCCCGGGCCGGCCGTCGGTCAGAGCAGGCCGTGCTCCGCGAGCTGCCGGGAGATCGATGCGCCGTCGTTGCCCTCGATCCACAGGGTGCCCTCGGGGATGGTCACCCGCCGTTCCTCGTTGACCAGCGGGGTGCCGGCCAGCACGGCCTCCGCCGGGGACAGGTTGCGGATCACGATGGCGGCCACGTGCTCGGGATAGCGGTGCACGAAGCCGCTGTAGATCTCGGGGTCGTGCTGGCCGTCGTCGCCGATGAGGATCCACCGCACGTGGGGGAAGTTGCGGGCCAGCCGCTCGAGGTTCTGCACCTTGTGCGCCGCCCCGGCCCGGAACCACCGGTCCGTGGTGGGCCCCCAGTCGGTGAGCAGCAGCGCCCCGGCCGGATAGGCGTTGCGCGTGAGGAAGCGGCGCAGGGTGGGCGCCACGTTCCACGCCCCCGTGGAGAGGTAGAGGAACGGCGCCTCGTGGTGGCGGTGCAGCAGCCGGTCCATCATGACCGCCATTCCCGGGGTGGGTGTGCGGGCGTGCTCGTTGAGCACGAAGGAGTTCCAGGCCGCCAGCATGGGCCGGGGCAGGGCCGTGACCATGACGGTGTCGTCGACGTCGGAGACCACCCCGATCCGCTGCTCGTCGGCCACGACGAACACGCGGGCCTCGACCGTCTCGGAGCCCTCCGTCTGCATCCACACGGTGTGCTCGCCCGGGGCCAGGGACACCTGGAGGTCGACGTCGACCACGCCGCCCTTGTCGGCCACCAGGTGGAACTCGAACTCGTCGATCCAGACGTTGATGTGCGCGAAGGCGATGGGCACGGCGGTGAACGAGCGCCAGCCGCGGATGGACTCGGCGCTCTCGTCGGTGGACTCGATGAGTCCCCGGGTCTTCAGCAGGGCCCGGCCCAGGACCCGCACGTGGTGCTGGGAGCCGTACCCCTCGAAGGCCACCATGACGGGGATGTCACCGCGGGCCTCGGCGCGCCGCTGCCGGAACCGGTGGAGCCGCTGCTCGAGGCGGTAGCCCACGTTGATGGCTTCCTCGGTGACCTGGTCGACGGTCTGCTTCAGCTCCGAGCTGCTGGTTTTCTTGGCCATGCGCCCAGTGTTCCACAGCGCGCACCCAGGATGCGGCGGCGCCCGCGGGGCGGAGCGGACCGGGCATCCGATCCGCCTCGCCCCGCGGGCGCCCTCCGTCCCGCGGGCTGGTTCTCGACCCGGCCGCCGCGGTCGAGCACGTGCCCGATGGCGGCCCCGGCGTCAGTTCTTGATGTAGCCGTTGGGGTTGAGCACGTACTTGGTGGCGGCCCCGGCGTCGAACTCGGCGTAGCCCTGCGGCGCCTCCTCCAGGGGGATGGCCTTGGCGTTGACGGCCTTGGCGATGTGGATCTTGTCGTGCAGGATCGCCATCATCAGCTGCCGGTTGTACTTCATCACCGGGCACTGCCCGGTGGTGAAGGACAGCGACTTCGCCCATCCGGTGCCGAGGCTGATCGACAGGGAACCCTTCTTCGCTGCCTCGTCCACGGCTCCGGGGTCACCGGTGACGTACAGGCCCGGGATGCCCAGCGCCCCGCCGGCGGCGGTGATGTCCATCAGGGAGTTGAGCACGGTGGCCGGGGCCTCGTGCGAAGCGTCCTTGCCGTGCCCGCGGGCCTCGAAGCCGACGGCGTCCACGCCGCAGTCGACCTCCGGGACCCCCAGGATCTGCTCGATCTGGTCGGCGGGGGCGCCCTGGGAGACGTCCACGGTCTCGCAGCCGAAGCTGCGGGCCTGGGCCAGGCGCTGCTCGTTCATGTCCCCCACGATCACCACCGCGGCCCCCAGCAGGTGCGCCGAGGCCGCCGCGGCCAGGCCCACCGGTCCGGCACCGGCGATGTAGACCGTCGACCCCACGCCCACTCCTGCCGTGACCACGCCGTGGTAGCCGGTGGGCAGGATGTCGGAGAGCATGGTCAGGTCCATGATCTTCTCCAGGGCCTGGTCCCGGTCCGGGAACTTCAGCAGGTTCCAGTCCGCGTAGGGCACCAGCACGTACTCGGCCTGGCCGCCGACCCAGCCGCCCATGTCCACGTAGCCGTAGGCGGAGCCCGGCCGGTCCGGGTTGACGTTGAGGCAGATGCCGGTCTTGCGCTCCTTGCAGTTGCGGCACCGGCCGCAGGAGATGTTGAACGGGACGGAGACGATGTCCCCGACCTGGACGAACTCGACGTCCGGCCCGCACTCGATGACCTCGCCCGTGATCTCGTGACCGAGGACCAGGTCCGTCGGGGCGGTGGTGCGCCCGCGGACCATGTGCTGGTCCGAACCGCAGATGTTGGTGGCCACGGTCCGGAGGATGACTCCGTGCGGGACCTTCCGGCCGATGTTGGCCGGGTTGATCCCCGGCGCGTCCTTGAGATCGAACTCCGGGTACTCGGTGTCGATGACCTCGACCTTGCCGGGACCCTTGTAGGCAACCGCTCTGTTCCCTGCCATCATGACCTCTTCCGTGGTGGATGTCCGTCACGGGCGTCCGCAGCAGGTTTCCACCACCGACGCCCTCGTCTCCGACGGAACTCGTCACGCTGTGGCCCTGGGCTCACTGTGAGCCAGGTCACGGGATAAGGCCGCCGGTTGTGCTGACGCTAACAGGACGCGTCAACGAGCGGAAGAGAATGCAGCTGAGAAAACGAAAAGCGAAAGAGCCCGTTCCGCGCGATGCGGAACGGGCTCTTTCGTCCTGGTGGAGCTGAGGGGACTCGAACCCCTGACCCTTTGCATGCCATGCAAATGCGCTACCAGCTGCGCCACAGCCCCAGGTCGTTACCTCGGAGACACTATCACAACCTTGAAGGAGTCCCTCTCGGCACCCTTTTCCGGTTGATCCAGCACCTCGCTGGGCAACGCATTCATAGTAGGCAGCCGGTCAGGCTCCAGGCAAATCGTCGGCGGCGGGCGCCGGAGCGGCCTGGCCCGTGACCGGACCGAGGTCCACCACGGGACTGTCCCGCCACAGCCGCTCGAGGGCGTAGAACGCCCGGTCCTCGTCGTGCTGGACGTGGATCACCACGTCGCCGTAGTCCAGGAGCACCCATCGTCCCTCGGAACGGCCCTCGCGGCGGATCGGGCGCAGCTCGAGCTGCTCGACCAGCTTCTCCTCGATCTCGTCGACCACGGCGTTGACGAGCCGCTCGTTGGAGGCGGAGGCGACGAGGAAGGCGTCGGTGATGCCCAGGGCCTCGCTCACGTCGAGGGCCACGATGTCGTGGGCCTGCTTGGCGTCGGCCGCGGCGGCTGCGACCTGGAGGATGGACAGGGAGAGATCGTTGACAGTCAAGGAGGATCCTTTCCCGGCGAACCGGAGGTTCCGTCCCCTGGGGACGGATGGAAGTGGACGAGTGGTGCAGGTATGTGTGGTGCGGGACAGCAGGTGGTGCGCTCAGAGCACGAAGAGCACGAGCACGACGGCGAGGGCCGCGAGCACCGCCAGCAGCAGCAGGACCCACCAGGCGCTGCTTGCGCGGCGCCGGTACTCCCGCGGCTCGAGCAGCTCGAGCCCCTCGGCGGTGCTGGCCGGCACGGGCGCGGCCGGCGGCGCGTCGTCGGTCCACGACCCCGCGGGCTCCGGGGCCGGTTCGGGCGGAGCCGCCGGTGGGTCGTCGGCGTGCCCCGGCTCCTCGTGGCCGGCAACCGGGGCGGGCGACGTGGAGGCGTGGGAGCCGTGGTGCTCGGCGTCCGCGGGCGTGACGATCTCGATGTGCGTGAGCGCGGCCAGGTCCTCCGGCGCGAGCCGGTTGCTGAACAGGGCCGGGTCGACGTGCACGGGGTCGTGGGACACGTGCCCGTCCGGCCCGCCCGGACCGCCGCCGTCGGGGAACACGACGGTGATCTGCTCGAGCGGCTCCTGCTGGTCCTCCGGCGGCGCCGAGGGACCCGGTGCGGAGGAGGGCGGAGCGGAGGAGGACGGTGCGGAACCTGGCGCCGCGGTCTCCGGGACGACCGGCTCCTGGACGGCGGTGCCGGTGCCGGGTTCGGCCTGCGCGGCCCCGGCCTGGGCGGCGAGCTCCGCGAACCGGCGCTGCTTCTCGAGCAGCTCCAGGTCCGCGGGGCTGCCGCTGGCCTCCTCGAGCTCGCGGGACCGCTCCGCCAGTTCACGCTGCAGGCGGGCCAGCCGCCGGGGCCCGAGGGGCTTGACGGGTCGGACCGGCACGGCGTCACCGCCGAGGTCGATGATGGGGGCGGGCCCGGCGGGCACCGGCGGCGGCGCCGGGGTCCGGTCGTCCTGTGCGGCGCCGTCCCGCATGTCGTCCTCGCCGGCCATCAGGGCGCCTTCGCCGAGACACCGCGGGCGCCGACGTGGTCCGGCGTCGTCGCGTCCCCGGGGCCGAGGTAGAGGCCGTACTTGTTGATGTACTGGACCACGCCGTCGGGCACGAGGTACCAGACGGGCTTGTGCTCGGCCACCCGGGTGCGGCAGTCCGTGGACGAGATCGCCATCGCGGGCACCTCGAGCAGGTTCACGCCGCTGGACCCCACGGGTGCGGCGAGGTCGTGGCCCGGCCGGGTGACGCCGACGAAGTGGGCGAGCTGCCAGAGCTCCTCGGCGCCCTTCCAGGTCAGGATCTCCCCCATGACGTCCGCGCCCGTGATGAAGAACAGGTCGGCCTCCGGGCGCTGGCGCTTGAGATCGCGCAGGGTGTCGACCGTGAACGTGGGACCGTCGCGCTCGATGTCCACCCGGCTGACCGTGAACCGCGGGTTGGAGGCCGTGGCGATCACCGTCATGAGGTAGCGGTGCTCCGCGGGGCTCACCGCCCCGGCGGCCTTCTGCCAGGGTCGCCCGGTGGGGACGAACACGACCTCGTCGAGGTCGAACTCCCCCGCCACCTCGGACGCGGCCACGAGGTGGCCGTGGTGGATGGGGTCGAACGTCCCGCCCATGACGCCGAGCCGGGTGCGGCCCGGCGTCCGGGGCGGGACGGCCGTGCCCGTGAGGGGCAGGTCCCGGGTGCGGGCGGCGGTGTCCTGCGAAGCGGTCGTCACGACGGTGGGGTTCCCCGGCTCAGCCGTGGCGCTTGGCGGCGTACTCGTCGAGCATGGCCCGCTCGTCCGCGGGCAGGTCGGCGGGATCCTGGTGCTGGCCGACCTCCGGGCTGAGCCCGCGGTTGGCGAAGGAGAGCGTCACCACCATGAGTCCGATGAGCACGACGAACACGGAGATGCCCCAGACCTCGGGGGGAACTCCGGCCTCGGCGGCGGCGTGCCCGCCTTCGGCGGCGGCGAGGACGGTGGTGACGGTCTGCTGGAACATGGGGATCCCTTCTGGCGCCGGCGTCGCGGCGGGTGGTCGGTGAGCGGCCCGTGCCGCCTCGGCCGGTGGGCCCGGACGGCTCTCATCGTACTGAATCCGCGGCGCGCCCGCCGCGTCCGGGGCTCAGGAGCGGACGTGCCCGTCGCCCTGGACGATCCACTTCGTGGTGGTCAGCTCCTCCAGGCCCATGGGTCCGCGTGCGTGCATCTTCTGGGTGGAGATGCCGATCTCGGCGCCGAGGCCCAGCTGGCCGCCGTCGGTGAAGCGGGTGGAGGCGTTGACCATGACCGCGGCGGCGTCGATCTCGGCGACGAACCGCTCGGCGGCCGCGAGGTCGTTGGTCACGATCGCCTCCGTGTGCCGCGTGGACCACCGGTCGATGTGCTGGAGCGCCTCGTCCAGGGAGTCCACCACCTTCACGGCGAGGTCCATGGACAGGTACTCGGTGCCCCAGTCCTCGTCGGTGGCGCGCAGGTGGTGGCTGCCGGCCGGCAGCATGGTCTCGGCCCGGTCGTCCACGTGCAGCGTGACGCCGGCCCGGTCGAGGGCCGCCAGCACGGCGGCCCCGTGCTCGAACCCGCTGTGCATCAGGAGGGTCTCCGTGGTGTTGCACGTGCTCGTGCGGTGGGTCTTGGAGTTGACGACCACCTTCACGGCCATGTCCTTCGACGCCGAGTGGTCGACGAACAGGTGGACGTTGCCCTCACCGGTCTCGATGACGGGGACCTTGGCGTTCTGGACGACGGACTGGATCAGCCCGTGCCCGCCGCGCGGGATGAGGACGTCGACCTTTCCGCGGGCCGCCATCAGCGCGTTGGCGCCCTCGCGGCCGTACTCGTCGACGCTCTGGACGGAGTCCACGGGCAGCTTCACGTCGGCGAGGGAGTCCCGGATGATGCCCACCAGGGCACGGTTGCTCTCCTCCGCGGCCGAGCCGCCGCGCAGCAGCACCGCGTTGCCGGACTTCAGGGCGATGCCGGCGATGTCCACGGTCACGTTCGGGCGGGCCTCGTAGATGGCTCCGACCACGCCCATCGGCACGCGCACCTGGCGCATCCGCAGGCCGTTGGGCAGGGTGCTGCCGCGGACGAAGCCGCCCACGGGGTCGGGCAGGGCGGCCAGCTCGCGCAGGCTCTCGGCCAGGCCGGTGATCCGCTCGGTGTCCAGCTTGAGCCGGTCCAGGAGGGCCGTGGAAGTCCCGTTCACGCGGCCGCGCTCGAGGTCCTTGGCGTTCGCGGCGAGCACCACGTCCTGCTTGCGCTCGATGCGGTCGGCGATGGCGAGCAGCGCGCGGTCCTTCCAGGCCCGGGTGGCGCGGCCGAGCACCCGGGCGGCGTCCCGGGCGTCGTCGGCCATCGCGGCGACACCGGCGACGGGGTCCTCCCCGAAGGTGGCGACAATGCCGTGGTCGGACACGACCGCCTTGCCGGTCGGGCGGGTGGCTTCGTCGGTGGTCACGGAATCGTGTGCGGCGGAAGTCATGTCTTCAGTTTAGTCCGTGCGCCGCGGGCGCGCAGAACCACGAGGTTGTCCACGTGCACGAGCTCCCGGCTGTAGTCGTCCCCGAGCTCCTCCGCGAGCACGGAGGTGGACTTGCCGAGCATCGGCGGGATCTCGTCCGAGGAGTAGTTGCTCAGCCCGTGCGCGATCTCCCTGCCCTCCTCGTCCCGCAGCGAGACGGGCTCCCCCGCCTCGAAGGTGCCGGACACGCCGGTGACCCCGGCGGCCAGCAGGGAGTTGCGGTCGCGGATCGCCTCGACGGCGCCCGGGTCCAGGGTCAGGGAGCCCTTGATGTCCGCGAGGTGGGCCAGCCACAGCAGCCGCACGTTGCGCCGCCCGCCGGAGGTCGCGAACCAGGTGCCGACGTCCTCGCCGTCCAGGGCGCGGGTGATGTTCTGCGCCGAGGTGACGAGCGCGGGGATGCCCGAGGCCGCGGCGATCCGGGCGGCCTGGACCTTGGTGACCATGCCGCCGGAGCCGACGCCGGCGCGGCCGACAGACCCGATCTGCACGCCCTCGAGGTCCTTGATGGGGTCGTTGACCACCGGGATCCGCTCCCCGCCCTTGCGGGGGTCCATGGTGTAGAGGGCGTCGACGTCGGAGAGCAGCAGCAGGACGTCGGCCTTGATGAGGTGGGCGATCAGGGCGGCGATCCGGTCGTTGTCGCCGAACTTGATCTCCTGGCTGGACACGGCGTCGTTCTCGTTGACGATGGGCAGCACGCCGAAGTCCAGGAGCCGCTCGATCTGGCGGTGGGTGTTCTTGTAGCTGCTGCGCCGCATCAGGTCCTCCGCGGTGACCAGCACCTGGCCCACGGTGACGCCGTAGCGGGCGAAGGACTCGATGTAGCGGCCCATGAGCAGCCCCTGGCCCACGGCGGCGGCCGCCTGCTTGCCGGCCAGGTTCTTGGGCCGCCGGGACAGCCCCAGGGGCGCCAGGCCGGCCGTGATGGCTCCCGAGGAGACGAACACGATCTCGATGCCGCGCGCCTTCGTCTCGCCCAGGGCGTCCACGATCATCCGCACGGCCTGCTCGTCGATCGAGCTCTCGATGGACGTCAGCGAGGACGAGCCGACCTTGACCACGACGCGGTGGGCGCGCGGGATGTCCTCCCGGCGCTCGATGGGGCTGCGCCGGTTCTTGCCGCGGTTCTCGCTGCTGAGCT
This sequence comes from Kocuria arenosa, assembly GCF_042879215.1. Lineage (NCBI taxonomy): Bacteria > Bacillati > Actinomycetota > Actinomycetes > Micrococcales > Micrococcaceae > Kocuria > Kocuria arenosa. Next base: position 68,827 of record NZ_JBHZTA010000002.1, on the reverse strand, counting down.
GGACCGCGGACTTCTCCGCGACCTCCTCGAGCTGCTCGACGTCGATCGCTTTCGTCTGCTCGTTCATCCTGGGCGTCTCCCTCGTCCGGTGGGCGTCGTCGGTGTGTCGGGTCAGTCGGTGTGCCGGGTCGGTCGGTGTGCCGGGTCGGTCGGTGTGCCGGGTCGGTCGTCGGGCGGTGGCCGCGGGGCGTCCCGTGCGTGCGGTCGTGGTCCGCCCTGCGGGTGCGCTCAGTCGTCGGTGCCGGGGCCGCCCGTGGCCTCGCCGCGCCGGGCGTCGACCGACTCGGTCCACACGCCGGCGGAGCGCTCGGCCTCGAGCTCGGCGCGGGCGGCGGCCTTGGCGTCCTTGCGGTCCTGGTACTGCTGGCGCTTCTGCTCGCGGGTGGGACGGTCGATGTCCGCGAAGCGCAGGTCGGTGCCGCGGGGGCCGGCCAGCAGCTCGGCGCCGCCGACCATGGTGGGCTCCCAGTCGAAGACCACGCCGTCGTCCTCGGGGCCGATGAGCACGGCGTCGCCGGGTCGGGCGCCCTGCTTGAACAGCTCCGTCTCGACGCCCAGCTTCGCGAGCCGGTCGGCGAGGTAGCCGACGGCCTCCTCGTTGTTGAAGTCCGTCTGCAGGATCCAGCGGTCGGGCTTCTCGCCGCGCACGTGCCACAGCGGCTCGAGGTTGCGCTCCTCGCGGGTGATGGTGAACTCGGGCCCGCGCACCCCCTTGGGGCGCAGCACGACCCGCGGGGCCTCCGCCGGGGCGGGACGCGCCGCCCGGGCCTCCTGCACGACCTCGCCCATGGCGAAGGTCAGCGGCCGCAGCCCCTCGTGGGAGGCGGTGGAGACCTCGAACACGCGGTAGCCGCGGGACTCGAGCTCGGGCCGCACGAACTCGGCGAGCTCCCGGGCCTCGGGAACGTCGATCTTGTTCAGCACCACGAGGCGGGGCCGGTCGTTGAGGGGCACCGCCTGTCCGCCGTCGAGGTCGCCGTCCACGGCGTAGCCGGCGAGCTCCGCCTCGATCGTCTCGAGGTCGGAGACCGGGTCGCGTTCGGGCTCGAGGGTGGCGCAGTCGAGGACGTGGACGAGCGCGGCGCAGCGTTCGACGTGGCGGAGGAACTCCAGTCCCAGGCCCTTGCCCTCGGAGGCGCCGGGAATCAGGCCCGGGACGTCGGCCACGGTGTAGCGCACGTCCCCGGCCTCCACCACGCCGAGGTTCGGGACGAGCGTGGTGAACGGGTAGTCGGCGATCTTGGGGCGGGCGGCGCTGATCGCGGCGATGAGGCTGGACTTGCCGGCGGAGGGGTAGCCGACCAGGGCGATGTCGGCGATGGACTTCAGCTCCAGGACCACGTCGCGGCCCGAGCCCGGCGTGCCGAGGAGCGCGAAGCCGGGGGCCTTGCGCTTGACCGAGGCCAGCGCGGCGTTGCCCAGCCCGCCCTGCCCCCCGGGGGCGGCCACGAATTCGGAGCCCTGTCCCACGAGGTCGGCCAGGACGTTGCCCTCCTGGTCCTTGACCACGGTGCCGTCGGGGACGGACAGGACGAGGTCCTCGCCCTTGTGCCCGTGGCGGAGGTCCCCCTTGCCCGGTCCTCCGTTGGGGGCGGACTGGTGGGGGGCGTGGTGGTAGTTCAGCAGCGTGGTGGTCTGACCGTCCACGCGCAGGATCACGCTGCCGCCGTCTCCCCCGTTGCCACCGTCCGGCCCGCCGAGCGGCTTGAACTTCTCGCGGCGGATGGACACGCAGCCGTGCCCGCCGGAGCCGCCGGAGACGTGCAGGACGACGCGGTCGACGAAACTGGCCACGGGGAACTCCTCTGCTTCAAGAACGGTCGGGCCCGCGGACGGGCCACGTTAAAACTGTAGAGGGCGGGCGCTGGACGCACCCACCCTCTACAGACCAAACATGGGTGGTGCGGGTCGGGACCCGCACCGGGGCCGGCTGGGCCGGCCCTGTCGACTACTCTGCGGCAGCCTGGATGTTGACGACCTTGCGGCCTCGGCGGGTGCCGAACTCGACCTGGCCGGCGGCCAGGGCGAACAGGGTGTCGTCGCCACCGCGGCCGACGTTCAGGCCGGGGTGGAAGTGCGTGCCGCGCTGCCGGACGAGGATCTCGCCGGCGTTGACGGTCTGGCCGCCGAAGCGCTTCACGCCGAGGTACTGCGCGTTGGAGTCGCGACCGTTGCGAGTGGAGCTCGCGCCCTTCTTGTGTGCCATGAGGTGTGCCTACCTTCGGGTCTTTACTGGCTGGTGGAGTCTGGACGGGGACCGGGTCGGTCAGGCGTCGATGCCGGTCACCTTCACGGTGGTCAGCTCGGCACGGAAGCCCTGGCGCTTCTTGTAGCCGGTCTTGTTCTTGAACTTCTGGATGGAGATCTTGGGACCGCGGAGGTTCTCGACGATCTCGGCCGTGACCTTGACGCTCGCCAGGGTCTGGGCATCCGAGGTGATCTTGTCCCCGTCGACCAGCAGCAGGGCAGGGAGCTCGATGGTGCTGCCTGCTCCGCCGGCGACGCGGTCAAGGGTAACGAGGTCTCCGACGGAAACCTTTTCCTGGCGGCCGCCAGCGCGGACAATCGCGTACACCACTTGGGAACTCACTTCTCTCGACGTCATGTGTAAACAGTGTGGGTCGAGCGCATACCTGTCAGGACCAACGACGTTGAGACGAGCTGTCGGTGACCGGCCCGTGGGACTAGGCCGAGGTCAGCGCAGGTTCGCCGCAATTCAGGAACTGCACCCGCATGTGCCGCCAGGTGGGGTGTCGAGTTTCTACACGCGCGCACCGGCAGGGCACCGAAGATCAAGACTACTCGATCCGGTCAGCGCCCGCCAACCGGCGCTCCGCCACCGGCGCGGCGAAGAAGTCCCGCTCGAGCGCGCAGGCCTCCAGGAACACCTCCCGCATCCGGTCCCGCACCTCAGCCGGGGCCTCGCGGGCGGCGGCGTCGAGCAGCCGTCGGGCCGTGCGGGTCGCCTCCTGGAACCCCTCGTCCGCGTAGGTGGCCAGCCAGTCCGCGTAGGGGTGCTCGTCGGGCCCGCCGGCCGCGGCGAGCCCGCCCAGGTGGCGTCCCACGTCCGCGTAGACCCAGTAGCACGGCAGCACGGCGGCGAGACCGACCGGGTAGGGCTCTGCCGCGGTGGCCGCGAGCAGGAACGTGGTGTAGCGCCGGGTCACCTCGCTGAGCCCGTCCCGGCCGCCGCCGTCCCCCGCGTGCTGCAGCCGGGTCCGGTGCAGCCGCGCCTCGGTCTCGGTGCAGGACACGGCGCCGGCCGCGAAGAACAGCCGTTGCTCCTCGTCGGGCGCCCTGGCCGCCAGCAGGGCGAGCGCCCGGCTGTAGCCGTCGAGGTACTGCAGGTCCTGGTCGAGGTAGGCGAGGAAGCGGTCCGGCTCCAGCCGGCCGTCGCCGAGGAGGCGGACGAACTCGAGCTCCTCGATCTCGCGCCGCACGGCCGCGGAGGCCTCCCACAGCTCGTCGCTGAACCGCTCCGGCGCCGTGCCCCAGGCCTCGAGGGCGTCCTGGACGTGGTGGAAGTGGTGGACGGGACCGCTCCCGTGGCCGACCGAGAGCTCCCCGGAGGCCTCGAGGGCTCCGCGCAGCCAGTCCCGGGCGATCCGCAGGCTCCGTGACCAGTCCCCGTGCCGCACCTGGAGCGTGGCCAGGGCCGAGGAGAGGGAGCAGCCGGTGCCGTGGGAGTTCTCGGTGGGCACGCGGGCGCCGTCGAACGCCACGAGGGGCTCCGGGGCGTCCGGGCCCACGAGGGCGTCGGGCGTCCGGTCGCCGGCGAGGTGCCCGCCCTTGACGAGCACCAGGGTCCCGTGGGCGCGGGCCACGCGGTGGCCCTGCGCGAGGGCCTCCTCCCACGACGGCGCCGGGTCCTCCCCGGCGAGCACGGCGAGCTCCTGCAGGTTCGGGGTGATCAGGTCGGCGAGGCCCAGCATCGAGCGCAGGGCGTCCTCGGCCTCGCGCTCCAGCAGGCGCCCCCCGGAGGTCGCGACCATGACGGGGTCCAGGACCACGACCGGCGGCCGGTGGGTCCCGAGCCACCGGGTGACGGCCTCGATGACCGGCACGGATCCGAGCATCCCGATCTTGACGGCGTCGATCTCGACGTCCTCGGCGACCGCGTCGAGCTGGGCGGAGAGGAACTCGACCGGCGGGACGTGGATGGAGCGCACGCCCACGGTGTTCTGGACGACGACGGCGGTGACGGCGCTCATCCCGTAGCCGCCCATCGCGGCGATCGACTTGAGGTCGGCGTGCTGGCCGGCGCCGCCCGTGGGGTCGGTGCCGGCGATGGCCAGGACACGGGGCACGCGGGCGGTCACCGGACCACCTCCTCGGCGGTCACGGCGGCGAAGGCCCGCACGTAGCGGGCGGCCGCGGCCTCGGGGTCGGGGTCGGCGCAGATCCCGGAGACCACGGCCAGGCCGGCGGCGCCCGCGGCGCGCAGGGCGGCGGCGTCCCCGACCTCCACCCCGCCGATGGCCAGGCAGGGCAGGGTCGTGCGGCCCGCGGCGCGGGCGAAGCCCTCGACGCCCAGCGGCTCGGGGTGGTCCGGCTTCGTGCGGGTCGCCCGCACCGCCCCGACCCCCAGGTAGTCGACCGTCCCGGCGGGCAGGGCGGAGGCGGCGTCGAGCTCCTCCGCCGTGGCGGCGCTGAGGCCGAGCACGGCATGGGGCCCGCAGATCGCCCGGGCGAGCGCCACGGGCAGGTCCGACTGACCGACGTGCACCCCGGCCACGGGGGCGCCGGCCGCGCGGGCGGCGAGGTAGACGTCCGCGCGGTCGTCCACGAGCACGGGCACCTCCCGGCCCACGCGCTCGGCGACGGCCGTGAGGAGGGCGACGAGCTCGCGGACCGGGGCGTCCTTCGCACGGACCTGGACCATCGTGGCGCCGCCGCGGACGGCGGCCGCCACGACGTCCGAAACCGTCCGGGGCGAGCTCAGGGCGGTGTCGGTCACGAGGTGCAGGGCAAGGGCGGCGGGGTCGAGGCGCGGGCTCACCGGGTGCCCTCCTCGCGCACGAGCTCCGCCCGGGCGGCGATCCGCTCCGGCGTGACGGCGTGCAGCCGGTCCAGCAGCGCCACGGCGAAGGAGCCGGGCCCGCCGGAGTCGGCGGCCGCGTCCTCGGCCGCGAGGGTGTACACCGTGGTGGCGGCCACCGCCGCGGCGGCCGGATCCGCGCGCACGGCGGTGAACGCGGCCATGAGGGCGCCCAGGGCGCAGCCGCCTCCGGTGATGCGGGTCAGCAGGGGCGTGCCGTGCGGCACGCGGACGACCGTGCCGTCCGGGGAGCGCACGAGGTCCACGGGCCCGGACACGGCCACCGCCGAGCCGGCCCGCTCGGCGAGCGCGGCGGCGGCGTCCCGGGCGGCGTCGACGCCGTGGGTGGCGTCCGTGCCGCGGCCTCCGGCGCCGCCGGCGAGGGCGATCACCTCGGAGGAGTTGCCGCGCACGATCGCCGGCCGGAACTCGAGCAGGTCGCGGGCCAGCGCCGTGCGCACGGGCAGGGCGCCCACCGCCACCGGGTCCAGGACCCACGCCCGGCCCGCGCGGCCCCGGGCCCCGACCGCCTCGTAGGCGGCGCCGCGCTGCTCGGCGGTGGGCGTGCCGGTGTTGACGAGCAGGCCGTCGGCGAGCTCCGCGAAGACCCCGCCCTCGCCCTGGATGTCGGTCATCGCCGGGGACGCGCCCACGGCGAGCAGCACGTTGGCGGTGAAGTTGGTGACCACGGCATTGGTGATGCACTGCACGAGCGGCGCCGCGGAGCGCAGGTCCTCCAGGGCCGCGGCGGCGTCCTCGGCGAGGGCGGGGTCCGGCGGCGCCGGCCTCGCGGCTGCTGGTGTGCGGGCGGACGTGGGTACGGCATCGCGCATCTGCGACATCCCTTCGCTAGTACTGGCTAGATCAGGTTCGACGGGTGTGTTCTCAGCCGCTCGTGCGGCACCCCGTGTCAGGTGTCCTGCCAGTCTAGTCGGCGCGGGAACCGGGACGCGGACGGACCCCGGCCGCCGGCTCAGAACATGCCGTTGGCGTGCGCCATCCTCTCGGGCACCGGTTGGGCGACGCCCCAGTGCTCCACGATCCGGCCGTCGTCGAGGCGCCAGAGGTCGTAGCAGGCGACCGTGCCGGCGGCTCCGTCGCCGCGGTCGCCGCCCGTGACGGCCTCCGCGACGGTCAGCACGAAGTTCCCCTCGCCGACCACCCGGCGCAGCCGCCGGTACGCGGGCTGCGGGCCGTCCGGCGTGCGGGCGGTGTGCTCGGTGCAGCCCCGGGGGCTCATGTGGTCCTGGACGGCGTGGCGGTCGCCCGCGACGAGGGCGGACTCGACCCACTCCGCGGCAATGCGCTTGTTGTCCTGCGTCCGCTCGTGGTCCGTGACCTCGACGGGGCCGTCGAGCTGGGGGCGGGCGCCGTCGGAGTCCGTGCGCAGGGGCTCGAAGGCGTCCCAGTGCTCGGCGATCCGCCCGTCGTCCACGCGGAACACGTCGAAGCCGACCAGGGGCTCCGGGCCGAGTCCCGCGTAGGCCGAGTGGGCGACCACCGTCCCGTGGTCGTCGAGCACCCGGACGAGGTCCACGCGGAAGTCGTCGGGCATGCTGCGCACGAACTGCCGGAGGCCCTCGCGTCCGTCCGGCGCGAGCGGCGAGTGCTGGACGAAGTCCTCCGTGTAGTGGCGGTCCACGGCCGACGGGTCCCGGCGGACGAAGAGGTCCGCGCCGGCGGTGCGGATGGTGTCTGCACTGGTCATGGCGATGCTCCCTGGAACGGGCGGCCGCTCTCCCCGGCGGACGGGACGGCGGCCCCGGGTGTGCTGTGGTGCGCACCACGGTACGCCGCCGCGAGGGGGCCGGGCGGACCGGGACGGTCCGTGACGGTCCGCGACGACGGAGGACCCCGACCGTGCTGGTCGGGGTCCTCCGTCGTCCTGCTCGGCGGGGCGGCTCAGCCCCGGTCGGCGGGCCTGCCGCTGGTGAGGTCCTCGGCCTTGACGCCGACGCCGACGACGGTCGGCGCCCGGCGGGAGGAGTCCTCCGGGGAGCGCTGGGCGACGGCCTTGGCCTCGTGCCGGGCGCCCTCCGCGGCGACCGCCTGGCCGGCGGTCACCTCGGCCTCGCCCGGCCGTGCCGCCGGGGCCGAGGCGCGCCGGGAGCGACGACGGGGCCGTGCCGGCTCGGTGCTCGCCTGCTCCGGAGCCGCCGACGGGGTGGGCACCAGCTGCTCCGCGCTCTCCCGCGCCACGGGCTCCTGCGTCGCTGTCTCCCGTGCCACGGCCTCCTGCGCGGCGGTGACCGCCTCGGGGGTGACCTCCTCGGCGGTGGCCTCCTGGGGAACGGAACCGGCGTCCGGCGCCGTCTGCCCGAGGACCTCCGCGAGCGAGTCCAGGCTCAGCGGCCGGGCCTCGGCGGGCTCCTCGACGACGGCGTGGCCCTGCGGCAGCTCGATGACCTCGCCGTTGATCGTCAGGCGCGATCCCGGCTCGGCCGGTGACCCGTCCGCGGGGACCTGGTCCGGTGCGGCCGGGGCGGGGCTCTCCCCCGCGTCCGGCTGCTGCTCGGCGGCGTTCTCCGCGCCCTGGCCGCGGTTGCGGCTGCGCTTGCCGCGACGCTTCTTCCGGGAGCGCCCCGAGCCCTCGGGCCGGGACTCCGCCTGCTGGGCGGTCTCCTCGGCGAGCTCCGGCGTCTCCGCGGCGGCCTCCTCGTGGTGGGTGGCGGCGGCGATCGTCGCGAACGCCGTCCGCGCGGCCTCGGCCTTGGCCCTCTCCGCGGGATCGGGCTCGGCGGACCGCTGCTCCGTCCGGGCGGGCTGCTGCTGCTCGCTGCGGCCCCCCCGTCCGCGCTTGCGCTCCGTGCGGTTCGGCCGCTGGTCGCGGGACTCGCCCGTGGCGCCGCCGGTGCGGCCCTCGAGCGGGTGGTCGTGGACCACCACGCCGCGACCGGCGCAGTGCTCGCACGGCTCGGAGAACACTTCCAGCAGGCCGGTGCCCATGCGCTTGCGCGTCATCTGCACGAGGCCCAGCGAGGTCACCTCCGCCACCTGGTGCTTGGTGCGGTCCCGGCCCAGGCACTCCACCAGCCGGCGCATCACGAGGTCCCGGTTGGCCTCGAGCACCATGTCGATGAAGTCGATCACGATGATCCCGCCGATGTCCCGCAGCCGCAGTTGCCGCACGATCTCCTCGGCCGCCTCCAGGTTGTTCTTGGTGACGGTCTCCTCGAGGTTGCCGCCGGAGCCGGTGAACTTGCCGGTGTTCACGTCGACCACCGTCATCGCCTCGGTGCGGTCGATCACGAGCGATCCGCCCGAGGGCAGGAAGACCTTGCGCTCGAGCGCCTTCTGGATCTGTTCCTCCACGCGGTAGTTCACGAACAGGTCCTCGTCCTCGTCCCACTTCTGGAGCCGGTCGAGCAGGTCCGGCGCGACGTAGGTCACGTACGCCTCGATGTTGTCCCACGCCTCGTCGCCCTGGACGACCATGGTGGTGAAGTCCTCGTTGAAGACGTCGCGGACCGTCTTGATCGTCAGGTCCGGCTCCGCGTAGAGCATCTCGGGCGCGAGCGTCCTCGTCGACCCGGACCGCTCCTGGATCTGCTCCCACTGGGCGCGCAGCCGGTTGATGTCGTGGGTGAGCTCCTGCTCGGAGGCCCCCTCGGCGGCGGTGCGGACGATGACTCCCGCCCCGTCAGGCAGCCGGTCCTTCAGGATCTTCTTGAGCCGGGCGCGCTCGACGTCGGGCAGCTTCCGGGAGATCCCGGTCATCGACCCGCCCGGGACGTAGACCAGGTACCGGCCGGGCAGGGAGATCTGGCTCGTGAGCCGGGCGCCCTTGTGCCCCACCGGATCCTTGGTGACCTGCACCAGGACCGAGTCCCCGGACTTCAGCGCGACCTCGATGCGGCGGGGCCCGCCCTCGACCCGCGACGCGTCCCAGTTCACCTCGCCGGCGTAGAGAACGGCGTTGCGGCCCCGGCCGATGTCGATGAACGCGGCCTCCATGGACGGCAGCACGTTCTGCACCTTGCCCACGTAGACGTTGCCGATCAGGGAGTCCTGCTGGGTGTGCGAGACGAAGTGCTCGGCCAGGACGCCGTCCTCCAGGACGCCGATCTGGATCCGGTTGTCCTTCTGCCGGACCAGCATCTGGCGCTCGACGGACTCGCGGCGGGCCAGGAACTCCGCCTCGGTGATCACCTGGCGGCGGCGGCCGGTCTGGCGGGAGTCGCGCCGGCGCTGCTTCTTGGCCTCGAGCCGCGTGGAGCCCTTCACGGCCACGACCTCGTCGGCCGTGGCGGTCTCCGCGGCGCGGGGCGCCCGGACCCGGGTCACGGTGTTGGGCGGATCGTCGTCGCTGCCGCCCACGAGCTCCATGTCGACCTCGCCGCGGCGGCGGCGCCGACGGCGTCGACTGGTGGCGCCCCCGCCCGACCCCTGTCCGGCCTCCTCGCCCTCGTCGGCGAGCTCCGCCGTGTCCGGTTCCTCGGGGCTGTCGCCCGGGTCCTCGGCGGAGGCGTTCTCCTCCTGCTGGCGGCGCCGCGCCTCCCGGCGGCGGGCGGCGCGCTGCTGGGCGGCCTCGCGCAGCTCGTCGAGGTCCGGGGCGTGGAACATCAGCGAGGTTGCCGTCACGGCGGCGGCCAGCGCCGTGCGCGGCTCCCCCTCGTCGTCGGTGTCCTCGTCGGTGTCCTCGTCGGTGTCCTCGTCGGTGTCCTCGTCGGCGTCCGGGGCAGGGTCCTGCGCGGCGCTGGTCGGCGCGTCCTCGGCCGGTGCGGACGGGGCCTCGGGGCCCAGGTCCTCGGCCTCGCCGGCGGGCTCCACGCCCTCGGCGGACTCCTCGGCACCGGGCGTGCCGGGTGCGGGGTTCCCGGGCGCCGCGGCCTCCTCGGCCACCGCACCGGGGCGCTCGTCGCCCGGCACCGCGGTCCCGGGCGCGACGTCGAGGGTGTCGGTCCCCGCGGCGTCGCCGGTGGCCGGCGCAGCGTCCGGCACGGGCTGCGCGGCCTCCGACGGCCCGTCGAGGACGTCGCCCGGAGCCTCGGCCGGGATCTCCGGGGCGGTCGGCGACGGCTCGTCGAGGACGTCACCCGGCACCTCGGCCGGGATCTCCGGGGCGGCCTCCGGCGCGGCCTGCGACGGCTCGTCGAGGACGTCACCCGGCGCCTCGGCCGGGGTCTCTGGGGCGGTGTCCTGCACCGTTCCCTCCGCCACCGGGAGGTCCCGGCGTGCGTCGTCCGATGTGTTCTGCTGACCAGCGTCCGAAGCGTCCTGCGCCCCGGCCTGGTTCACCTGTTCGGCATCCATATACAGCTGTGCTCCTGCCGCGGTACGCCGTCCGTACCCGGTCCCCGCAACGGCTTGGTCGGCGTAACGCCGGTGGGGGTCCACGCGGCGGCCAGAAGTCCTGTGCGTACCCGTCGCGTCCCGCACACCCCGCGAACGGGCGGGGACGGCAACGAGCCAGTCCGGGGCTTCGAGCCGTTGCTCACGAGGGCAACGGTCTTGAGCCGGCGGCGGACGCGCTCAATCCGATGAGAGCCGCGGGTCCTGCCGACCTGGGGTCGAAGTCCGACTGGGCCGAGATCCCGCGTACGGGCGGGCACGACCGTGGCCAGTATCTCACAGACGTCCCGGTCCGGGCCGGATTGGCCTCGTCACGGCTCGCAACCCTCCCGCGCGGGTCCGGGAGAGCTCCGGGGCGCATCGCCTAGGATCGGCGTGTGACCTCCACTCCTCCCACCCTCGACGGCTCCCCCGCCGTGTCCCACGGCCACGACGCCCGCGCCGACCGGCGCTGGGGACTGGTGGCCCTCGTGACCGCCCTCCTGGGCTTCTACGGCGCCGCCACGCTGGTCTACGAGCGGCTCCAGCTCTTCCTCGACGCCGGTCACCGCACCAGCTGCGACATCAACTCGTGGCTGTCCTGCGGCACCGTCATGCGCACGCCCCAGGCGGAGGCCTTCGGCTTTCCCAACCCGTTCATCGGCATCGTGGCCTACGCGGTCGTCGTGGCCGTGGCGCTCGCGGTGCTGGCCGGCGCCCGGTTCGCCGCCTGGTACTGGTGGGGGCTGCAGATCGGGGTGACCCTCGGCTGGGTCTTCGTCCTGTGGCTGTGGTGGCAGACCACCTTCGAGATCAACGCCCTGTGCCTGTACTGCATGCTCGTGTGGGTGATGCAGACCGTCCTGCTCGTGCACACCACGGCCCGCAACCTGCGCGCCGGGGTGCTGCCGGCTCCCGCCGGCGTGGCGCGGGGCGCCGGCCAGTGGGCGTGGTTCGTCTCCGCGGCCCTGCTCGTGCTGCTCTTCGGGACGGTCCTGGTCCGGTTCGCCGGGGTCATCCTCCCGGCCTGAGCCCGCCCGGGGCCGCCGGTGCCTCCGGGCACGGCACGGTCCCGGCCACCGACGACGACGGCCTCCGCCCGTGCTGGGCGGAGGCCGTCGTCGTCGGGTCCGGGCTCAGCCGAACCAGATCCCGATCTCGCGCTCGGCGGACTCCGGGGAGTCGGAGCCGTGCACGATGTTCTGCTGGACCTTCTCGCCCCAGTCCCGGCCGAGGTCGCCGCGGATCGTGCCCGGCGCGGCGGTGGTCGGCTCGGTGGTCCCGGCCAGGGACCGGAAGCCCTCGATCACCCGGTGGCCCTCGACGACGGCGGCCACGACCGGACCGCTGAGCATGAACTCGACGAGCGGCTCGAAGAACGGCTTCCCCCGGTGCTCCGCGTAGTGCTGCTCCAGCACGGAGCGCTCCGCGTGCAGCAGGCGCAGGTCGGCCAGGCGGTAGCCCTTCGCCTCGATCCGGGCGAGCACCTCGCCGGTGAGGCCGCGGGCCACGCCGTCGGGCTTGACGAGGACGAGGGTGCGTTCCGTGGTCATGGGGGTCCTTCCGAGGTGCGGGTCCAGGATGTCGGTGCCCAGCCTAGCCGTCCGGGTGCTCCCGCTCCCACTGCGCCTGGGCGGCGTCGCGGGCGGCGTTCTCCCGGTCCAGCCGCGCCCCGGTGCGCACGGCGTACCACCAGGCGAGCACGGACAGCCCGCCCACGAAGAACATCGTGGGGAGCACGAAGCCCGTGGCCAGGAACACGGCCTGCAGGGCCCACCCGACGGTGTACCCCCAGGACCGGCCCAGGACGGCGGGCGCCAGTCCGAGGAGGAGGGCGAGCCCGGTCCCGCCGGCCAGGATCGCCGTCCGGGCCCCGTCCCCCAGCTCGCGGCCGAGGACCCCGTAGGCGGTGAGGGCGGCGAAGAACGCGATGAACGCCTCCATGACCAGCACGGAGGAGGCGAACATCGTGCGGATCGACCGCCGCGGCCGGGGCTGCCCGGGGCGCCGGTCGCGCTGGGCTCTGGTCATGCGTGCCACGTGGGACGGGTCCTCTCCTGCGGGGGGTGCGGTCGGTGCGGGGCGCGGCGCACGGTCACAGCCCCAGCAGCGTACGGGCCTCGCCGACCACGGTGATCGAGCCCGTGACCAGCACGGCGCCGTCGAACTCCGGGCGGGCGGCGGCGTCCTGGACGGCCTCGGTCATCGCGTCGTCGAGCTGGGTGACGGCGTGGACGACGTCCTCCGGGAAGCCGAGGTCCACGGCGAGCTCCACGAGCTCCTGCGGGTCCACCGCCCGGGGCGAGGAGGACCGGGTGAACCAGAACTCGGTGTGGAACTCCTCGTACTCGTCCAGCAGGACCCGCAGCATGGCCTCGGCGTCCTTCTCCTGGAGCACGCCCACCACGAGGTTGAGCTTCCCGAACGTGAAGGCCTCCTTGAGTGCGGCCGCCGCGGCCGTGAGCCCGTGCGGGTTGTGCGCGGCGTCGAGGACCACCGGGGGCGCCTTGCGGGCCAGCTCCAGCCGGCCTGGGGACTCGACGGCGCCCAGGCCGGTGCGGACCAGCTCGGGGTTGAGCTCCTTCCCGCCGCCGCCCAGGAAGGCCTCCACGGCGGCGACGGCCAGGGCGGCGTTCTCCGCCTGGTGGGCGCCGAACAGCGGCAGCAGGACCTCGGGATACCGGGCGGCCAGGCCCTGCAGGGTGAGGACCTGTCCGCCCACGGCCGTGGCGCGGGCCTCCACGCCGAACTCGACGCCGCCGAAGCGGAACGGGACGCCGAGCTCCCGGGCCCGGGAGAGGAGCACCTCCGCGGCCTCGGGGTCCTGCGCGGCGGAGACGAGGAACCCCCCGGGCTTGAGGATCCCGGCCTTTTCCGTGGCGATCTCCCCGAGCGTGTCGCCGAGCATGTCCGTGTGGTCGAGGTCGACGGGCGTCACCACGGACACCGCGGCGTCCGCCACGTTCGTGGCGTCCCAGGACCCGCCGATGCCCACTTCGAGGACGACGACGTCGACCGGCGCGTCCGCGAAGACCGCGAACGCGAGCGCCGTGACGGTCTCGAAGTAGCTGAGCCGGGGCTCGCCCCGCTCGGCCAGCTCGGCGTCCACGAAGCCGAGGTAGGGGGCGATCTCGCCGTACACGCGCACGAAGGTCTCGTCGTCGACGGGCGCGCCGTCCACGCTGATCCGCTCGGTGACCCGGGAGAGGTGGGGGCTGGTGTAGCGGCCCACCCGCAGATCATGGGCGAGCAGCAGGGCCTCCACCATCCGTGCGGTCGAGGTCTTGCCGTTGGTGCCGGTCAGGTGGATCACCGGGGCGGCGCACTGCGGCTCGCCGAGGACCTCCATGGTCCGGCGCATCGCGTCGAGGCGCGGGGCCATCCGGTTCTCGGGGGCGCGCTCGAGCAGCCGGGCGTAGACCTCCTCGACGGTCTCCGCGCCGCCGGTCTCCGCGAACGGGGCGCTCATGCCTGCACCGCCCCGGCGTCGGCGGTGGCGCTGGGGGCGGCGCCGGTAAAGGTGCCGGTGGAACTCCCGGTCGGGGCGCCCACGACGGACACGGCCACGGCCGGTTCGCCCACGCGCAGCTCGAGCTCGGCGGAGAGCGTCTCGCCGGCCACGAGCCCGCGGTTGGCCTCGAGCGCGGCGACCGTCCGCTCGTCGGCGGTGACGACGGTGCGGATCCGGTCGGAGACCTGGAGGGCGGCGTCCTTGCGGGCCTGCTGGATGGCCCGGACCATGTCCCGGGCGGTGCCCTCTGCCTCAAGTTCGGGGGTGAGCTCGGTGTCGAGGACGAGGAAGCCGCCGCCGGGCAGGACGGCCACGGCACGGGAACCGGCCGCGGCGTCTTCCGCCACGACGGTCTCGAGCTCGTACTCGCCCTCCTGCAGCGCCGTTCCGCCGGCGGTGACGGTGCCGTTCTCCGCGGTGGACCAGTCCCCCGCCTTGGCGGCCCTGATGACGGTCTGCACGCCCTTGCCCAGGCGCGGGCCCGCGGCGCGGGCGTTGACCCTGAGCTGCTGGGAGATGCCGAACTGCTCCGCGGAGGCCTCCGCCGCGTCGAGCAGGGTCACCGATCTGAGGTTCAGCTCGTCCGCGACGATGCGCTCGAAGGTGCCCGCGAGTTCACCACCGCCGGGGACGACGACGGTCATGCCGGCCAGCGGCTGGCGCACGCGCAGCTGGTGAGCCTTGCGCAGGGCGGAACCGGCCGAGCAGATGCTGCGGGTCGTCTCCATCCGCGCCACCAGGTCGGTCTCGGCGGGGAACAGCGACGCGTCCGGCCAGTCGGTCAGGTGCACCGAGCGCCCGGCGGTCAGCCCGCGCCAGATCTCCTCCGTGACCAGGGGCAGCAACGGGGCGGCCACGCGGCAGACGGTCTCGAGGCAGGTGTACAGGACGTCGAAGGCGACGGTGTCCTCGTCGAAGAACCGGTCCCGGGAGCGGCGCACGTACCAGTTGGTCAGGGTGTCCATGTAGGAGCGCAGGCGCTCCGCGGCCCCGGAGACGTCGTAGCGGTCGAAGGCGTCCTGCACGTCCGTCACGAGCCGGCCGGTCGCGGCCAGCACGAAGCGGTCCATCACGTTTCCCGATTCGTGGCGGGTGCGCGCCTCGTAGCCGGCGCCGCCGTTCGCGGCGTTCGTGTACAGGCCGAAGAAGTGGTAGACGTTCCACAGCGGCAGCATCATCTGGCGCACGCCGTCGCGGATGCTCTGCTCGGTGACCACCAGGTTCCCGCCGCGCAGGATGGGGCTGGACATCAGGAACCAGCGCATCGCGTCCGCGCCGTCCCGGTCCAGGACCTCGTTGACGTCCGGGTAGTTGCGCAGGGACTTCGACATCTTCTGCCCGTCCGAGCCCAGCACGATGCCGTGGCTGATGACGTTGCGGAACGCGGGGCGGTCGAACAGCGCGGTGGCCAGGATGTGGAGCGTGTAGAACCAGCCGCGGGTCTGGCCGATGTACTCCACGATGAAGTCGCCCGGGTTGTGGGTCTCGAACCACTCCCGGTTCTCCATCGGGTAGTGCACCTGCGCGTAGGGCATGGACCCGGAGTCGAACCAGACGTCGAGCACCTCGGGGACGCGGCGCATCGTGGCGCGGCCGGTCGGGTCGTCGGGGTTCGGGCGGGTCAGCTCGTCGATCCACGGCCGGTGCAGGTCGACCTCGCCGCGGTCGTTCACCGGGAGCCGGCCGAAGTCGGCCTCCAGCTCCGCGAGGGAGCCGTAGACGTCGCGGCGGGGGTGCTCGGGGTCGTCGGACTCCCACACGGGGATGGGCGTGCCCCAGTACCGGTTGCGGGAGATCGACCAGTCGCGGGCGTTCTCCAGCCACTTGCCGAACTGGCCGTCCTTGACGTTCTCCGGGATCCAGGTGATCTGCTGGTTGAGCTCGACCATCCGCTCCTTGATCCGGGTGACCTCCACGAACCAGGAGGACACGGCGCGGTAGATCAGCGGGTTCCGGCAGCGCCAGCAGTGCGGGTACGGGTGCTCGTAGCTGGCCTCCCGGACCAGCCGGTCCTGGGCCCTGAGATCCCGGACCACCGTGCGGGCCACGTCCTTGTCGAAGACGTTGCGCCCGGCGATGCCGGCCAGGGGCGCCCCGGGGGCGAGCCGCTCGTCCTCGAAGAGCCGGTAGAACACCCCGGACTCGTCGAGGGAGAGCACCACGGGGATGTCGTAGCGGGCGCAGACGTTCTGGTCGTCCTCGCCGTAGGCGGGCGCCTGGTGCACGAGCCCGGTGCCGTCGGTCGTGGTGACGTAGTCGGCCACGACGAACTGCCAGGACGTGCCCGTGCCGAAGCGCTCGGCGTCCGCGAAGTAGTCCCACAGCCGCTGGTAGCGCAGCCCTTCGAGGTCCGCCCCGCGGTGCCGTGCGGTCACCGCCGCGGCCGCGGCCGCCGCCGGGTCCTCGGCCCCGCCCCAGCCGAGGTCCTTGGCGTAGGCGCCCAGCAGCTCCTCGGCGACCAGGAAGCGACGGCCCGCGAGCTCGCCGGCGCCAGGGACCACGGCGTAGACGATGTCGGGGCCCACGGCGATCGCCTGGTTGGTCGGCAATGTCCAGGGCGTGGTGGTCCAGGCGAGGGCCTCCACCCCGGCGAGCTCGGCGGCCAGCTCGGGCCGGACCGCCCACGAGGCGTCGTCGAGCACGGGGAACGTGACGGTCACCGTCTGGTCCTGGCGGTCCTGGTAGACGTCGTCGTCCATCCGCAGCTCGTGGTTGGACAGCGGGGTCTCGTCCTTCCAGCAGTAGGGCAGGACGCGGTAGCCGGAGTAGACGAGGCCCTTGTCGTCGAGGGCCTTGAACGCCGCGATCACGGACTCCATGTAGTCCGGGTTGAGGGTCTTGTAGTCGTTGTCGAAGTCGACCCAGCGGGCCTGGCGGGTGACGTAGTCCTGCCACTCGGAGGCGTACTTCATCACGGAGGACCGGCAGGCGTCGTTGAACGCCGCGACGCCCATCCGCTCGATCTCCTGCTTGTCCGCCATCCCGAGCTGCTTCATCGCCTCGAGCTCGGCGGGCAGGCCGTGGGTGTCCCAGCCGAAGCGGCGCTCCACCCGGCGGCCCTGCTGGGTCTGGTAGCGGGCCACGAGGTCCTTGACGTAGCCCGTCAGGAGGTGCCCGTAGTGCGGCAGGCCGTTGGCGAAGGGCGGGCCGTCGTAGAAGACGAACTCGTTGGAGCCGTCCCGGCCGGGGTCGCGCTGGTCCACGCTGGCCTGGAACGTGCGGTCCTGCGCCCAGTAGGCGAGGACGCGCTCCTCGACGGCCGGGAAGGCGGGCGCCGCGGGCACGCCGCGGGCCGCGGGGTCGGTGGTCGCCTTGGGGTAGACGGGCTGGTCTGACACGGGGTCCATCCTCGTTCTGACGTCGGTGCTGCTCGTGCGGGTCAGGGTGCAAGGACGCTGCCGGCCGGTCGCCCGGGGCGGAACGCGGTACCACCTCGCTTGCGCCCCGGGCCCCCTGGGGGGACGCGGGTGCGCCGCTCGTGACTGCTGTGACGGGCTTACCCGTTCGGCTCTACTGGGGCGCTCCCCGTGGCGGGGCGGGCCTGTTCTTCCGAAGACTCCCCGGTGATGGCCGGATCGACGCCGTGATGACTGCTCCCATCTTAACCCACCGGGAGCGCGCCGAGGTTGCTGCTGTCGGCGACCCGGCGGGCCGCGGTGGCCGACGGCCGTGACCTCGGCGGAAGGAGCTCGCAACCTCGGCGGGGAGAGCTACTGGTCGCGGATCAGCTTGTGCGGGGCCGCCTGGGCGACCGGCTTGATGGTCACGGTGTCGAGGTCCACGTGGTGGGGCAGGTTCACCGCGAAGGCGCACACCTGGGCGACGTCCTCGGAGGTGAGGGGCTTGTCCACGCCCGCGTAGACCTTCTCCGCGGCCTCCTGGTCCCCGCCGAGGCGGTTGAGGGAGAACTCCGGCGTCTGCACGAGACCCGGGGCGATCTCGACGACGCGCACGTTGTGCTCGGCCTCCTCGAGCCGCAGCGCCTCCGTCATGGCCCGCTCGGCGAACTTCGCGGCGTTGTAGCCGCCGCCGCCCTCGTATGCCCGGTGCGCCGCGAGGGACGTGAGGTTCAGGACGGTGCCCTCGCCGTTCGCGCGCAGCGCCGGGAGGAGGGCACGGGTCAGGCGCATCGTGCCGAGCACGTTGACCTGGAACATCCACTCCCAGTCCTCGGTGCTGGCGTCGGCCACGCGGTCCGTGCCGCGGGCGCCGCCGGAGATGTTGAGCAGCGCGTCCACGCGGCCCTGCTCCTCCAGCACCCGGTCCCGGAGGGCCTCGACGTCGGCGTCCGAGGTGATGTCGCACGGCGCGGGGACGGCCCCGGTCTCCCGGGCCAGGGCCTCGAGCCGTTCGGCGCGGCGGGCCACCGCGTAGACGGTCCAGCCGCAGCGGCGCAGCTCGCGCGCCGTGGCCTCCCCGATGCCGGTCGACGCGCCGGTGACGACGGCGACCTTGCCGGTGTGCGTGTTCGAGCTCTGCTGATCGGTCATGGGCCCCACGCTAGCCGGGCGCCGGGCGCCGCCCAAGCATCCGGACGCCGGCACCGGGACGCCGGCACCGGGACGTCGGGGCGCGCGCCGGGGCTCGTGAGAGACTGGTCGGCATGGCTGACAACACGCAGGGCACAGACACGCCCGGAACCGCACCGGAGACCACGCCCGAGACCACGCCCGTGACCGTTCCCGACAAGCCCGCGCTGGAGGGCCTCGAGCAGAAGTACGCGCAGAAGTGGCGCGAGGAGGGCACCTTCGCCTTCGACGAGGACACGACCCGTGAGCAGGTCTACTCGATCGACACTCCCCCGCCGACCGCCTCGGGCTCCCTGCACGTCGGCCACATGTTTTCCTACACGCAGACCGACGTGATCGCCCGTTTCCAGCGGATGAGCGGCAAGAACGTCTTCTATCCGCTGGGCTGGGACGACAACGGCCTGCCCACCGAGCGCCGCGTGCAGAACTACTACGGTGTGCGCTGCGACCCCACCCGGCCCTACGTCGAGGGCTACCGCCCGCCGGAGCAGCCCGCGAAGAACCAGCGCGACTGGGACGTGGTCTCGCGCAAGAACTTCATCGAGCTGTGCGAGGAGCTGGCCGTCGAGGACGAGTTGGTCTTCGAGCACCTGTTCTCCACCCTGGGCCTGTCCGTGGACTGGACCCGCACCTACCGCACCATCGACGCCCGCTCCCGGGCCGTCTCCCAGCGCGCCTTCCTCCAGGACCTCGCGGCCGGCAACGCCTACATGGCCGAGGCCCCCACCCTGTGGGACGTCACCTTCCGCACCGCCGTCGCCCAGGCCGAGCTCGAGGACCGGGAGCGCGAGGGCACCTACCACCGGGTGGCCTTCCACCGTCCCGGCGGCGAGCCGGTGCACATCGAGACCACCCGCCCCGAGCTGCTGCCCGCGTGCGTGGCCCTCGTGGCCCACCCGGACGACGAGCGCTACCAGCCGCTGTTCGGCACCACGGTGCGCTCCCCGCTGTTCGACGTCGAGGTCGAGGTGCGGGCGCACCCGTTGGCCAAGCCGGACAAGGGCTCCGGGATCGCCATGATCTGCACCTTCGGCGACCTCACCGACGTCACGTGGTGGCGGGAGCTGGACCTGCCGACGCGCGCGCTGATCGGCCGTGACGGCCGCTTCGCGAGCGAGACGCCCGAGTGGATCGCCGCGGGCGCCCCGGCAGAGCGCTACGCCGAGGTGGCAGGCAGGACGGTGTTCTCGGCCCAGCAGGCGGTCGTGGACATGCTCCGCGCGTCCGGGGACCTGGACGGCGAGCCCCGGAAGGTCATGCACCCGGTGAACTTCTACGAGAAGGGCGACAAGCCCCTGGAGGTCGTCACCTCCCGCCAGTGGTACCTCCGCAACGGCGGCCGCGACGCCGACCGGCGCGAGGCGCTGATCGGGCGCGGGCGCGAGATGGACTGGCACCCCGCGTTCATGCGCTCCCGGTACGAGAACTGGATCGAGGGCCTGCACGGCGACTGGCTGATCTCCCGCCAGCGCTTCTTCGGGGTGCCGTTCCCGGTCTGGTACCGGCTCGACGCCGACGGCAACCCGGACTACGACGCCCCCGTCCTGCCCGCCCTCGACCAGTTGCCCGTGGACCCCGCCGCCGACCCCGCCCCCGGCTTCGACGAGTCCCAGCGGGGCCGGCCGCACGGCTTCACGGGCGACCCGGACGTGCTCGACACCTGGGCCACGTCCTCGCTGACCCCCCAGATCGCCACCGGCTGGGCGTTCGACGAGCAGCTGCACGCCAACACCTTCCCGATGGACCTCCGGCCCCAGGGCCACGACATCATCAGGACCTGGCTGTTCTCCACGGTGGTGCGCTCCGAGTCGCTGGCCGGCACGGTGCCCTGGACCAACACCGCGCTCTCCGGGTGGATCCTCGACCCGGACCGCAAGAAGATGTCCAAGTCCAAGGGCAACGTGGTGGTCCCCACCGAGGTGCTCGAGAACTACGGGGCCGACGCGGTGCGCTACTGGGCCGCCTCCGCCCGCCTGGGCGCGGACACCGCCTACGACGAGGGGCAGATGAAGATCGGCCGCCGGCTGGCCATCAAGCTGCTCAACGCCTCGAAGTTCGTCCTCGCCCAGGGCGTCACGGAGGCCTCCGTGCTCGGCGCCGGGGCGTCCGCGGACGTGGTGACCGACGCGGTCGACCGGGCGCTGCTCGCCCAGCTGGCCACGGTCGTGGAGCGCGCCGGCCAGGCGTTCCGGGACTACGAGTACGCCCGGGCCCTGCAGCTCACCGAGCAGTTCTTCTGGACCTTCACCGACGACTACGTCGAGCTCGTGAAGGACCGCGCGTACGGGGCCCGCGGGGAGGCCGCGCAGGCGTCCGTGCACGCCGCGCTCGCCACGACCCTCGACGCGCTGCTGCGCCTCTTCGCGCCCGTCCTGCCGTTCGCCACGGACGAGGTGTGGTCCTGGTGGCGCTCCGGCTCCGTGCACCGGGCGTCGTGGCCGGGCGTCGAGGGCTTCGCGGACGCCGTGACCGACGCCGACCCGGAGGTGCTCACGACCGTGGGCGAGGCCCTCTCCGGGCTGCGCAAAGCCAAGTCGGAGGCCAAGGTCAAGCAGCGCACCGCGGTGCGCTCGGCGACCATCACGGCCGCCGCCGAGGACGTCGCCCGGCTCGAGGCGGGACTGGGTGATCTCAAGGCCGCCGGCAACGCCGCCGAGCTCGTGCTCGTCGCCGGGCCCGAGGGCCTGGCCGTGCGCGACGTCGAGCTGATCCCCGCGGAGGAGCCGGCCAGGTAGCGCCGGCCCGGCACGCAGCACGAGGGCCCGGCCGCCGCGGCGGCCGGGCCCTCGTGGCGTCCGGTGCTCCGGACCCGTCCGGGGACGGGTCAGGAGAAGTCCGGGCCCTGCTCCCGTCCGCGCTTGAGCTCGTAGAAGCCGGGGTAGGAGGCCAGGGCCAGGGAACCGTCCCAGATCCGCGCGGCGTCCTCCCCCGTCGGGGCGGGGGTGAAGACCGGCCCGAAGAAGCCGACGCCGTTGACCGCGATGCACGGGGTGCCGATGTCCTCGCCGGCGACCGCCCGGGCGGCGTCCGTGGAGGCGCGCAGCGCGTCGTCGAACTCGGTGGAGTCCTTGGCCGCCGCGAGCTCCGCCGGCAGGCCGGTCTCCTCGAGCGACTCGTGGATGATCTGCTCCAGGTCCTCCACCCCGCCGGGGTGTCGCCGGGTGCCCATCGCGTCGTAGAGCTTCTTCAGGTACTCGTCACCGTGGGCGCGGGCCGCCGCCTCGACCACGCGCACCAGCCACATCGACTTCTGCTGGCCGTGGTGGTGGTTGTCGGCGTTGTCCTCGTTGAGGATGCCCAGCGAGATGATCCGCCAGTCCACCTCGACGTCGCGCAGGCGCTCGACCTCCTCCATCCATCGGGAGGTCATCCAGGCCCAGGGGCACAGGGGGTCGAACCAGAACTCCACCTTGTCCGTCATCAGGTTCCTCTCGTGCGGGCGTCCGCCGGGGGTGGCGGACGCGTCACCGAGTAGTAGCCACGGCTCAGGCGGTTTTGTTCCGGTTCTGCTCCTCGCGGATCATCTCGTGGGTGATGATCTCCGGCTCGGCCTGCTTGGCCACGGCCTCGGCGGTGACCAGCACGGCGGCGATGTCGTCCCGGCTGGGGAGCTCGAACATGACGGGCTGGAGCACGTCCTCGAGGATGGCGCGCAGACCGCGGGCGCCCGTGCCCCGCTGGATCGCGAGCTCGGCGACGGCGGTCAGCGCCTCGGGGTCGAACGTCAGCTCGACGCCGTCCAGCTGGAACATCTTCTTGTACTGCTTCACGAGCGCGTTGCGCGGCTCGGTGAGGATGCGGGTGAGATCGGCCACCGACAGCTCGCGCAGCGTGGTCACCACGGGCAGGCGGCCGATGAGCTCGGGGATCAGGCCGAACTTCAGCAGGTCCTCCGGCATGACGTCGGCCATCACCTCGTGGCGCGGCCCGCTCTGCTTGAGCTCCGCGCCGAAGCCGATGCTCGTGCGCCCGGCCCGGGAGTCCACGATGTCCTCGAGGCCCGCGAAGGCGCCCGCGACGATGAACAGGACGTTGGTGGTGTCGATCTGGATGAACTCCTGCTGCGGGTGCTTGCGCCCGCCCTGCGGGGGCACCGACGCGACCGTGCCCTCGAGGATCTTCAGCAGCGCCTGCTGCACGCCCTCGCCGGAGACGTCACGGGTGATCGAGGGGTTCTCGGACTTGCGCGAGATCTTGTCGATCTCGTCGATGTAGATGATGCCGGTCTCGGCCCGCTTGACGTCGTAGTCCGCGGCCTGGATGAGCTTGAGCAGGATGTTCTCGACGTCCTCGCCGACGTAGCCGGCCTCCGTGAGGGACGTGGCGTCCGCGACCGCGAAGGGCACGTCGAGCTTGCGGGCCAGCGACTGCGCCAGGTACGTCTTGCCGGAGCCGGTGGGCCCGACCAGCAGGATGTTGGACTTGGCGATCTCGACGTCCTCGTCTCCGGCCGCCGTGGCCAGGGACAGGGGCTTGCCGTTCTCGCCGGCCCGGACCCGCTTGTAGTGGTTGTACACGGCCACGGCCAGCGCGCGCTTGGCGGTCTCCTGGCCGATCACGTACTGGTGGAGGTGCTGGTAGATCTCGTGGGGCGTGGGGAGCTCCTGCTGCTCGAGGTCCTTGACCTCGCTCAGCTCCTCCTCGATGATCTCGTTGCACAGCTCGATGCACTCGTCGCAGATGTAGACGCGCGGGCCCGCGATGAGCTTGCGGACCTGCTTCTGGCTCTTGCCGCAGAAGGAGCACTTGAGCAGATCCGCGGTCTCGCCGATGCGCGCCATGTAACAGTCCTCTGGTCGGGGTACGGGAATCCTCGTCCAGGATAGGCGAGGACCGGGTTCCGCCCCAACACCAGGGCGCCCCGGTGCGCCGCGACCGGTCGGGTCGCAGTGCACCGGGGCGCTGCGGGAGAGCTGCGGCGGGTCGTCCGGGTCAGGAGGTGACGGTCGCGGGCTTGTGGATCTTCCGGGACTCCAGGACGTGGTCCACGATCCCGTACTCCTTGGCGGCGGACGCGGTGAGGATCTTGTCGCGCTCGATGTCGCGGTTGACCTCCTCGGCGGTCTTGCCGGAGTGCAGGGCCAGGGTCTCCTCCAGCCACTCGCGCATGCGCATGATCTCGTTGGCCTGGATCTCGATGTCCGAGGCCTGGCCCCCGCCCTGACCGGACATGGCCGGCTGGTGGATCAGCACGCGGGCGTTCGGCAGGGCCAGGCGCTTGCCCGGGGTGCCGCCGGCGAGCAGCACGGCCGCCGCGGACGCGGCCTGCCCGAGGCAGACCGTCTGGACCTCGGGGCGGATGAACTGCATCGTGTCGTAGATCGCCGTCATCGCGGTGAACGACCCGCCCGGGGAGTTGATGTACATCGTGATGTCCCGGTCGGCGTCCTGCGCCTCGAGCACGAGCAGCTGCGCCATGACGTCGTCCGCCGAGGCGTCGTCGACCTGGACGCCCAGGAAGATGATCCGGTCCTCGAACAGCTTGGTGTACGGGTTCTGCCGGCGGTACCCGTAGGGGGTGCGCTCCTCGAAGTCGGGGAGCACGTAGCGGCTGGTGGGCATGGCGGCCGCGGAACCGGCCGTGGACGAAGGTCCGTGGGTGAAGGTCATGGTTGAGTTCCTCGGAGGTCTGTAAGAGCGTGCCTGATGAAGTGGTGGGACCGCCGAGGTCCTAATCCTGGTCCTTCATGGTCCCGCCGCCGCCGGTCATGGACCCGGCCGAGCTGGCGATGTGGTCGAAGAAGCCGTACTCGAGGCCGCGCTGGGCGTCGAACCAGTTGTCGCGGTCGTTGTCCCGGAGGATCGTCTCCAGGGACTGGCCGGTCTGCTCGGCGGTGAGCTCCGCGAGGCGCTGCTTCATCGACAGGATCAGCTCGGCCTGCACCCGGATGTCCGAGGCGGTGCCGCCCATGCCGCCGGAGGGCTGGTGCATGAGGATCCGGGCGTTCGGGGTGGAGTAGCGCTTGCCCTTGGTGCCCGAGGAGAGCAGGAACTGGCCCATCGACGCGGCCAGGCCGGTGGCCACGGTCACGACGTCGTTGGGGATGAGCTGCATGGTGTCGTAGATCGCCATGCCGGCGGTGACGGACCCGCCCGGGGAGTTGATGTACAGGAAGATGTCCGCCTGCGGGTCCTCGGCGGAGAGCAGCAGCATCTGCGAGCAGATGAGGTTCGCGTTGTCGTCGCGCACCTCGGAGCCCAGCCAGATGATGCGCTCCTTGAGCAGCCGGTTGTAGACGTAGTCGTCCTGGCCGCCCATGGGGCCGCCGCCCTGCAGGCGCGGTCCGGTGGAGGTTGCGTGGGTCGAGCCGAACGGCGACTCGTGAGCGGAGGTCATGTAACAGTGCCTCTTTCGTCCGTGTGGTCCGGTGATCTCTGAACAGAACACTAGTGCCCGCCCCGGGCCCCGGCCGGTCCCCGTCCGGGTTGTTCGCTGATGGCGCATGGTCGGGCCCGCGAGCCCCCGACGGACGAAGGCGCCGCCGCCCCGAGGGGACGGCGGCGCCTTCGGACGGGCTCTCAGGACGTCACTGGGCGGAGTCCGGGGAGTCGGCGGAGTCGGCCGACTCCGGGGAGTCGGCGGACTCCGCGGACTCGGGCGAGTCCGCGGAGTCCTCCTCGGTGCCCGGGGTCGGGGCCGCGGTGGTCTCCTCGGGCTCGATCTCCTCGGCGGCCTCCCCCGCCTGCTCCTCGCCCTGCGGGCGCACGAACTCGGAGAGGTCCACCGTGTTGCCCTCGGTGTCGGTGACCGTCGCATACTCCAGGACCTTGGCCAGAGCCTTGCGGCGGCGCACCTCGCCCACCATCAGACCGGCCTGGCCCGAGGAGTCCAGCAGCTGGGCGAACTGGTTCGGGTCCATGCCGTACTGCTGGGACATGTTGATGATGTAGTCGATCAGCTCGGACTGCTCGACGCCGATCTCCTCGGCCTCGGCGACCGCGTCCAGCACGATCTCGTTGCGGAACGCGTCCTCGGCGTTCTTCTGGACCTCGGCCCGGTGGTCCGCGGTGTCGTGGTCGGCCTCGGCCTGCGGGTTGTCGAAGTGCTGGGCGATCTGCTCGTCGATCACGGCCTGCGGCACGGGGATCTCCACGAGGGCCAGCAGCTTCTCCAGGACCTTGTCGCGGGCCTCGACGCCCTGCTCCACCACGGTGCCCTCGGCGGCCTGCTTCTTCAGGTCCTCCTTGAGCTCCTCGATGGTGTCGAACTCGGAGGCCAGCTGGGCGAACTCGTCGTCGGCCTCGGGCAGCTCGCGCTCCTTGACGGCGGTGACCTTGACCTTGACGGTCGCGTCCTCACCGCTGTGCTCGCCTCCGGCGAGCTTGGTCTCGAAGGTGGCGTCCTCGTCGGCGGAAAGACCGGTGATGGCCTCGTCCATGCCGTCGAGCATCGTGCCGGCGCCCACCTGGTAGGACAGGTCGTTGGCGGCGTCGACCTCCTCGCCGTCGACCAGGGCCTGCAGGTCGAGGGTGACGAAGTCGCCCTCGACGGCGGGACGGTCCACGGTCTTCAGGGTGCCGAAGCGCCCGCGCAGCTCGTCGAGGGCCTTCTGCTCGTCCTCGGCGGACGCCTCGCGGGCCTCCACCTCGACCTCGAGGCCCTTGTAGTCGGGCAGCTCGATCTCGGGGCGCACGGCCACGTCGATCTCGACCTTGATGTCGGCCTCGCGGTTCGCCTCGTCCGGCTTGGCGAGGACCTCGACCTGGGGCTGGGTCAGCGGGGTGATCTCGTTTTCCGCCAGCGCCTGCTGGAAGAAGGTGTTCAGGCCCTCGTTGAGCGCGTTCTCGACGACGAAGTCGAAGCCCACGCGCTGCTCGATCAGCCGCGCCGGAACCTTGCCGCGGCGGAAGCCGGGGACCTGGATCTGGTTGGCGAGCGAGGTGTAGGTCTGGTCGATGAACGGCTTCAGTTCCGCGAACGGGACGTCCACCACGATCTTGACCTGGGTGGGGTTGAGTTTCTCGACGGCGCTCTTCACTTCCGCTGCACTCCTGAGTGGTAGGTCGGTTGGGTCTTCCGGTGCCGTTCTCCGGCCCGGGACAGTCGGGAAGGCGGCTGCCCGGCGTGACCGGGCAGCCGCTCCAACGTCGGGGCGACAGGACTCGAACCTGCGATCTCCTGCTCCCAAAGCAGGCGCGCTAGCCACTACGCTACGCCCCGGTACCTGCAGCCTCGGCTGCAACGACTGTGGTCCGGTGCACGAGCACGGACCACCGGCGAGTCTACCGGCTGGGTGGACGGGGCCGCACCTCGGCCCGCCGGACCCCGCTCTGCCCGGTTCGCGCACGCTCTGCCGGGCCGCGCACCGTGGGGCCGCCCGGCCTCCGGGATTTGACACCGCGCGCGCCGGACCGGTTAATGGGAATGGCCTCGACAGAGCGCTCTGTGGGGATGTAGCTCAATGGTAGAGCCTCAGTCTTCCAAACTGATTACGCGGGTTCGATTCCCGTCATCCCCTCTCCGTGCACGTTCGCCCCGGTCCCCCTGGACCGGGGCGTTCGTCGTTCCGCGGCCGCGCCGGACCGGCGCTCGCGCACCGGCCGGTGTCCGGCCCCGTCCCGAGGCTCGCCGATGTCCGACCCGCTGCTGCGGCCCGGGGACCGTCGGCGACGGGGGCTCGGCACGTCGCACCGGGCCAGACCGACCACCCGCCACACCGCGCCCCGGTCCTCGTGCACGGGGCGCAGCCCGTGCTCCTGCAGGACGGCGAGCATGGCCGCCGGGGAGTGCACGTAGGCGCGGAAGGGCGTCCCGGTCGCGCGGAGACCGAGGTTCTCCAGGGCGGCGAGCGCCCGGAGGAGGCGGTGGCCGGGCGGGTGGCTGAACACGAACAGGCGCGTCGCACGGCCCGCGGCGGCACCCAGGAGCCGCGCGTGGTCGGGGTAGCAGCACACCACCCGGTGCAGCACCACGACGTCGTGCGGGGCGACCGCCTCTGGGTCCGCGGCGATGTCCAGCTGCCGCCGCTCCACACGGCCGGACATGCCGGCGGCGGCGGCCAGCTCCGCGGCGTCGGCCTCGTAGGAGTCCACGAGCTCCAGGTTCGTGGTCCGCGCGGCGCCCCGGCGCAGCAGCTCGAGCTGGATCGCGCCCACGCCGCCGCCGATCTCCAGCACGCTGGCCTCCTCCAGTTCCTGGGTGGCGAGGAACTCCACGACACGCCGGGAGGCGCGGTCCAGTCCCCGCCGCCGGTACCGGCGGGCGAGGCGGCGTGCGAAGCGGGGGCCGAAGACGCGCTGGTAGCCGGCCGCGCCGCAGCAACTGGACATGGCTCCAGGCTACGCCGCGGCCCAGGGCACGGTCAGCGCTGGCAGGACGGGCACCAGTAGAGCGTGCGCCCCTCCAGCTCCCCCGCGACCACGGGCGTCCCGCACCGGCGGCACGGCAGGCCCTGGCGCTTGTAGACGAGGTGGGCGTGCTCGGGCCACGCCTGCGCCTCCTCGATCCCCGGACGGTCGGCCGGGTCGGTCGTCACGATCCGGCCCAGCCGCACGCCGGTGCGCATGAGGGCCGCGTTCTCCGCCCACAGCTCCCGCAGCACGGGCTCGCCGAGGGCTCGCCCCGGCGTCATGGGGTCCAGTCCGCGGCGGAAGAGCGACTCCGCGCGGAAGATGTTGCCCACCCCTGCCACGACGGCCTGGTCCATGAGCAGCGCGCCCACCGGGCGGCGGCTGCGACGCACCGCTGCCGTGAAGGACGCGGGGTCCGCGTGCGGGTCGAGCGGGTCCGGGCCCAGCCTCGCCCGGGCCGCCTCGGCCTCGGCGGAGCTCTCGAGCACGCACAGCGACGGCCCGCGCAGGTCGGCCCAGCCCTCCTCCCCGACCAGGCGCACGCGCACCGCCCCCACCGGCGCCGGCGGCACCAGCGGGCCGGTGGGGGCGGCGTCGTCGTCGTGCACCTCCCGCTCACCGATCCGGCGCGGGGCCCCGATCGAGGAGGCGCCGCGGAAGCGGTCGTTGCCGCCGAAGCTCCACGCGCCGTAGAGGCCGAGGTGCGAGCGCAGCACGCGGTCCCCGGCGAAGTCGAGGAACAGCTGCTTGCCGTGGGCCCGCGCCCCCTCGAGCACGGCGCCGTCCAGGGCGGCCGCCCCGCCGGCGAAGCGCCCCTGCGGGGAGCTCACGGACAGGGTCTGTCCCACGAAGCAGTCGGCGAACTGGCGGGCGAGGCGGTGGACCGAGTGGCCCTCCGGCACTCAGGCCTCCCGGGCGGCCGGGAACTCGCGCGGACGCAGGTCCTCGAGCTTGCCGGCGACCGTGCCGGTGGACTCGTACTCGCCGATCTGCGCGATCCGGCGCTCGTGGCGCTCGTCGCCGGAGAAGGGCTCCGCGAGGAACGCCCGGACGATCGCCAGCGCCTCCTCCTGGGGGTGCTGGCGGCCGCCGACCGCCACGACCTGGGCGTCGTTGTGCTGGCGCGCGAGCCGGGCGGTGTCCAGGTTCCAGGCCAGGGCGGCGCGGATGTCCTCGACCTTGTTCGCGGCGATCTGCTCGCCGTTGCCCGATCCGCCCAGGACGATCCCGAGGGAGTCGAGCCCCGCGTCCCGGTCCGCCCGGACGGCGCGGGCTGCGCTGATGCAGAACGCGGGGTAGTCGTCGAGGGCGTCGTACTCGGCGGGGCCGTGGTCGACGAGGTCGTAGCCGGCGGCGACGAGCTCCTCGACCAGGTAGCGGGAGAGGTCCAGGCCGGCGTGGTCGGTGGCGATGTGGACGCGCATGGGCGGCGTGCTCCTGGGGTTCGCGTGGAACGGGGCGGGATCGTGGCGGAGGGCCCGCGGAGGCGGACCGGCCGCCCTCCAGCGTAGTGCGTCGCCGCGGCGGGCGCCGAGGACACCGCAGAGCCTCGCGGGGCGGCCGGGACCCGGCTGACATAATGGGACGATCCCCTGCGGCCCACCGGTCGCGGACGCCCCGACCACGACGCGATCCCGACCCGACCCCGACCCCGACCCCGACCCCGACGAGAGGACGGCACTGAAGTGCCCGGAACCAACCTGACCCGCCAGGAGGCGGCCGCGCGGGCCGAGACCGTGGCGGTGGACGCCTACGAGGTGGTCCTCGACCTGACCCGCGGCGAGCGCCTCTTCCGCTCCACGACCACCGTGCGCTTCCGCGCGAGCCCGGGCGCCACGACGTTCATCGACGCGATCACCGACGCGGTGCACTCCGTGGTGCTCAACGGCGCGGCGCTCGACCCGGCCGAGGTCTCGGACGGCGTGCGGATCCAGCTGCTCGGCCTCGCCCGGGACAACGTGCTGACGGTCGAGTCGGACTGCCGGTACATGAACACCGGCGAGGGCCTGCACCGGTTCGTGGACCCGGTCGACGACGAGGTCTACCTCTACACCCAGTTCGAGGTGGCGGACACCCGGCGGGTGTTCGCCGTGTTCGAGCAGCCGGACCTGAAGGCGCGCTTCGCGTTCACGGTCACGGCCCCCGCGCACTGGACGGTGGTCTCCACCCAGCCCACCCCGGAGCCGGTCCCCGCCGGGGACGGCGCCGCCACGTGGTCCTTCGCCCCCACCCCGGTGGTCCCCTGCTACGTCACGTCGCTGATCGCCGGCCCCTACGCGTCCGTGCACGACGAGCTCACCAGCGCCGACGGCCGCACGATCCCCCTGGGCCTGTACGCCCGCCGCTCGCTCATGGAGCACGTCGAGGCGGAGGAGATGTTCGGGATCACCAAGCAGGGCTTCGAGTTCTTCGAGGCGCAGTTCGGGGTGCCCTACCCGTTCGAGAAGTACGACCAGCTGTTCGTCCCGCAGTTCAACGCCGGGGCCATGGAGAACGCCGGCGCGGTGACCTTCGTGGAGCTCTACGTCTTCCGCTCCCGGCCCACGCAGGCCCGGGTGGAGCGGCGGGCCATCACGGTCCTGCACGAGCTGGCGCACATGTGGTTCGGCGACTTCGTGACCATGCGCTGGTGGAACGACCTGTGGCTCAACGAGTCCTTCGCCGAGTTCATGTCCACCCTCGCCGCGGCGGAGAACACCCGGTACACGGACGCGTGGACCACGTTCGCCGCCGGGGAGAAGTCCTGGGGCTACGAGCAGGACCAGCTGCCCACCACGCACCCCATCAAGGCCGAGATCCGCGACCTCGAGGACGTGCTGGTGAACTTCGACGGCATCACCTACGCCAAGGGCGCCTCGGTGCTCAAGCAGCTGGTGGCCTGGGTGGGCCAGGAGCAGTTCATGGCCGGGCTGCACCGGTACTTCCGGGAGCACGCGTGGGGCAGCACCGAGCTGCGCGACCTCATGGTCCGGCTCGAGGAGGCCAGCGGCCGGGACCTCGACCAGTGGGCCGCGAAGTGGCTCGAGACCGCCGGCGTGAACACGCTGGCCCCGGTCCTCGAGACCGATCAGGACGGGATCATCCGCGCCTTCCGGATCCAGCAGACCGCGCCCGAGGAGCACCCCACGCTGCGCCCGCACCGCCTGGCCGTGGGCTTCTACGACCACGACGGGGAGCAGGGCAAGCTCGTGCGCACGCACCGGGTCGAGCTCGACGTCGACGGCCCGTCCACGGAGGTGCCGCAGCTGGTGGGCCGGGAGCTGCCGGACCTCGTGCTGCTCAACGACGACGACCTCGCCTACGCCAAGATCCGCCTCGACGAGTGCTCCCTGGACACCGCCCTCACCCACCTGAAGAACTTCGAGGACACGCTCCCGCGCGCCCTCGTCCAGGCGTCCGTGTGGGACGGCGTGCACGACGGCGAGACGCCCGCCCGCCGCTACGTGGAGCTCGTGCTCGGCAACATCGCCCACGAGACGGTCTCGACCGGCATCCAGGTGCAGCTGCGCCAGCTGGACACGGTGCTCGACGGCTACGTGGCCGAGCCCCTGCGCGAGTCCACCGTGCACGCGGCCGCCGACCGGCTCCGCCGGCTCACCGAGGAGGCGGCCGCCGGTTCCGACCAGCAGCTGCAGTTCCTCCGGGCCTTCGCCCGGCACGCCCGCACCGAGGAGCAGCTGGTCGTCCTCGAGCAGCTCCTCGACGGGCGGCGCGCCCTGGAGGGCCTGGCGCTGGACACCGACCTGCGCTGGAGTCTGCTGACCGCCCTGTGCGCCGGCGGACGCGCCGGTGACACCGACGTGGACGGGATGCTCGCGCAGGACAACACCGAGAACGGTGCGATCGCGGCCGCCCGCGCCCGGGCCTCGATCCCCACGGCGGAGGCCAAGGCCCGGGCCTGGCAGCAGATCATGGTGGACGGGTCGCTGCCCAACTCGATCCAGGACGCGGCGATCGACGGGTTCCGCACGGCCGCCGACACCTCGCTGCTGGCCCCCTGGGCCGCGCAGTACTTCGCGGCGATCCCCGACGTGTGGCGCACCCGCACCCACGAGCTCGCCCAGCAGATCGCGATCGGCATGTACCCGAACATCCCCGCCCAGGAGACGGTCGACGCCGCGGACGCCTTTCTCGCGGACCTGTCCGAGGACCTGCACGGGCTCCGCCGGCTGGTGCTCGAGCAGCGCGACGCGACCGCCCGCGCGGTGCGCGCGCAGGCCGTGGACGCCGCCTACGAGGTGGCGCGCGCATGAGCGGCGAGCAGCAGCGACCCGGTCCGGGCGGGCACGGTCCCGGCGAGCCCGGCACCACGCCTCCGGCCGGCCAGGACCCGCGCACCGACCCCGCCGCCGCAGCCCCGCCCGGGGCGCGGTCGTTCGCGGTCGGGGCGCCCCTGTCCCAGCTGCGCCGCCCCGTGCCGCAGGTCGGCGACGAGCGGGAGCAGGCCGAGGCGGGCACGGCGTCGTCGTTCTACGACCAGGTGGGCGGGCACGAGACGTTCGTGAAGCTCGTGCACGAGTTCTACGCCCGGGTGGCCGAGGACGAGCGGTTCCGGGCGCTCTACCCGGAGGACGACCTCGGCCCCGCCGAGGAGCGGCTGCGGATGTTCCTCGAGCAGTACTGGGGCGGGCCGACCACCTACTCGGAGCAGCGCGGGCACCCGCGGCTGCGGATGCGGCACGTGCCGTTCCCCGTGGACACGTGGGCGCGCGAGACCTGGCTGACGCACATGCGCGCGGCCCTGGACACCCTGGAGCTCTCCCCGCTGCACGACGGGATCATCTGGGACTACTTCGACCGCGCCGCCCACGCCATGATCAACCGGCCCGGCTGAGGCGGCCCCGGCGCCGAGCTCAGCGCTTGGCCAGCACGTGCCCGCCAGGAGTGCTCAGGCGCACCCAGCGGCCGTTCTCCGCGACGGCGACCTCCGCGCCCGGGCGCAGGAACCCGAGCGAGTACGCGGCGAACGCCGCGCCGTCCGGCAGCGGCGCCCCGGTCAGGCGCCCCGCGAGGGGCTCCGCCCACCCGGAGGAGCGGCCCCAGACCTGCGAGCGCACGGTGTCGACGACGGCGGCCCCCGCGTCCGTGGGCACGGCCCGGGCGACCTCGGCGATCCCGGCCCGGGCGGCGTCCCGCAGCGCGTCCCCGGCGACGTCTCCCACCGGGACCCATCCGCTCAGGGGCGGGGCGATGCCCGCCCACGAGACGTTCGCGTCCACGGGGGGCAGGCCCACCTCCGTGGCGTCCTGGTCCTGGCGCGGCATCCGGTCGAGGACCCCGCCGAGCGGGACGGTGACGTCCAGGGCCTGCTCCTCGGCCAGCGCGGCCGTGCGCAGACCCAGGACCGTGGGCGTGGTGTCGAGCAGGCCGTGGGGCTCGAGCACGCACACGTAGACCCCGAGGGCGCGCCCGCGCGCCTGGAAGCGCACCGCCCCCTGGGGGTCCACCCCGCGGGCCCGGGACAGGTAGGTCCGCAGGTCGGCGACGTCCCGCGGATCCGTCAGCGGAAGGGACCGGCCCACGGGGCTCAGGCCTCGGCCGGCGCGGGCCGGCGGGCGAAGCGGGTCGGGGCGTCCGACCACTGCTCGAGCAGGCTCCGCTGGGTGTCGTCGAGGCGCACGGGCCGTCCGGAGGCGCGGTCGATCACCACGACGACCGTCTGGGCCACGGCGTAGACCCGCGCGCCGTCCTCCTCCTGGACCGCGTAGTCCAGCACGAAGCTCGACCCGCCCACGGCGGAGACCCACACGCGCACGGACACCGGCTCGGCGCGGTAGAGCAGCTGCTCCCTGTACTCGACCTCCTGCCGGCCGATCACGGTCATGAGGTCCCCCAGCAGGGTGCGGAACGTGGCGCCCTCCGGGACGCCGGCGGCGGCGCCGCCGGGCAGCGGCCGGGCCATGAGCCGGACCCGGGCGTCCTCGAGGTACTGGAGCATGGTGACGTTGTTGACGTGACCGTAGCTGTCGATGTCGCCGAAGCGCATCTGGATGGGGATCAGCAGCGAAGACATGCCCCCCATCCCATCACACCGGGGCGCGCCCCGGCGCGACCGGCGGCTTGGCTAGAGTGAAGACCATGACCTACAGCCCGATCCCGGACCCCACGCAGGCCCTGCTCGACATGCTCGACCTCGCGGACGGGGGTGGCGCGCGCACCCTCGAGGACATCTACGTGGGCCACTCCATCTCCCCCGCGCGCGGCCGGGTCTACGGCGGGCAGGTCCTGGCGCAGGCCGCGACCGCCGCCATGCGCACCGTGGACCCGGAGCGGATCATCCACTCCCTGCACGCGTACTTCCTGCGCGCCGGGGACGTGTCCCAGCCGATCACCTTCGGGGTGGAGCGGATCCGGGACGGGCGGTCCTTCTCCGCCCGCCGCGTGCACGCCTACCAGGACGGGCGCGCCATCCTCTCGGCCATCGCATCCTTCCAGGTCCCGGCCCAGGGCCTGGACCACCAGGACGAGTCGCCCCAGAACCTGCCCGACCCCGAGTCCCTGCCGAGCGCCGTGGAGCTGCTGGGCCACGTGGACGCCCCCGAGGCGCAGGCGATCGCCCACGAGCGGCCCTTCGACATGCGCTACATCACGGAGCCGATCTACTTCAAGCCGGACTCCCGGGGGGAGCCGTTCAACGCGGTGTGGATCAAGACCCTCAAGCCGCTGCCGGACGACCCGAACATCCACCGCGCGGCGCTCGCCTACGCGAGCGACTACACGCTGCTCGAGCCGATCCTGCGCCTGCACGGCAGGACGTGGATCGAGCCCGGCATGAACATCGCCTCGCTCGACCACGCGATGTGGTGGCACCGGGAGACCCGCGCGGACGAGTGGCTGCTCTACGTGCAGTCCTCCCCCAACGCCTCCTCGGCCCGCGGCCTCGGCGTGGGCCGGATGTTCTCCCGGGACGGCCGGCTCGTCGCCACGACCGCCCAGGAGGGCATGATGCGCTTCCCGGAGTTCTCCTAGGAACACCGGCGCACGCCGGACCGGCGCACACCGAAGGGGCCCGTCCGGTGGGGAAGAACAGTCCTTCCCCACCGGACGGGCCCCTTCGTCGTCTCGGGGAGTCCGGGCCCGGTCCTGCGTCAGTCGCGGGTGAGGCGGCGGTGGGTGACGCGGTGCGGCCGCGCGGCGTCCGCGCCGAGGCGCTCCACCTTGTTGGCCTCGTAGGCCTCGAAGTTGCCCTCGAACCAGTACCACTGGTCCGGCTCCTCGTCGGTGCCCTCCCACGCGAGGATGTGGGTGGCGACCCGGTCGAGGAACCACCGGTCGTGGGAGACGACCACGGCGCAGCCCGGGAACTCCAGCAGCGCGTTCTCCAGGGAGCCGAGGGTCTCGACGTCGAGGTCGTTGGTGGGCTCGTCGAGCAGCAGCAGGTTGCCGCCCTGCTTGAGGGTCATGGCCAGGTTCAGCCGGTTGCGCTCTCCGCCGGACAGCACCCCCGCCTTCTTCTGCTGGTCGGGCCCCTTGAACCCGAACGCGGAGACGTAGGCGCGCGAGGGCATCTCCACGTTGCCGACGTTGATGTAGTCGAGGCCGTCCGAGACGACCTCCCACAGCGACTTGCCGGCGTCGAGGTTCGCGCGGTTCTGGTCCACGTAGGAGATCTTGACGGAGTCGCCGATCCTCAGCTCCCCGCCGTCCAGTTCCTCGAGGCCCACGATGGTCTTGAACAGGGTCGACTTGCCGACGCCGTTGGGGCCGATGACGCCCACGATGCCGTTGCGCGGCAGGGAGAAGGACAGGCCCTTGATGAGGCTGCGGTCCCCGAAGCCCTTCTGCAGGTCCTTCGCCTCGATCACGAGGCTGCCCAGGCGGGGCCCCGGCGGGATCTGGATCTCCTCGAAGTCCAACTTGCGGGTCTTCTCGGCCTCGGCGGCCATCTCCTCGTAGCGGGCCAGGCGGGCCTTCGACTTCGCCTGGCGGCCCTTGGCGTTGGAGCGCACCCACTCCAGCTCGTCGGCGAGGCGCTTGGCCTGCTTGGCGTCCTTCTTGCCCTGCACCTCCATGCGGGCGCGCTTGGTCTCGAGGTAGGCCGAGTAGTTGCCCTCGTAGCCGTACAGCCGGCCGCGGTCGACCTCGCAGATCCACTCGGCCACGTGGTCGAGGAAGTACCGGTCGTGGGTCACGGCCATGACCGCGCCGTGGTAGTCCTTCAGGTGCTGCTCCAGCCACAGCACGGACTCGGCGTCGAGGTGGTTGGTGGGCTCGTCGAGCAGCAGGAGGTCCGGCTTCTGCAGCAGCAGCTTGCACAGGGCCACGCGGCGGCGCTCACCACCGGAGAGGACCTTGACGTCGGCGTCCGGCGGCGGGCAGCGCAGGGCGTCCATCGCCTGCTCCAGCTGGGAGTCGAGGTCCCAGGCGTTGGCGGCGTCGATGTCCTCCTGGAGCTTGCCCATCTCCTCCATGAGGGTGTCGAAGTCGGCGTCCGGCTGAGCCATCTCCTCGGAGATCGCGTTGAAGCGGTCGACCTTCGCCTTGATCTCGCCCACGCCCTCCTCGACGTTGCCGAGGACGGTCTTCTCCTCGTTCAGCGGCGGCTCCTGGAGCAGGATGCCGACGGTGTAGCCGGGGCTGAGCCGGGCCTCGCCGTTGGACGGCTGGTCGAGGCCGGCCATGATCTTGAGGATGGTGGACTTGCCGGCCCCGTTGGGCCCCACGACGCCGATCTTCGCACCGGGATAGAACGACATGGTGACGTCGTCCAGGATGACTTTGTCGCCCACGGTCTTGCGGGCCTTGGACATTGTGTAGATGAATTCCGCCATGCCCTCAAGGCTACCCCGCTCCGCGGCGGCCGACGGGCGGCCGCCGGGCGCGGATGGAGCGGGGGGCGGCGGCACCGCGCCCCGGCTCCGTCCCCACGCCGGGACGGCTTCGTCCGCGGGCTGCTCAGGTGGCGGCGGGCTGGCGCCGCGAGCGCCGGCCCGGGCCCGCAGCGCTCCCGAGGAGCTCGCCCGTCTCGGGGTCGACGTCGTCCGGGACCGCCGGATCCCCGCTCTCGCCCGAGGGGTCGTCGCTCTCACCCGACGGGTCGGCCGGCGTCGCCGTCGGACGGTCCGGGGTACCGGTCCCCGCGGCGTCCTCGGGCTGGGCGGCGGGCTGGTCCCCCGCCTGATTCGCGGGCTGGTCCGCGGCCGGCGAGGAGCTCACGGTGCGCTGGAAGCAGGCCGTGCCGAGCGCGAGGTCGTGCCCGATGGACACCGCGTCCACGTCCACGGCCGTGTTCCGCCCGTGCTCGCCCTCCCAGAACCGGACCTTGAGCTTGCCGACCACCAGCACGGGCTGGCCCTTCTTGACGCTGGCCAGTGCGTTGAGCCCCAGGGAACGGAACGCCTGGACGGAGAACCAGTTGGTGTGCCCCTACTGTGCGACAACGCATTCATTACGTACATCAATGCACGTAGAGACCGAATGCGCTGGTTGGCCGGACGCCCGGCCACTGCAGAGACGGGGGATGTTCGTGTCAGACGGGCAGGAGATGTGCGAGTTCGACGGATGTGACCGGACGAGGGCAGTGAAGGGGTGGTGCTACGGGCACTACGGACAGCTACAACGTGGCAACGAGCTACAACCCCTAAGACAGGTCGGCGTTGTTCAGAATTGCCCGGGACCGGCGTGCACACGGGACGCGGGCGCAGTAGGACTGTGCAAGGCCCACCGAGCGCAACAGCTCAAAGGGGAAAAACTGCGGCCGCTGCGGCCTCGCTCCCGCCGGAAGCTCCCGGAGGGAGCCGCTTCGCTTCGTGACTCCCAGGGTAGAAAGCGGTGCACGGGATGCCTGGCGTGGAAGCCGGTGACCGCGGTGAACTTCCCGAAGGATCGCAAGCAGCCGGACGGTTTGCATCCTCGTTGCTGGGAATGTCGGAGGACTACCAGGCCGCCAGCGTTACAGCGGAGCACCCGGTTGGAAAAGGTCTACGGGATCACCCAAGAACAATACGATGCCACGCTCGAAGCTCAGGGAGGCGGTTGCGCAATCTGTGGTCGGGAGCCCAATGGGGCTTCACTCGCCATCGATCACGATCACAACTGCTGTCCGGGCACGGGAAGCTGTGGCGGATGCATTCGAGGACTGCTGTGCGGAGCCTGCAATCGAGGAATTGGCTACCTCGGAGATAACGCGCATAGGCTACGCGTAGCCACTGCGTACTTGGAGAATGGTCCTAAGCCTAGGCACCTTCCGCACGAGCCGGACAACGATGGGCAATCCACCACAGAGACCATCGAAGAGGACATGACCGACAACCAAGACTGAACCAAGAAGGGCATCCACCAGCCCACGTGATTATCTCCATCGAGGGGCGTCTCCACCAGAGACGCCCCTCGATCCATGTGCACTGAGCAAAAGGGCCAGCGCCCCCGACCCTGATGCGACGGCTGGGCCACCTCGAAGGCGACCCGATCGCGAGGAGCCCCGCTGGACCTGGCATCCGCGGTCGAACCAGGAGCGATGAGATACTCAACAGAAACCAATTGCGGTTGGGAACGCTGGCTTCCCCAGTGGCACGGTGGCTGTGGTCGCTGACACGATTCAGTCTCCTGCTGAACCTGACCGCGCACACGACAACGAGATCGAGTAGGGCACTGATTGATCAATTACGCATCGTTCATCTGGAGCATCGCCGACCTGTTGAGGGGCAACTTCAAGGCTCACCAGTACGGCGACTTCATTCTCCCCTTTACCGTCCTGCGCCGTTTGGACAGCGTGCTAGCCGACAGCAAGCCAGCCGTCCTGAAGGTCGTGTCTGACGCTCAGAAGAAGGGATTGCCGGTACGCCCGGTACTACTGCGGCAACAAACGGACCACCAATACTCCTTTTTTAACACGAGTCGCTTCGACCTGGACTCTCTCATGGGAGATCCTGAGAACGTTGGCGCGAACCTCACCGCCTACATCAACGCTTTCTCCCCAAATGTGCGCGACATCTTCGATAAGTACAAGATCGAGGACCGCATTGAGGAACTCGAGCAGGCCAACCTTCTCTTCCTAGTACTGCAGCGTTTCGCCGAGGTGGACCTGCACCCCGAACGAGTGTCCAACGAAAGGATGGGCCACATTTTCGAAGAGCTTATCCGCAAGTTCGCCGAGGCCTCCAATGAGACCGCAGGTGAGCACTTCACCCCCCCGTGAGGTCATCGAGCTGATGGTGGACGTCCTGTTCGCTGGGGACGTCACCGAGCTTCGAGATAAGCACATCGTCCGCTCAGTCTACGACCCCACAGCCGGCACTGGGGGGATGCTTTCGGTCGCCGAGGACCACTTACGAGAAATGAATCCCAATGCCCAACTGACCCTGGCGGGGCAGGAAATTAATCCGCAGTCCTATGCCATCTGCAAAGCTGACATGGTGATCAAGGGCCAGTCCGTGGATGCCATCGTTCTGGGGGACACACTCACTGGCGACGGGCACCCCGGGCTGACCTTCAACTATTGCCTGTCTAATCCACCGTTCGGTGTGGATTGGAAAAAGCAAGAAAAGGAAGTCCGCGAGGAGCATGAGATTCGAGGATACGCCGGCCGCTTCGGTCCGGGGTTGCCCCGAGTTTCGGACGGATCAATGCTCTTCCTGTTGCACTTAATCTCAAAGCTGCGTCCGAACAGGGACGACTCCGTCGGAGGCCGCGGAGCCATCGTCCTTAACGGCTCACCATTGTTCACCGGTGGAGCAGGGTCAGGAGAATCCAACATCCGAAAGTGGATCGTCGAACGAGATTACCTGGAGGCGATCATTTCCCTACCCAGTGACATGTTTTACAACACCGGCATTGCTACCTATGTTTGGGTACTTTCCAAACAAAAAGCATCGGAGCGCCAAGGCAAGGTGCAACTAATTGACGGGTCGAAGTTCTTCCGCAAAATGCGGAAGGGATTGGGCTCCAAGCGGAATGAGCTTGGCCCCAACGACATCGACCGGATCGTGCGGCTTTACGGAGACTTCGGAGAAAACGAGCACTCCAAGATTTTTAATACCACCGACTTCCTTTACCGCACCATCACCGTAGAGCGACCACTGAAACTCAACTTCGCCGCAGACGAAGACCGTATCCATGCCGCATTGGCCTTAAAGCCCCTGCAAAAACTCACCGAAGCGAATTCTGAAAAGCTTCGCGAGGCCTTAAAAACCGTTGGCGGTGGGATAGTAAAAAACCGCGACCAGTTCAGCACCAAGATTCACCAGGCCTTGGCCACCGCTGGCATATCGTTGACCCCCGCCCAGCAGCGAACCCTGATCACGGGGCTGTCAGTACGCGATAACACCGCCCCGCCTATTACAGGCGCCAAGAATAAACCAGAACCCGATCCTGAATTGCGTGATACCGAAAACATTCCGTGGGACCAGGACATCCAAGAATACTTCGACCGCGAAGTTGCACCCTTCATTCCGGATGCATGGATTGACGCAACCAAACTTAGAGAGGGCTGTGAGATTCCATTTACTCGTCACTTCTATAAGTATGTTCCACCTCGACCCCTCGAGGAAATAGATAAGGACCTTGATGCTGTTCTCGGGCGTATCCGAGTCCGACTAGAGCAGGTTAAATCATGAATGATATCCAGCCGTACCCACAGTACAGATGCACCGGATATCCGTGGCTAGGCGAAATCCCTAGCCACTGGCACGTCAGGCCTAGCAAATCCGTATTTGGACTTCGCAATGAGCCGGAGCGAATGGAAGACGTTCATCTAACACCCTCTCAGTCACTGGGAGTACTACCTCAGGCCGAATATATGGCACTAACTGGAAACAAGGTGGTGCTCGCGCTATCCGGCACAAGAATGAAGCACGTTGAAGTTAACGACTTTATCATCCATCTTCGTAGTTTCCAAGGGGGGCTGGAATGGTCGCAGCACAGAGGAAAAGTCAGCCCCGCTTATACTGTTATATCCCCTAAAGCAGACGCCTTGCCACAATATTTTCGGTATCTTCTCAAGTCCACGGGATATATTGAAACCATCGCAAGTTTGACTAATCAGCTACGAGATGGACAGTCAATGCGTTACGCCGACTTTGGCAAAACTCCACTTCCAGTTCCACCAGTAGAGGAACAATGGAAAATTTCCGTCTATTTGGATGAAGAAATTGCGGAGATTAACGACTTTATCGCAGATCAGAAAGGACTTGTCACCTTATTAATCGAACGTCGATTTGCGACCATATCAAACTCAATCACCAAGGGACTACCTTTATCTCTATTCAATTCCAGCACGGAAGAATTCACACTTAGCGAGGTTCCTCCGCACTGGTCCAAACTTAAATTGTCCTGGGTATTCGAATTCCTTAATGGTGACCGGGGAAGTAATTACCCCTCCCAAGACGAAATGCTTCAAGAAGGGGTTCCCTTCATTAATGCCGGACACCTTTCTGGTGACACCGTTGATTATTCCAACATGAATTACATCACCGCAGAAAAGTATGCAACCCTGGGGGGAGCGAAGTTACAAGAAAACGACATTCTTTACTGTTTACGGGGGTCAATCGGAAAGAAGGCTATTGTTAAAGGAATTTCCGACGGCGCACTTGCGTCATCTTTGGTTGCGCTTAGATTGCGTCCTGATACTGACCTCGACCCAGAGTTCGCTTTCTACATGCTAAGTACACAAACTGAAGAAGTTCAACGCACTTTAAGTATTGGCGGATCCGCCCAACCCAATTTATCCGTCGACGACTTAAAGGACTTCGTCTTTGTAGTTCCCCCGTTGAACGAACAGCGACCCATCGTCAAGTACATTCAACGCGAGTCGGCGAAGATCGACGCTGCGATTGACGACGCCCAGTCTGCGATTTCGTTGTCCACGGAGCGGCGTGCTGCGCTTATTTCTGCGGCAGTAACAGGCAAGATTGATGTTAGGAACTGGAAGAAGCCGAAGGAGAGGGTGCTCAAGGACTATGGCGTTGCATAACGAGGTGGAGTTCGAGTCGGAGCTGGCTGAGCACTTAGCTTCCCATGGCTGGCTGTACTCCCCCACGGACGCCGGCTATGACGTCGAGCGAGCCCTGTTCCCTGAGGACGTGTTCACTTGGCTGGATGAAACTGCCCCCGACGAGCTAACGAAGGTAGTTAAGCCTGACGCCTCGCCGGCAATGCAGGCGAAGGCGCGAGTTCGAATCCTGGACCGGATCGCGAAGGTCGCAGCCACGGACCCGCACAACGCCGGCGGGACGTTGAACCTGCTGAGAAAGGGTTTTTCCGTTACGGGCGCAGCACCATTCCGGATGTTCCAGCCTCAGCCCGCTGACGGGCTGAACCCCACCACGGTGGAACGGTATGGGCGGAACCGGGTGCGGGTGATGCGCCAGGTCCACTACTCCAGGTCCAACAACAAGTCATTGGACCTGGTGTACTTCCTCAACGGCATCCCCGTGGCCACCGCGGAGTTGAAGACGGATCTGACCCAGTCGATCGACAACGCTCTAGCCCAGTATCGCCACGACCGCTCCCCCGCTGGGGAGCCGTTGCTGTCGTTTGGTCGGGGTGCGTTGGTTCATTTCGTGGTCTCCAATGAGGAGGTCCACATGACCACCAAGCTGGAGGGTCCGGCCACCCGCTTCCTGCCCTTCAATGCCGGGCACAACAATGGCGCTGGCAACGCGCCAATACCCGGGTCCAGCCCGACCTCCTACTTCTGGGAAAAGGTTCTGGAACGGGACGCATGGCTGACGATCCTGTCCAAGTTCGTCCACTACCGGTTCGAAGAACGTACCGACGCTATTACCGGGAAGAAGTTCTGGGCGTCCTCGGTGCGGTTCCCTCGCTACCACCAGTGGCGGGTGGTCACGAAGCTGGTCGAGGCCGCCCGGGCTGAGGGGCCGGGGCACAACTATCTGATCCAGCACTCGGCCGGGTCTGGGAAAACAGACTCGATCGCTTGGACCGCGCACCGCATGTCCTCCCTGCACCGACAGGACGGCTCTAAGGTTTTCGACGGTGTCATCGTCATCAGCGACCGCAATGTGCTGGACGGCCAGCTGCAGAAGGCCGTGGAGCAGTTGGAGACCGTTAAGGGCGTGTTTGCCCCAATCACTTCCGGCTCCGAGGGCTCGAAGTCCAAGCAGCTGGCCGAGGCGCTGATCGCGGGCAAAAAGATCATCGGGGTGACCCTGCAGACCTTCCCCCACGCCCTCACCGTGATCCAGGAGAACCAGGGCTTGAAGGGCAAGACATATGCGATCATCGCCGATGAGGCCCATTCCTCTCAGGCGGGTGACGCCGCGAAGTCCCTGAAGAAGGTACTGACCGCCGACGCGTTGGAGGACGAGGAGGACATCAGTGCTGAGGATGTGCTGACCGCCGAGATGGCCACCCGCGCCGGGGCCTCGAAGACCCTGTCGTTTCTCGCCTTCACGGCCACGCCGAAGGCCAAGACCATCGAGTTGTTCGGGCGAGCCGACGAGCACGGGGACAATCAAGTCTTCGATCTGTACTCGATGAAGCAGGCCATCCAGGAGGGCTTCATCCTGGACGTGCTGAAGAACTACACCACCTATGCCATGGCGGCCCGGATCGCCAACGCCCGCACCCACCCCGGGGAGGTCGAGGTGGACCGGGACAAGGGGGCCAAGCAGATGCTGCAGTGGGTGAAGCTGCACCCCTACAACATCGAGCAGAAGGTCGCGGTGATAGTTGAGCACTTCCGCGACAACGTCGCCCACCACCTGGCCGGCCGCGCCAAGGCCATGGTCGTCACCGGCTCCCGCAAGGAAGCCGTGCGCTACAAACTGGCCATCGATCGCTACCTGGACGAGAAGGGCTACACGCCCCAGCTGGCGGCCCTGGTGGCGTTTTCCGGGGAGGTCGAGGACCAGGAGTCCGGGCCGGACCCGTTCACCGAGACCACCATGAACCCGGGCCTGAAGGGACGGGGTCTGACCACCGCGTTCGGCACGGACGAGTTTCAGATCATGCTGGTGGCCAACAAGTTCCAGACCGGCTTTGACCAGCCGCTGCTGGTGGGCATGTACGTGGACAAGAAGCTGTCGGGCATCGCCGCCGTCCAGACCCTGTCGCGGCTCAATCGGGTGATCCCGGGCAAGGAGCAGACCTACGTCCTGGACTTCGTCAACGACCCCCAAATTATCCTTAAAGCCTTCCAGGACTACTACGAGGATGCCGAGCTCCAGGGCGAGTCCGACCCCGACATCGTCCACGACATGATCGCCAAACTCGACGCTATGCGCATCTACGACGACCGCGACGTCGACGCCGTGGCCACCCGATGGGTGACTCAGCACCTGCGGCTCAAGGGCGCAAAGGCAGCTCACAACGAGCTCTACTCCTACCTCAAACCCGCCGCGGACGTCTTCCACGACCGCATGCGCCAAGCCCGGCTAAAGGCAGATGAGCTGGAGATTGCCGCCCTCGAGGAGTTCCGCTCCACCGTAGGGGCGTTCACCAAGGCCTACGACTTTTTTTCACAGATCATCGACTACGGCGACACCCGAGTGGAAAAGTTGGCCATCTACCTCAAACTGCTCGCACGGTTGCTGAAAAGCCCCGACACCGACTCCACCTCCCTGGACCTCTCTGATGTGGTGCTGACCCACTACAAGCTCAAGAAGCAGCAGGCCGCCGACCTGGTGTTGCAGGACGGTCAGGGTGACGGGCTCAAACCCATGACGGAGGCCGGCTCCGGACAGATCCGGGAGAAAAAGAAGGGCACCTTCGAGGAGCTCATCGAGCACATCAACAAGCTCTTCGAAGGCACCGGCATCACCGACGCCGACCAGCTCAACGCCGTCCAGTCCGTCTTCCGCCACGCCGAAGAAAGCGAACAGCTCCAGCGCGAGGCCATGGCCAACGATCCAGTTGACTTCGCTTTCTCGCCTTCCCTGCGGAATGAGATCGAAAGCATCATTTACACAGCAAGTGAAGGACATCAGAAAGCCGCCAACATTCTACTAGATATGAGTGATGATGGCCAGCTTATCGACATACTACTCAGGGGCGGTCTACACCAAAGACTGAAGGACCGAGCTATTAGAACCGCACGGTAAGCGCGTAATGATGCCTTTATTTGTGAGCACCAGTTTTGATATGCGAAGAACGGTTTCTATTTTGTGCAACTATCAGCATTCTAAAGAAACGGTTTAGGACA
The DNA here is from genome assembly GCF_042879215.1 of Kocuria arenosa. Classification (NCBI taxonomy): domain Bacteria; kingdom Bacillati; phylum Actinomycetota; class Actinomycetes; order Micrococcales; family Micrococcaceae; genus Kocuria; species Kocuria arenosa. Next base: position 24,086 of record NZ_JBHZTA010000002.1, on the reverse strand, counting down.
ATTAGCACTCAACCATGATGAAGTAGAACACCTCTTAAATTTTATATCATCGTGACAACTATATATTACTTACCACCAATTCACCTGAGGCCCAGCACCCGCATGTTATACAATGACGAATCCATTACCGATGAATCACAAGATCTTATTGGGCGTAGTCAACTAGTAAGAACAATAACGGAGGGCATAAGACGGCTCGGCCAAAACACTAATAGTTCCGTGGCTGCAATATCGGGACCGTGGGGCAGCGGTAAAACTTCGCTTATCAACCAAATTGAACAAGTCCTCGGAGAAGGACCGACCTTAGAGAACCAGGCTTCTTGGAAAGTTGTCCGACACACTCCCTGGATGTTTAGCACTTATGAGGCTGAAGTTGCCGCCTTATACAGTGAACTGATCAATACTCTGCCCGGCCAGAAAGACCGACTCCAGTCACGAGAAGAACTGGCCGATTTTTTAGACTGGATTGCTCCTATAGGCATCGTAGCTCGTTTAGTCGACGCGGACGGCATGGGTGCAATAAGCGATTTATCTCAAAAGGTTCGATCTGGCAAGACCCCCAATCAATTACTGCGTGAGCTTACAACCCATTTCGAGAATAGCCCTCACAACGTGTTGGTGGTCATGGATGACCTAGATCGCCTTGATGCGCAAGAACTTCTCCAAGTATTTAAAATGGTTAGATTGCTGGGTAGAATCCCCAAGGTTCATTACCTTCTCTCCTACGACGAGGAAAGTCTTCTTGGCGTTTTATCGCACACAGAAGTGACTGGTGGCGACGTAGAACGCGGTCGAGAGTATCTGGAAAAGATTATCCAGTTGCGTCTTGACATTCCCCCTCTCACAGCTAAGCAACGCACAGATCTACTGAATAATCATTTAGGACAGCTTTATAAAAACCACAATTTTATACTAAGTCAGCGCGACGATGACAGACTATCCAGCTTGTGGAGCGAGCATCTGATTAAGGTTTGCGAACAACCCAGAAAGATTATGAGGTTAGTTTCTGCTGTCGACAATCAGTGGAGAAACGTGCATGCTGAGGTTGATTTTGTAGATTACCTTGCAATGACGTACCTCCGTTTACATGCATTCGATTTTTATGAAGTAGTCCATCGAAATAAGCGGCTCGCTATTGGTGGCAACTTCAATCGGTTCGCCCCCAGAAAGGGGGAGGCGACTCAGCAATGGCAGCAGTGGCAAGAAGTACTTAGTACTCTGGACAATTGGACTGCGGCGGATGTCAGTTTTGCCGAAGAGATAAGTTGCTTTTTATTTCCTACCTTGGCTACTTCGAGGCGCAATACGTGGTATGCAGCCGACGACCCCTCAATGAAAGCTCCACGGCGGGTTGCAAATCCCTTGTACTTTGATCGGTTCTATCAAAACAATATTCTCGAAGAGGATGTAAGTGATAAGGCGATTGAACTAGCGTTGACACTTTTGTGCAACGGGGAGGAGCCTTCATCCAACAGGCTATTAGAGTATTTTCAACAAAAGCTAATATTTGATGCTAGCATCACAATACCGAGAATAGATAAGCATGTTGCCAACGGTAGCCCTCTAAGTTTAGGATTGCTCGCTGCTCTCGCCGATGCCTACAACACCGTAATGCGCGGCGCAGTACGTGATCAAGGACAGGGAGATAACTACGTCTGGCTGGCAATGAATCTACTGGACAATACAGAAGTGTTTTTTGCCAATTTACAAGTCAGGATATTGCTCCAGCAGGAAACGCGTCGTGAGTTTGCGCTGGTTTTATGCTTTAAATCATCAAGAGGGGAAAGCAACTGGCTTGAAAGCATCGCGGATGACGTGGATGCTGCGGCTCAGAAGTATGTCGGTGATTCAGCCGTATCAGGCTCAATTTTCCAGCCCGCCCTAATTGCGTCTTTGTACTTCCATTACCATCACGCAGGGAAAGATAAGAGTCAGTCGGATTTATGGAGTCTTTTAGAACGGGCATCCCTGAAAAGCTACGCGAAACTTCTTGCCGCAGTAACCCCTTCGTATCCCCCGAAACTTGGTGGGGCTTTATATCGTGAGGACCTTGACGGGGCTAGAACTGCAATTGAAAGCTTGCTCGGATATAGGCGCTCCTACCATCACTACTTAGAGTTGGTGAACCAACATTCAACTTGTGGCATGGGCGAGACTACAAATGAACCTGCTGTACTCGAGGTTGCTCGGGCGGCCGAGATGTTTAGAGAAATCGAAGAGGTTTTCCTCGCAGGTTCGGAAGAAAATTAACCGACTGCGAATAGCCGAGATGTGGTTTGCATAGATTGATTTTGCCGAGCGGGTACCGTCATTCGTATTGCCGGGGGCACATTTTAGAAACGTACACATGTGCGGGCCTTAAAGTATCCACTCCTTTTTGCGCTATCCACAACAATCCTGGGCCTATGTAACAGGAATTTTTACTCCTGGGGGTGGGGGGGACCCCCGCCTACAACCGTCCATTTCCGCCAGTAGGTAGCGCCCCAGGAGTTTTACGGGTTTGAGACTTTCGCCTGGCAACCCGCATCTCAGTCCGCTATCGCTGGATGATCCCAGGATTGGGGGGCATCCCAATCAGCTCTGGCGATATTCGAACGGTAGCCGCCAGTTCAGCGAGGCTCAGCGGCTTGGTTAGTCCAACTTCGGCAGCTTCGGGGCCAGCCGCCTCCCGAAGTCGCTTCCGTTCGCCGGTGAGCCAGTTGTTCTGCGCCTGTGTGACCTTTTGCAGGTGGGCTGGTCGGATGCAAGCGGTGTTCTCGCAAATGTGATCGAGCTGCTCCTCTGGGAAGCGCCTCAAGGGAAGCTCGGCCAGGTAGACCCAGGCCCATCGGTGTGCCTGCCACTGTTCTCCGCCGTAGGTGAAGCTGAGGTAGCGGTTGCCGTAGGTGTTGACCTCCCAGCAGCCGGCGTCGGTCACTGTGATCTTGGAGCGGGCGAACTCTACGGGGTCACCGCCGAGTCCACGCGTCGGTCGTGGATGGGGTGCTTCTGGTGTGCCGTGGCGCTGCATGTTGGTGTAGTGCTTCGAGCAGAGGCCTGCGTCCGTGGCTGGGTTCGGGCAGTAGTCGATGGCACACACGGCAGGGGGCGCTGGCGGCGTAGGTGGCCTCCTTCTTTGGCGCAGTTTCTCCTGGTAGTGGTTAATACACAGGCCCCGGGCGTGGTGCTTATTGTTGCATCCGTCTATGGAACAGAGGCGAGGTGTCACGAGTTTGGGCATTGTTGGGCTTTCAGTCTAAGGTGACAAACATCACATATATGCGGGCATAAAAAAAGGAATGAACAGAGCCAGTTGGCTCAATTCATTCCTTCATTCATTCGCCAGGCTTTTCCCAAACGTTCACGGGAGTTCCTGCAACACTTATTCTACACGACGCGGCATCAGATGAAAGTTCGCGTCTGCCATCCATCGGCGCGCTATCCCTAGTCAGCGCAGGGTTCCGACTCGGGCGCCTCTAGTGCCCGGAGCCGCTGGCCGCGTTGCCGCCTCCGCCGTCAGGGATGGTTCCGTGAAAGTGGAACCGTGCTGGAATCACCAGCTTCCACACCGCGACCAGCCCGTTGACCTCGGGCGATGCAGCATCGATGTAGTCGACCTCGTGGCGTGGAAGGTCATGGGCGCCGGCGAAGGCCACCGTGCGCCCGGTCTCCCCGGGGTTCGTCTGGTAAAACCGGGAGCCAGACTTGGCTGCGGCGATCATCTGCGCTCGCAGGCGGGTCAGTTCCTTGTGGTCGCTTGGAAGGACCTGGACCAGGTGGGCTGGACGAATGCAGTGGCGGGTCTCTTCTTCGCCGATGCCGCCACAGATGTGGTGGAGATCATAGCCGGGCTTCAAAGGAGCCTTAAGGTGCCAAAACATCCAGCGATGGCCCGTGGTGCGACGACCACCGTGCAGTGGAGCGGCGTATCCGGTCGCCGGGTTGCGGTAGCCCGAGTAGAGCCAGCACCCGGAGGCGTTGGTGGTGATGCCCTCGACCATGCGAGCGGCGAATCGTTCCCGCAAGTCCGGATCCATCCGCGCCCATAGATTCAGCTGGTGCGTAAGGCACCATGCCATACCGGGCTCGATGTGGTTGCGGCAACCGATGTAACGGCAGGCGGAGTGGGTCACGACCCACGCCTGCTCTTCTCCAAAGCTTCGTCCGCCCGGGTCCGTTCCACGTCATAGGACCGTTCCAGGGACGCACGGGAGACCAGTGTCCTCCCCTGCTGGGCCGCTTCGTGCTCTTGAACGAGACGCAGCTGGTCGAACACGCCGGGATCGGCATCGAGCAGGCGGAACCGGGTGCCGGCTTTGCCCCACTCGGCCAGTGGAATCTCCAGTGTCGCCAGGGTCTTGGTCCAGTTGCGCACCGACCTCGTCGTCACCGTCGTCAGGTAGGGCAACGCGTCGTCGGGCGTGTACCAGACGTTGTGGGGCAGTGAGCTCCACATTTCCCAGGGTCCCCGAAGATGCGGCTGGCGCATGCCGTCGGGCACCTGCGCACTCCTATACCATGTACCAGATCCTTCCGTATCCACCCCGCCATCATGCGTGATCACCTCCCACGTCAGAGGCACTCGGAGCACCTGGAGGGCCGCCAGGCCCTTCTGTGTGACCCGGTAGGAGGCCGAACTGTGCATCGAACCCCGATCCACCTTCTCGATGAGATCGGCGCGCACAAGGCCCGTGACACGGCTCTGCGCGGTGTTCTTGTGCAGGTTCAGCCAGCTCGCAATGTAGCGGATAGACGCGTGGAGCTTCCCTGCCCGTTCGGTCTCTGAGGCCACCAGCTCCAGGATCAGCCGGTCGTTGGTGTTGATGGGTCCTCCGCTTCCGTTCTTGCAGGTCAGCTTTATGTTCTACACCGAAGCGCGGTCTCGACACCAACCCGGACTTCGTCAGCTCGGTGGTGGCCAAGGTGGTGGCGTGTCGGGAGGCAGCCCGACGGACGCAGGATCGTCTTCGCCGTAGTCGGGCTCCACGGTGGGCGTCCAATAGACGATGCGCTCGGAGCCGTCAGCGACTGCTCGTGGCGTTATCCGCACGTACTCCCACGGACTCGCCAGTTTGCTGAACTGCTTGCCTCCGGTCGGGTAGCAGATGATCTCCACGCTCTGCTTCAGCAGCGCCCGCTTCTCCAGTACGTCCAGGGTCTCCCAGTAGGCCATCACCTGGTTCGGGCGCAGGTCCGGCAGGACCCCGCCCTGTTGGGCCATCGTCGCCAGCCGTGACTCCAGCTCCCCTACGCGCCCGCTGAATCGCACGTTCTGGGTCTCGAACTGCTTGCTGGTGATCACCTTCCGGTCCCACATGCCCAGCAGATCGTCCTGTTGAGCGCGAAGAATGTTCAGCTCATGCTGGAGCTTTTCGAGATCATCGGCATTGGCAGGACCATGAAGGCGCAGGGCGGCGCCCGACCGACCGTAAATCACGAGTGGCCACCGCTCCACCACGTGCGCATCCAGCTCATCGAGACGCCGACTCACATGGCTGATGTCCTTGCGCCGAGTCGCCGGGTACCGGTAGGACTCACAGACGTACTGCCGTGTGCCTTTGCCCGTGCCACCCACTACCATCGGCATCCCGCAGTGACACTTCGCGATTCCACCCAAAAGGTGCTTGACCCGGTTGTCGTCCTGCGACCGCCGCTTCGGGTCCTTCAGGATGCGCTGGACGGCGCGGAAGGTTCCCTCGTCGACCAGAGCGGGGAACTGTGAGGGACCGAGCTCCTCGCCGTGCAAGGACTCGATCCCGCAGTTTCGGGTCTTGCCCATCAGCGAACGCACAGTCGAATGCCGCCATCCGTTCCCCCGTGCCGAGGGCACCCCGGAACGCTGGAAGTGAGCGACGATGGCGGAGATGGGCTTGCCCTCCAGCACGGCCCGAAAGGCCCACCGCACCAGTTCTGCCTCGGTCTCGTCGATCACCGGCAAATTGTGAACGCTCCCGTGCTCGTCGGTCTCCTTGACGATCTGCCAGCCGAACGGACGAGCACCACCCTGCCACACGCCCGCGAGCGCGGCCTGACGGCGCTTGGCCTTCACCCGCTCACCCTTGTGCTCGGACTCGTACCGGGCCAGAGATCCCAGCTGGCGGGCAATCAATCGCCCTGTGGACGTCGCCAGGTCCAGCTCGCCGGCCTTGACCGTCTGCGTCTGCACACCGTGGACGCTGCAGGCATCGATGTACTCCTCCAACTCCTTGGGCGAGCGGTGGAGACGATCGGTGTGCCACACCAGCACCTCATCGACGGACCCGTCGAGGACCCGCTTCAACAGCTCCTCGTAGCCCGGACGACGCTTGCCAGAGTAGGCACTGATGTCGTTGTCCGTGAGACGGTCGATCACCTCAACACCCCTGCCTCGAGCGAGGTCCTCACACTCGCTGAGTTGGCGGCTCACCCCCAGGTGAGCCCCAGTGCGGTCCTGGCTGATGCGGGCGTAGATGACAGCGCGTTTCACTCTCTGAGCATAGACTATGTTGACTCACAGTCCGTGTGCCCGTCCCGCCACGAACCCGCCTGCTGGTCGAACCAGCGCGGGGTGGAGGCGAGCCGGAAGGTCACCACCACGGTGCCGTCGGGCAGGTTGCGGGACTCGGGGTCCGTGGCGACGTAGCCGCGGACGGTGATCTGCTCGGTCATCGGGAACTCCTCTGGACGGCGGCCGTTCCGGCCGGTGCTGGCCCCGGTGGCGGGGTGCACCCAGCGTCCTGCCGGACCGGGGGCCGCCGCGGCGGGGAAGCCCCGGTTGTGGACCGCAGCAGGCCGCGCGTCCGGGGACCGCGTCCTGTGCAGTGCGACCGCCGCTCGGCCGCGCCACGGTCCGCGAGCGCCCGTCAGTCGATGTCGGCGGCGTTCCAGGAGATGACGGCGAGGGGCTCCCGGCGCCTCTCCTGCTCGTGGGAGCACGCCCAGCACCACGGACCGTAGAGGGGTGGGGCGCCGCACTGGCAGAGTCGGATCCGGGCCATCGGACTCACCTCGATGTTCGTTGCAGTGGCCTGGCAGGCGGCGGCCTGCCGGAAGTCATCCTGCGCGGGTGTCCTCACCCCTACTACCGGCGCGGGAGCGCCTGTGGATGCAGCGGAGATCGACTTCTCGTGGCCCGCACGGCGGCCGGCCCGCCGGAACGGGAGCCGTTTCCCCCGGTTCCGCAGGACGCCCCGCCGACCGTAGCCGTTCCTCCGGTCGGCGGGGCGTCCCCGCGGGCGTCGGCAGGGACGTCCCGACGGCAGGGAACCGGTGGTGTCGGTGCAGTGCGGCCCCCGGGCCGGGTGCGGCGGTCGGCGCCGAGGCGCTCTCCCGTGCCCCGGCGCCGTGCACCGCTGCCCGCCCACGGTGCGCCCCGCGTGGCTAGGCGGCGTGCCCCGGCTCCACGACGATGCAGTCCTCCCGGAAGTCGAGGTGCATGCAGTGCAGGTCGACGACGCCCCGGGTGATCGCCTCCAGCTGCTGCGGGTCGATGTCCGGGCCGACGTGCCGCACGATGAAGTCCCGGGTGTCCTCCGCGGCCTCCTCCACCGTGTCGTAGTGGTAGTAACGGGCCCCCCTGCCCGTCCACTGCCTGATGATGGTGACGCTCATGGTTCCTCCCCCTGAATCGGATCCGGACGCGTGGTCCGTGGCCGCCCCGGGCACCCCGTCCGGGAACTGCGGCCGTCCCGGCGGGCTGCCGCCGAGATCGTCGCCGAGGTGCTCCCCCGGGTCGCCGTCCGCCCTGGCGCGGACGTCGGGTGACCGGATCGCTGCACCTGTCGATGTGCTACTTAACGTATGCGAATTCACAGGGTGGTGCTTGTCCACACTTTCGCGACCTCGGGGGCCGCTGGGGGACGGAGAAGGTGCGGTGGGTCTCCGGCGACGTGGTCCTGGACACGGGGCGACCCCGCACCACCGGCGGTGATCCGGTGGTGCGGGGTCGCAGCGGTGCCCCAGGAGGGAGTCGAACCCCCGACCAAGAGATTAGAAGGCTCCTGCTCTATCCACTGAGCTACTGGGGCGGGCCGCCCGGGACCGCGTCCCGGGCGCCGCCGTCGAGTTTACCAACTCGCCGGGGCGGCACCGGTCCCTCAGATCACGGCGCTCTGCACGAGGGGCTGGTAGCGGCCGCGGAAGAGCCGTCTGGTCGCCGGGTCGATGAACCACAGGTACACGCCGTAGGAGAGGGCGACGACCGCCGCGATCAACCGGCCGGAGCTGAGGTCCAGGTCGAGGTACGGGAAGACGTCGAGCTGGTCGGAGACGGCGTAGATCATGAAGAAGACGGTGAGGAAGAACAGGATGTCGACCTGCCAGTCGCTGCGGATGCCCGTGACGGCGAACAGGGGGATGAGCCACACCACGTACCAGGCCTGGATGATCGGGGAGAACACCACGATCGCGGCGAACGCCCAGGTCAGCCTGCGGATGATCCGTTCGTCCCGGCCCACGAACATCAACCAGAGGACGACGGGCACCGCGAGGGCCTGGCCGACCGAGTGGGTCACCTCCCGCCACTGGCCCGAGTCGGCGCCCACGGCCGCGGCCAGGGTGGTGGCGAGCAGGCCGACGAGGCCCACCGGGGCGTACCAGATGGACACCGTGCCGGGGGTGGACATGGCGGCGACCCAGCCGAAGCCGAAGCCGTTGACCTCGCCCATCAGCCAGAGCAGGGCCACCGAGTAGGCGAGGACCAGGAACCAGACCGCGAAGCGCCGGGTCCACGAGGCGCTCCTGCCCGCCCACAGCAGGCCGATGAAGGGCAGGAAGACGAGGGTGATGGGCTTGATCGCCACGGACAGGGTGACCAGCGTGGTGCCGAGCAGGCCGCCCTTCCAGTTGCGGTGCACGGCGGCCGCGTAGGTGCCGCCCAGGGCCAGGGCGATCATGATGGCGTCGTTGTGCACGGAGACGATGAAGGTGGTGAGGAAGAGGGGGTTCGCCACACTGAGCCACAGGGCCCGCGCCGGGTTGATGCCGTGCAGCCGTGCGAGCCGCGGGATCAGCCACATGCACGCGATCACCGCGAGCACGCACATGCCCCGGAACCAGAGCACCGCCGCGTCCGGGTCGGCCCCGGTGACGGCCACCACGGACTGCTCGAGCCACAGGAAGAGCGGTCCGTAGGGCGGCGGGGACTCCGACCACATCTGGTCCGCCCCGAGCTGGAAGAAGTTGTCGATCGTGGAGACGCCGTGCTCGTAGGGGTTCAGGCCGTTGGCCATCACCCTGCCCTGGCCGATGTAGGAGTACACGTCCCGGCTGAACAGGGGGATCGTCACGAGCATGGGGGCGGACCACGCGGCGATGGCGATGAGCACCCACCGGCCGCTGCCGGGCCCCCACCGGTTGAGCTTCTGCCCCAGCCGCAGCCACTCGCGGGTCAGGAGCATCCCGCCCACGGCGAGCAGGAGGATGGAGACGATCACCCCGGTGGTCGTGAAGCGCATGCCGATGATCACCGGCGCCTGCCGCAGCGGGGAGACGGAGGCGAGCCAGCCGACGCCCAGCGAGCCGACGAGCAGCATGACGGAGCCGAGGGTGCCCATGAGCACGGTCCGCGGCAGCGAGCCGGAGTCGTACCCGGAACTGCCGGGGCTCCCGGCCGGCTCGGCGCCGTCGGCGCCCCCGCCCGGCGCCGGCGTCCTGGAAGTGGTCTGCACTGCTCTCCCGATGCGCCCGTCCGGTGGCTGCGGGCGCCCCTGCTGGGCGCAGCACGGACCCGTGGTCGACCCGATACTATCCCCGGCTCCTCCGGGAGTCCCCGACGGGTCACGGTGGGGACCGGCCGGGACCGGCGGCGTCGGGGCGGCACGGTAGATTGTCCGGGTGGCTACTTCGAACGGACGCATAGTGTGGATCGACTGCGAGATGACGGGACTGTCCATCGAGGAGGACGCCCTCATCGAGGTCGCGGCGCTCGTCACCGACGACGAGCTCAACGTCCTCGGGGAGGGGGTCGACGTCGTGATCCGCCCAAGCGAGGCGTCGCTGGCGCAGATGGGGGACTTCGTGCGGAACATGCACACCTCCTCCAAGCTGCTCGACGAGCTCCCTTCCGGTCTGACGATGGAGGAGGCGCAGGAGCAGGTCCTCGCCTACATCAAGGAGTGGGTGCCCGAGCCGGGCAGGGCGCCGCTGGGCGGGAACTCGGTGGGCACGGACCGCACGTTCCTGGTGCGCGACATGCCGGAGCTCGTGGCGCACCTGCACTACCGCGTGATCGACGTCTCCACCATCAAGGAGCTCTCCCGCCGGTGGTTCCCGCGCGCCTATTTCCAGGCCCCGCCGAAGACCGGCAACCACCGGGCCCTGGGCGACATCCGGGACTCGATCGACGAACTGCGGTACTACCGCCGCGCCGTGTTCGCCGCCGAGCCGGGGCCGGACTCGGCGACCGCGAAGGGCATCGCCGCGGAGATCTCCGCCTCCCGCACGGGCGCCTGAGTCCTCCGCCCGGCGCCGGACCACGTCCGCCCCGCAAGCCGGGCGGGCCGACGTGGTCCGGGGCGCTCCGGGAATGCGGTACACTCGTATGCGTTGCCCAGCGGAAGCACGGTCTTCCGGCGGGCGTTCATGGTGGGCGTAGCTCAGTTCGGCAGAGCGCCTGGTTGTGGTCCAGGAGGTCGCGGGTTCAACCCCCGTCGCTCACCCACTGTGAAAGGCCGTCCCGAGGACTCGGGACGGCCTTTCGTCGTTCCCGGTCCGGTTCGAAGGGGCGCAGGCCCCGGCAAGTCGAAGGAAGTGCGTCATGGCCGTCCGCCCCGTGGTGATCACCGGCGATCCCGTCCTCCACCGCCCCGCCGCCAAGGTGGCGCAGTTCGACGACGAGCTGCGCGCCCTCGTCGAGGACATGTACGAGACCATGGACGCCGCCCACGGCGTGGGGCTCGCCGCCCCGCAGATCGGCGTGGGGCTGCGGATCTTCACCTACACCTTCCAGAACGACGACGACGTGGCGCCGCGCGGCGTCCTCGTCAACCCCGTGCTGACCCCGGGCAAGATCTCGCAGGACGCACCGGATCCGGACGAGGAGTCCGAGGGCTGCCTGTCCGTGCCCGGCTACAGCTGGCCGCTGAAGCGGGCGGACTGGGTCCGGGTCGCCGGCTTCGACGTGGCCGGCCGGCCGGTGGACTTCGAGGCCACCGGGTGGTTCGCCCGCGTCATGCAGCACGAGTACGACCACCTGGACGGCAAGCTCTACGTGGACCGGCTCAACGACAAGTGGTCCCGGAAGGCGCGCAAGGCGGTCAGGGCCGAGGGCTGGGGCCGTGGCGGCCACACCTGGACCCCCGGCGTCGACGAGGACCCGTTCGGCCACTGAGCGGCCGGCGCGCACCGGACCCGGCGCCCGCCCCGGGCTCAGTCCTCGGTGCGCACGACGACGAGCTCGCCCGCCGAGCGGGCGGTGGGCTCCGTCAGCTCGGCGTGCCAGCGCTCCTGCGCCGCCGAGAGCAGCTCCTGCGGAGACTCCGGGCGCTCGCCCTCGGCGGCGCGCTCCACGAGGTGCCGGGCGAGCAGGCCGCGGGTGTGCTTGGCCATGTGGGACACGACCTGGCGCCTCCCGTGCCGTTCCCGGACCACCTTCACCCCCACCGTCCGCTCGCGCGGGCCGCGCCACGCCGCCGCGTAGGCGGCCGACCGGCAGTCCACGACGAGCCCGTTCCCGGCCGCCGGCTCCAGCACCGCGGGCAGGTGGCGCTTCCAGTGGGCCGCGAGCCGGCCGAGCCCGGGCAGCTCGGCGCCCATGGACAGCCGGTAGGCCGGGATCCGGTCGTCGGGGCGCACCGCGCCCCACAGCGCCGAGACGACGACGAGGGAGGCCGCCGCGGCGGTCCGCTGCGCCCCGGTCATCCCGGCCGGGTCGAGGGCGTCGTAGAGCACCCCGGTGTAGACGCTGAGGGCCGGTGCGGCGGGCTCCCTGCCCAGGCGGGTGTTGCGCTCGACCTCCCCGCGCAGCCGCTCCCCCACGCCCAGCACCTCGAGCGCGTCCGCGCGGGCGCTCGTCGCCGCCAGCTCGGCGAGCACCTGCTCCCGGGCGGCCGCGAGCCCGGGGAAGGACAGGACGGCGGGGTCGACGGGCGCCCCGGCGCCTGGGGCGGTCTTGGTCTCGGAGGGCGGGAGGAGGATCAGCACCCGCAGAAGTCTAGTGGTCCCGCGGGGGCAGCGGTACGCACCGGCGGGACCTGCCGGCGGGGCCGGCTGCGGGCATGTCGGCGACCGTTCGAGTGACACCGACGGCCGGTCGGGACGCACCGCGGGCCGGTCCGGGCACCCCGGTCCGGCGGGTAGGATGGACGGCGGACAGGTCGGCCGGGTGACCGCGGGCCGCGCAGCTCCGGTTGCCGCGGCGCGAGGAAAGTCCGGGCTCCGCAGAGCAGGATGGTGGGCAACGCCCACTCGGGGAGACCCGCAGGAAAGTGCCACAGAGAACAGACCGCCCGCCCCCGGCCCGTCCGGGCGGCGGGTCAGGGTGAAAAGGTGGTGTAAGAGACCACCAGCGCGCCGGGTGACCGGCGCGGCTCGGTAAACCCCATCCGGAGCAAGGCCAGACAGGGTGCGTCCGAGGGCTGCTCGTCCGAGCACCCGGGTAGGCCGCTCGAGCCCACCGGCAACGGTGGGCCTAGATGGATGGTCACCAGCACGGCACGGGTGACCGGCCGTGTGCACAGAACCCGGCTTACAGGCCGGCCTGTCCCCCGCTCCCCTCCCGGCGCCCTCCGGCGCCACTCCGGCGTCAGACGGACCCGGGAGGCTTCAGGAGCGGACGAGGACCACCCCGCACTCGGGGCACGTGAGCACCTCGTCCGCGGCGGCCGCCCGGAACGTCGCGGCGTCCGTGGGGCTGAGCGCCGTTCCGCAGGACCCGCACGCGGTGCCCCGCAGTTCCGCGGCCGCCGGCCGCTCGGTGCCGCGCCCGGTCCGGATCTTCTCGTACCGCGCCAGCAGCCCGGGATGCCCCACGCCCTCCGCGGCGGCGGTGCGCGTGCCGGCCAGCTCGCCCCGCTCGGCCGTCAGGGCCCGGCCCTCCGCGTCCCGGGCCTCGACGCGACGGCGCGCCTCCGCGTCGGCCTCCTTGAGCCGCGGCGTGATGCGGGCGCGGTGGGCGACAGCGTCCTCGAGCTCCTGCATGACCTCCAGCTCCGCCTCCTCCGCCTCGGCCAGCTGCCGGGTGCGGGTGTCGATCTCGTGCTGCAGGCCCATGAGGTCCTTGGCGGAGCCGCCCTGCTCGAGGCGCCGGCGGTCCTTCTCGATCGAGGCCTGGACGCGGGCGACCTTCTGCTCGGCGGCGGCCAGCCGGGCGCGGATCCCCTGCTCGCCGGAGTCGAGCTCCTTGGCGGTGGCGATCGCCCGGGCCCGGAGCTGCAGCGCGGCGGCGACCTCGGGGTCGGTCTTCAGCTCGGCGATCCGGGCGGCGATCCGGCGCAGCCGAGCGTCGACGCGCTCGAGCTCCAGCAGGGCTCGTTGCTGCTCGGGCGTGGCGGTGCTCATGCGGGTCCTCCTGCGGTCGGTGCGGCGGGGTCGGCGGCGGGGTCGTGGACGGGACGGGAGGGGTGGTCGTGGTCGGGGTGGTCGATGCGGAAGTCCCAGGGGTCGGAGCGCCGTGCGGAGACTTCGACCCGGACGTCGTGGCCGCGTGCGGCGAGCGCCTGCCGCAGCGCGGCGGCGCCCACGGGCAGCCACAGCCACTCGCTGGCGAAGTGGGAGAGGTCCACGAGGTACGGGGTGCCGCCGGCGCCGGGGCCCGTCGCCGCCTCGCGCGCCTCGGACGCGGGGTGGTGGCGAAGGTCCGCGGTCACGTAGACGTCGGCCCCGGCGGCCCGCACCTCGTCGAAGAGGGAGTCCCCCGCTCCCCCGCACACCGCGACGCGCCGGACGAGGGCGTCGGGGTCCCCGGCCACGCGCACGCCGTGGGCGGTGGGCGGCACGGCGTCGGCCAGGCGCCGGGCCAGCTCCCGCAGGCGCACGGGCCGCACCAGGTCCCCCACCCGACCGATGCCCACGGCCGGATCGGCGGGGTGGGGGGCGAGGGGCGTCGTCGTCGTGAGCCCGGCGGCCCGCGCCACGGCGTCCGAGACGCCGTCCGGGGCGGAGTCCGCGTTGGTGTGGCAGGCGAGCAGGGCGCACCGGTGCTCGATGAGCTCGTGCACCACGGCGCCCTTGAAGCCGTCGGCGGCCACGGAGGTCACACCGCGCAGGAGCAGGGGGTGATGGGTGACCAGCAGGTCGGCGCCGGTGGACACGGCCTCGGCGACGACGTCGGCCACGGGGTCCACCGCGAACAGGATCCGGCGCACGGGCTGGTCCGGGCGGCCGGTGACGAGCCCGCTGGCGTCCCAGGGCTCCTGCAGGCGCAGGGGCCACAGCTGCTCGACGGTCTCGAGCACCTCCGACAGGGAGGGGGCGGGCCCGGGCGGGGACGTGCTCTGCTCGCTCATGCGCCCCAGTCTAGGAGTCCGTCGCGCACCGGCCGCCGAGGCCGGCACGGAGGGTCCCGTGCCGGACGCGGGAATGATGCGGGCCGCGCGGTGTTGTACGGGTCATGGCCTTCTCCGCGCACGACGACGCACGCCCTGCCCCCGCTCCACGCCCCTCCGCCGAGGACCCCGCCGCACCCGTGACCTTCGTGCTCGCGGGCGGGTGCTTCTGGTGCCTCGACGCCGTCTACCGGATCACCCGGGGAGTCACGTCCGTGGTCTCCGGGTACACCGGCGGCGACCCCGGGCGCGCCGACTACTACGCGGTGTGCTCGGGCACGACCGGGCACGCCGAGGCGGTCGCCGTGACCTTCGACCCGTCGGTCGTGCCGGCGGACGTGATCCTCGACCTGTTCTTCACCGGTCACGACCCCACCACCCTCAACCGGCAGGGCTACGACGTGGGCACCCAGTACCGCTCCGCCATGTTCTGGGCCGACGAGGCGCAGCGGGAGCTGTTCGAGCAGTCGATCCGGCGGGCCCAGCCGGCGTGGGACCAGCCGATCGTCACGACGCTGGAACCGCTGGGACCGTTCTGGGAGGCCGAGCCGGAGCACCAGGACTTCTACGCCCAGCAGCCCTGGAACGGCTACTGCCAGGTGATCATCAACCCCAAGCTGGCGAAGGTCCGGAAAGGTTACTCCGCGTGGCTTACCGCGTAGTAGCAGTTGCGGTGCCTGGCTAGGCTGAGCTAGGACCGCGCCGCCGCGGGCCCCCCAGAGCGCCGGCGGCCACAGCACCACCCGAGCACCACCCAGATCCGACAGAGAACCGACCACGCAGAAACCGAGGTACGCACATGCCGAAGATCTACAACGACGTCACCGAGATCGTGGGCCGCACCCCGCTCGTCCACCTGAACCGGCTCGACGAGGGCCTGCCCGGCAACGTCGCCGTGAAGCTGGAGTTCTACAACCCGGCCCACTCCGTCAAGGACCGCATCGGCGTGGCCATCATCGACGCCGCCGAGAAGTCCGGGCAGCTGAAGCCGGGCGGCACGATCGTCGAGGGCACCTCCGGCAACACCGGCATCGCCCTGGCCATGGTCGGCGCCGCCCGCGGCTACAAGGTCATCCTGACCATGCCCGAGACCATGTCCACGGAGCGCCGGGTCATGCTCCGCGCCTACGGCGCCCAGATCGTGCTCACCCCGGGCGCGGAGGGCATGCGCGGCGCCGTCGAGAAGGCCCAGGAGATCGTCGACAGCACCGAGAACGCCGTCCTGGCCAAGCAGTTCGCCAACGAGGCCAACCCGGCGATCCACTACGCGACCACCGGCCCGGAGATCTGGGAGGACACCGACGGCGAGGTCGCCGTGTTCGTCTCCGGCGTGGGCACCGGTGGCACCATCACGGGCGCGGGCCGCTACCTGCGCGAGCAGAAGCCGGACGTGCGCCTCGTCGTCGTCGAGCCGGCCGACTCGCCGCTGCTCACCGAGGGCAAGGCCGGCCCTCACAAGATCCAGGGCCTGGGGGCGAACTTCATCCCCGACAACCTCGACCGTACGATCTACGACGACGTCTACGACGTCACCGTCGAGGACTCCGTGCGGGTCGCCCGCGAGCTCGGCACCAAGGAGGGCATCCTCGGCGGGATCTCCTCGGGAGCCATCGTGTGGGCCGCCCTCCAGGAGGCCGCCAAGGAGGAGAACCGGGACAAGCTGATCGTGGCGATCGTGTGCGACTTCGGCGAGCGCTACATCTCCACCCTCCTCTACGAGGACATCCGGGGCTGAGCCGCGCCACGGGCCCACGACCCGTCCCCGCCGGGAATAGCGCCGCCTGCCGGTGACGTTGCCCCCGGTGGTGGGCGGGTCGTTCCCGTCCGCGCCCCACATCACGTCCTGCCGGTCCCGGCGGGACAGGACCCAGCACCCGGAAGAACAGAGGAAGACCGTGAGTTTTTGGAGCAGACTCGCCGAGGACCTGCAGACGGCCCGGACGCACGACCCGGCCGCGCGCTCTCGGGTGGAGATCGCCCTCAACTACTCGGGTCTGCACGCGATCTGGGTGCACCGCCTGTCCCACCGGCTGTGGCAGCACCCCGACCGGCGGCTGCTGGCCCGCACGGTCTCCCAGCTGGGCCGCTTCCTCACGGGCGTGGAGATCCACCCGGGCGCGACCATCGGGCGCCGCTTCTTCATCGATCACGGCATGGGCGTGGTCATCGGTGAGACCGCGGAGATCGGCGAGGACGTGATGATCTACCACGGCGTGACCCTGGGCGGGCGCTCGCTGGAGAAGGTCAAGCGGCACCCGACCGTGGGCGACCGTGTGGTGATCGGCGCCGGCGCGAAGATCCTGGGCCCCGTGGAGATCGGTGCCGACTCCGCCGTGGGCGCCAACGCCGTGGTGGTCAAGGACGTGCCGGAGGACTCGATCGTCACCGGAATCCCCGGCAAGGTCCGCCCGCGCACCCCCGAGAAGCAGCAGCCGCTCGTGGACCCCTCCACCTACATCGACCCCGCGATGTGGATCTGAGCCCGTCCCGCTCCATCCCTCCGCAGGTCGCCCGCGCCTCCCGCTGTTGACGGACTCCCGCGTCCCGGTCCACCCTGGGCCGGGGGGGTGCGCACATGGCACAGCTCGATGACCACAGGATTCCTTCCGCCGCGCGGAGACGTCGGTGAGCCGCCCCCGCGGGCGCTCCGCTGTCACGCGCAGCGGCTGCCTCGGGCCGGGCCTGCCGTACTTCTGTGCCGGCTCCGGGCCGCCTCTCGTCCTCCTCCCGGGACTCAGCGGACACCACCGGGTCCCCGAGGGCATCGAACTGGCGCTCGAGCTCGGCCAGGTGCGCCCGTTCGCCGCGAGCCGCACCGTCTGGTGGATCACCAGGCGCCACGGCCTCCCCGCCGGTGCGACCATGACCGACCTGGCCACGGACTACGCCGACGTGCTGCACGAGCTGTTCGCGGAACCGGTCGACGTGGTCGGCGTGTCCACCGGTGGCAGCGTGGCACTCCAGCTCGCCCTGGACCACCCCGAGTGCGTCCGCCGGCTCGTGCTCGTCGCCGGCGCCTGCCGGCTGGGCCCGACGGGCCGCGCGGCCCAGAGGGAGTACGCCCGTCTGCTGGCCGCACACCGCCCCCGGAGCGCCGGCGCACTCCTCATGCCGCACCTGGCCGCACGCCCCCTGACCGGCCGCCTGCTCGGCGCCCTGGGCTGGGTCCTGGGCCCCTGGACGGCGGGGGCGGACCCCGACGTGCTGGCGACCATCGCCGCGGAGGACGCCTTCGACGCCGGGAGCCGGCTCCCCGGACTCGCCTGTCCGCTGCTCGTGGTCGGGGGCGGGCGCGACCGCTTCTACGGGCCCGCGCTCTTCTCGGAGACGGCCGAGGCCGCCCCGCAGGGCCGGCTGGCGCTGTACCGGACGAAGGGCCACCTGGGCACGGCGACGGACCGCCGGCTGGGCGCCGACGTCCGGTCCTTCCTCGACGCGCCGTGAGCCGCCCGGTGGTCGTCCCCGCGACGACGCCGGCCGGCCGCCCCCGTGCTGGGGGGCGGCCGGCCGGCGTCGTCGTGAGGGGTCCCGGCTAGGAGACGACCTCGGAGCGGTCCCCGCTCCACAGGGTGTGGTAGACGCCCTCGGCGTCGTCGACGCGCCGGTAGGTGTGCGCGCCGAAGAAGTCGCGCAGCCCCTGCGTCAGGGCCGCGTTGAGCCGGGGCCGGCGCAGCGAGTCGTAGTAGTTCAGCGTGGTGGCGAACACCGGCGCGGGGATGCCGCGCTCCACGGCCCGGGCCACGACGCGCCGCCAGGACGGCAGGGCCTCCTCGACGGCGGCGACGAACTCGGGTGCGAACAGCAGGTTCAGCGGCTGCTTGTCCCCCTTGTACGCCTCCATGATGACCTCGAGCAGCTCGGCCCGGATGATGCAGCCCTCCCGCCACAGGCCCGCGATGGTCGCGAGGTCCAGGTCCCAGCCGTACTCCCGGCCGGCCATGGTGAGCATGTCGAGGCCCTGGGCGTAGCTGACCAGCTTCGAGGCGTAGAGGGCCTTGCGCACGTCCTCCACGAACCCGGGGTCGTGCACGACGTCCTCGGTGGTGCCCCCGATGCCGGCGGGCAGCACGCGCTGCGCCTCGAGGCGCATCTCCGGCTCGGCGGAGGACAGCGCCCGGGCGAAGACCGACTCGGCGATCGCGGTGACCGGGGAGCCGAGCTCGAGAGCCTCCTGGACGGTCCAGCGGCCGGTGCCCTTCTGCCCCGCGGCGTCGACGATCACGTCGATGAGGGGCTGGTCCGTGCGCGCGTCGACCTGGCGCAGCACGTGGGCGGTGATCTCGATGAGGTAGGAGGCCAGCTCGGTGCGGTTCCACTGCTCGAAGACGTCGGCCTGCTCGGCCGGCTCGAGCCCGGCGACGGAGCGCAGCAGCTCGTGCGCCTCGCCGATGACCTGCATGTCGGCGTACTCGATGCCGTTGTGCACCATCTTCACGAAGTGGCCGGCGCCGTCCGTGTCGATCCAGGCGCAGCACGGCGTGCCGTCCTCCGCCTTGGCGGCGATGTCCTCGAGGAGGGGGCCGAGGGAGTCGTAGGACTTGCGGGGGCCGCCGGGCATGATGGAGGGCCCGAGCAGGGCGCCCTCCTCACCGCCCGAGACGCCGATGCCCACGAAGTCCAGGCCCTTCTCGGCGAGCTCGCGCTCGCGGCGCCGGGTGTCCTGGAAGTACGAGTTGCCGCCGTCGATGATGATGTCGTCCTTCTCGAGCAGCGGCACGAGCTGCTCGATGACGGCGTCCACGGGGGCGCCGGCCTTGACCATCACGAGGATGCGGCGGGGGGTCTCGAGGGCGTCCACGAGTTCCTGCAGGGTCTCCGTGCGGATGAACGTCCCCTCGTCGCCGTGGGCGTCGAGCAGGGCGTCGGTCTTCTCGACGGAGCGGTTGTGGAGGGCGACGGTGTAACCGTGCCGGGCGAAGTTGCGGGCGAGGTTGGCGCCCATGACCGCGAGGCCGGTGACCCCGATCTGAGCTTTCTGTTCTGCTGCCATGCCCCCAGCCTACAAACTCCGGGCGGGGGCTTCGTCCGGTGCGCACTGGTTGCCGCGGCTCGCCGGGGAGGAGGGAGGGGGCAGGACGACGGCGACGGCCGGAGGACGACCTCCGTCACAATCGCCGCTCGCCCACCGGGGGCCCTACATTTACATTAGTGCTGGAGCACGACGAGCCGGGGGGGCCGGGATGGACGCGTGGAAGAGAGCACTGACGGGCGCTGTGGCCGCTGCCGCCCTGTGGTGGGGCGCCGGACTCGCACCGGCGGCGGCCGCCGACGGCAGGGTGGACCTGGTCCTCGGCACCAAAGTGGTGCTCGACGAGGGGACGATCACCCAGGTCAGCGAGGGCGCGTCGCGGCTGTGCGGGGGCACGGCCTCCAGCTACACGACGCGGGCCCGGAAGGCGGATCGCCTGGGCACCGTCGTGGTCCTCTGCACCCGGTCCGGGAACAAGCAGGTGTACTTCCGCTGACCGCGCTCCGCGCCGGATCCCGTGGGGGGCACGGCAGGGTCGTGGTGGGTCCTACCGGGATCGAACCGATGACATCCACGGTGTAAGCGTGGCGCTCTACCAGCTGAGCTAAAGACCCTGACAACCGGGTGGGCGGTTTCCGCAACCGCCGGCACCCGGTTCCCGAACAGGCTACCCGCCGTGACGGATCGGTGCCGACCGGGGGCAGGCCCCCTCCGGCGTGACGTTCACCATATCCACCGGTCCGTCCTACGGCCGGGCGAGTCGCCGCTCGAGCCCCACCAGGAAGTCGGTCGCGGACGCGTCGACCTTCAGCCGTGCCGCGGCGTCGCCCCGGGTGCGCCCGTGGTTGACGATGACCACCGGCACGTCGGCGCGCACGGCGTGGCGGACAAAGCGGCGCCCCGAGTTCACGGTCAGGGACGAGCCCACGACCAGCAGGGCGTCGGCGGCCTCCACCATGCGCAGCGCGCGCAGCACCCGGTGCCGGGGCGCGTTCTCCCCGAAGAACACGACGTCGGGCTTCAGGACCCCGCCGCAGACCGGGCAGTCCGGCACCCGGAACCCCGCCGTGCGCGGCACCACGGCGTCGGCGTCCGGGGCGAACTCGATGTCGTCCGGGGACGAGATCGAGTCGTAGAAGCCGGGGTTGAGCGCGTCGAACAGGTCGGAGAGCACGGCCCGGGGGATGAGGGTGGCGCAGCGCATGCACCCGACCTGCGTGTAGCGCCCGTGCAGGTCCACGACGTTGAGGGAGCCCGCGGCCTGGTGCAGTCGGTCGATGTTCTGGGTGACCAGGCCCGTCACGCACCCCGACTCCTCGAGACGGGCGAGGGCCGCGTGCCCGGGGTTGGGGCGGGCGCGGGCCAGGTGGCGCCATCCGTACTGGTTGCGCGCCCAGTAGTGGCTGCGCATGGCGGCGCTGCCCATGAACTCGTCGAAGGTCATGGGGGTGCGCGGGGTGGAGCCGGGGCCCCGGTAGTCCGGGATCCCGGAGTCGGTGCTGATGCCCGCGCCCGTCAGGACGGCCGTCCGCCGGCCGCCCAGCAGCGCGGCCGCCTCGGCCAGTCCGGCCTCGAGCCCGGCGGCGTCGGGGTCGGGGAACTGGTCCGGGTGCACAGGAGCGCCGTAGCCGGCGCGGACGGTGGACATCGCTGCTCGTTTCGGGACCGGGCCGGCCGGGCTCAGCCGTGCAGCTTGCTGAGGGCGGTGCGGTAGGCCTCGAGCTCCCGCGGCGCGCCGCGCTCGGCCCCGAAGGCGTCGACGACGACACCCTCCGCGTCCAGCACGAAGGTGGCCCGCTCCGCGAGACCGGCCACCGGGTCGAACACCCCGTAGCGCTGGGCCACCTCCCCGTGGGGCCAGAAGTCGGAGAGCAGGTCGAAGTCGAAGGACTCCTCCCGGGCGAACGCCCGCAGCGTGTACTTCGAGTCCACGGACACCGCGAGCAGCTTCACCCCGGCGTCGTCGAACACGGAGAGGCTGTCCTGGAGCCGGCACAGCTCGCCGGTGCACACCCCGGAGAAGGCGAACGGGTAGAAGACGATCGCCACGGGGCGGCCGCGGAGGGCGCTCAGGGTGACCGGTTCGCCGAACTGGTTCTTGAGGGTGAAGTCCGGGGCGGGGGTGCCGATCTCGAGCATGCGTGGTCTCCTCCGGTGGGGTCCGTGACGGCCGGTCAGACGTTGCGCTTGGGCATGAGCCGGGTCGCGGCCCAGTCCGCGCTGACGCGTGCGGTGGTGGTCACGTGCAGACCCGCCGTCGGCGCGGCCTCCTGGACCTCTGCGGGCGGCACATAGCCGTCGCGCCCGGCCTTGGGGGTCAGCACCCACACCACGCCGCCGTCGTCCAGGGTGGTGGTGACGTCCACCAGCGTGTCGACGAGGTCGCCGTCGCCCTCGCGGAACCAGAGGAGCACGGCGTCGACGACCTCCTGGTCGTCCTCGTCGAGCAGGTCCGTCCCGATCACTTCCTCGATGCCGTCCCTCAGGTCGAGGTCGACGTCCTCGTCGTATCCGAACTCCTGGATGTAGTCGCCATCCTTGAAACCGAGCTGGACTACCGCGTCACCCGCGGTGGTCTTGGCCTCGCTCACTGTTCTTGCTCCTTCTGGGATCGGGCCGACGAACGACGACCGCGCACTGCGTACCGGTGCTGGGCTCCGCCTGCCCGTCGGCGGACCGCGGGGGCACGGTGGCGGGCCGGATACCGGCTTCACCGTCCAGACAACACCGGATCAGGAAGTCTTTCAAGCTCCCGCACGGTGAGCGCCTCCGAATCGTGGGGCGACGCGCCGTGTGACGGCCCGCCCCGGGTGTGGAAGCATGGTCCCAACAGACACTCCGTACGCCCGAGACAGCCCCGGCGGCGCGATCCGCACGACGGGCCGGTTCCCGGACGTCCACCCGTTCCGGGTGGCGTCCGGACAGCGGAACGGGCAACGGGTATTTTGAGACTGTCGGACGACCCGGCCGCGTCCTCGCGCGCGCACCCGCCCGGGTTCCGTCGGGCAACTCGACGAAGAGAGGTTGAACGTGCCTTCATCCAGCAACCACCACATCCTGAGTGGCTTGACCAACAACCTGAAGGACTCCGACACCGAGGAGACCCGGGAGTGGATCGAGTCCTTCGAGGGCCTGATCGAGACGCAGGGCACGGAGCGCGCGCAGTACGTCATGCGCGCCCTCCTCCAGCACGCCGGCGCGAAGAGCGTGGGCGTGCCGATGGTCACCACCACCGACTACGTGAACTCGATCCCGGTGGACCAGGAGCCGGAGTTCCCCGGTGACGAGGAGATCGAGCGGCGCTACCGCGCGTTCCTGCGCTGGAACGCCGCCGTGATGGTGCACCGGGCCCAGCGCCCGGAGATCGGGGTGGGCGGGCACATCTCCTCCTACGCCGGCGTGGCGACCCTCTACGAAGTGGGCCTCAACCACTTCTTCCGCGGCCCGGACCACCCCGGCGGCGGCGACCAGGTGTTCTGGCAGGGCCACTCGGCCCCCGGCAACTACGCGCGCGCCTATCTCGAGGGCCGGCTCACCGAGGAGCAGCTCGACGGGTTCCGGCAGGAGAAGACGAAGGCCCCGAACGGTCTGCCCTCCTACCCGCACCCGCGCTCGATGCCGGACTTCTGGCAGTTCCCGACCGTGTCCATGGGCATCGGCCCGATGAACGCGATCTACCAGGCGCAGTTCAACCGCTACCTGCACAACCGCGGCATCAAGGACACCTCCGACCAGCACGTGTGGGCGTTCCTGGGCGACGGCGAGATGGACGAGCCGGAGTCGCGCGGCCTCCTCCAGCTGGCCGCCAATGACAAGCTGGACAACCTCACCTTCGTGATCAACTGCAACCTGCAGCGACTGGACGGGCCGGTGCGCGGCAACGGCAAGATCGTCCAGGAGCTGGAGGCCTTCTTCCGCGGCGCCGGCTGGAACGTCGTGAAGGTCCTCTGGGGCCGCGAGTGGGACCAGCTGCTCGCCAAGGACGAGGACGGCGAGCTGGTCCGGATCATGAACGAGACCCTGGACGGCGACTTCCAGACCTTCAAGGCCGAGTCCGGCGGATTCATCCGCGACCACTTCTTCGGCAAGTCCCCGGCCACCAAGGAGCTCGTCGCGGACATGACCGACGACGAGATCTGGGAGCTCAAGCGCGGCGCGCACGACTACCAGAAGGTCTACGCCGCCTACAAGGCCGCGACCGAGCACGAGGGCCAGCCGACCGTGGTCCTGGCGCAGGGCGTCAAGGGCTACGGCCTGGGCAGCCACTTCGAGGCGCGCAACGCGACCCACCAGATGAAGAAGCTCACCCTGGAGGACCTCAAGGCCTTCCGCGACCACCTGCGCATCCCCATCTCGGACGAGGAGCTGGAGAGCGACCTCTACGGCGCCCCGTACTACCACCCCGGCAAGGACTCGCCCGAGGTCAAGTACCTGCTCGAGCGCCGGAAGGAGCTCGGCGGCTTCGTCCCGGACCGCCCGCACGAGCAGCACGAGATCGCGCTGCCGACCGACGCCGCGTACAAGTCCGCGAAGAAGGGCTCCGGCAAGCAGATGGCCGCCACCACCATGGCCTTCGTGCGGATCCTGAAGGACCTCCTGCGGGAGAAGGAGTTCGGCCACCGGATCGTGCCCATCGTCCCCGACGAGGCCCGGACCTTCGGCATGGACTCGTTCTT